>NZ_QNRJ01000001.1:0-105148 GCF_003315075.1 Rossellomorea aquimaris
TCCTGCGGAAGTACGGTCGTGCCGAGACCCCGGAAGCGAAGCTGAGGAGGCTCGGCCGAACGTCCGCGGAAAGCGGAGCAGTTCCCCTCACCATCTAGCATAAACCTGGTTGACAGAGCCCTGGCAGATTCTATGCTAGAAAATAACAATCTTTGCGAAAAGAGCCTTTTTATAAAGGTTTCATCCTTTGAGGAGATTTAAAATAAGTATATAATGGGAGTAGACAAACATTCACAAGGAAGATAAAGAATGTACATACAGGAATAGATTATCTTAAGAAAAGGGAGTGCACTCATGACGCTAATCTTTGCACACCGGGGCTCAGCCGGGACTCACCCGGAAAATACGATGGACGCATTTTATGAAGCCGAAAGAGTAGGGGCGGACGGTATTGAATTAGATGTTCAGCTAACCAAAGATGGAGAAATCGTCGTCATTCATGATGAAACGGTTGATCGCACAACCAATGGGAAAGGGTTTGTCAAAGACTATACGTGTAAGGAAATTCAAAAGCTGCAGGCGAATTTCAAATTTAAAAGTAAGTTGTTCAAAAAAAATCGTGTACCCTCATTGAGAGAGGTATTTCAGTGGTTAAAGGGCAATGAAATGCTTTGTAATATTGAATTGAAAAACAGCATTATAGACTATCAGGGCTTGGAAGAAAAAGTGATCGGATTGATTAGGGAGTTTGGGTTTGAGGATCGAATCATCATTTCTTCCTTTAATCACTATTCGATCGTGGCCTGCTACCGATTGGAGCCTGCAGTTGAAATTGCTCCATTGTACTCATCGGGTCTATATATGCCCTGGATTTATGCCAGGTCCATCAGGGCGAAAGCGATACATCCCAATTTAAAGGCTGCCCCCGATGAGATCATTATAGAAGCCATGAAAAACGGGATAGCTGTCAGGCCCTATACGGTAAATAAGGTGGATCAGATGGAGAGACTTCTCAGTATCGGCTGTTCAGGGATTGTGACGGACTTTCCTGATCGGGCATTGAAGTTAAGGAATCATAAAAAAAGCTAGCGTAGAAAACTACGCTAGCTTTTTTTCGTGAATCGGGACTGTACTTTATTGCGCTTTCGATCACGGTGCAGAACAAATCCCGCAATAAAACCGAGACCGCAAATAAAGAATAGCAAACCGATCACGAATTGCAGCCATAAATAAGGAATGGGTGACTGCAGAATACCAAATAACATATCTCTCATCAATTTAATCCCCAGTGCAGCAAGTGCGCCGGGAATCAACATTATAATAAGGGCAATTAGTCGGACCATGAGGTGCATAACTCCTTTTTTCGCTTCCATACTAAAATTCTAACTCCAACTAGAAAATTGTCAAGTTTAGAAAAGTAGTGTAACATTATGGTTGTGAAAAAAATTGCAGGTATTGATAGTCGGGGTGAAAAATGTTGCAAGAGGTTCTAATTGTCGGTGGGGGTAAAGGTGGAACGGCGATTTTAAAAATCCTCCACGAAGCTTCCGTCATGAAAGTGATTGCAGTTATAGACCTAAATGAAAACGCTTCAGGTATATTGTTGGCTAAAGAGATGGGGATACCAGTTGGTACTGATTGGCGACAATTCCTGAATGATACTGTTGATATCGTCATTGAAGTGACCGGTGAACAAAAAGTGTTTGAAGATATAAGAGACATGCGGGGGAAGAATACAGTCATTATTCCAGGCAGTGTTGCCTTTCTTATCTCAAAGCTTCTCGAAGATAAGGAAAATCTCATTCATCAATTAACAAGTGAGTCGTTTAAAAGAGATCTTATTTTTAACTCGACTGATGATGGTATGGTCGGGATTGATGATCAAGGAAATGTGATGCTCTATAATAAAAGCGCAGAGCGGATGATTGGGAAAGATCAGGAAGACGTTATCGGGATGCATATCTCTGACGTGATTCCCGAGAGTAAATTAACCACCACGATGGAAACACGGCGTACTGAAACCAATCAAGAAGTGGTGTTGGATAATGGGCTGAAGATCATCTCCAATCGGATTCCGATGATTACCGACAATGATGAGATCATCGGTGCTTTTTCTGTATTTAAAGACATCACGGAGGTCGTGAATCTTGCCGAGGAAATAACGAACCTCAAAGAAATCCAGACCATGCTTGAGGCTATCATTCATTCCAGCGATGATGCCATTTCTGTAGTCGATGAAGAGGGGAAAGGAATACTGATAAACCCTGCTTATACACGAATCACAGGGCTCACCCAAGAAGAAGTAATCGGAAAACCGGCGACAGCAGATATTTCCGAAGGGGAGAGTATTCACTTAAAAGTCCTTCAAACAAGAAGGGCCATCAGGGGAACAAGAATGCGGGTCGGTCCAAAACGGAAAGAAGTGATCGTTAACGTAGCTCCTATCATAGTGAACAATAAGCTCAAAGGGAGTGTCGGTGTCATCCATGATATGTCTGAGATTCAGTCACTCACCCAGGAGTTGGATCGTGCGAGAAGAATCATTCGGACCCTTGAAGCGAAGTATATGTTCGAAGACATCATCGGGGACTCAGAGGAAATGATGATTGCCGTAGAACAAGCGAAATTGGGGGCGAAAACGCCTGCCACTGTTCTTCTTAGGGGTGAATCCGGTACGGGAAAAGAATTATTTGCACACGCGATACATAATGCGAGTGATCGAAAGTTCAACAAATTCCTGCGGGTCAATTGTGCTGCATTATCGGAGAATCTATTGGAAAGTGAATTATTTGGATATGAAGAAGGTGCCTTTTCTGGAGCAAAGCGGGGAGGCAAACGAGGATTATTTGAAGAAGCCAATAATGGCAGCATATTCCTGGATGAAATTGGGGAGTTGAGCGCCAACACTCAAGCCAAGTTACTGAGGGTCCTGCAGGAGAGCGAAATTGTTCGGGTTGGGGGGACAAAATCCATCCAGATTAATGTCCGGGTCATTGCGGCGACGAATGTGAATTTGGAAAAAGGAATCGCTGACGGTTCTTTCAGAGAAGATCTTTACTACCGGCTCAACCGAATGCCCATTCAAATACCTCCACTGAGACATCGTAAATCAGATATTCCGCTCATTTCTGAAACCCTGATCACCAAGATCAACCAGGATTACGGCAGAAATGTTGAAGGAGTTACTGAAGAAGCGATGAACAAGTTAATGAATTACCATTGGCCAGGGAATGTCAGAGAGCTTGAGAATGTATTGGGTCGAGCGATCATCTTTATGAATTACAATGAAGTAATGATTGCCGGCAAGCATTTACCTCAGCTGGAGAATACATCAAAGAGGCATCTTAAAGAGGTTGCGGCCGATCCATCAGGAAGCCTCAAAGATTTGGCCACTCAAGTAGAACACTATGAAAAAAATATAATTCAGAAGGTTTTAGAGCAGAATAATGGTAACAAAACGGCAGCAGCCAAAGCGTTAAATGTTTCAGTTCGAAATTTGTATTACAAAATTGAAAAATATAACATTGAAATAACTAGCATGAAATAATTTGCGTAGTATGAAGAAAGTTGCATGGTTAAATATTTGGAAATGAAGCGTTTTCAACACTTCAAAAGTTGGCACGGTTCTTGCATATAGTTTAATGGGAACATAATAACAGAAAAAAGGGGTTGAAACGACATACATGAATCTACAATCTTTGGTGGAAAAAGCAACCCAGATAGAAAATTCCACTGTAGCGGTCGCAGCTGCAGAAGATAAAGAAGTCCTTGGGGCTGTCGCAATGGCAGTTGAAAAGAATATGGCCGAATTTTTATTGTTTGGTGATAAAGAAGAAATTCTGTCTCTTTTAGAAGAGGTCGCGCCACAGCTTCGGTCACACGGCAACATTAAAATCAAGCACGCTTTTTCTCCACAGAAAGCAGCGGAACTTGCTGTGAAGGCTGTAAAGGAAAACGAAGCAAGTGCTTTAATGAAAGGAAATGTTCCTACTGCTGTCATTTTAAAGGCAGTGTTAAATAAAGAGTGGGGACTCCGTACAGGTAATGTATTATCACATGTTGCAGCTTTTGAGGTGGCTGGGTTCGATAGATTGACATTAATAACGGATGCAGCTATGAACATTGCACCTGATTTGCAGCAAAAAGCGCAAATTATTGAAAATGCCGTTGGGATTGCCCGATCAATCGGTGTCATCCATCCGAAAGTTGCCCCGATAGCCGCGGTTGAAGTAGTGAATCCGGCCATGCAGGCAACAGTGGATGCCGCTTCCCTTACGATGATGAATCAAAGAGGTCAGATCCGTAATTGTGCCGTCGACGGACCGTTAGCCCTTGATAATGCAGTTTCCCATCATGCTGCTGAACATAAAGGGATTGAAAGTGAAGTCGCAGGACAAGCTGATATCCTGCTTGTTCCGAATATCGAAACGGGTAATGCTCTTTACAAGTCCCTGATCTACTTCGCAAAAGCGAAAGTCGGGGCTGTGATTGCGGGAGCAAAAGCACCCATTGTGTTAACATCCAGAGCAGACAGTGCAGAAAGCAAGTTATATTCATTGGCACTGGCTATATGCTCTGCTTCAAATAAATAAGAAACATTAAACATAATTAGACTTTAGGGGGAAATAAAAATGAAAATTTTCAGCTATATGGAACAATATGATTATGAGCAATTGGTATTCTGTCAAGATGAAGCATCAGGGTTAAAAGCGATCATCGCCATTCATGATACTACACTTGGGCCTGCACTTGGAGGAACCCGTATGTGGACATACGAATCTGAAGAAGCAGCGATTGAAGATGCTCTGCGTCTTGCCAAAGGAATGACGTACAAGAATGCAGCTGCAGGGCTTAACTTAGGTGGAGGGAAAACGGTTATCATCGGTGACCCACGCAAAGATAAGAATGAAGAAATGTTCCGTGCGTTTGGACGCTACATCCAAGGATTAAACGGTCGTTATATTACTGCAGAAGATGTTGGTACTACCGTTGCTGATATGGACTTGATCCATGAAGAAACAGATTATGTAACAGGTATCTCACCAGCCTTTGGTTCTTCAGGTAACCCTTCTCCTGTTACGGCCTATGGAGTATACCGTGGAATTAAAGCTGCAGCGAAAGAAGCCTTTGGAACAGATTCACTGGAAGGGAAAACAATCGCTGTTCAAGGAATCGGTAATGTTGCGTACAATATGTGCCGCCATCTTCACGAAGAAGGAGCAAATCTGATCGTTACAGATATCAATAAAGAAGCTGTTCAACGTGCTGTAGACGAATTCGGAGCAAAAGCTGTTGATATCAACGAAATTTATGGAGTTGAATGTGACATCTTTGCCCCATGTGCATTAGGAGCGATCATCAACGACGAAACCATTCCACAGCTAAAAGCAAAAGTCATTGCAGGGGCTGCGAATAACCAATTAAAAGAAACTCGTCATGGTGACGCGATCCATGAAATGGGTATCGTTTATGCACCTGACTATGTCATCAATGCAGGTGGAGTCATCAACGTGGCGGATGAATTATACGGCTACAATAGTGAAAGAGCGATGAAAAAAGTGGAGCAAGTGTACAACAACGTTGAGCGGGTTATTGAGATCGCTAAACGTGATAATGTTCCAACTTACGTAGCTGCTGATCGTATGGCGGAAGAAAGAATCGAGAAAATGCGCCGTTCAAGAAGCCAGTTCTTACAAAATGGTCAACATATTTTAAGCAGACGTGGATAATTAGAAGAAAAAACGCTTTACTTCTAACAAGAGTAGAGCGTTTCTTCCCTGTTAATGCGAACATCGAACAGATTAAGGGGTTATCTATCATAGGGGAAAAATTCTACGTACAAACATTACAATAATAGCTACCCAAATGGAGGTAACAACAGTGCAAGAGAATAAATATCGAATATTAGTCATTAACCCTGGATCGACATCAACCAAAATAGGTGTTTTCGATGATGATCGATCTATCTTTGAAAAGACGATTCGTCATGATACAGAAAAGATTAATGAATTTCCAACTATTATCGATCAGTATGAATTCAGAAAAGATACCATTCTTCAGACGTTAGATGAAGAAGGGATCAACATTTCAAAACTAAGTGCTGTTTGTGGCCGTGGGGGCCTTCTTAGACCGATAGAAGGTGGCACATACTTAGTGAATGATGAAATGCTCAAGGATCTTAAAGAAGGATTCTCGGGTCAGCATGCTTCAAACCTTGGTGGGATTTTAGCGTTTGAAATTGCCTCTGGATTGAACATTCCATCTTATATTGTCGACCCAGTGGTGGTGGACGAGCTACAATCACTTGCCCGGGTTTCAGGATTTTCACTCATTGAAAGAAAGAGTATTTTCCATGCGTTAAATCAGAAAGCGGTAGCAAGAAGAGTCGCAAAGGAACTCGGAAAGAAATATGAGGACCTAAACCTGATCATCACTCATATGGGTGGTGGAATTACCGTCGGTGCCCACCGAAATGGGAAAGTGGTGGATGTGAATAATGGTTTACATGGCGATGGCCCATTCAGTCCTGAAAGAGCAGGTACTGTTCCAGCGGGTGATTTAGTTGACCTATGCTTCTCAGGTGATTATTACCGTGATGAAATCATGAAAAAACTCGTTGGTCAAGGTGGCTTAGTCGGTTATCTTGGAACAAACGATGCGGTAAAAGTAGAGAAGATGATCGAAAATGGCGATGAAAATGCCAAAGCCGTGTACGATGCGATGGCGTATCAAATTGCAAAAGAGATAGGCTCAGCAAGTGCCGTCCTTAATGGGAAAGTAGACGCCATTGTGTTGACGGGGGGTCTAGCTTATGGGAAAGAGTTTGTCAAAGCGATAAGCAATCGAATCAATTGGATAGCAGATGTCGTGATTCAACCAGGAGAAAATGAACTGCAAGCTCTTGCGGAAGGGGCATTAAGGGTCTTACGAAGTGAAGAAGACTATAAGGTGTACCCTGGAAATGTAAAAGAAGAAGCAAGAGTATAAGAGCAAGGAGGACTCAAGATTGGCAGAAGAATATGATTTAGTCATTCTAGGGGGAGGCACAGGTGGCTATGTAGCCGCCATACGTGCTTCTCAACTTGGATTAAAAACAGCAATCGTTGAAAAAGGAAAACTGGGGGGAACATGCTTACACAAAGGATGTATACCTAGTAAAGCTCTTCTTCGCAGTGCTGAAGTATATGCTACAGCTAAACACAGTGAAGACTTTGGTGTGAAAATCAATGGAGTAGAGTTAGATTTCTCAAAAGTTCAATCCAGGAAAGACGGGATCGTTGAGCAACTTCACAAAGGCGTTCAACACTTGATGAAACAAGGCAAGATCGATGTCTTTGAAGGACTTGGACGTATTTTAGGACCTTCTATTTTCTCCCCGATGCCAGGGACGATTTCTGTTGAAATGAACAACGGGGAAGATAATGCAATGTTGATCCCTAAGAATGTGATCGTCGCAACAGGTTCCAGACCTCGTTCATTACCGGGACTTGATATTGATGGAGAATACGTATTATCCTCGGATGAAGCGCTTTCACTTGAAGCTCTTCCTAAATCGATCATCATCGTTGGCGGTGGGGTCATCGGTATTGAGTGGGCTTCCATGCTGTCTGACTTTGATGTTGAGGTAACCGTTGTGGAATACGCTGATAAAATCGTACCAACCGAAGACCATGAAGTTTCCAAAGAAATGCAGCGCTTAATGAAGAAAAAAGGCGTCAAAATCGTGACAGGTGCAAAGGTGCTTCCTGAATCCTTAGAAAAAGGGGACGGAGAGGTCACCATTAAAGCTGAGCATAAAGGAGAAGAAAAATCCTTTACAGCAGAGAAGATCCTTGTATCCGTGGGTAGACAGGCGAACGTCGAAGGCATTGGCTTAGAGAACACAGATATTAAAGTGGAAAAAGGCTTTATTGAAGTGAATGATTTCTTCCAAACAAAGGAATCTCATATATACGCGATCGGGGATGTCATCGGTGGACTTCAATTAGCTCATGTAGCATCTCACGAAGGAATCACAGCAGTGGAACATATGGCGAATGAGAAGCCTCATCCCATTGACTATTCACTGATTTCAAAATGCATCTACAGTAATCCTGAAATTGCAAGCGTAGGGATCACGGAGCAGGAAGCGAAAGAAAAGGGATATAACCTGAAGACCGGGAAATTCAGTTTCAGAGCTATCGGGAAAGCACTTGTTTATGGTGAATCGGATGGATTCGTCAAGATCATTGCAGACAAAGATACCGATGATATTCTGGGCGTGCACATGATTGGTCCACATGTTACAGACATGATTTCAGAAGCGGGGCTTGCTAAAGTATTGGACGCAACCCCATGGGAAATCGCGCACACCATCCACCCTCATCCTTCCCTCTCAGAAGCGATCGGAGAAGCAGCACTCGCTGTAGATGGAAAAGCGATTCATTCATAGAAAAGCGAAGCCGACTGTTCTGGCCCGACAAGCACAATGGGGAAATCCCAAAAGGCGTATTTTGCCTTATGGGATTTATCCATTGTGACCTCGAGGGCCAAGGAGGCGCAGCTGGACAAATAGAAAAGCGAAGATGGCTTATTGGCCGTCTTAAAAAACATAATAAGGTAGAGATCTTCTCTACCTTTTCAACCATTAGATTGTCTAGGAGGTAAATAAAATGGCAGAGAATCGTCATGAAGAGTTAGGCCTTTCCAATGAGAAAGTATTAGAAATGTATGAAACCATGCTGCTTGCCAGAAAAATCGATGAGCGCATGTGGTTACTGAACCGTTCGGGTAAAATCCCATTCGTTATTTCATGTCAAGGTCAAGAAGCGGCTCAAGTTGGTGCTGCATTTGCTTTAGATCGTGAAAAGGATTATGTACTTCCGTACTATCGTGACATGGGTGTTGTATTAACATTCGGGATGACGGCCCGTGAATTGATGCTATCAGGTTTTGCAAAAGCAGAAGATCCAAATTCAGGTGGACGTCAAATGCCTGGTCACTTTGGTCAAAAGAAAAATAATATCGTAACGGGTTCTTCTCCTGTAACCACTCAAGTGCCACATGCCGTTGGTATCGCTCTTGCCGGCAAAATGGAGAAGAAGGATGTGGTGACGTTTGTGACGTTCGGTGAAGGGTCTTCCAATCAGGGAGATTTCCACGAAGGCGCAAACTTTGCAGGTGTACATAAACTTCCTGTCATTTTCATGTGTGAAAACAATAAATATGCGATTTCGGTTCCGATTGAAAAACAATTAGCTTGTGAGAACGTGTCCGATCGTGCCATTGGATATGGAATGCCTGGAATCACGGTTGATGGAAATGACCCAATCGAAGTATATAAAGCGGTCAAAGAAGCAGCGGATCGAGGCCGTCGTGGGGAAGGTCCAACCCTTGTTGAAACAGTTTCTTATCGTTTAACTCCTCACTCCTCTGATGATGACGATCGAAGCTATCGCTCTCCTGACGAAGTGGCAAAAGCGAAAACAAACGATCCGATCATCACGTTTGGTGCCTATCTGAAAGAAACAGGCGTTATGAACGATGACATTGAGAAAGAAATCAATGATCGCATTATGAAGCTCGTGAACGAAGCAACGGATTATGCAGAAAACGCTCCATATGCTGAAGCAGAATCAGCGATGAAGTATGTTTATGCAGAAGAGAAGTAAGGGGGAATTCAATCATGCCAGTAATTTCATACATTGATGCCGTAACAATGGCCATTAGAGAAGAAATGGAACGTGATGAGAAAGTATTCGTTCTTGGAGAAGACGTAGGGAAAAAAGGTGGAGTTTTCAAAGCGACTCATGGATTGTATGATCAATTTGGAGAAGAACGTGTCATCGATACGCCACTTGCAGAATCAGCTATAGCCGGAGTTGGAATCGGAGCTGCCATGTATGGTATGAGACCGATTGCAGAAATGCAGTTCGCTGATTTTATCATGCCTGCTGTGAACCAAATCATTTCTGAAGCCTCACGTATTCGTTATCGCTCGAATAATGATTGGAGCTGTCCGATGGTTATTCGTGCTCCATATGGTGGTGGAGTACATGGAGCACTTTATCACTCACAATCCGTTGAGGCCGTTTTCGCTAACCAGCCAGGATTGAAAATCGTGATGCCTTCCACTCCATATGATGTGAAAGGCTTGCTGAAAGCGGCGATCCGTGACGAAGATCCAGTATTATTCTTCGAACACAAACGTGCTTACCGTCTCATTAAAGGAGAAGTACCCGAGGATGATTACACTCTTCCAATCGGAAAAGCAGACGTGAAGCGTGAAGGGGAAGACATCACAGTTATCACTTACGGCTTGTGTGTTCACTTTGCTCTTCAAGCAGCAGAAAAGCTTGCGCAAGATGGAATTGAAGCGCACATCCTGGATTTACGTACAATCTATCCATTAGATAAAGAAGCGATCATTGAAGCAGCATCCAAAACAGGGAAAGTTCTGCTCGTGACAGAGGACAATAAAGAAGGAAGTATCATGGGTGAGGTTTCTGCGATAATCGCTGAAAATTGTCTATTTGAGCTTGATGCTCCAATCAAACGCCTTGCTGGTCCCGACGTTCCTTCAATGCCATATGCACCAACAATGGAAAAATACTTTATGATTAACCCGGACAAAGTTGAAAAAGCAATGCGTGAACTTGCAGAATTTTAATCAGAGTAAATACCAATTAAACTCAACACAGTAAGGAGGGTTCCTCATTGGGTATTGAAAATATGAAAATGCCTCAGCTAGGGGAAAGTGTTACAGAAGGTACAATAAGTAAATGGTTGGTTTCACCTGGTGATACCGTCAATAAATATGATCCGATTGCGGAAGTTCAAACGGATAAAGTAAATGCAGAGGTGCCATCATCCTTTACGGGTACCATTAAAGATTTAATTGCTGACGAAGGGGACACTCTTGAAGTCGGGGAAATCATTTGTTCGATTGAAGTGGAAGGTGAAGGTTCTGCACCTGCTGAAGAAACTCCGAAAGAAGAGCCTAAGAAAGAAGCGGATGAAACACCTCAATCAGCACCTAAAACGAAGGCTCCAAGTAAAGATAGCGGGAATAAAGCAAGGTATTCCCCGGCAGTATTAAAGCTATCTCAAGAGCACGATATTGACCTGAATCAAGTGGAAGGCACTGGAAACGGCGGCCGTATCACTCGTAAAGATCTCAAGAAGGTCATTGAGTCAGGTAATATTCCAAAAGCAGGAGAGGCTCCGGCACCTAAGGCTGAAGCTCCGGCTCCTCAGCAAGCGCCTGTGAAAGAGCAAGCCGTTCAACAACCGGCGAAGCAATCGGCACCTGCAGCGAACGTTCCTGTTGTACCTGGGGATATTGAAATCCCGGTTTCGGGAATTCGTAAAGCCATCGCATCCAACATGGTTCGCAGCAAGCATGAAGCTCCTCACGCATGGACAATGATGGAAGTGGATGTTACAAACCTTGTTGATTACAGAAACTCACTTAAAACGGAATTCAAACAACGTGAAGGTTTTAATCTGACATTCTTCGCATTCTTTGTGAAAGCTGTAGCGCAAGCCCTTAAAGAGTATCCGCAAATCAACTCTATGTGGGCAGGGGACAAGATTGTTCAGAAGAAGGACATCAATCTTTCCATTGCAGTGGCCACAGATGATGCACTATATGTGCCTGTGATCAAAAATGCAGACGAAAAGACGATCAAAGGAATTGCAAGAGAAATTACTGAGCTTGCCGGAAAAGTCCGCAGCGGTAAATTAACTTCTCAGGATATGCAGGGAGGCACATTTACGGTTAACAATACCGGGTCATTTGGTTCGGTACAATCGATGGGCATCATCAATTATCCTCAAGCAGCGATCCTTCAAGTGGAATCGATTGTGAAGCGTCCAGTTGTCATGAACAACGGAATGATCGCAGTTCGTGATATGGTGAACCTGTGTATGTCACTTGATCACCGTGTACTTGACGGATTGGTATGCGGAAGATTCCTGCAGCGGGTGAAAGAAATTTTAGAAAACACATCAAAAGAAAACACATCAATATATTAATAGTGACAAGGACTGGCCCTGGGTGGTTAGTCCTTCTTTTTTTCTGCTTCTGGATAGAAAGAATTATAAAAACTGAATGCCACGCCCAAGGATTCGGGAAATAATGGAGAATTATAACTGGAAGAATATCCCGTAAATAAATTCTTTACTGTTTATAGGTCGTTTTCCGAGTGATTTCAAGATAAAATTCCCTCCTATGTCTTCTCTCTCATTTATTTCTTACTTAATCTGAAAAAGTAGGGATACCCCAACCTTTTACCCTATGAGATGTGCATTGTAATCCGAAATATTCCTGGAGTTATATAATCTGTGTGACTATATGCATACATGAAATAAGCGTGAGGGTGACTTTTCTATTAATTTCTGAATATTTAGATTTAATCCGACATATACTTACAACATTTTACATTACTGTTGGGTATCTTTGGTTTAACAACTACTTTTTACCAAGTAGTGAATCAGGGAGGTGTCGGGTTTACCGAAGGAATCAAAAATTACTGGGAGGGAATTAGATGACAAGTAGAAAGCGTAAGGCAAGATGGTTATCCATTGTACTCACCTTAGTAATGTTTGTCCCATTACTGTTTCCATTCAATGCAGGGGCAACAAATACCTCACAATCAGCTCTGGCTAAAGAAAAGCCATCCACTTCAGCAAGCGAAAGCGCAAAGGTAAGTCCACAATCAAAGATCACATCGAAACTACAGGATCAATTCAAGAAAGATAAGCACGTCACATACTTAGTGAAGTTCAAGGAGCAGCTTGATACGAAGGCTGTAGCTAAGAAGGCGGCTGAAAAAGCGAAAAAGCAGAAGCTGTCTGCTAACAGCAAAAAATTACTGAAACGAAATATGGTCGTTTCCGAGCTTCGTGCCACGGCCCTTGAATCTCAAGCAGAAGTAAAAGAATACTTAACGAAACAGAAGAAGTCCGGTGCAGTCAAAGAAATAAAAGACTTCTATGTTGTAAACGGAATGGCCGTTACTTCCACAAAAGAGGTAATGGATAAAATTTCAACATTTGCTGAAGTTGAGAAAATCTTACCGAATGAAACGCGTCAACTCATTCAACCGGCAAAAGCTGAAGCTTCAGCCAGCGTTGTAGAAAAAGAAGTCCAAAACAGTCCGGCATCCATTGAATGGAATATTGACAGGGTTGGTGCACCGGCAGTTTGGGATATGGGAATTGATGGAGCAGGAACCGTTGTAGCATCGATTGATACAGGTGTTCAATGGAATCATCCGGCTTTACAGGAAAAGTACAGAGGGTATGACCCTCAAAATCCTGATGCCCCTGATCATGAATTTAGCTGGTTTGATGCAACAGCCGGGCAAAGTGCGCCTTATGATGATCAAGGCCACGGTACGCATGTTACAGGAACAATGGTCGGTGCAGAACCTGACGGCAGCAATCAGATCGGCGTCGCTCCGGGAGCAAAGTGGATTGCTGTTAAAGCATTCACGGCTAATGGAGGAACAGATGTTGATTTATTAGAAGCGGGAGAATGGATTCTTGCTCCAAAGGATGCTGAGGGCAACCCGCATCCGGAGATGGCTCCAGATGTTGTCAACAACTCATGGGGTGGCGGTGCCGGTCTTGACGAGTGGTACCGGGATATGGTGAACGCCTGGAGAGCGGCCGAAATATTCCCAGAGTTTTCTGCAGGTAATACAACATTATTTAATCCTGGTGGCCCTGGTTCAATTGCTACTCCTGCAAATTACCCTGAGTCATTTGCAACGGGCGCCACTGATATTAATGACAACCTAGGAAGTTTCTCATTACAAGGTCCTTCTCCTTACGAGGAAGTTAAACCTGAAATATCCGCACCTGGAGTGAATATTCGATCTTCAGTACCAGGAAGTAACTATGAAGGTGGATGGAATGGTACATCAATGGCGGGTCCTCACGTCTCTGCAGTTGCAGCATTGTTGAGACAAGTGGATGCAAGTTTGACGGTTGACGAAATGGAAGAGATCTTAATGTCAACTGCTGTTCCATTGACGGACGGTACCTTCCCTGAAACGCCTAATAATGGATATGGTCATGGATTGGTTAACGCATTCGATGCCGTTTCATCCGTAATGAGCGGAATTGGAAAAGTTGAAGGGCAAGTTTCAAAAGAAGGGGATGACACTGAAGCTCCAGTAATCAGTCATGAAGCCCCAGGTGAAGCATTCGAAGGAATGAATTTGCCACTACAAGCAGATGCAAGTGATAATGTGAGCGTAACGAATGTTTCATTACATTATCAAAATCAGGATGGTGCTTGGGAATCTGTTGAAGCAACTAGATCTTCAGGTGACTATACATCAGGAACTTATGAGGCAACCATTCCTGGAGAAGCACTGACAGGAGGAGAAAGTGTTACTTATAAATGGTTGGCAAGGGACTTTGGCGGAAATGAAGTAGAAACGGATGCTTATTCTGTCACTCTTCTTCCGGGAATCACAGTTGGATATGAGCAGGACTTTGAGACTTCTCCAAGTGGCTGGAGTTCTTATGGTCCAGGAAACAGCTGGGAGTGGGGTGTACCTGTCAATGGTCCAGGTGCCGCTACTTCAGGAGAAAAGGTATATGCAACAAGTCTGGATGGTACGTATGACAACAGTGCCAACATGTCGCTGCAGATGCCTCCGATCGATTTACCTGAAGGGGATAGCTTCTTACAATTCAAGCAGTGGCATGAGCTGGAAAGAAACTATGATTACGGTCATGTATTTGTATCCACTGATGGTGAGACGTGGACACAGGCGCTACGTGTAAATGGCAATACGGATGGCTGGATCGACGGAGAAGTGGATCTAAGTCAATATGCCGGTCAGCGCGTCTACATCGCATTTAATGTTACAACTGATGGAAGTGTCGTGAAACAAGGCTGGTATATCGATGACGTTAAGCTAAGTGGAGAATCGATTCTTCCAGCTAAAAAGATGAACCTTGGATTGAAATCGAAGGATGAGAAGTCATCATCCGTTTCAAAGAAACCTAATGTAAATCCGACTAAAATCAAAATGGCTAAACAAGTAAGCAAAGAAACTCCTGTTGAAGGAAACGTACCAGGGCCAGTGCTTCTTCCATTGCAAGCAGAAGTAAGTGTACTGGAAACAGGACGTTCGGTATATACGAACCC
The DNA here is from genome assembly GCF_003315075.1 of Rossellomorea aquimaris. GTDB lineage: Bacteria > Bacillota > Bacilli > Bacillales > Bacillaceae_B > Rossellomorea > Rossellomorea aquimaris_C. The sequence goes on from NZ_QNRJ01000001.1 coordinate 15,089, forward strand.
TGCCAATGGATCGTACCAAATGACTCATGCAGCCGGTGAGTTTACGCTACAAGCTTCAACCTATGGTTTCAGATCAGAAACACAGAGTGTAACGATTGAAGCCGATCAAACATCCAACGCCAATTTTACACTTGAAGAAATTCCTCAAGGAAATATTACGGGAACAGTCACCAATGAAATTTCTGGAGAACCGGTTGAAGGAGCTACCGTCTTCTTACTTGAAGATGCTGTTGTGGAGCCGGTGGAAACGAATGAAAATGGTGAGTATGAACTGGAGGCTTATGAAGGTGAGTACACCCTTAAAGTAGTTGCACCTTACTACTATAGTAAGGAAATGACTGTAACAGTTGAAGGTGGAGAAGTCTCAAATGCCGATGTTTCATTAGAGCCTTTCATCGGGTATCCTGGTGAAATTGGTTACGATGATGGAACAGCTGAAAACGCCCGTGCATTCTATGATGCAGGTAATGGCTGGGCTGTGAAAATGTCTCTTGAAGAAGGCAATGAAACAGCATTGGTTACGGGTGGTTTATTCCGCTTCTGGGATACAGAATGGCCAGTTCCAGGAGGAACAGAATTCCAAGTTGCCGTTTATGATGCATCTGGTCCTGATGGCGCGCCTGGTAAGAAAGTAGCCGGACCGTTTGATGGAACTGCTTTACGTAACGGGGAATGGACACATGTAGATCTAAGTCAGCATGGCATCATGGTAGACGGTGACTTCTACATGGTTTACATTCAATCAGCTCCAAATCCGAATGCACCAGGACTTGGAACAGACGAAGATGGGGAATATGCAGCGAGAAGCTGGCAATTCGTTGGAGGTGCATGGTCACAAGCACCAGAAGATGAAGGGAACTATATGATTCGTGCAACAGTGAATTATGAAGTCACTGTTGCACGAATCACATCACCGAAAGATGGATCATTCACTAATCAAGATTCGGTTACGGTTGAAGGGACTTCTGCCCCGACCACAACGGTTCACCTCTTTAATGGTGACGACGAAGTGGCAACTGCAGAGACGACGGAAGATGGTACCTTCTCTGCAGATGTTTCATTACATGATGGAGAGAATTCGATTACAGCGAAAGCAGCAACCGAACAAGGGATGACAGGACCATCTGAGCCTGTAATCATCACCCTTGATCAAGTGAAGCCTGAGCTTGCCATCACGTCTCCGAAAGAAGGCATGAAAACGAATCGTGAAGCCATCACCGTAGAAGGGACGATTGTCGATGAAAACCTTGCTTGGGTAAAAGTAAACGGCGAGAAAGCTTCTGTAAGTGATGGAAAGTTCAGTCATAGACTGCTTCTGAATGAAGGAGAAAATGTCATCCAGGTAGTAGCGAAAGATAAAGCTGGAAACAAAAAGAAACAAAGAGTAACAGTCTTTGCAAAATTTGGTGACATCGCAGTTGAAAATCTTCTTCCTGCTGAAGATAAAGAGCTGAAGAAGGGTGAATCGGTTAAAATCGAATTTGACAGTGAGCCTGGTTTAGATGCCACATTTGTCATCCAAATGCCACTGACAAATGCCGGATCCCAAGTAACAAACGCAAATGAGCTTCCAATGATGGAAACATCAGAAGGTCACTACGTCGGTTACTATACAGCCACTTCAAATGTAAAAGCACCTGGAGCACTTATTGAAGTGAAGATTTCCGATGATTATGGAAATGTCACAACAAAACGTGCAGAAGGTAAATTGTATATCAATACAAAAAAATAAACCTTAAAGAAAGAAGAGTCGACCCGTCGACTCTTCTTTCTTTTTGGCTCTTTTCGCAAAGATTGTTGCTTATTGTAGAAGAGAAAGTAATAGTTGATTTCCGCTACAGGATGCTCGCTTTCCGCGGGGCTGGCGGTGAGCCTCCTCGGCTGCGCCTCCGGGGTCTCACCTGTCCAGCTATTCCCGCAGGAGTCGAGCATCCTTCCGCTACAATCAACTTTCTGAGCATGAATCCTTAATGGAAAATAATTAAAACAAGAATTTTAGCAAACAATCTCATTTAAGGTAAGTAGAGATTGATATTCCTTTTAAGGAAGAAGAATTCTTTTTTTTTAGTTACACTTTTTTCTAGCACACTTTGAAGCTCTGTCATGAAAATACTGTTAAAGATGGTGAGGGGAACTGCGCAGACTCCTGCGGAAGTACGGGCGTGCCGAGACCCGGTTCGGCTAAGCTGAGGAGGCTCGGCCGAACGCTAGCTGCAAGCGGAGTAGTTCCCCTCACCATCCAGCATAGGCTGGTTGACAGAGCCCTGGCAAATTCTATGGTAGAAAACAACAATCTTTGCGTAAAGAGCCTTCTCTTTTGATTCATTAACCAGAGAGATTGAAGAAATACGTTTTTTTTTATATACTAAAATAGTATTAGTATAAACATTTCGAATTTTCAGGTGAGGACTCATGCTGGTTTAGTAAGATTCTTCAGGTGGAAATGTAAACGATTACAATCATGCAGGTCGAAAGAGGGGTATTATGAAGCTTAGTGATATGAAAGATCAATCATTCAGTCGAAGAACACTTACAGAATGGCAAGAAGCAGCTGAAAAAGCATTAAAGGGGAAAGGGATTCGTTCCTTACATACAAAAACCTATGAAAATATTGAACTTAAACCGTTATACACGAAGGATGATTTGCCCGGCGTAGATAGGGTGAAAGATTATATTCCCAATGTTGAAGGGAAGTTGGAGCAGGCTCCAAAATGGTTCATCGCTCAAGCGGTCAAAAGGGGATCCTGGGAAGAACTCACTTCTGCAATGAAGGATGCATTATCCCGGGGACAGAACTGTGTTTCATTTGAAGTAGGTGACTTAGACATAACAGAAGGCTTCGATCCATTTATAAAAGAAGTCGTTGAGTTAGAGACCCCTGTCTTTTCCATTGAAAAAAAGACAGCTTTCTCTATACAGCGAATGATGAAAATTCCTGAACTGAAGGAAATCAAAGGTGTGATGGGCTTTGATCCGATAAATGAAAATCCTGAGCATGTATTTGAAGACTGGCTGGGGGTTGTAAAAGAAGTAGATGAGCATCTTCCTAATTTGAAGACCATAATCATTAATTCTGCCCTTTATCATAATAGTGGAGCGAGTGCCACGCAGGAATTGGCATACGGCCTGAGTGAAGGGATCGCTTATGTTGAAACACTTCAAGAAAAGGGATGGACCATTGAAAAAATTGCCGGTAAGATGCATTTTCACTTTTCGGTAGGCAGCCATTTCTTCATGGAAATAGCCAAAATCAGAGCCTTTAAGAAATTGTGGCAAGAAGTATTATCCTCTTATGGACTTTCAGAACAAGCGATTGCGAGTTCTGTCAGCTGCAGTGCGGAAACGTCTCAATTGAACAAATCCACACTGGATCCTTATGTCAATATGCTTCGCGGGGGTGGAGAAGCGTTTTCTGCGGTTCTTGCAGGAGTCGATTATCTTCTTGTTGCACCGTTTAATGAAGTGAGTGGGGAAGCGAACGCATTTTCTGAAAGGATTTCCCGGAATACTCAACTGATTCTCGGTGAAGAAGCTCATCTGGATAAAGTGGTGGACCCTGGAGGCGGTTCTTATTATGTGGAATGGTTATCAGAAGAGGTAGGGAAGAGTGCATGGAAGGAATTTCAGGACGTTGATGGGGATGGGGGAATTCTTGCCTGTCTGAAAAATGGTTCCATTCATGAAAAAATAAATAGAGTGAGAGAGTCGCGAATCCATGATTTAGCCACACGAAAGAACTCGATGATCGGGACGAATATCTATGCGGATCTTGAGGAGCCATTTCAAGCTCCATCATCAAATGTTGGAGAGCGTTTGTCACTTCCTTTTGAAAGATTAAGAGAAAGGGCATATAAGCTGGCAAAAAAACCGGTGGCAGGCTTGATAGGGTTAGGGAAGTTGAAAACCCATAAGCCCCGGGCTGATTTTGTGAAAGGATTTTTAGCAACGGGGGGTATTCATGCGAATCAAAGCAAAGAATGCTTCTCTAAGGAAGATGTACTTCAATTTGTGGAAGAAACCCGTTATCCATACTATGTCGTTTGTGGAACAGAGGAAGAATATCGAGGCAATTTGCCCATGCTGATTGAGTCCATTCATCATATTGATTCGACCATTGTGATTGACCTGGCAGGGGAAATACCTGATGAGCATGAGTGGGTTCGCCTCGGACTGAATGGATCCATTTACAACAAGCAAAACATACTTGAAAAAGTAGATGGGCTATTAACCATCTGGGAGGAGGGAACTGACAATGACAAAGCCTGATTGGCAAGGAATCAACCCTTATTCGAAAGAAGCGGGAACCAATGATGTTTCCCTAACAGGCAGCACCTATGAGACGAATGAGAAGATTGTCATTAAATCTCTTTATTCAGAACAGGACTCAAAGGATATATCCCATGGAGAAGACCTTCCAGGCTTGGCTCCTTATACAAGGGGACCGTACCCGACGATGTATGTGAATCGTCCTTGGACAGTAAGGCAATATGCAGGGTTTTCAACAGCAAAGGAAAGCAATGCGTTTTATAGAAGAAACTTAAGTATGGGTCAAAAAGGCTTGTCTGTCGCTTTTGATTTAGCCACTCATCGTGGCTATGATTCCGATCATCCCCGGGTGGTAGGAGATGTAGGAAAAGCGGGGGTGGCCATTGATTCGATTCTCGATATGAAGATTCTGTTTGATGGAATACCTCTTGATCAAATGTCTGTTTCCATGACGATGAACGGAGCGGTGCTGCCCATCCTTGCATTTTATATCGTCACGGCAGAAGAACAGGGCGTTTCGCAGGAGAAACTGTCCGGTACGATTCAAAATGATATTTTAAAAGAGTATATGGTGCGCAACACCTATATTTACCCTCCTGAAACATCCATGAAGATTATTGCTGATATTTTTGAGTATACGTCCAAACACATGCCGAAGTTTAATAGCATCAGTATTTCCGGTTATCATATGCAAGAAGCGGGTGCGCCTGCCGATATTGAGCTGGCTTACACGCTGGCAGATGGACTTGAGTATGTGCGTACAGGATTGCAGGCAGGGATCGATATCGACTCCTTTGCACCAAGACTTTCATTCTTCTGGGCGATTGGCATGAATTATTTCATGGAAGTGGCCAAAATGAGGGCGGCGCGAAGAATCTGGGCGAAAATGATGAAAACATTCAATCCCGATAATCCGAAATCGTTGGCGCTCAGAACCCACTCCCAAACATCGGGTTGGAGCTTAACCGAGCAGGACCCGTATAATAATGTCATTCGTACATTACTTGAGGCGCACGCAGCTGCTATGGGTCATACACAATCCCTTCATACCAATGCATTGGACGAAGCGATTGCCCTGCCGACAGACTTCTCTGCGCGGATCGCACGAAATACACAGCTTTACCTTCAAGAGGAAACCGGTATTACGAAAGTGATTGATCCATGGGCCGGTTCACATTATGTCGAATCCTTGACCGATCAGTTGATGGAGAAGGCCTGGGAGCATATAGAGGAAATCGAAGAGCTTGGCGGGATGACCAAGGCGATTGAAACAGGGTTGCCGAAAATGCGGATCGAGGAAGCGGCTGCGAGAAGACAGGCAATGATTGATTCGGGGGATGAAGCGATTGTAGGGGTAAATAAGTATCGCCTGGACAAGGAAGACCCGATTGAAACGCTGGACATTGATAATACTGTTGTAAGACAAAAACAAATAGAGCGAATTCAATTGCTTAAAGAAGAACGTAATGAAGATAGAGTAATCGAGACGCTCGGGGCATTAACGCAGGTAGCAGAAACAGGAGAAGGGAATCTTCTTGAAAAAGCGGTAGAGGCAGCGAGAGCGCGGGCGACACTGGGAGAAATATCTGATGCCATTGAAAAAGTATCAGGACGACACAAAGCAACAATCAGGAGTATAAGTGGGGTGTACAGCTCGAATTTTTCAAATGAGCAAGAAATCAATGTCGTGAAAGAGATGACAGAAGAATTTTTGGAAAACGAAGGAAGAAGACCACGGATCCTTATAGCGAAGATGGGACAGGACGGGCATGACAGAGGGGCTAAAGTGATTAGCACGGCGTTTGCAGACCTTGGCTTTGATGTGGATATCGGACCACTGTTCCAAACGCCTGAAGAAACGGCGTTGCAAGCAGTTGAAAATGACGTGCATGTCATCGGTGTAAGTTCATTAGCCGCAGGACATAAAACACTCCTGCCTCAACTGGTAGGGGAGCTAAAGAAATTAGGCAGAGAAGACATTCTCGTTGTCATTGGTGGAGTGATTCCGGCTAAGGATTATGACTTCCTATTGAATAACGGAGCTTCTGCCGTTTTTGGACCAGGGACGATCATACCTGTTGCTGCCCAAAAAGTCATCAAAGAAATTTATGAAGTGCTGGGCTATGAGGAAGTGGCTGAATAATGGCAGAGCATGATTCAGGGAGAAAAAAGCGGTTTGTGAAGAAAAAAAAGGATTCTGTATCGATTACCGAATTAAAGGACGGGGTCTTAAATGGAGACCGAAGCTACTTGGCGAAGGCCATCACTCTGATTGAAAGCAATGCAGAGCAGCATTATGCCATGGGACAGGAACTGTTACAGGAGCTCCTGCCCTATACGGGTAAAAGCTTCCGGATCGGCATTACAGGTGTGCCGGGAGCCGGTAAAAGTACATTTATAGAATCGTTCGGGGAGATGTTATGTGAGCAGGATCTCCGGGTTGCCGTCCTTGCGATTGATCCCAGCTCTTCCATATCCGGGGGCAGTATTCTGGGGGATAAAACAAGGATGGAACAATTATCGAAGAATCCCCGTGCTTTTGTAAGACCTTCCCCCACTGCAGGAACACTTGGTGGAGTACACCGGAAAACCAATGAAACGCTCCTCTTATGCGAAGCGGCAGGATATGATCTTTTGATCATTGAAACCGTTGGAGTCGGTCAAAGTGAAGTGATGGTGAGGCAAATGGTGGATTTCTTCCTCCTGCTCGTCATCACAGGAGCCGGGGACGAGCTTCAAGGAATGAAAAAGGGGATCATGGAGCTTGCCGATGCCTTACTTGTCAACAAAGCGGATGGAGAGAATAAACCCCTCGCTGAGAAAACAAGAAGAGAGCTGAACCAGATCCTGCACTTTTTGATTCCCGCCACCAAAGGATGGAGCTCAAAGGCTTATACCTGTTCTGCCTTGAAAAATGAGGGATTAAAAGAACTGTGGAATGTGATTCTACAGTTCGAGAAGCAAACAAAAGAACAGGGAGTCTTTGAAGAAAGACGACTTCTCCAAAAGCAGGAATGGTTTCATACGATGTTGAAAGAAAGGGTTCTCTCAGACTTCTTTTTTCATCAAAGCATAAAGTCTGTCCTTCCTCATATGGAAAAGCGGGTGAAAGAAGGAGACTTTACGACTTCTCAGGCAGTAGAAGAATTGCTAAAGCGATACAAGGATGCAATTCATTGACGGGTTTAGTTAATTTTAATTGAAACATAGGGATTGAAATTGTTATGATAGGGGTACATCAAAATTCCTGTTTTTATGGAGAATGATTAAGTCAACGATTAAAAGGAGAGTTCAAGCATGGATATAGATTTCAATTTATTTATGAATGATGTTGTACGCCAGGCTCGTCAAGAAATCGAACAAGCCGGTTACACTCAGTTAACAACCGAAGAAGAAGTAGATCAAGCTTTCACTAAAGAAGGTACGACCCTCGTGATGATCAACTCCGTTTGTGGTTGCGCCGGAGGAATCGCACGTCCAGCAGCAGCTCATTCCGTTCATTATGATAAACGACCAGATCAATTGGTAACGGTTTTCGCCGGTCAAGATAAAGAAGCCACTGCGAAAGCGCGCAGCTACTTTACCGGCTACCCGCCATCTTCACCGTCATTTGCTCTATTAAAAGACGGAAAGCTATTGACGATGGTCGAAAGACATGAAATTGAAGGTCACGACCCAATGTCGGTTGTGAACAAAATTCAATCTTACTTCGATCAGTATTGTGAAGAAGTGTAAGTAAGATGAAAATAGCCCGTCAGGTTTCTCACAGGTAGAGTGAGAAGCTTGACGGGTTTTTTATGTTGGTTGGGAGTTGGGATATTCCTTTTTTTACCAAAACGCGCAATTCCTTATTAAAATGACGCAAATAACGGAAAAACGACGTAATAAATTAAATAATGACGCAATTACCTCCCGAAATGACGCAATTAAGGTCACTAAGAATGCATATAATTTGAATAATATTCATCCTTCTCCATTTCCTCAAACTTATAAAAACCTAGTAAAAAGCACTTTAATTTTCAGAAAATATAAACATTTATCTATAATTATAAAAACTATTGAATAAATATTTATCTCTGCTACAATACGAATATAGTAATTAATATACATTATATATTATATTTATACACACCAACCAAGGAGGAACCACAATGAAAAAGCTATTATCTCTCGTATTATTATTGATCCTATCTACTACTCTAGCAGCTTGCGGCGCAGGAGAAGAGAAGGCGGCTTCAGGCGAATCAAAGAAACTGATCATGGGGACGTCAGCTGACTATAAACCTTTTGAATATGTCGACACGGCCAACAGTGATGAAATCATCGGATACGATATTGACCTTGCCAATATGCTCGCAGATGAAATGGGGTACGAAATCGAAATCAAGGATATGGAATTCAGCGGATTGATCTCAGCCCTCAAAACCGGGCAGGTGGATTTTGTGCTTTCTGCCATGACGCCAACGCCGGAGCGACAAAAGAACGTTGACTTCAGTGAAGTCTACTACACGGCGAAGGATATGATCATCTCGACAAAAGAAAGCGGAATTCAAAGTGAAAAGGATCTTGATGGGAAGACAGTTGGTGTTCAGTTAGGTTCCATCCAACAGGATGCTGCAGAAGAGCTTTCAAAGTCGATTCAATTAAAGGTGGAGACACGTGATCGTATTCCTGAACTGATCCAGGATTTGCAAAATGGACGTTTTGACGCCATCATCATCGAAAATACGGTGGCAAACGGCTATCTGGACAAGAACGACGAGCTTCAAGGAAACACGATGAATGTAAATGAAGAGGAGGCTGGTTCTGCAGTCGCTCTTCCAAAGGACAGCGAGCTGACAAGTGAATTCAATGACGCATTGAAGAAGCTCGAAGAAAACGGAGAATTGGATAAACTGGCTGAAAAGTGGTTTGACGGAGAACAGTAGATTGATTAAGGGCTAACCCATCATCGGTTAGCCCTTCCTATTTAACAGTACGATTGGAGGAGAATATAATGCCACTTGATTTTCAACAACTGATCCCTTCGATTCCTTTTATTTTGGAAGGATTGAAGGTCACTCTTAAAATTGTCGGGTTAGCAGGAATACTTGGATTCCTATTCGGTATTCTGCTTGCTCTTTGTAAAATAAGTTCCATCAAACCTTTAACATTACTTGCAGATATTTATACATCGGTATTTCGGGGGACTCCTTTAGTTCTGCAATTAATGATCATCTTTTATGGTTCCCCCCAGCTTTTTGGAACTCAGGTCGAACCGTATACAGCAGCCATCCTTTCTTTTTCCCTTAATTCAGCTGCCTATATTTCCGAGATCATTCGTGCGGGAATCAATGCAGTGGATAAAGGTCAAAAGGAAGCGGCCATGGCCCTTGGGGTTCCATATCGTTTGATGATGAAAGACGTGATTCTGCCTCAGGCCATTAAAAACATCCTGCCTGCCTTAATGAACGAATTCATCACTCTTACGAAGGAATCTGCCATCGTCACTGTTATCGGGGCAGCCGATGTGATGAGACGTTCGTATATGGTAGGAAGTGATTTATATTCCTTTTTCGAACCACTCCTATTTGCCGGACTGATCTATTATGTGCTTGTCATGGTTCTAACCTTATTAGGGAAAGCGCTGGAAGGGAGACTACGTGGAAATGATTAAAGCAGAAAAGATTACAAAGTCGTTTGGAAAGCTTCAAGTATTAAAAGGGATTGATGTCTCCGTAGAAAAAGGGGAGGTTGTCGCATTGATCGGTCCTTCAGGTTCCGGGAAATCCACTCTTCTCCGCTGTCTGAATTATTTAGAGGAGCCAACCTCAGGATCGATATCCTTTGAAGAAGCTGTTGTAAAAAGCAAAAATATAAGCAAAATGAGACAAGATATAGGCATGGTATTTCAACACTTTCATCTCTTTCCTCATATGACAGCGTTGGAAAACGTGATCTACGCTCCAGTGAAAGTGAAAGGGCTAAACAGAACAGATGCCAAAAAATTAGGGACGGACCTCCTGACAAAAGTCGGTTTGAAAGAAAAAAGGGATGAATACCCAAACCGTTTATCAGGAGGCCAAAAGCAGCGTGTGGCGATTGCAAGGGCACTTGCCATGGAACCGAAAGTGATGCTTTTTGACGAACCGACATCTGCACTGGATCCGGAAATGGTCAAAGAGGTGCTGGAAGTCATGAAATCACTCGCTCATTCAGGGATGACGATGATCATTGTCACCCATGAAATGGGCTTTGCCAGAGAGGTGGCAGACAGAGTCTTATTCATGGATGATGGAAAGATCGTCGAAGAAGGAGAGCCTCTTCCGTTCTTCACGAACCCGCAAAGCGATCGGGGAAAAGAATTCTTAGAAAAAATACTTTAGACGATGGAAGGATTAGCGAACCGTTTCGTTAATCCTCCTTTTTATGTTCAAGGGGAATTATGGTATTCTAAAGTAGCTAAAAAAAGAAAGAGTTAGGAGAAAAGTGAATGTTTCGAATCGGGTATCGAACACTTAAGACTGGGATCGGCACAGCGGTTGCGATCAGCATTGCACAGTGGTTTCAGCTGGATAACTTTGTATCAGCCGGGATTTTGACGATACTGTGCATTCAGAATACGAAGAAGAAATCGGTTAACGCTTCATGGAGCCGTTTCCTGGCCTGTGTGATCGCCATGGTGATTTCGGCTGCGTTCTTTGAGTTCATTGCCTATCATCCTGCCGTAATCGGCTTGTTATTACTTGTATTCATTCCAATTACGGTAGCCCTGAATATCAAAGAAGGAATCGTCACCAGTTCCGTTATCATTTTACATATTTATTCGGCAGGTAACGTGACCCCCGGCCTTTTTCAAAATGAATTAGGAATCATTGTGATTGGGATCGGGATCGCTCTTATTATGAATTTGTATATGCCAAGTGTTGATAAAGAGATGATCGGATATCAAGAAAAGATCGAATCCAATTTTTATAAAATCTTTTGTGAAATGATCAACTACCTGCGAACAAATGATAGCCAATGGGATGGAAAAGAAATCACTGAAACAGAACAATTACTTAAAGAAGCGAAGACCATAGCATTCAAAGATGTTGAAAATCACTTTTTACGACATGAGAACTTATATTATTTGTATTTTAAAATGAGGGAAAAACAGTTCGAAATCCTACAGCGTATTTTACCGATTGCGACATCGATCTCATTGACGGTAGAACAGGGACATCGGATTGCAGAATTTCTGGATGAGCTCAGTGATCACATACATCCGGGAAACACGGCCCTGTTATATTTGAAAAAATTGTACGATATGAAAGTGGAGTTTGAACAGATGGATTTACCGAAGACGAGGGAAGAATTTGAAACCCGGGCCGCTCTCTATCAATTTGTTCAAGAGATGGAGCAGTATCTTCTTCTGAAAAGTTCGTTTAAAGGAATAAAGAAGGATGAAAATGATCAAAAGGAAGTAAACTACACCTAAAACACGAAAAAAGGTGATAGGATGCGTATACTTCTTGCCATTATCTTGTTCGCTTCTCCCATATGGCCACTTGGAAGGAATCCACTGCCCGGGGATCCGTTTATTATCGTGAACAAGGAAAATAATCAATTAGCCTACATGGACGACGGGAAGATTCAGCGCACATTCCCGGTAGGAACAGGGAAAACGACGACCCTCACCCCTGAAGGACTCTTTAATGTAACAGTCAAAGCCAAGAACCCTTATTATCGCAAGAAGAATATTCCCGGTGGAGACCCGCGGAATCCATTGGGTTCGAGATGGATCGGGTTTGACGCCTTGGGGACTGATGGAAGGATCTATGGAATCCATGGAACGAATCAACCTTCAAGCATAGGCAAATATATCTCAAATGGATGCATTCGAATGCACAACAAACATGTCGAATATCTGTTTGATCAGGTGCCGGTCGGAACAAAAGTTCTAGTCGTCAAATCGAACAAAAGCTTCTATCAGCTGGGAAAAGATCACGGTGCGATAAAATAAAAAGGATCTGCTAATCGACCCGGTCGAAAAGCAGATCCTTTATTTTTCTATTATAATAAGAAAGTCAGTCCCGCCATGATCGTCGATGCAATCATCGCAAATAACATGACAAATACAATTATTTTTTGTAATTTTTTATTACCCATTGTATCTCTCCATTCTTCATCTCACCTTAAAGAGGCGATTTTCAACTCTATTTTAACGTGAATAGTGAGAGAAAACAACCATAGGCATAAAAGAAAACGCTTTAATTATTCGCGGGATTAGGAGGGAATTCGACACCGTTTATCGAATACTATACGGGTGGAGCATGTAAACAACAGGGGGATGATAGGGATGAAAAAGGTAGACCATATCGGAATAGCAGTATCATCAATAGACAATGTTCTTCCATTTTATGAAGATACTCTTGGGCTTTCACTCGTCAAGGTCGAAGAAGTGGGAAATCAAGGTGTGAAAGTAGCATTTATTGATGGTGGAAATATTAAGCTTGAATTACTTGAACCATTACATAAAGAAAGTCCGATTGCCACATTCATCGAGAAAAAGGGAGAAGGCATTCACCATATTGCCTTTGGTGTCGAAGGAATTGAAGAACGAATCAAGGAACTGCAAGTGAGTGGAGTCCGGATGATCAACGAAACGCCAAAACCTGGGGCTGGCGGAGCTGCTGTTGCCTTCATGCATCCTAAGTCAGCTCACGGTGTACTATATGAACTATGTGATAAATCAAACATCAAGGGGGAGTAACATAATGGATATCTATGAAAAGATTAATGAATTGTATGATCGCAGAAGAGAAGTAGAATTAGGCGGCGGAGATAAAAAAATAGATAAGCAGCACGAAAAAGGAAAACTGACGGCGAGAGAACGAATCGATATTTTAGTGGATCCGGGCAGCTTTGTCGAGCTGAATCCATTCATTGAGCATCGCTGTTCAGACTTTGGACTGGATGGGGTTCAGGGCCCTGGAGATGGAGTCGTTACAGGTTATGGAAAAGTAAATGGAAAACCCATCTACTTATTTTCTCAGGATTTCACCGTATTTGGCGGCGCATTGGGGGAAATGCATGCAAAGAAGATTTCAAATGTCATGGACCTGGCAGTCAAAAATGGTGCGCCTTTCATTGGATTAAATGATTCTGGTGGTGCAAGAATTCAAGAAGGCGTCGTTTCTTTAGATGGATACGGACATATCTTCTATCGAAACTCCATTTATTCCGGAGTGATTCCACAAATCTCCGTGATTATGGGACCTTGCGCAGGAGGAGCGGTTTATTCACCGGCCATCACGGATTTTGTGTTTATGGTAGATGAAACGAGTCAAATGTTCATCACAGGACCTAAAGTAATTGAAACAGTCACGGGTGAGAAAATCAGCTCAGAAGATTTAGGCGGTGCGAAGGTCCATAACTCCATCAGCGGGAATGCTCATTTCAGAGGGAAAACGGAAGAAGAGGTGCTTCTCGAGGTTCGAAGACTATTAGCGTATTTACCCCAAAATAATGAGGAGAAGCCTCCTCGTTTGGAAGTGGATGAAGAAGATGATTATCGTGGAAATTTAACGGACCTGATTCCATTCGATGCTATCCGTCCGTACGACGTCCGCACGGTCATCAATGAAATTGTGGATGAAGACAGCTTTATGGAGGTCCAGAAAGAATTTGCGAAAAATATCGTCGTTGGACTGGCCCGTATCAAAGGAGAAGTCGTTGGCCTTGTCTGTAATCAGCCAAAATTCATGGCAGGAGGACTCGACATTGATTCCTCTGACAAAGCAGCCCGTTTTATCCGTTTCTGTGATTCCTTCAATATCCCATTGATCACCTTTGAAGATGTAACAGGCTTCTTTCCTGGAATCAAGCAGGAGCATGGCGGGATCATCCGTCACGGTGCGAAAATCCTCTATGCCTATTCAGAAGCGACGGTTCCAAAAATGACGGTGATTTTACGAAAAGCCTATGGAGGTGCTTATGTTGCCCTAAACAGTAAGTCCATCGGGGCTGATTTAGTTTTTGCATGGCCTAATGCAGAAATTGCCGTCATGGGTCCACAGGGAGCAGCGAATATTATTTTTGCAAGGGAAATTGCAGGCAGTGAGAATCCTGAACAGCTCCGGGAGCAGAAGATAGAAGAGTACCGTGAGAAATTCGCTAATCCATATGTGGCAGCGTCCCGTGGTATGGTGGATGACGTCATTGATCCTCGTGAAACCCGGATCAAATTGATTCAAGGGTTGGAAATGATGAGAAATAAACGAGAAGAGAGACCAAAGAAAAAGCACGGAAATATTCCATTGTAGAAGCGATACCATTTGTTGAACCGGCCTATTCACGCTATACTATAGAAGTGAATACATAATTGTGGAGGTCGACTAAATGATTAATCATGAACGTTTACTAAATGAATTCCTGGAATTGGTTCAAATCGATTCTGAGACGAAAGAAGAAGCGGAAATCGCGAAAGTACTAAAGCAGAAATTCTCTGACTTGGGTGTAGAGGTATTTGAAGATGACACGATGGGTGAAACGGGCCACGGTGCCGGAAACCTGATCTGTACGCTGAAAGGAAACAAAGAAGGCGTGGATACCATCTACTTCACTTCCCATATGGATACAGTTGTTCCTGCGAAAGGGGTTAAGCCGACTCTTAAAGATGATGGCTATATTTACTCTGACGGTACGACCATTCTTGGAGCCGATGATAAAGCGGGTCTTGCAACGATGCTTGAATCTGTACGAGTACTTAAAGAAAACAATATTTCTCACGGTGATATCCAGTTCATCATTACAGTAGGGGAAGAATCAGGATTAGTCGGAGCGAAAGCACTGGATTCAACTCTTGTAAAAGCGAAATACGGTTTCGCCCTAGATAGTGATGGGAAAGTCGGGAATATCATCGTGGCCGCTCCTACACAAGCGAAAGTGAGAGCGACGATATATGGGAAAACAGCACATGCCGGGGTAGCTCCTGAAAAAGGCGTTTCTGCCATCACGATTGCGGCTAAAGCGATTTCCAAAATGCCACTCGGCCGCATCGACGAAGAAACGACTGCAAACATCGGACGCTTTGAAGGTGGAAAAGCAACGAACATCGTATGTGAACAAGCGGATATTCTTGCAGAAGCACGTTCACTCGTCCCTGAAAAAATGGAAGCTCAAGTAGAGAAGATGAAAGCTGCATTCCAATCCGTAGCAGAAGAAATGGGCGGAAAAGCGGAAGTTGAAGTACAGGTGATGTATCCAGGCTTCAAGTTCAAAGACGGTGACGAAGTAGTCGAAGTGGCAAAACGCGCCGCGAAGAAAATCGGTCGTCCAAGCGAGCTTCTGACAAGCGGAGGCGGAAGTGACGCCAACGTCATCGCAGGTTTCGGAGTGCCGACCGTCAACTTGGCAGTAGGATACGAAGAAATCCATACAAAGAGCGAAAGAATGCCTGTTGAAGAACTGAACAAGCTCTCAGAAATGGTTGTAGCAATCATTCAGGAAGTAGCTGGGGAATAGAAAAGCGGAGGCGGCTTGCTCAGGCCCGACAAGCATAAGATGAATCTGGCGGAAAGGCGTTCTTTGCCTTTTTGCCAGATTTAGCTTATGACCTCGAGGGGCTAGCCGCCGGAGCTGGACAAAAAGAAAAGCGGAGGCGGCTTGCTCAGAGGCGACAAGCATAAGACGAACCTGCCGGAAAGGCGTCCTTTGCCTTTTTGGCAGGTTTGACTTATGACCTCGAGCCTCTAGCCGCCGGAGCTGGACAGCTCGTCGATACATTCAAATGTCCGCGTTCAAAGGTTCTCCCTTTGAACGCGGACATTTTCTTCTTTCACCTAACCTTTCTAAAATATGGTACATTAATAGTATACATATCAGAAGTTAAAGAGGGGACGTTATACAATGCCGAAAGTAGTTGTCTTTCATGCTGGAAAAGAAGAATATGCTCTACCGATTGAGAACGTAGTATCGATTGAAAAAGTGGAAGAAGTGAGAGCCATCCCTCATCTGCCTTCATTTGTACAGGGACTTGTAAAGGTCAGGGGAGAGCTGATCCCTGTCCTGGATTTAGCAAATATCCTTTATAACACGAATGCAGATGCCGAAACAGGAATGTTTCTTCTCGTCGTTCACACAGAAACAATGCAGATCGGTTTAGTCGTAAAGGAAGCGAAAGAAATTCTTGAAGTACCGAATGACTCCTTTACAAACGTAGGTTTACTTGCGTATTCAAAAACAAACTATTTCTCAGGAATCATCAATCTTGAAGACTCGCTCATCACCCAGATTGACCCCGATGTTTTAATAGAGAGTTTAGAAGGTATTAGAGAGATAAAGGATTACGTGAACGAGCAAAAAACCCATCAAAATTAGACAAAGAAAGCCGCGATTTAAATGAACTCACATTATCCAAAAAACGGACGAGTGATCCTTCATGTCGATATGAATAGCTTCTATGCCTCTGTTGAAATGGCTTTTGACCCAACATTGAGGGGCAAGCCATTAGCTATTGCCGGGAATCCCCAAGAGAGACGAGGCATTATCGTGACATGCAGCTACGAAGCGAGAAGCTTCGGAGTGAAAACGACAATGCCTCTTTGGGAAGCCAAAAAACTGTGCCCCGAGCTCATTATCATGACGCCTAACTTTGACCGTTACCGCGCAGCCTCCAAAGGAATATTTGATATCCTCAGACAATATTCAGTATTAGTGGAGCCCGTCTCGATTGATGAGGGATATCTGGATATCACGGACTCCTTTGAAAAAGGAACTCCGTTACAAATTGCGTCAGACATTCAATCCCAAATTAAAGGTCAACTCGATCTTCCCTGCAGCATCGGGGTGGCCCCTAACAAATTCCTGGCGAAAACCGCCTCAGATATGAAAAAGCCCATGGGAATCACCGTATTAAGAAAGCGTGATATCCCTGAGAAGCTTTGGCCCCTTCCTGTCATCGAAATGCACGGCATTGGACTGAAGACCGCCGAAAAGCTCAATTCGTTCGGTATTCATACCTGCCATGACCTCGCTCATGCGAATGATATACAGCTGAAGTCAGTGCTTGGAATCAATGGTCTACGTCTCAAAGAACGCGCCAACGGGATCGATAGGCGAAGCGTGGACCCTGATTCGATCTATGATTATAAAAGCGTTGGAAACTCCACTACTTTACCAAAGGATACAACGAACCAACACGAGCTGTTAATGGTTGTAGAGAAACTATGTGCAAAAGTGTCGTCACGCCTGCAGCAGAAAGACGTTCTGGGGATGACCATCCAGCTCATGATCAGGGATAAATTCAGAAAAACGATTACAAGAAGCAAGAAGCTGGAAAATCCGATTTATAAAAAAGAAGATTTATTTCATTATGCGAAAGACTTATTGTTGAAGCACTGGGATGGAGATCCCGTAAGACTTTTGGGGGTCACCGCCCAGGATATAGTGGAAAAGAGTGAAGCAACCGAACAGCTGGACCTATTCTCTTATAAAAAGGTAGCAGAAAAGGAGCCGCTTTATAATGTATTATCACAGCTTCAGGAAAAGTTCGGGAAAGATTCCATCTCCCAAGGAATAAAAGGGAAGAACAAGAAGAAGACCTTTGACTCTAAACAGGACACAAGCTTCAACAAAGATTTTCTGAGGGAATGACCCATGAAGAAAGAGGACACCTTAAGGTAGATAGCGAACACTTCAAACGGATTATTTGCATCACCACACTATTCTTGTTAGATTGAAATAGAGTGCGAAATACAGATTTTGAAAAACGAATCAACTGGAGTTTTCTACATAATGTTGGTGGTTTTAAAAAGATGAAAACCAGTATTCTATAAATGAAAGGATGTTAATTCATGTCACAAGAAATTGGTGTTATCGGTTTAGCCGTAATGGGTAAAAACTTAGCTTGGAATATTGAGAGCAGAGGGTATTCTGTTTCTGTATATAATCGCTCCCGTGAAAAAACGGATGAAATGATCAGTGAATCTAAAGGAAAGAATGTCGTTCCTACATATACGATTGAAGAATTCGTTAATTCCCTAGAAAAGCCTAGAAAGATCCTCTTGATGGTGAAGGCAGGAAATCCAACTGATGCAACCATTGAACAACTAAAGCCGTTCCTGGAAAAAGGGGACATTCTGATTGACGGAGGAAATACGTTCTTCGAAGATACGCGCCGCCGCAATCATGAACTAAGCGAATTAGGTATTCACTTTATTGGAACGGGTGTCTCCGGTGGAGAAGAAGGTGCTCTTACTGGTCCTTCCATCATGCCTGGTGGACAGAAGGAAGCGTACGACCTTGTCGCTCCTATCCTGAAAGATATTGCAGCTAAAGTCGATGGAGACCCTTGTACGACGTATATAGGTCCTGATGGCGCGGGTCACTATGTGAAAATGGTGCACAACGGCATCGAGTACGGAGATATGCAGCTGATTGCAGAATCGTACTTCCTGATGAAAAATGTCCTGGGCTTAAGTGCCGAGGAACTGCATGAAGTGTTTGCCGACTGGAATAAAGGCGAGCTTGATAGCTATCTCATCGAAATCACAGCAGATATCTTCACGAAGAAAGATGAGGAGACAGGAAAACCGATGGTCGATGTCATCCTGGATAAAGCAGGACAAAAGGGTACAGGAAAATGGACAAGCCAGAGTTCGTTAGACCTTGGTGTTTCCTTACCGATCATCACTGAGTCTGTCTTTGCCCGTTTCATCTCAGCCATTAAAGATGAACGTGTGAAAGCAAGCAAAATGCTGAAAGGGCCTGACACGAAACCATTCCAAGGCGATAAAAAAGCGTTGGTTGAATCAATCCGTAAAGCTCTTTACATGAGCAAGATTTGTTCGTATGCTCAAGGATTCGCACAAATGCGCTCTGCATCCGATGAGTACAAATGGGATCTCGAGTACGGGGATATCGCAATGATCTTCCGCGGAGGATGCATCATCCGTGCTCAATTCCTGCAAAAGATCAAAGAAGCTTACGACCGTGAATCAAATCTTTCAAACCTTCTATTAGATCCTTATTTCAAAGAGATCGTAGAAAGTTACCAATATGCACTTCGCGAAGTCATCAGCGTAGCCGTCCAAAATGGTGTACCGGTACCCGGCTTCTCTGCGGCACTGTCTTACTACGATAGCTACCGTACAGAAACCCTGCCTGCAAACCTGATCCAGGCTCAGCGTGATTACTTCGGTGCCCATACGTATGAGCGAGTGGACAAAGAAGGTACTTTCCATACTGAGTGGATGAAATAATCGAATGAGTATAGCCCCTTTCCTTTTAGGAGAGGGGTTTTTATTTTTGGAAAATTCTATGGAGAACATTAAAAGATATTAAATTATCAGAATTTTATCGTATGCGAGAGTTAGGATGTGTTACCATAATATTGCATTACGATAGGGAAGGAGAATGCTTAAAAAGAAATCAAAGGAATGAACTTTTGGTTAGTCAAGGATTGATTTCCAGTGCCCGCCATTGAAATAAGAAGAGAGCAAGAAACAATACTCATATGATCTGGAAGAGATCGATGAATGATGTTTCCATCAACTTTAGTTGGTGAGTTTATTAGAGCCGGAACATATTTTAATAGAACGATGAGGGGTTATGATGAAACCACAAATGATCAACATACAAAAGCGCATGAAAGAGTATGGAGTAACGGGATTAAGCATGGCAGTCATTGAGGGGGGCAGAATCAGCAGCACAGAATGCTTCGGGTTACTCGAAGCAGGAACGGATAAACGGGTGGAAAGTGATTCGATTTTCAGTGCCTGTTCAATCAGTAAATTTCTAACCTCCATGTTGGTCATGACCCTGACGGAACAAGGCATTCTGGATGTAGATGAGGATGTAAATAAAATGCTAACTTCATGGAAGGTCCCTCTACATGGATATAATGGAAACGTTACCTTAAGAAATCTACTTAGTCATCAGTCGGGGGTTGTCGATCCTGAAGGTAGCTTCATTGAACTCGATCCGAAATTCGGAACGCCGACGATGGTTGAGTTGTTACAAGGCAAAACCGCTTATTGTAAGGTCCCTATTGAATTGAAATATGAGCCTGAAAGCGACTTTCATTATTCTGATGCAGGCTTTTGTATCATTGAACTTTTGATAGAAGATGTTACAGGGAAACCTTTTTCGGAAGTCATGAGGGAACGTCTTTTTCAGCCATTACATATGAAAAATAGTACATTTAGTCCTCTATTTCAAAATGTCTCATGCGGTCATGCTAATGATGGAGAATTAGTGAATGACAAATATCCAATTTATCCGTATCCGGCCGCTTCCGGACTGTGGACAACCCCAACAGACCTATCCCTTGTAGTGGTTGAACTCGTGCATGCGTTAAAAGGGAAAAGCAAACTCAAAATTTCGTCCAGTAAAGCAGCTGAAATGATCCATCCACAAGGTGGTAAGGCATGGACTGGACTGGGGGTTTTCCTGGATCAAAACGACAAGGGGATCGAAATATCATCGCTTGGGTGGGGCGTCGGTTTTCAATGTATGATGGTGGCCTATCCTCAACTGGAAAGGGGGTTGGTCATCATGACCAATACAGACTTAGGTGTTCATCAATTAAAAGGGATCATTGGGGACGTGTACAGGGCTTTTATAAATGATTGATTAAAGGCATGGTCTTAAATTTTATTGGGAAGTAGGAACAGGGGAACACTGAGCTACACAAAAGGGGGAATCAAATTGGAGTTTGTCTTAAGAGAAGCGACCTTAGACGATTACGAAAAAATAAAACCAATCCATAAAGAGGTTCACGATCTCCATGTTTCAGGAAGACCCGATCGATATAATGCGACTGAACATACGTTGGACATGGATTACTATAAGGGGTTGATTATGAACGATGACGCGAGAGTGTTTGTAATCGATCATAAAGATGTCATCATCGCATTTACTTTTTTAAGAAAAAACGAAAGCCCTGACCGGGAAACCGTGGTAAAAAAAGATTATGTTTTCATGGAAGACTTTGGGGTTAACGAAAAATATAGAGAAAAAGGGTTAGGAAAACGAATGTTTACAAAAGCAGTAGAATTTACAAAGGAAATAGGGGCCGAGAGCCTGGAACTTGGTGTTTGGGAATTTAATAGTACGGCTATTCAGTTTTACGAATCAATGGGAATGAAAACACAGGCGAGAAAAATGGAAATAAAGGTACATGGATAAGACGCGTGAAAATTACCGAGAGTGAGCTTTCTTTAAAGGGAAGCTTCTTTTTTGAATTTAAGGATTGAGCTTATAGTGAGGATTTGAAATTTTCACATAGTAGAAAATAGGCGCATTTTTCAGCAAATCAAAAAAACGACTCCCTAGTATTCTAGAGAGTCGTTTTCGGATATCACCCGATCAATTCATCAAACAACAACACACGTGCAGGTGATGCATCGGTGTTGTCAATCTTTAGTGGAGCGGCAACCATGAAGTATTGGCCGGCTTCAACGTCTTTCAGTTGAAGTCCCTCCATGATGATGACTCCGCTTCCCATTAAACTTCGATGAGTAGGGTGTCCTTCCTGGGCTCTTTCGATACCAAGTGCATCGATTCCAACCCCTGAGATTTTTTTGTCTGCAAGGTACGCCGCTGCATCTTCTGCTACATAGATGAATTCAAAGTTGAATTCGGTATCCCATGAATTTTTTGTTTTAAAGAGGATGAAATCATTCTCTTCAATTTCTAACCCTTCGATATCTTTGAGGCTGATTTTCTCATCCACTTTTGTTAGGTCGAATACTTTAACGGGACGAACGAGCTGCTCGATATCGATCGTTTCGATTGTTTCACCGTCGTTGATCATGTGAAGGGGAGCATCAACATGTGTTCCTGTATGAACATCCATTGAGATGCGGGACTCTGTTACATGACCATTCGTTTTTGTATCGATTGTAGGTTGTTTTTCCGGTTTGTTCTTATAAACCGGCATTCCGTTAAAGATTGGGGCTGTTACATCATAAATTTTCATTGTTTCCACACCTTCCTTAGCATTGGTCTACGTCTAGATTCGCAATTGGCCACCAGTAGAAGCTATCTTTAGCCAGCAGGTTGTCGGCGGCTTTCGGACCCATTGATCCTGCTGCGTAGTTCGGGAATTCTCCGTCACGTGTATGTTCCCATACTTCAGAAATCTTATCGACGAATGCCCAGGATAACTTCACTTCATCCCAATGAGTGAAGTTGGTTGCATCCCCGCGCAGGCAATCCAATAGAAGCTTTTCGTATGCTTCCGGCGTGTTCATCCCGTCTACACTGGTGTTGGCAAAGTTTAGTTTTACAGGAGTCGTTTCAATGTTTTGTCCGGATTTTTTCACGTTTAAGTGAAGGGTGATTCCTTCTTCAGGCTGAATGTGAATCACTAATAAATTTGGTGCCAGTGGCTTGTCCGGATTGTAATACAGATTCATTGGAATATCTTTGAATTGGATGACGATTTTCGTTGACTTTGTTTCCATTCTCTTTCCTGTGCGGATGTAGAACGGAACTCCGGCCCAACGGAAGTTATCGATCATCAGTTTCCCGGCAACATACGTTTCGGTATTGGATTGATCATCCACGTTCTCTGCTTCGCGATAACCTGGCAGATCCTGATTACCGGAAGTTCCAGGCCCATATTGACCCCGCACGAAATAATCTTTCACTTCTTCATGTTCAAACGGACGCAGGGATCGTAATACACGGACTTTTTCACTACGGATTTCGTCTGTCGTCAATTTGATTGGAGGCTCCATGGCAAGTAGCGCAACCATTTGAAGCAGATGGTTTTGAACCATATCGCGAAGAGCCCCACTCTTTTCGTAATAGCGTCCACGATCTTCGACACCCAGCTCTTCAGAGGAAGTGACCTGGATATTGGAGATGTAACGGTTGTTCCATAGGGGTTCAAACATCGCATTGGCGAAGCGGATGACTTCGATGTTTTGAACCATTTCTTTTCCAAGATAGTGGTCGATACGATAAATTTGATCCTCAGAGAACGATTCGCGGATTTGGCTGTTCAGTTTTTCGGCTGAAGGCAGGTCGTGACCGAATGGTTTTTCGATGACCAGTCGTTGGAAACCGTTTGTATCGGTTACACCTTGATTCTTCAGTTGCTCTGTAATCGTTCCGAAGAATTCAGGAGCCATCGCCAGGTAGAAAACGCGATTTCCTTCTAATTCATATGTTTCATCCAGTTCATCAGAAAGATTCTTCAACGCTTTATATGAGTCACTGTTTGAAACATCATTCGGCTGATAGTAGAAATGAGAGACGAATTCATCTATGTTTTCGTTGCTGCCTAATGCTTTATGTACCGATGTTTTGACGTGTTCCTGGAACTCTTCATTCGACCATTCACGGCGTGCTACCCCTACAACGGCAAAACGCTTCGAAATTTTCCCTTTACGGAACAAGTGATAAAGAGATGGATAAAGCTTTCTTTTTGCTAAATCACCAGTGGCTCCAAAAATCGTAATGAGAGATGATGGTGCAGTTGAATTATTCAATGTCATGACCTCACTTTATCTTGTTGCTAGCTTATTTAATGTATGTCTTCTTATTTAATATCCTATACAATTACTTAATTTTAAAGACTTATGGTTCAATTAGCAAATTATATGCTGATGACTTTTTTTATTAAAAACATGAAAACGTTTTATGCAGAATCTCTACGTCATTATATTGGCTTTAATTCACGTTCTTATTACTCAATTATGTTTCAGGGGGTGATAATGCGGTATGGACGATGGGAGAGAAAGGTAAATAATCGTTGGATGTGCTAAAATAATGGCAGTATGGCTCATCATAGGAGTGAATAAGTTGGAACTATTATTTTTAGGAACCGGGGCTGGAGTACCCGCTAAACTCCGGAATGTAACCAGTATTGCTTTGAAATTATTAGAAGAACGCGGTGCGGTTTGGCTTTTTGATTGTGGGGAAGCAACGCAGCATCAAATTTTACATACTAGCTTGAAACCGAGAAGAATAGAGAAGATTTTCATCACCCACTTACACGGGGATCATATATACGGGCTGCCGGGATTATTAGGCAGCCGCTCCTTTCAAGGTGGAGAGTCCCAGCTTACGGTATATGGACCCAAGGGAATCAAAGAGTATATCCACGTGTCTCTATCAGTCAGCCGGACGCATCTTCTATATCCCCTTGAAGTGATCGAGATCGAAGAAGGGACCGTCTTTGAAGATGAAGGGTTTATTGTAGAGGCGAGGGGGCTGGATCATGCTCTTCCTACCTTCGGATACCGTGTGGTGGAAAAGGATAAACCGGGTGTCCTTCAAGTTGATCAATTACAGGAAAGAGGTATTCAACCGGGACCCGTCTACAAGAAATTAAAATTAGGTGAAGCTGTTCAGCTGGAGGACGGCACTGAACTCAATGGAGAGGATTTTCTTGGACCTTCGATTCCAGGACGGGTTGTCACGGTCCTTGGAGACACCAGGGTTTGTCCAAGTGCTGTCGATTTGGGAAGGTCAGCAGATGTACTCATTCATGAAGCGACCTTCAATCGGGATCAGGAGGAAATGGCCCGTGAATATTTCCATTCGACGACAAAGCAAGCAGGAGAGACAGCTTTACAAGCAGGGGCTAAATTGCTGTTTTTAACCCATATTTCTTCCCGATATGCAAAAGAGTCATGGGAAGAGTTGGAAAGGGAAGCAAGGGAAGTCTTTTCAGAATCCTATATCGCAAAAGATTTCATGGAGTACGTAATACCTGTAAGGAAGTGAGGGGAAGCAAATGAAGACGATTTATTTGGTGCGCCATGCGAAAGCCGAAGGGCAGCCTTTTCATTCTCCGTTAACGGAGGTGGGGAAACAGCAAGCGGTCGAATTGGCTGCATTTCTGGAAAGCCGATCGATTGAGGCAATCTATTCCAGTCCTTTTGTAAGAACCATAGATACTATATCACCATTTGCCAAACAGACCGGATTAACGATTCAAGAAGACGATCGCTTGGGAGAAAGAGTATTAAGTGATCGGGAGCTTCCTGATTGGATGGAAAAGTTAAAGGATAGCTTTGATGACTTTTCTCTTGTTTTACCTGGTGGAGAATCGAATGACCAGGCAATGGAGAGAGCAAGGTCTTTTATAGAAAACGTATTAGAAAAAGAAGAAGATCATGTGGTGTGTGTGAGTCATGGAAACTTAACGACGCTGCTTTTGAAATTATTTGATGAGAAATACGGATATGATGAGCTGCTTGCACTTTCCAATCCTGATGTTTATGTAGTAAAAGTCGAAGAAGACGAGGCAATTGTTCAACGGATCTGGGAGTAAGTTCATAGAGGAAAAGGGGAGTAAGAATGAAGGAAATCACATTTGACCATATTTATAATCCAGGTCATGAAATAGGAGAGAATGATCTCTATAAACATATTCATTTTCCAGAAATGTTAACAAGGTATGATAGTAACTTTCTTGAACTCAAAAAGCATCCAACCCTGGCTGAATTTAAAGAGGCTGCTCACTTTTTAAGAGAATTTCATCAATCAAAAGGGCAAAAGCATGTGAAATTTTATTTTCCCCGGGATACAAAACCAACAGATGAGTTTATGGATTATTTTAAACGTGAAGGGTATGAATCAGGATTTAATGAACTATACAGTATAGAACCTGGTCAATTTCCTTCTATAGAAGACAATCCTGATATTGAAGTGAAAGTGGTGACCGACAGGGAATTGGATGCGTACCTGGCATTTCAATATAGGGAGGATCTTGAATACGGTGAAGCCTTCGCAAATCAAAAGGTCGATATGCATAAGAGGAATTTTCAAAATCCCCGTTTGATGCAGCTCCTCGCTTTCGATAAGGGGACCCCGGCCGGATCCGTGGATGTGATCATTGAAGACGGGACAGCAGAAATCGATGGACTGATGGTTCATGAATCGTTTCAAAAGAAGGGCATCGGCAGCAGGCTGCAACAGTTCGTCATGAGACAGTTCCCAGAAAAAACCGTGATTCTGGTAGCGGATGGAGAGGACACACCGAGATTGATGTATCAAAAACAAAACTACCGTTGTTTAGGGTTCAGGTATGAAGTCCAAAAAGTGTATGAATAAAATAAGAGAGCTGCACGCCCGTTGGCATGCAGCTCTCTTATTAAGTCTGACAAAACATTCCTTACCAGGCGCGATCATACTGCTTAGGCGCTTCGATCTCTACACCCAGGTCTTTGGCTGCCGTCCTTGGCCAGTATGGGTCACGAAGTAATTCACGAGCGAGTAAGACGAGGTCGGCACGGTCGTTTTGTAGGATTTCTTCTGCCTGAATGCCTGTCGTAATCAGCCCGACTGCACCTGTATCGATCTTCGCTTCTTTTTTAATGGTTTCAGCAAGCTTCACCTGATAACCAGGGAAGACCGGGATTCGCGCGGGTACGACGGCACCGGAGCTTACATCGATCAGATCGACTCCTTGTTCCTTCATCCATTGGGCGAATACCACATAGTCTTCAACGTCCAATCCATCTTGGTTATAATCTTTGGCCGAAACACGAACAAGGAGAGGTCCGTCCCATACTTGTTGAATTCCGTCGATGACTTCACGAAGGAAGCGGTAACGGTTCTCAGCAGATCCACCGTATTCGTCCGTACGTTTATTGGAAAGCGGGGACAGGAATTCGTTGATGAGATATCCATGTGCCCCGTGAATCTCAATCACATCAAAGCCCGCTTTCTTCGCTCTTTCGGCTCCTTTGATGAAGGCATTGATCGTCTCTTTAATATCATTCGCCGTCATTTCTACAGGTGTTTTCATCTCATCGTTGAACGGGATGGCAGATGGAGCAAGAATATCTCCTTCGAGTACGGCCTTTCTTCCTGCATGAGCAAGTTGAATACCTGTCTTCGCACCCTGTTCTTTGATTAACTCCACTAACTCTCTTAATCCTTCAATATGCCCGTCATCCCAAATCCCTAAATCTTGAGGGGAGATTCTTCCTTGGGGCGTGACAGCTGTAGCTTCCTGAATGATGAGCCCAACGCCTCCCACTGCACGGCTTGTATAATGAGTACGATGCCAGTTCTCGACTTTTCCGTCTTCGTTATGAGAAGAATACATGCACATAGGTGCCATGACAATTCGATTCTTCAGTTCCACATCTTTAAGCGTATATGGTTGAAATAGCTTTGCGTTCATTTCTGATCACCTTCCATGACGTGGTATTTATTTCGGGTTTCTAAATAGTACTACACATGAATTATAACAACACCTTTTTTGTTAGAAAAGAAATGTGCTTTACTTTCTTCTCTGCTTCAGTTCCTTATACGAATAAACCGTTCCACGCCATTCGATTCCGCCTCGTTTAAAGGTTAAAAACGTAGCTCGTCCAATGGAATAGATAAATAATAGGGCTGTTACAGGTAATGCAAGAAAAAGAAGAGGAGACTCATTCGTCATCTGCTTTATGACTTTGAAATAAGTGATGCCAATGAATAAAATGATCAATAGACTCACGATTCGAATGGGAGGTGACGCTGAAAAAATCGTGATGAAAGGGAGTACCGTAGAGCAGAAGATTCCAAACATGGCAAACACAACGAGCAGCATGGAATAATGCAGGCCGGCAAATGTATTTTTTTCCAATCCGTTGAAGGCTTCTTTCAAGGATCGATACCATTCCACTTCCAGATGCTGAAGGGCCGTGAGGAAAAATTGTTTTTTATGGTGTTTCTTTATCTGAACCCCCAGCTGCAGATCATCATCGGGCATATCCTTAATGGCTTCGTGAGTACCGATTTCCTCATAAGCCGGTCGGGTGATGAGGTTGAAGGCTCCAATGCCCATACCTGTCTTAGAGGAGGGATCGTTCGCTTTCCAGGGTCTTTTATAAAAAGAGAAACCAAATAAGAAAAAAGCCACAAAGCTCTTTAACCAAAAGGATCCCGATCGAATATTAGGAGCCAGTGTAACGTGGTCCAGTTTCTGTGAATGAAGAAAGGACACCGCTCTGGATAAGATGGTGGGGTCCTTAAAGATGATGTCGGCATCGGTGAAAAGGATCAGGTCTCCTTTTGCCATTTGATACCCTTTATACAATGCCTTATTTTTTCCCAGCCATCCCTGTTCCAGTGAGTCGATATGAAGTACGCTGATTCGTTTATCCAATTCGGCCAAAGCTTCAAGCTTTTCAGGAGTTCCATCTGTTGAACGATCATTGACTAAGATCCATTCAATTTGGTGATAGTCCTGTTTCAGCTGCGACAGGATGCTGTCTGTTATCGTGTCTTCTTCGTTTCTCGCCGGTACGATGACAGACAGGAGCGGCCCTTGAACTGTATAGGAAAATTCTTGAATGGAAGAGAGCTTTGATAAGCCCCTCCACACATCAATGGTAAGAACCAGCCAGACCGCAAGTACAGTGTAAAGTAGAATGAGTAGGGAAATCATTGTGCCGACCTTCTTTTTTGCATTGATTGTATCAATGGAAATTGACATTTGCGAATGATGATGGGTTTTCACCTTATTTTTTCACAGATTGTTTTTTTAATTCCTTCCCAAGAACTTCAGAACGGTTTTTCGCAGATGAGACACATTGGAAAAAGGCATCTCTAACCTGGTAATCTTCCAATGTGGTGATTCCCGCCTCTGTCGTTCCACCTGGACTGGTCACGTTTCTCCTTAATTCCCGGGCTTCCAAACCGGATTCTGCAAGCATTGCACTTGCCCCTGCAATCGTTTGGGTAACGAGGCTTTTAGCGAGTTCCTCCTGCAGACCTAACTCTACTGCCGCATTCTTAAGTAATTCAGCTACATAATAAATATAAGCAGGTCCGCTGCCTGATAGAGCCGTTATAAGGTCTAATTGTTCTTCCGCTACTTCCACTGCTGTTCCTACGGATTGGAATAATGTTGTCGTCCATTCTTTCTGGGAGTCAGAGAGGTACCGGTTGAACGATACTGCCGTAGCTGATTTTCCCATGGCCGCACTGGTATTGGGCATGGCTCTTGCAATGGCTCCGTTAAAGGAAAGTTTGTCGCTAATATGTTCCATGGTGATCCCTGCTAATACAGAAATGACCACCGTATCCCTTGAAAGGTGGGTCCTGATAGAATCTGCTGCCTCATGAAAGTCTTTTGGTTTCATGGCCAGAATGACGACGTCGTATGGTGAATCATGTTCTACATGACGCACACCGAATTCGTGCACGATTTCGTTTAAACGCTCTTGGTTGGCCCGATTGGTAACATGCACTTTTTCATTCATCAGGACCCCGGCTTTCAGAGCTCCACTCATTAAAGCGTAAGCCATCGACCCTGCTCCAATAAACAATGTCTTCATTCGTTCATTCCTCCTCCGTAATTTCCGAAAAAAAAACAGACCCTCTCATCCATAAAGGACGAAAGGGTCTGCTTCCGTGGTACCACCTTGTTTTGTTCATTCCTCACTGGACGAAACGAACACACTTCACTTCCATGTAACGCTGGAAAAACGTTCTGCTTTAAGACGCTCAAAAGGCAGGTTCACAAATAGAGGGGATGACGGTGCCTTTCAGCCGGTGGGCACCGATCTCTAACATCATCTATTCATTACTAGTCTTTATCATCGCTTTTTCTTTTATCATTATGTAAGGTGACTTTTCAATGGTAAACGTATATTATAGGTGATTATCATAGAAAGACAGCTTATCTGTCAAGTGATTATTTCAGTATATTCAATCATTTTAAAAATGACATTTGTTTGGAAAAAATGTACACTATTAAATGAAGGGTCATTCATTTTTTGTTAACATCAAAGAAATGAATTGGTGAGGGCATGTCGTTTTGGCTGCCTACCCTTTTATTATGGAGAATGTGGTGAATTTATGACAACTTTAGTGAATAATATGGCAAAAATTACTCTATCAACTCCTTTTGCCGTTGGAGATGTGAATGTGTATTTGGTTAAAGGGGACGCCTTGACATTGGTGGACGCAGGGCCCCTTACAGATACAGCCTGGGTACAGTTGACCGAGCAATTATCCCTTTTGGGGTATACACCTCAAGATATTGAACAAATTGTTCTGACCCATCATCATCCCGATCACGCGGGGCTCCTTGATCGGTTTTCTTCCTCCGTCAAAATATATGGTCATCCCTATAACAAGTTTTGGCTGAATCGCAACGAATATTTTCATGAAGTGTATGATCGCTTCTTCCTTCAATTGGCGATAGAATCTGGTTTACCTCAAGAGTATCTTCGAGCAATTCATAAATTTAAGAGTCCTTTGAAATTTATGGGGAACCGAAAACTGGATATTGAAATAAAGGAAGGGGACGTCATACCCGGAATGGAAGACTGGACGATCATTGAAACGTTAGGG
This sequence comes from Rossellomorea aquimaris, assembly GCF_003315075.1. Classification (GTDB taxonomy): domain Bacteria; phylum Bacillota; class Bacilli; order Bacillales; family Bacillaceae_B; genus Rossellomorea; species Rossellomorea aquimaris_C. The sequence goes on from NZ_QNRJ01000001.1 coordinate 45,632, forward strand.
CATGCTCAGAGTCACTTATCCTTTTACCGGGAGAGTGATGGTGTTCTGATAGCCGGAGATCATATACTCGCGAATATTTCTCCTAACCCACTCATTGAACCTCCTTTTGAAGGGGAGCCGGAACGTTCAAAGCCATTGCTTCAATACAATGAGTCTTTGAAAAAGTTATTGTCTATTCCCATTTCCCTTGCCTATACAGGTCATGGGGACAATATTACGGATGTTCATGGATTAATTCCCAGGAGATTAGGGAAACAGGATGAAAGAGCACGCGGGGTACTCGAAATGATCAAAGGTAACCGTCTGACCGTATTCGACATCTGTAAGACACTATTTCCTTCCGTCTATCAAAAGGAACTGGGCCTGACACTGTCTGAAACAATCGGACAATTGGATTATCTTGAATCACTTCACTACATAAAGAAAGAATCGCACGAAGGAATCTATTATTATTTTGCCTAGAAAGATGGGACGAGACATGAACAGTAGAATAAAAGGAAAAACCATTGTCATTACCGGTGCCTCTGGAGGAATCGGGGAACAAATGGCCATAAAAGTAGCGGAAAGCGGCGGTAATCTCGCCTTGATTGCGCGTCGCGTCCATCTGCTTGAAGCATTAAAAGAAAAGCTCATAACCGAATACCATTGTAAGGTGGAAGTGTACCCGTTAAATGTAACGGATTACGACGAAATCCCACGCACCTTCAACACCATCCTGAAGGACTTTGGAGCGATTCATGCCTTGATCAATAACGCAGGCTATGGAATATTTCAGGAAGCACATGAAACATCATTCCAGGATGTAAAGGGAATGATGGACGTGAATGTTCTTGGACTTATGGCATGTACGGGAGAAGTCCTTCCTTATATGCGTCAACAAGGTTCCGGTCATATCATCAACATTGCCTCTCAGGCAGGTAAGTTCGCTTCGCCAAAGTCGAGTGCGTACTCTGCCTCTAAGCATGCTGTACTGGGATATACGAACAGTTTAAGGATGGAAGCGAAAAGGTACGGTGTGACGGTGACTGCGGTGAATCCCGGGCCGATCGCCACAGACTTTTTCTCCATTGCCGATGAATCCGGGACGTATGTGAAGAATGTAGAAAAGTTTATGCTTGATCCGGCACATGTCGCTCAAAAAGTCGTAGAAGCCCTTTTTACCAATAGGAGAGAAATCAATCTGCCGCGATGGATGAATATGGGAAGTGTCATCTATCAATTATTCCCATCTTTTGTCGAAAAAGTAGGAAATAACCTTTTCTTCAAAAAATAGTGAAACTAAATCATGCTCTCATTCGTCTAATCTAATAAGGGGGGAGTCTATGAAGAAGTGTTTGACTGTTCTGATCATTTGTTTCTGTTTTCTATTTACCGGTTGCGGGCCTGCAACATCTGTAAATTCATCACAAGAGGGCACAAATTTCATAGGCTTTGTTACCCAGCTTGAAGATAATCAAGTGCTTATTAATGATGTTTGGTTTTCATTCAGTGATCAAACCGTCATGAAGACAGACAAGGATAAAAAACTGCAAAAAAAAGATATTGAAGTTGGTGAAAAAATAGATGTGACATTTGACGGTAAGCTCCAGGAGTCATTCCCGCGCAGAGCTTCTGCAGATCAATTGGTTTTTCTGACAGATCAACAAAGCAAAACCGAAGAAGGCGCCGTTAAATTAGTCATGAAAGACCCTCGATTTTCACAAGTCGTTATACAATCCATCGAAAAAAATCCTACAGGCCTATATTCAATACGATTCAAAGATCTCTCCATTAACAGAGATGTACACGTCATTGTGAATGTGGACAATGACCGGGTGATTGTGCCCATACATACCTCTACAAAATGACAAAGGAGGAAGCATTGGTTTATAAACCAATGCTTCCTCCTTTGTCATCTATTTCATAGAATTGAAATTTCCTGTCAATCATCTTCATGATCCACCGTCTATCCATATTTCCATCTCACTTTGAGATTATACGGGACAAAATGAGGGTATGCATCAGAGAGTGGAAAAAATAGTTGTTTTCTTTCATGAATGGCTAGAATGTTCGTTTCAGTGGAAAACTATGATTATTGTTGGGAAAAGGATGTGGATGTATGATAGGGATTCTTTTAGCCCTGATCCCCGCAGTAGCATGGGGAAGTCTTGTGTTTGTAAGTGTAAAACTTGGAGGGAATGCCTACAGTCAAACGGTTGGGATCACCATTGGATCATTATTGTTTGCGGTTGGCGTATTCTTCATCAAATCCCCCGAATTGACGTTATTTGTGTGGGGAATCGGCTTCATCTCCGGCGTTTTCTGGGCAGTCGGTCAAGTCAATCAATTAGCGAGTGTGAAGTTCATCGGAGTTGCGAAAACCGTCCCGATTTCAACGGGAATGCAGCTGATCGGAACGACTCTCTTTGGCGTTTTAGTGTTTAAGGAATGGAAAACGACAGAAACGATCCTCCTCGGTAGCGGAGCCGTTTTAGCACTGATTATTGGTGTGGTGCTAACATCATTCACACAAAAATCCGAGGGAGATGACAAGTCTCAACTAAAAAAGGGTCTACTCACTTTATTGCTATCCAGTTGCGGATACATAGCCTATGTCGTCATTTTAAGATGGTTTGATATTGACGGATGGGAAGCGATTTTGCCACAGGCGATTGGAATGTTTATCGGGGCGGTTGTCATTACGTTCAGGCATAAGCCCTTTACAAAATATACGGTGAGAAATATCTTAACCGGTCTGATGTGGGCATCGGGGAATTTAGGGTTGCTGCTTGCGCTTCCACGCATCGGGGTGGCAACGAGCTTCTCCCTATCTCAAACAGGGATCGTCATTTCTACCCTTGGAGGTTTGTTTTTCTTAGGTGAAAAGAAATCCAGGAAGCAGATCCTTCTCGTCATTGCAGGGTGTGTTCTTATCATTATAGGCGGTGTTCTATTAGGCTTTACGAAAGATTAAGGAGGAATGGATATGTATTCAGATCTAACAGGGAAGGTTGTCGTTATAACCGGAGCTGCTACTGGAATAGGAAAGGCGATTGCCAAAAGATTTGCCAGTGAAGGCTGTAAAGTGGTCATTAATTATTTCAAAGAAGAAGAAAATCCTGAAGAACTAGTAAGGGAAATCGAAGAAGCAGGGGGAACAGCCTCCATCATTCAAGGTGATGTGTCAAAAGAAGCAGATGTTCAGGGCTTTGTTAAATTGGCCCATGATACATATGGTCGCCTTGATATCTATGTGAACAACGCAGGAATCGAGAATGAGGTACCCTCTGAGAATCTTTCACTCGAAGATTGGCAGAGAGTCATCAACACAAATCTGACGGGGACCTTTCTCGGGTGCCGCGAAGCAGCGAAATACATGCTTGATCATAATATCAAAGGGTCGATCATCAACGTTTCTTCCGTTCATGAAATCATACCGTGGCCTCACTTTGCTCACTATGCAGCCAGCAAGGGTGGGGTGAAATTATTAATGGAAAGTCTTGCATTGGAATTCGCACCCGATGGGATCCGGGTCAACAATATTGCTCCCGGGGCCATTGATACTCCCATTAATGCCGAGAAATTTTCCGATCCCGAAAAGAAAAAGGGAGTGGAAAAGCTCATTCCGATGGGCTATATCGGAGAACCGGAGCAAATCGCTTCCTGTGCAGCCTTTTTGGCTTCAGAGCAGGCAAGTTATGTTACAGGGACCACCCTCATCGCTGATGGGGGCATGACGAAATATCCAGGATTCCAAGCCGGGAGAGGCTGATGTATGTACCAGGAGTGGCCAACATCATAATGTGATGTTGGCTCTTTTTATTGTGTTATGGGTATAAGCATTCTTAATCCACTATAGTGATGATCCGCCTTCCCAAGCCGCCTCCGCTTTTCTTTTGTCCAGCTCCAGGGGCTTGGGGCTCGAGGTCATAAGCCAAGTAACCCAAAAAGGCAAAGAGCACCTTTTCGGGTTACTCGCCTTATGCTTGTCGCCCCAGGGCGAGCCCCTTCCGCTTTTCTTGTTATTCTCTCTATTTCCATTAATTTTAGTTGAAAGGGAACGTATATTCGTATAGAATCATAACTATACTATATAAGAACGTTTGTTCTATTTTAGGTAAAATGGAGGACGAATATATGACTGTCGATTACAGTGTGCTGCCACACCATAAGATTCTGTGCATCGATATGAAGAGCTTTTATGCTAGCTGTTCGGCTGTCATGCTGGGTCTCGATCCCCTTGAATGCCATTTGGCCGTAGTAGGGGATAGGGACCGCCAAGGAAGTATTGTTTTAGCGGCATCCCCCAGGCTGAAGAAGGACTTTGGGATCAAAACGGGCTCGCGGATGTTTGAAATCCCAAAGGACCCGCGTATCCGGCTTGTAGAACCGAAAATGGCTACGTATGTCAGGATCTCGACTGAGTTGACCCGGTTATTCCATCGCTACGTACCGAAAGATGCCATTCATACGTATAGTGTGGACGAAAGTTTTATTAAGATTGATGGAGCGACGAATCTTTGGGGGGATGCCACGACCATCGCGGGTAAAATCAAGGATGATATGGAAAGGGAGTTTCAACTTCCCTGCGCCATAGGCATCGGTCCCAATATGCTGTTGTCTAAGCTGTGCCTGGATCTCGAAGCAAAAAAAGGGGGGATTGCCGAATGGACCTATGAAGACGTTCCGGAAAAACTGTGGCCGTTATCACCTTTACGTGAAATGTGGGGGATTGGCGGACGGTTAGAAAAAACGCTCAATCGTATGGGCATTTTCTCTGTCGGGCAATTGGCGCAGTATGACCTGGAGAAGTTGGAGGCCAAGTTTGGCGTTATGGGCAATCAGCTCTATTACCACGCATGGGGAGTTGATTTATCTGAAATAGGAGCACCGATCATGGATGGTCAAATCAGTTTCGGCAAGGGGCAGATCCTGCTGCGCGATTATAAGGAGAAAGAGGAAATCAAACGAGTCATTTTAGAAATGTGTGAAGAAGTCGCCAGACGTGCCCGTACCCATCGAAAGGCGGGAAGGACGGTCAGCTTTGGTGTCGGTTACAGTCACGAAGAATTCGGTGGAGGATTCCGACGGTCAAGGACGATAGAGGAACCGACCAATATCACCATGGACCTGTACCGGGTGTGCCTGGAATTATTCGAAGAGAACTACAATGGGAAAACCGTACGGAAAATCAACATCGCCCTTTCCAATATTGTAGAGGACGCCGCGCTGCAGGTTTCCCTATTCGAACCTGACCGTTGGGAAAAACGGGAACTCGGGTATGTAGTGGATCGGATCCGAAACAAGTATGGATCAGCCGCCCTGCTCCGCGCCGTATCCTATACAGAAGCGGGAACAGCAAGGCATCGTGCCCGCCTGGTGGGCGGACATAAATCGTAACAAATAAATATAGGAGGTGAGAGGATTGATCCGTGATCGGGGAAGAATCAAGTGGACATCCATGATGCTGCCGGAGCATGTGAAATTACTGAGGGATTGGGCCAAGGAAGATACGCACGAGAAGAGGATCGAACTTGACGAGCAGGAACTGGACAGGATGAATGAAGTCGTCGCAGAGGCGATGGAGTTTGGTAGAATGGTGTCGATTACTCACTATGTAAAGCACCGTCATCAATTATCGATTGGAATCATTCACCATGTCGACTCACTGGATGGAAAGTTGCACGTCGTAGACAGGTTCGAAGACGTACACTATATTCCACTTGCATGCATTGTGGACATTCGCTTTTTCGATTGACAGCCCAATGAAAAGAGAGACTTCACCAGGGTGAAGTCTCTCTTTTCATTCCATTTACTCTTCGTCCAATACTTTTTCTGCCCGCACACATGATTCGAATTTTCCTTTATGGGATGCGTCACAAAACGGCATGTTTGTAGATAAACCACAGCGGCAAAGAGTAAACACCTGTTTCGTTGGAAATACATTTCCGTCAGCATCAATCAGTTCCACGTCCCCGCTTACACGAAAAGAACCATTATCATTCACTTTAATTTGAGCTTTTGCCATGAAAAACCACCCTTTCTATAAAATACAAAAGAATCCCCCTTATCGATAGTAAATTGAAAACAGGAAAAATGCAATATTCTAAAGGAAACAAATGAAATGTGATAATATGGTGGAGTAAGGGAGGTCGTAGAATGAAGATTGAATTAACGAATGAAGCAACTCAAAGGATTCAAGGTAAAATAGATAATCAAACCGGATACCTGAAATTAAAGTATGATACAGAGGGGTGTGGCTGTGTCGTAAGTGGAATTCCTACTTTATGGTTTGTACATGAACCTGAAGAAGGGGAAGATATAACGATTGAAACCAACAGCTATCCGATCCTGGTAGAAAAATCTAAAGTGGTGTTTCTTGATGAAGACCTGAAAATTGATTTTTCTTCCCAAAGTAACACGTTTCAATTAAAAAGCCCCGGGCAGATCATAAATGGAAGAATGAACTTTCTGATGTTTCCGGGGGAGTAAACATAAAAGCCTCAGATCTGAGTACATCCGGGATCCGAGGCTTTTTATAAATATAAAGCCATTTATGTATCGTGATGGATGTTGCGGCGGTAAATGGTTCTATAGATACTAATCTAGTTCATTCTCCAATTCCTCAAACAACCGGGCCACTGAAACCCCTGTCTCCCACCCGTCCATCCCGTCCTCTACAGACCAGCACGCAGATAAAACCGAATGACAGAACCCATAACGAATCAACCGTTCATAAGAGAGGGAGAGTAGAGAGGCCATTGTTTTAATTCTGTATCGAAGCAGCTCTATTGGAACATCCCATTTACTCCATTCATTTAATGTAAACTGAATGCAGTCATATTCTCTCTCACCGATCAGACCCTTGGGATCAATGGCCGTCCAGCCGGAGGATTTAGAGAATAGAATATTCCCGTGATGCAGATCACCGTGCAGAAGAAAGAAATCGGTGGAAGTACTGAGCAACTCAGGAAAAAGGTTTTCAGCTTGTAAGACGAGATCTGCAGGTATGGGCCCACTTCCTCCATTGAATCTTTCCCGCAGGCGCCCAATTCCTTTTGACCAGGAATGAACGGTAGGGTAGGGATGATGGCTGACAGGTTTATGCCATAAACGGTGAGCCACATGGGCGAACACCTGCAGGACCTCTTCTTCATCCTCAACGGAGTGAAGGGAGATTCCCGGTGACAGGCGATCTAAAAGGATCCATCCCTCCTCCTTATTGAAATCGAGGACTTCCACCATGCCCCTTCCTTGAAAATCTTGAAGAGCATGAAACTCATTTGAGAAGTCGTTGTTCGGGTACCCGATCTTTAGAACCGCATCCCGTTCATGATCCATTCGGACAGGAATCACAAAATTGTAGCTTAATGAAAAGGGCTCGCCATAGGTTAAGCACAGCCTTTCTTCCAAAATCACCATGAGCTCTTCCACGGTTGAAATCCATTCTTCACCCGATTTGCCGTACATGGTTTGCATTTTTGACCTGAAATCAGTTGGAATCAAGAGACATCATCCCTTTCATTTAATACAAATTGATGAAGAAACCGTTGAATCACGTGTTCATATTCCTCAGGGTTGTCATTATACGATTGAGCATGAGTGCCCCGGAAATCGAGAAACAGCTCTTTGGGTCCCTGTTTTTTTTCAAATAAATCCTTCGTCATTTGAGGCAGGATAAAGTCATCATTTGTGCTGTGGATAAATAACACGGGTTTTCGGATGTTTTGAACAACCGATATAGGTGATAAATCCTTTAATGTGTACCCTTGTCGCAGTTTTAGTGTGCCGCCTACGAGGGGAAGGAGAAATTTTGCCGGCATTTTCACTTCTACACTCATACGATAGGCGAGCTGTTCACCAAAGTCGGAAAAAGGGCAATCGGCAATATAAAAATCTGCCCGATCTTCCAAACTGCCTGCATATAAAAGCAGAGTAGCTGCACCCATGGACTCCCCGTGAATTCCGAAGAAAACATCCTCGCCTTCCCGATGGATCAACTCATCCACAACAGCCTTTAAATCATACTTTTCAAAATATCCGTAACTTGTCGTCTTCCCGCCGGACTCCCCATGACGCCTGTGGTCATAAATCACGGCATTGAAACCCTGTTTGATGAAAAGGTTCATATACTTGATCGAATTCCATTTGTTTTCTGTCACACCGTGGGAAAAGATCATGAATTTTTTGTGGGGGTGAGGCTTCACGAAAATCGCTTTAATGCCATATCCGTATTGGGAAGGGATCAGCACCTCTTCTTTAGGAAGTGAGTCATAATCCTCTTCTATCAGCCTGGTCGATTCTGTTTCACGAGACCGGATAAAGTCATCCCCTTTTTTCGGTAAATACATAAAACGATTCGTAATATAAATCCCAAGCAGACCTATGGACGAAAGGGTACCGCCAAGGATGGCAAGTTTTTTTCTCATCTTCATCACCTCAAAGCAATATCATTCTTACTCATATTGTAGCAAAAGGAGGAAAAAAGAGGAATTTTTGAATAGGGGAATACAAAGAAAAAGTGTCCCTTAAGAAGAGACACTTTCATGAATGGGTACTTATGATTTAGCATTTTGACCTTTAGTAGGATGAATGGCTTTTTCAAGTTCTTCCTTAGCCATCGGGTTAGAAACCGTGTCTGAGTTAGGTTTGCCCTTTTGGCTGAAGCCTTTATCGCGTTTTTGACTCATGAACTCATCTCCTTCAAGTATTATCTACTTTAGAATGCTCGAAGGAGAAGGAAGGTATTCATGATTGATTCAATTCATACAGACGGTAGTAACCGCTTTCAATGGGGCGGCTGACATGGGGCTTCACCAGCTCGATGGCATGAGCCAGCTTCCCTAAATCAATTCCTGTGGAGATTCCCATTTCTTCTAACATATACACGACATCTTCAGTCGCTACATTCCCTGTTGCACCAGGGGCGAAAGGACAGCCTCCAAGTCCACCGGCAGAAGTGTCAAAGCGGTCAACTCCCGCTTGAAGCGACGCAAGGATATTAGCAAGTGCCATCTTACGGGTGTCATGGAAATGCGCTGTCAGTAATGTGTGGGGCAATTCCTGTTTCAGTAACGCAAAGAGATGATAGGCTTCAGATGGATTAGCTCTTCCTATCGTATCGGCGACGCTCAATTCATCCACGCCCAATGAAACAAATTCCCGACAAAGAGAAAGGGTATCCTCTGGTAAGACCTTCCCTTCATATGGGCAGTAGAAAGCGGTGGAGATACAAGCTCTCACGAAGTAACCCCGCTCTTTTAACTCTGAAATCAGAGGGGCCAAGCCTTCAAGAGCTTCATCTGTCGTTTTATTAATGTTTTTCTGATTAAACGTATTGCTTACCCCTACAAATACGGCCACTGATCGACAGCCCGTATCATATAACCGCTCGATTCCCCTTTTATTGGGGGCGAGAACGATATCTCTTGAATCAATCGTCATGCAGGAGTCAACAATATCACTCGCATCCTTCATCTGGGGTACCCATTTGGGAGATACAAACGAAGTCAGCTCCATTTCCCTGATCCCCGATTGCTTCAGTCGAAGGATAAACTCTTTTTTTACATCAGTCTGAACAAAGTTCTTCTCATTTTGTAATCCGTCTCTCGGACCTACTTCAATAATCGTTGCTTTTTTAGGTAAATTCATAATTTCCCTCCCTCTTTCATTTTAAGAAAATTTCGACATATAAATCAATATAAAAATTTTTTGACGAATTTAGAGGAATTTAACCGCTTACATAGAATGAGTTAAAGTGGAACTGTTTTTAAAGGTTAGTCATAGGCAAACCAATCAGTCAGAAGAGAAAGGGAGGAAGAAAGATGTCGAATGAAGTCGTCATTGTGAGCGCAGTGCGCACAGCCATCGGAAGCTTTAACGGATCATTAAAAGGCATTTCAGCTCCGGAACTTGGAGCGATTGTCATTAAAGATGCCCTGGAGAAGGCTGGTTTAAATGCAAGTGATGTAGATGAAGTGATCATGGGGAATGTACTGCAGGCAGGATTAGGTCAAAATCCGGCTCGCCAAGCATCCATCAAAGCGGGACTCCCTGAGCATGTGCCTGCCATGACCATTAACAAAGTGTGTGGATCAGGATTAAAAACGGTCCATCTGGCAACGCAGGCCATCCTTGCTGGGGATGCGGATATCATCGTTGCAGGTGGAATGGAAAATATGAGTCAGGCTCCATATTTACTAAAAGGAGCAAGAGAAGGATACAAAATGGGAGACCAGAAAGTAGTCGACAGCATGATTTCCGACGGCTTATGGTGTGCCTTTAATGATTATCATATGGGCGTAACGGCAGAAAATCTTTGCGACCGCTATTCACTTACACGTGAAGAACAGGACGAATTTGCGGCCTGGAGCCAGCAAAAGGCAGCTGCTGCGATTGAATCCGGCCGATTTGAAGATGAAATCGTCCCGGTACATATCCCCGTGCGAAAAGGGGAGCCTGTTGTATTCAACCAGGATGAATTTCCCCGTAAAGGGTCGACTGCCGAGAAACTTTCCGGCCTTCGCGCAGCCTTCAAAAAGGAAGGCACTGTAACAGCTGGAAACGCATCGGGCATCAATGATGGAGCCGCTGCCGTTGTCGTCATGTCGAAGAAGAAAGCCGACGAACTGGGCATCACACCTCTAGTCACGATTAAAGGGAACGCCAATGCCGGTGTTGATCCAAGCGTTATGGGGATCGGCCCTGTTGCTGCCGTTAAAAAAGTATTGGAAAAAACAAAGCTGACGATTGAAGATATGGAATTAATTGAAGCCAATGAAGCATTTGCTGCCCAATCATTAGCGGTGGATAAAGAACTTCAATTCAAAAAGGATACTCTTAACGTAAACGGCGGAGCCATTGCATTAGGTCACCCGATTGGAGCCAGCGGAACACGGATCCTGGTGACCCTGATTCATGAAATGAAGAAAAGAGGCGTTCAAAACGGATTGGCTACCCTTTGTATCGGTGGCGGCCAGGGAGTAGCGACAGTCGTTGAACTTCATAAGTAAGGAATGGAAAGATCCAGATTCAAGGAGGGAATACAATGAAAGAAGTATACACTTCATATGACGAAGCGGTGGCAGACATCCACGATGGCGCCACTTTAATGGTTGGAGGATTCGGCCTGTGCGGGATTCCTGAAAAACTCATTCTTGCCCTTGTAGAAAAAGGTGTGAAAAACCTGACCGTCATCTCCAATAACTGTGGGGTAGACGACTGGGGCTTAGGTTTATTATTGAAAAATAAGCAGATTGATAAAATGATAGGCTCCTATGTCGGGGAAAACAAAGAATTTGAAAGACAGGTATTATCTGGGGAACTGGAAGTGGAATTGGTTCCTCAAGGTACGCTTGCAGAGAAGATCCGTGCCGGGGGAGCAGGGATTCCTGCCTTCTATACGCCGGCAGGAGTCGGGACACCGGTAGCCGAAGGAAAAGAAACACGCACATTTAATGGAAAAGAATACTTGCTGGAAGAGGCCTATACGGCAGACTTTTCCCTTGTTCGAGCGTGGAAGGCCGATAAGATGGGGAATCTGATCTACAACAAAACGGCTCAAAACTTTAACCCGATGATCGCGGCTGCAGGAAAAGTGACGATTGCCGAAGTAGAAGAGCTTGTTGAAATCGGAGAGATCAATCCGAATGAAGTGCATACCCCGAGCATCTACGTGCAGCGACTGATTCAAGCAGACCAGGAAAAACGCATTGAAAGAAGAACAGTGAAGCAAGCATAGAAGGGAGAGTGGAACGGGATGGATCGTGCCAAAATGCGTGAAAGAATAGCAAGAAGAGCGGAAAAGGAAATAGAAGATGGTTTCTATGTCAATTTAGGAATCGGGATGCCTACACTGGTAGCCAATTATATAACAGAAAACAAACAGGTTGTCCTTCAATCTGAAAATGGATTACTTGGAATCGGCCCATATCCTGAGGAAGAAGAAGTCGATGCAGATCTCATCAACGCCGGGAAAGAAACCGTTACGGCAATTCCAGGCTCCTCTTACTTTCATAGCTCGGAATCATTCGGGATGATTCGTGGAGGCCATATCAATATTGCCATCCTGGGTGGAATGGAAGTAGCCGAAAATGGTGATCTTGCCAACTGGATGATACCTGGGAAAATGATCAAAGGGATGGGTGGAGCAATGGATCTCGTCCATGGCGCCCAGCGCATCATCGTCATCATGGAGCACGTGAATAAAGCCGGTGAGAGCAAGATCCTGAAAGAATGCACCTTGCCTTTAACAGGAAAAGGCGTCGTCCACCGGATCATCACCGATCGTGCCGTGATGGATGTGACGGAAGAAGGCTTATTGCTTCGTGAAGTGGCGAATGGCTTCTCCGTGGAAGATATCCAATCATCAACGGATGCGACATTGATTGTAGGAGAAGATGTGAAATTGGAAGCCTATTGATGGAGAGAGTCGGTTATAAGGGGCATGTTCCTCTTTTGACCGGCTTTTTTTGAGCCTGATTTTTGACTAAAACTAAAAAAAGATTTATAACTATGACAGATAGGGGGAGTCAGCGCATGTCTAAGAAAAAGAAACAGGAAGCAGAAATGACGTTAAAGAATTCCATCAACCAGGATCTATTCGAACAATTAAAGCAGAAGAAGAAAGAGCTTGAAAAAGTAGAGTCTGTGAAAAAGGAAGAAGAGCGTCTTAGAAAAATAGAAGAGAAGAAGCAGCGGGAGAAGAATAAGAGCTTTGAAGAGCTGCTGAATGAAAGCAGTATGGATTGGAAGAGTTACAAGGATTGATGAGGGATGTAAAAGTAGTACCACATCAAGCAGAATGGAAAGAAAAATTCGAAACAGAAAAGCGTTCAATTGGTATGAAAAAAAATAAGCGGGAAGGGAATTAAGAACCCTGACCCGCTTATTTTTTGTTCACTCAATCCCTATGTTGCTCATACCGTGATAATTTAGTTAAGTGTTTAAGCACATCCAACTCCTCAGTAGATATTGGATTCGCATTGGCAGCATCAATATTCTCTTGAAGCTGCTGAACAGAACTGGCTCCAGGAACCACTGCTGCAACCGATTGGTGTGAAAGAATATATTGGAGGGCAAGCTCATTCATTTTGCGTTGGTCTCCCATTTTACTATGAATGGACTCGATCGTTTCTTGAAGCTCTTGATAAGAATAGTCCAGATACCCACTCTCTTTCATTTTCGCAGAAGCTTTGGAGAGCATTTTCTCAGAAAGAAGTCCTTTTGCCAATGGCCCCCGGGCCACGATACTCACCTTATTCTCATCCAATAGGTCCATCCATTCTTCCGGGCGGCGATCCAGTAAGCTGTACTGCATCATCACGCTCTCTAAGGAAGAACTCTTCAGGAATCGCTTAATGACATTCGGCCGAATGGAGGAGATTCCATAATGGCGGATCAAACCTTCACTCTTTAATTCTTCAAAAGCCTCGATCGTTTCTTCAAAATGATCTTCAATCGTCCCGCCATGAAGCTGATAAAGATCGATATAGTCCACTTTCAGGCGGGCTAAGCTATCCTTGACGGCAGACTTGATATAGGATTTGGAAGGATCCCAGCGCCAGCCATCTTCCACGTCATCCCAGCGATTTCCTACCTTTGTGGCAAGAATGATGTCATCTCGGACCTCGCGGATGGCGTTACCCACAATTTCTTCATTTTGACCAAAATCATATAAATCAGCGGTATCAAGATAATTGATCCCATTCTCTAAAGCATGTTGCACAATTTCCTTGGCAGCTTTCTCTTCGGTTCCAAGTGACATACAACCGAGTCCCATCTTTGATACAAATAAATCGGAGTTTCCTATTTGTCTTTTTTCCATTGTATCCGTCCTTTCGACATTAGCACTCTCTATTATATTAACGAAAGTCGGGACGATTAAACAAAAGATACGGCTGGTTTCAACGATTGGCTTCGATCCATTCCTTCACCGTGGAATAGGTTTGATTATATTGCTTCAGCTTCTCCCTGATTTCCCATGCTTTACCTACCAGGATGATCCGGTCTTTTTCAGCAATCACCTTCAAGGGGTTTCACCTCGATCCTCGAATAGGATATGGTAAAATGTATGAGGACAAGGTCAATGACAGAACAAGGAGAGTTGAGCGGATGAAAAAATTTGAAGAAAAGACGATTAAAACAGAAACCATCTATCAAGGGAAAATCATTGATCTTCAGGTGGATGAAGTAGAGCTTCCCAATGGAAAGACTTCCAAGAGGGAACTGATTAAGCATCCTGGGGCTGTTGCCGTTATTGCATTAACACCAGAGGGGAAACTTGTCATGGTAGAGCAATATCGCAAAGCGTTGGAGAAATCCATCATCGAAATTCCTGCAGGGAAGCTAGAGCCGGGGGAAGAGCCCGGTAAAACAGCCCTTCGTGAATTGGAAGAAGAAACGGGCTACGGTTGTGGGAACCTGGAGCATTTGATTTCGTTTTACACGTCTCCCGGATTTGCAGATGAGCTGGTTCACTTGTATATCGCTCACGACCTTTATCCCATTCAGGAATCGAAAGAAACGGATGAAGATGAATTTGTAGAGTTGATTGAAGTAACAGTCGAGGAAGCGGTGCAGCTTATAAAGGAACAGCGGATTTACGATGCAAAAACGGCTTATGCCGTTCAATATCTGCAACTGCAGAAGCTTACAAAATAAGAGAGAACAGGACAGCCAAAAAAGGCTGTCCTGTTTTCATGCGGTAATCAAATCTTAATTGAGGTCCCCTGGAATAAGCGAATAAACACACGTATTACGTGCATCTTTCCCATTTTCATCAAGATGATCATGACGAATGATGCCTTCAAGCGTAAATCCCAGTTTTTCAGGTACTCTTTTGGAACCTGCATTTCTCTCATCACAGCGAATTTCCACCCGCTGGCAGGAGAGGTCATTTAAGGCGAAATGTGTCAACGCGTTTACCGCTTCAACGATATACCCTTTTTTCGTGTGCTTCGTATGAAGCCAATATCCGATCTCCACTTTTGGCACATGCCAATCGATGCGGTGCAGTCCTGTAGATCCAATAAATTCATCTGTTTCTTTCAGATAAATATGTAGTCGAATGTCGGTCTTCTTTATGAATTCTGCATAGGAATCCCGTACTCCCGCCTCCACTTCTTCCAGGGATTGTTCTTTACGGGCGAAGGGAAGCCAGGGTTTTAATTCATTTCTTGATTCTGAGATGGCATCAAAGACGTCTGATCCGTCTCCGGGCAGGCACGGTCTAATATAAAGGCGGGGCGTTTCAATCCTATCGGGAAACTCGATTAAACTTGGAATTCTCATAATATGCTCCTCCACTTCCACCATAAGGTTTCTATGATTATACGGTTATCCCCATGGAAGTTCAATAGAATAGAAGAGAGAAGAATAAACGTGTCCCTCCCTACATATAGATTAGTAATCGATATCTAGGAGGAGCACTGTGATGCGCAAAAAAATATCAAATTCAAATCCACTCGTTCAACATGTACAAGCACATTCCTCAATCTATTTATTTATCATTACGCTGTTTCTAATGGGGATCATTTTTGGGGCAATCGTGGTCAATTCCTTGTCATTTGCCCAAAAAGAAGACCTTTATTTCTATTTAAGTAAGTTCTTCAGCGAAATGGAAGATGGCAGTATGACGTCAGCAGAAGAGCTATTCCGTCAGAGCTTCCTTCATAATGTAAAGTATCTCGGACTGATGTGGTTACTGGGAATCTCGATTATTGGACTCCCCCTCATCTTCGTTCTATTATTTATGAAGGGTGTAGTGGTTGGATTTTCAGTAGGTTTCCTTGTGAATCAAATGGGATGGAGCGGGTTTTTATTATCCTTTGTCAGCGTCTTACCGCAAAATATCATTATTATTCCGGCGTTTATTTTCATCGGAGCGATCAGCGCCAGTTTCTCCCTTACGCTGATTCGAAAGATCTTCATGAGGCAGACATCATCCATGCAATTTCAAATGATTCCGTTCTTATCCAGATACGTGATTTTCTTGGTGGTGGCGATAGGGATTGTCACGATTGCAGCAAGCATTGAAGCGTATCTTTCTCCTAACTTAATGGAAGCGGTTATTTCGAAAATAAAATAAAACGATTCTTATATAAGAATCGTTTTATTTGTTTAATTATAATAATTTTATTTTGCTTATTCCTCCCTTTTTGATATAATAGTAAGGACATTGACGAGGGAGGAGAGGACTATGGAAAGCCGTATTGAAAGAATCAAAAAGCAACTTCATTCTGCCAGCTACAAGCTTACGCCGCAGCGCGAAGCAACGGTACGCGTGTTATTGGAACATGAAGAAGATCACCTCAGCGCCGAAGATGTATACCTCCTCGTTAAGGAAAAATCTCCGGAAATTGGACTGGCAACCGTATATCGTACGTTGGAATTGCTATCTGAACTGAAAATTGTGGATAAAATCAATTTTGGCGATGGTGTATCGCGTTATGATCTCAGGCAAGAAGGGGCAGCTCACTTTCATCATCATTTAGTATGCATTGAATGTGGAGCGGTCGATGAAATACAAGAAGATCTCTTAGAAGACGTGGAAGCGATTGTTGAACGTGATTGGAAATTTAAAATAAAAGATCACCGCCTTACCTTTCATGGTATTTGTTCCAGATGCCAGGATAAAGAAGAGGATCCAGAAGAATAAGATGATGCCGAAAAGCCTTAAAGATTCCTGTCGTTGTTTCTCATTTGAAACATCCCATACATACTCTTTAAGGCTTTTTTATATACATGGCCAGAAATTTTCACCGTTTTAACTCCATAAGGTATAAAACAGATTAAAAACGTCATAGCTTGTATTAATAGACGTTAGTACCGATGAATATGGAGGACGACAAGATGATAAAAGGAATTCAAATGGTATGGCAGACCATTAAAGTGTTTATTTTATTTACTGGATCAACGATTTTGTTTTACTATGGTATTATGTGGATCAGTGAAGAATACGAAGGCTATCACAGATATGATGAACCCGAGGGCGCAGCAGTCAAGGTGTATTCTTCTGTGACGGATGAAGAAAGCCATTGGTATGATCGGCTATTATTTTTTTATATGAACGGGGAGTAATGCAGTGTGGAAGACCATATTCAAGATTTCATGCACTTTTTAATAGTAGAAAAAGGACTGGCCAAAAATACGATAGAGTCGTACCAGCGTGACTTAAAGAATTATGCACTATACTTAGCGAAGGTGGAAGAAATATCGGAACTGAACGCCGTTTCGAGAATGAACATAGTCCAATTTCTCGGCCACTTAAAGAGTCAGGGGAAATCTTCAAAGACAGTTGCACGTCATGTTGCATCAATCCGATCCTTCCATCAATTTTTGTTAAGAGAGAAAGCGACGGAACAAGATCCAACTGTGCATATCGAGACACCGAAAACAGAGCGGACGCTTCCGAAGATTTTAAGCATAGCCGAAGTGGAAGCTTTACTCGAAGCCCCTGAGGAATCTACACCACTGGGGATGAGAGATAAAGCGATGCTTGAAATCCTTTATGCGACAGGTATCAGGGTAAGTGAACTCATTCAACTAAAGCTGGATGATGTCCACTTGACCATGGGATTTGTCCGATGTATAGGAAAAGGGAATAAAGAACGGATTATCCCCATCGGACAAACGGCAATGAATGTTTTGGAGAAATACTTAGGGGATGCCCGGTTGAAATTAAGAAGCAAGAAGCATCGGGATGATCACCTGTTTTTAAATCATCATGGTAAAGGCCTGACAAGACAAGGTTTCTGGAAGAACTTAAAAGCTCTTGCAAAAAAAGCCAATATTGAAAAGGATCTGACTCCTCATACACTCAGGCACTCATTCGCAACCCATTTATTGGAAAATGGGGCAGACCTCCGGGCAGTACAGGAAATGCTCGGTCATGCAGATATTTCCACCACACAAATCTATACACATGTAACGAAAACACGCTTAAAGGATGTATACTCACAATTTCATCCGCGGGCTTAAAAGTTGAAGAGAGATGTCTTAAAGAAAATAGTATTCTTTAAGGGATCTCTCTTGTTTTTTTGGAAAGGAAAAAGTAGAATGTAGATGTCAGACTTCTGACGTTAAATCCTGTCGATTGCTATAATGCAGTTAAGGGTAAGATACGATTAAAGATTAAAAAATGTAACCGCTTTTTTAAATAAGGAAGTACATATAGGAGGTTTATTTGAATGAGTAACTATACATACAAAAGAGTTCATCTGATCGTCATGGACTCAGTGGGCATAGGTGAGGCGCCGGATGCCGACCTATTCAATGATATTGGATCGGATACGATTGGGCACATTGCTGAACATATGAATGGACTGAACATGCCCAATATGGGGAAACTGGGACTTTCGAATATTAAAGAAGTGAAGGGAATTGAAAAAGCTGACAAGCCGTTAGCATACTTCACGAAAATGCAGGAAGCGTCTGTCGGGAAAGACACGATGACTGGACATTGGGAAATAATGGGTCTTAATATTGATAAACCGTTCAAAACGTATCCAGACGGTTTCCCTGAAAAATTAATTCAAAAACTTGAAGCCGAGACAGGAAGAAAGATCATTGGAAATAAGCCTGCAAGCGGAACTGAGATCATTGAAGAGTTAGGAAAAGAGCATATGGAAACAGGAGCTCTTATTGTCTATACTTCTGCAGATCCTGTCCTTCAAATTGCCGCTCATGAAGACATCATTCCAATTGAAGAGCAGTATAAAATTTGTGAAATCGCCCGTGAAATCACGAAAGAAGAGGAATATCTTGTTGGTCGTGTGATTGCTCGTCCATTCGTTGGCGAACCAGGCGAGTTCAAACGCACATCCAATCGTCACGACTATGCGTTAAAACCTTTTAACCGTACCGTCATGAATGAACTGAAGGATTCCGGGTTTGACGTGATCGCCATTGGTAAAATTTCAGATATTTTTAATGGCGAAGGAGTGACTGAATCGATCCGTACAAAGCATAATATGCACGGAATGGACGGACTCATTGAATCATTCGATCAAGACTTCACCGGCTTAAGCTTCCTGAATCTTGTCGATTTCGATGCATTATTCGGACATCGTCGCGATCCAGAAGGATACGGAAAGGCGTTAGAAGAATTTGATGCACGGCTTCCTGAAGTGTTAGAGAAAATGACGGAAGATGATCTTCTTATCATTACAGCCGATCACGGGAACGATCCGACCGCTCCAGGAACAGACCATACAAGAGAATACGTTCCACTTCTCGTTTATTCAAAACGTTCTGACGGTGGGAAAGAGCTGCCTATCTCTGAAACATTCGCTGATATCGGCGCTACCGTGGCAGACAACTTTAATGTGACCATGCCGAAGTTTGGTCGAAGCTTCTTATCACAATTGAAATAGGTTTTCCTGGGAAAAATATAGAAAGGGAGAGGGATGAAGGTGCGGAACATCGGCCCATTTCCTCCTCTTTACGTTGAATGATAATAAAAGGAGTAATGAATATGAATTTCGAAAACATCCAAAATGCAGCAAACCATTTGAAAAATCAATACACAGGCCAACCGAAGATCGGACTCATCCTTGGTTCAGGGTTGGGTGTGTTAGCTGATGAAATCCAAAATTCAGTGAAAATACCTTATAAAGAAATCCCTGACTTTCCTGTTTCGACAGTGGCAGGACACGCAGGCCAGCTTGTGTTCGGTCAATTGGCGGGTCAGGAAGTCGTAGCCATGCAAGGGCGCTTTCATTACTACGAAGGGTACGGATTCGATAAAGTCACATTCCCCGTCCGTGTTATGAAAGAACTTGGCGTCGAAGTCTTAATCGTCACAAATGCAGCCGGTGGAGTGAATGAGAGCTTTAAGGCTGGAGACTTGATGCTGATCACGGATCATATTAATAATATGGGGGGCAATCCACTAATTGGGTCAAACGATTCCCGCTTAGGACCTAGATTCCCGGATATGTCAGAAGCATATTGTAAAGAACTGCGTCAAAAAGCGAAAGAAATCGCAGGGAAGCTTTCAATTGAAGTGCAAGAAGGTGTATATGTGGGGAATACAGGTCCTGTATACGAAACGCCAGCTGAAGTTCGTCTTGCCCGTACACTTGGAGGAGATGCAGTAGGAATGTCGACTGTACCTGAAGTAATCGTAGCCCGCCACGGAGGAATGAAAGTGCTTGGAATCTCATGCATTTCAAATATGGCGGCAGGTATCCTTGACCAACCTCTTTCCCATGATGAAGTGATTGAAACAACCGAAATGGTTCGTGCAAACTTCCTGGCATATGTAAAAGAAATCGTAAAATCAATCCAATAGTTGTACAATTCAAATCGAAAACTAAAGGGACTTCCCTTTGACAATACTAGAAGAGCGGGTGAATACAATGAGAATGGTTGACTTAATAGAGAAGAAGCGTGAAGGCGGGGAACTCTCTACAGAAGAAATAAAATTTATCGTTGAAGGTTATACAGATGGAAGCATCCCTGATTATCAGGTAAGTGCCCTGACAATGGCCATCTTCTTCAAAGACATGAGCGACAGAGAAAGAGCGGACCTGACGATGGCAATGGTCGAATCAGGAGATCAAATCGATTTGTCTGCCATTGAAGGAATTAAAGTAGACAAGCACTCTACAGGCGGTGTGGGTGATACAACGACCCTGGTTCTCGGACCACTGGTTGCTTCCGTTGGAGTACCTGTAGCGAAGATGAGTGGACGAGGACTTGGACACACTGGAGGAACCATCGATAAGCTTGAGTCCGTCGAAGGTTTCCATGTGGAAATTGAAAACGATGAATTCATCCGATTGGTGAACAAAAATAAGTTAGCCGTTATCGGACAAAGTGGTAATTTAACACCGGCTGATAAAAAGCTTTATTCATTACGTGATGTGACGGCAACGGTCAATAGCATTCCTCTGATCGCAAGTTCCATCATGAGTAAGAAAATAGCTGCTGGTGCGGATGCTATCGTACTTGATGTGAAAACGGGTGCCGGAGCTTTCATGAAAACACTGGACGATTCAAAAGACCTTGCCAAAGCAATGGTGAATATCGGAAACAACGTCGGCAGAAAAACAATGGCGGTCATTTCGGATATGAGTCAGCCACTGGGCTTCGCGATCGGAAATGCCCTTGAAGTGAAAGAAGCGATCGATACATTAAAAGGTGAAGGCCCAGAAGACTTAACAGAATTATGCTTAACTCTGGGAAGTCATATGGTTTATCTTGCTGAAAAAGCATCAACTTTGGAAGAAGCGAGAGAGCTATTACAGAAAGCGATTGAAGATGGATCAGCTCTTGAGAATTTCAAAGTATTCCTGGAATCACAAGGTGGAGACCCATCCGTTGTGGATGAACCATCAAAACTTCCACAGGCGCAATATAAGGTTGAGCTTGAAGCGAAAGAAGATGGTTATGTATCAGAAATTGTGGCTGATGCAGTAGGAACGGCGGCTATGTGGTTAGGAGCAGGTCGTGCAACAAAAGATTCCGTGATCGATTTAGCGGTTGGTCTTGAGTTGCGTAAGAAGATCGGTGATTCTGTCAAAACGGGAGATTCTCTTGTGACGATCTATAGTAATGATGAGAATATCGACAATGTAAAAGAGAAATTATACGAAAGCATTAAAGTAACATCCCAACAAGTGAAAGCACCTACGTTGATTCATACTGAAATCACAGGTTGATTATTAATTTTGAGCGTGGCCTTTGCCAAGAGGATTATTTCTCTTTGGCAGAGGCTATTTTTTATGAGTATAAAATTTACTAAATTATGGTAAAATCAGCAATTCCAGGTGTGGAAGACGCAATTAACGTCCAAATTGACGCAATTACTTCTCAAACAGACGCAATTAATTGAATTTTGACGCAATTACTCGTGTAAATGACGCAATCAACTTTCAATAGCAGTCTCTCAAACTCAAAAGAGCTGATTTCACCCGACAAAAATGCTGCATCTCAATGACCTTGATGAAAAACACCTCGTTTCATCCCTTTTTTGAAGGATCCCCCTGTGTATTTAACCATCTTTCAACCATTTTCATCACTTACCATCTATCATTCATGGTCTAACCTCACTTTTTTACCAATGTTTGTATAAAAATGATGCAGTTGGAAAAAATGGGTCTATGAGTATTGATTTAAAACGAGATTTGATTGGAGGACAGTTGGATGAAACGTTTTGCGTATATAGTGGTTACATTTGTTTTAGCAGCTTTTTTGTTTCCTTCAATGGGGTTTGCCCAGGAGAAGAAGTCGGAATTAGCTGAGGTAGCGAAATCAGCTGTTTTGATTGAGCGGGATACTGGAACGGTATTATATGAGAAGAATAGCCATGAAAAGCTGGCGCCAGCATCCATGACTAAGATTATGACAATGATGTTGATCATGGAAGCCCTTGATAAAGGTCAAATAAAGTGGGAAGACAGTGTTCGGGCGAGTGAATATGCCGCATCGATGGGTGGATCACAAATCTTCCTGGAGCCCGGTGAAAGCATGACGGTTGAAGAAATGCTTAAGGGGATTGCGATTGGTTCAGCCAATGATGCATCAGTAGCCATGGCGGAACATATATCAGGAAGTGAAGAAGCCTTTGTTGAAAAAATGAACAAAAAGGTAGAAGAGCTTGGGTTAAAAGACACTCGGTTCAAAAACCCGACAGGCTTACCGTCCAAAGATCATTATAGTTCGGCCCATGACATGTCCATGATGGCCAAGGAACTTCTAAAATATGAAGGAATCACCAAGTTCACAGGCAGCTATGAATCGTACTTACGTGAAGATACGGATAAAAAATTCTGGTTGGTGAATACGAATAAATTGGTTCGTTTTTATGACGGCGTGGATGGACTGAAAACCGGATTCACCAATGAAGCGAAATACTGCTTAACGGCAACGGCGAAGAAAGATAATATGAGAGTCATTGCTGTCGTGTTCGGAGCACCGACTCCTAAAGAGAGAAACAACGAGGTGAGTAAAATGCTGGATTATGCCTTCAATCAGTATTCAACCAAACCTCTCTTTAAAAAAGGAGACTCCCTGGCACAGGTGAAAGTATCTAAAGGGAAACAAAACAGAGTGGCTGCAGTGACGGAAGAGCCCATCTCCCTGTTAACGCAAAAAGGTGAAAAACTGGATAAAGTAGAACAGAAGATAACACTCTCTAAAGACCTGAAGGCTCCTATCAAAAAAGGAGATAAAGTCGGGACCCTTGTCATCATGAACAAAGGAGAAAAAGTGTTGGAAAGCACTCTCGTCGCAAAGAAGAATGTAAATGATGCAAGCTGGTGGGAGCTGTACAAAAAATCCTTTGGCCTATTCACGAAAGTTGGAAAGTAAAAGCGTCTTTACGATTTAGGATAAAAATAACCTCTAATTATGACGAATTCCTTCTAGTTTTGTCATGGAGAAGGAATTCACTAAAAGAATAGCGAAATGACTCACTATACGACAGAGAAGGAGGCTTTCTGATAGTGAGTCTTGCTATTAACTTAGAAGTCAAAAAAGATGTTTTGTGTATTCGTTTAAGTGGTGAGCTGGATCATCATACTGCCGATGAGCTTAGGGAAAAAGCTTCGAATCTGATTGAAAGTGAGAATGTGAAGCATATCATTTTGAATTTAGAGGAACTGAGCTTTATGGATAGTTCAGGATTAGGTGTGATTTTGGGTCGATACAAGCAGATTAAACAAAAGCATGGAGAAATGGTCGTGTGTGCGATCTCCCCTTCTGTAAACCGATTATTTGAAATGTCCGGATTGTTTAAGATTATACGTCTTGAGCCGTCTGAAGAAAACGCATTACAAAGATTGGGGGTCGCCTGACATGAGAAATGAAATGAACATTCAATTCAGTTCTTTAAGCCAAAATGAGTCCTTTGCCAGAGTTACCGTTGCTTCATTTATTGCACAGCTGGATCCGACGATGGATGAGTTGACTGAAATCAAGACAGTCGTATCTGAAGCTGTTACAAATGCCATCATTCACGGATATGACAACAGACCGAATGGTACCGTCTATATTTCTGTCATTATGGAAGAAAATGGGTACATCGATATGACCATCCGCGATGAAGGAGTCGGGATTGGTGATGTAGAGGAAGCCCGTCAACCGTTGTTCACGTCCAAACCTGAGCTTGAGCGTTCTGGAATGGGCTTTACCATCATGGAAAATTTCATGGATGAAATAGAAGTGTCATCACACCCAGGTACAGGCACCACGGTAAGACTAAAGAAGCACTTGACCAATAGTAAAGCGCTATGCAATTAAGGAGTCGTGCCCATGGATGTCGAAGTTAAGAAAGAAAAGGAACAGACCTTTCTGAAGGATCATGAGGTGAAAGAGCTCATAAAGCAGAGCCAGGACGGTGACCAAAGTGCCCGGGACTTGATCGTCCAGAAGAACATGCGTTTAGTATGGTCCGTCGTCCAGCGCTTCCTCAATCGGGGATATGAGCCTGATGATCTCTTTCAGATAGGCAGTATCGGGTTGCTGAAATCAGTCGATAAGTTTGATTTAAGCTACGACGTCAAGTTTTCAACATATGCCGTTCCGATGATAATTGGTGAAATCCAGCGGTTCATCCGGGATGACGGAACTGTAAAGGTAAGTCGTTCACTGAAGGAAATGGGAAACAAGATTCGTAAAGCCAAGGATGAACTTTCCAAGAAATTCGGGAGGGTTCCGACGGTGAGTGAGCTTGCCGAACATCTGGAGTATTCGGTTGAAGAGGTCATTATGGCTCAGGAAGCAAGCAGAGCCCCTTCTTCCATTCATGAAACCGTTTATGAAAATGATGGAGATCCCATTACCCTTTTGGATCAGATTGCAGATAATAGCGATAATAAATGGTTTGACAAAATTGCCTTAAAAGAAGCCATTAGGGAACTGGATGATCGGGAACGGCTGATTGTGTATTTAAGATATTACAAAGACCAAACCCAATCGGAAGTGGCAGATCGACTGGGTATATCCCAGGTCCAGGTATCGAGACTGGAGAAGAAGATATTACAAACAATGAAAGATCATATGCATACAGAATCTTAGGCAAAATAACCTTGTTGTTTCAAAGAATCATGTTGAAACGACAAGGTTATTTTTATTTTCTTATTCAATACAAAAGTTGGCTTTCTATTGACCCCACATTCTCCCTTTGAAATTGTTTCCATTTTCAAAAGCTCCACCTTCAAAAACTATACTATTTCTCCCTTCCTCCTCCATTCATCTCAACATGCCACACGCAGCCATTACATAAATTATTTCCGTTAATCCATACTATTGGTACGAAGGGAAAATCATGTTTTCAGGAAGTGAACTGCATGGAAGGTATTTTGTATATACGCTTACGTCATCGAGTGCAGGTAAGGGAAGAGAGTACAGTCAAGCTTGGACAGCTTGCTCAAATCATAGCACCTGAAAATATTCTGGAAGAATTAAGGCAAATCCCGATTCATCAAGTGACAGCATCTGATAAGAATATCATTGTGGTCGATGTCATGAGAGTGATAAGAGAAATATGCAAGAACTTCTCAGATCTTGATATTCAAACGATTGGACCCACACAAAGTATTATTGAAGTGATCTATGAGAAAAAGAAAATCTCTCTTCCGCTCTTCATTGGCGTTTGGTTACTATTATTCATCGGTGCAGCCTTGGCAATTATGAATTTTCATGAAGATGTAAGTATGAGGGAGGTTCATCAAAGGCTGTATCATTTTGTAACTGGGGATGAAGATCCTCATCCATTACTGTTTCAAGTTCCCTATTCATTCGGTTTAGGCCTTGGGATGATCTTATTTTTCAACCATGTGTTTCGAAAGAGACTTAATGAAGAGCCGAGTCCACTAGAAGTTGAAATGTTTAACTACCAGCAGGATTTAGATCAGTATGTGATCATGAATGAAAATAAAGAAAGTCAGAAAAAATTAGATGACCATTAACGTATTGATTACAGTATTTATTGGTTTTGCTGGAGGACTTGCCGTCGGTTCCGGGTTTGTAGCTTTTCTAACCGTATTAGGAATCATCCCAAGGTTAACTCAGTTAACAAAAACAATGAAAATGATTCACCACTATGAACTGGCTGTCATTACAGGTGCACTGGCAGGAGGATTTGTCAGCTTAAATAATTATACGCTGCACTTTTCCCCATTCGTTCTTATGCCCATAGGTTTAGCGAGCGGAGTGTTCATCGGGCTGTTGGCGGCTGCATTAACAGAGGTATTGAATGTGTTCCCGATCCTCGCAAAGCGGATTGGGATTGAAGGTCAAATCGTCATTCTCATAATGGCGATTGTATTTGGGAAAATTGTCGGCTCACTTTTTCATTGGCTCTACTTGGTTCATCAATAAACAGCAAGAGGCAGGGGTTCATATGGACGAAAATAGAAAAGTGATCCTGATTACAGATGGAGATGAATATGCCAAGCGGGCAATCGAGTGCGTGGCAAAAGAGTATGGAGGACGATGTATCTCAAGCTCTAAAGGAAATCCTTCTGTATTATCAGGACCAGAGATTGTGAAATTAATCGGAAGTGCAAAGAATGACCCCGTCTTTGTCATGTTTGATGATAGTGGATTTATTGGAGAAGGAGCAGGCGAAAGAGCACTGAAGCATGTTGCGAATCACCCTGGCATAGACGTGCTCGGTATCATTGCGGTAGCAAGTAAAACCAGGCAGGCCGAATGGACAAGAGTGGATGTGTGCATTGATAAATTTGGTGAATTAACTCCATATGGGGTGGATAAATTCGGTGTACCTGAAATGGATTTGGGAAGGTTAACGGGTGATACGGTTTATTGCCTTGATGAACTGGATGTTCCCGTTATTGTCGGAATTGGTGACATTGGCAAAATGGCCAAAAGGGATGACTACTCACAAGGTTCGCCCATTACGAAAAAGGCTGTTGAAATCATCTTGGAAAGGAGCGGATATCATGCCTGAGAAAACGAAAGAAACACCAATATCAAAAGATTTAGCAGTTATAGAAGAGTACATGAAGAATCATGTAGGATTAAACAAAAGTTTTGATTTAGGTGTACGTAAACTCATGATTTTGAAAAAAGGAGTGCACATTTACTATATAAACGGGTTGACTGATGCTTCCTACATTATTCAAATCGTGGAGGAACTCGTTGAGATCAATGATCATGAGCGTGCAACGAGCCGATTATATGAAATTGTACATAATCGACTTGTTCATCAATCGGTTGAGCCGGTTAAAACGATTGAAGAAGCAGTTGACGAAGTGCTATCAGGACTAATAGCAGTCTTTGTCGAAGGCTATGATGAGGCAATCATTGTTGATGTTCGTAGTTACCCCGGGCGACAGCCTTCAGAGCCTGATACGGAAAAGGTAGTCCGTGGTTCCCGTGATGGGTATGTAGAGAATATTATTGTGAATACCGCTTTGACAAGACGAAGAATTCGGGATCCACGATTGAGGTTTGAAATATTTCGTATCGGAGAACGATCTAAAACTGACATTTCCATTGCTTATATAAATGATGTGGCAAACCCCAGCTTAATTGAAGTCATCAAGAAAGAATTGAAAAGTATTAAGATCGACGGATTAACGATGGCGGATAAAACGGTTGAAGAGTTCCTTGTGAAACAAGGATATAATCCTTATCCACTTGTTCGATACACAGAAAGAGCAGACGTCGCAGCCACTCACTTATTAGAAGGGCATGTTCTTATTTTTGTTGATACTTCGCCGAGTGTCATCATTACACCAACGACATATTTCCATCATCTTCAGCATGCGGAGGAATATAGACAATCACCGGCTGTCGGGACATTTGTCAGATGGACTAGATTCCTTGGGATATTAGCCTCGCTATTTTTACTCCCTCTATGGTATCTATTTGTGTTGGATCCATCCCTCTTACCTGAGGTTATTAAATTCGTAGGACCAAATGAACAGACGAATATTCCCGTTATTGTTCAGTTGTTCATAGCGGATTTCGGGGTTGAAATGTTCAGGGTGGCAGCCATTCATACTCCAACCCCATTATCCACAGCAATGGGTCTGATAGCGGCAGTCTTAATTGGACAAATAGCCATTGATGTAGGATTATTTCAACCGGAAGTCATCCTGTATGTAGCCGTTGCATCAATAGGAACATTCGCTACACCAAGCTATGAATTGAGTGCCGCGAACAAGATGGCCAGACTGTTCCTTCTTATTGCAGTAGCCTTCTTCCATATTCCGGGACTGATGGTGGGTACCACACTTTTTATCTTATTCGTTACAAATATAAAGTCTTTAAACACTCCATATCTATGGCCGTTAATGCCATTCAGTCCTATAGCATTCATGCAAATCCTGATTCGCCGCTCTATGCCGGGAGCCAAAATCAGACCTAGCATTGTGCAGCCGAGAAATAAGTATAAGCAACCGGCGAAATCTTAGAAATATTGCAACAACTCTCATTCTGTGGTAAATTACGTTTAATTAGGAGAGCATTAAAGAGGGGAATGAGACGTTTCATGCATCTTCATGGATCAGCACAAATAAAAAATGGTCACCTAACGATAGGAGGGGTGAGTACCTTAGAACTGGCCAAACAATACGGTACACCCCTTTATGTTTATGACACTGCACTCATTAGGGAACGGGCAAGAGGTTTTAAAGAAACATTTGATTCCCTGGGAGTGAAAGCGGAAGTTGCCTATGCCAGTAAGGCATTTTCATGTATCGCGGTCTTTCAATTGATGAAAGAAGAGGGATTATCACTGGATGTGGTTTCAGGAGGGGAGTTATACACTGCCTTGAAGGCAGGATTCCCTCCTGAACGCATCCATTTTAATGGAAATAACAAATCTGAAGAAGAACTGATGATGGCCATTGAAAACAACATAGGCTGCATAGTCGTCGATAATTTCTACGAGCTGCAACTTGTGAATAACATCTCACGATCCGCTGAAAAAGTGACGAAGGTTTTGTTAAGAGTAACGCCTGGGATAGAAGCCCATACTCATGATTATATTTTAACCGGACAAGAGGATTCCAAATTCGGATTCGATTTGGGGAATGGTCAAGCCCGGGATGCAATGAAAATGGCGATGAGCTATGACGGGATTGAATGGTTAGGGCTGCATTGCCATATTGGCTCCCAAATATTTGAGACGACAGGCTTCATTCTTGCTGCAAAAAAAATTATTGAGAAGGTGGCACAATGGAAATCTCAATATGATTACGATCCGAGAGTGATTAACTTAGGCGGTGGATTTGGCATTCGCTATACGAAGGATGATGACCCGATTCCACCTGCACAATATGTGAAGGAAATGATTGCGGCTGTAAAACAGGAAGTGGTAAAGTACAACCTTGAAATGCCGGAAATTTGGATCGAGCCGGGCCGTTCCCTTGTTGGAGATGCAGGGACCAGCCTATATACATTAGGGTCTAGAAAAGAAGTGCCCAACATCCGGAAGTACTTAGCCATTGATGGGGGAATGAGTGATAATATAAGACCGGCTCTCTACAAGGCAAAATATGAAGCGGTGATTGCGAATAAAGCAGATCACCCCCCTGAAGAAACCGTGTCAATCGCTGGTAAATGTTGTGAATCCGGAGATATGTTGATTTGGGATTTACCCCTTCCACAATCAGAAGCTGGTGACACTCTTGCTGTGTTCTGTACTGGTGCATATGGATATTCCATGGCGAATAACTACAATCGTATTCCCCGTCCCGCTGTCGTATTTGTCGAAAATGGAGAAGCAAGATTAGCTGTTCAAAGAGAGACATATGAGGATATGGTTTCACTTGATGTAACGTTTAAATAAGCTCTGAAACATAGTCTTTAAGTATATCGTACTTAAAGACTACTTTTTTTGCATTTTTTATTACATACTTTAACAAATATTGATTTTACTATACAATAACAATGACATATAAAGGTGAATATAGTGTAGACAAAGGAGTCATATATGAAAATCAGCAATAAGGGATTGTTCTTGTTTTTATTAGTATCAGGCATAGTATGGGGAGTCATTTACTGGCTGTTCCTGGCGGGAAACTGATTGGTTAAAGTTGATTAATAAAAGTAAATTTAGTAAGATGAATAAACGTTCATATCAATTAAATTTCTAGTTTTTGTCTATAATAGGAAATAGATAGATTAGACATAAAACATAACGAGGGGTAAATATGTTAATTCGGTATAAAAAGGCGTTTGAAAAGATCGCAATGGGGTTATTATCTTTCATGCCACATGAAAAGGATTTGAAGAAGCTTCAACAGACGATGAAGCAATACGAAACTGAAGATAATTGGCAGCTCTTTTTATGGAAAGAAGAGGACATAGTAGGTTTAATTGGCGTATTCAAGACAGATAGCACTTTAGAAATTCAGCATATATCCGTTAATCCATCCCATCGGCACGAAGGAATTGGGAAATCAATGGTGAAACATCTTAGAGACATGCATTCTGAGCATGAAGTGAAGCCGAATTCAGAGACCGCTTCATTCTTTGAGAAATGTGACGAAATCGAGCAAGAGAAAATGATAGATGAAGAACAATAAAGAGGACGGCCACCGGATCAGCAGGTGGTCAGCCTCTTTTTTTTCGTTGTAATGCATTTTTCCGCTCTAAAATCACTTCTGAACGGTCACGCAAGGAATGTCGATGAATGAGCTCGTTATTCTTTAAATCACTTGGAGAACACCATGAGTACCCATTGTCCTCACACAGGGATTGGACCTGCTCTTGTAGAGAAACATCCGTCAGGGGGATATTGATGCTGCTATAGGGCTGATTGGTACTTAGCCCATGGGTGATTTCAACAAGCTTTTCCTGAAGTTTACCAGGGTGGATCCCTAAACGGGAAAGTTCATCCTGATTCAGTTCGATATTTTGGACGGCCTTCTTAAATGTCCGGGCTGCTCCTGAAAGATTACCTCTTCTGTAATGATACAAACCCACAGCAAGCTGGATCAAACCAACCCAATGGGAAGAACGGTTCTTAGGGTCAACACACTTCCAATATTCTTCCAACACTTCATGGCACTCGAAGTAATCACGATTTCCGTGGAAATACATTAAGAATTCTAAGTAAGGTTTAGGATAAATCATGTGAGTCCCTCCTTTATAATTAAATACCGTTTGAGTATTTAAAGTGTAGCATATTCAACATCTTTGCCAAAACGACAGGTACCTCCTCTTTATTCAAAAACTTTCTATTGGAGAATAGAGGTCAATCTACTATACTATTAAGTAGCGATCAGGAATGACTGTAATTAGAAATTTGGTGATAAAGTGGAATACAATGTGAAGATTGACGCTTTTGAAGGTCCGTTAGATCTTCTTTTGCATCTGATTAATTCGTTGGAAGTCGATATATATGATATCCCTATGGCTCAAATTACTGAGCAATATATGTTATATGTACATACGATGAAGAGTTTGCAACTTGATGTTGCCAGTGAGTACTTAGTGATGGCAGCTACATTATTAGCGATTAAAAGTAAAATGCTTCTCCCTAAACATGATGATGGCCTTTCAAGCGATGAAATTGAATTCGAAGAGGAAGATCCCCGTGATGAACTAGTTGAGAGGTTGATTGAGTATCGCAAGTTTAAAGAAGCTGCCAATGAGCTGAAGCACCGTGAGGAAGAACGGGGACAAGTGTATACGAAACCTCCAAGTGATCTCTCGGAGTTTACAGAGGAAGTGGATTTAAAGAATAGTGAGGTTCAAGTATCTTTATATGATATGCTAGGAGCTTTTCATAAACTATTGAGGCGTAAGAAGTTGCAAAGACCCGTGCAAACCAGAATTACCAGACAGGAAATATCCATTGAGAAAAGAATGAATGATATTCTTCATAGCCTGCGAAATATCAAAGAGCGTACATCCTTTACAAGTCTTTTCCCATCTGATAATAAAGAACATCTCGTTGTAACTTTCCTTGCCGTGCTGGAATTAATGAAGAGAAAGCAAATCATTGTCAATCAAGAAAAAAACTTCACGGATATCTTTGTTGAAGCAGGAGAGGAGGTAGGTCTAGTTGAACAGTCATAATTGGAAAGGGATCCTGGAAAGCTTATTGTTCGCAGCGGGTGATGAAGGTCTTTCACTCAAGCAGGTTTGTTCTGTTCTGGAAATCGGTGATCAGGAAGCGATGGCTGTGATCGAGGAGTTAAAGTCGGATTATGACAAGGATCCCAATCGGGGTATTTATATGATTGAGATTGCGGACACCTTTCAATTGGTGACAAAAAAAAGCAACGCCGATTACTTAAAGAAATTGGTTGAGTCACCAAATGTAAGCTTTTTATCGCAGGCAGCTCTAGAAACACTTGCGATTGTCGCTTATAAGCAGCCGATCACGAGGATGGAGATTGAACAAATCAGAGGTGTCAAAACCGAGCGTCCCATTCAGACCCTTACGTCAAAAGGACTGGTGAAGGAAGTAGGAAGAGCGGAAGGGACAGGTCGTGCCTACTTATTTGGAACGACAAAAGAATTTTTGGACTATTTCGGATTGAAGAGAATAGAAGAACTTCCTCCCTTACCTGAAAATATCGAGGACGAATTCATGCAGGATGAAGCGGACTTGTTTTTCGAGAAATTCCAGGAAACGATTGAATCGAAAGAATAGAGCAGAATCACATATAAATGGACAGGCGTGGACTCGGGCCAAAAAGAATAGAATCACGGAAAGACACAGCAGAGAACCTCTGCTGTGTTTTTTCGTAGGTGAAATGCCAGAAATTGAACCTTGGTGTGAATTACGGATTTTCATTCATATTACCCCTTGTCCTGCATAAACTTGTACAAACACGTTAGAATTAAAGGAGTAGATGGGTGTGAATCGTAAGAGAGTGAAATTTTACATATATTATATTCTAATCCTCACTTTGCTATTTGTAGTCGTATCCAATGAAGTTCAGGCCGCACCTTCTGTTAGTTCACAGCGGGCGATTTTAATGGATCAGGAGACGGGCAGGATCCTTTATGAAAAGGATGCCCACAGTCAAAGTCGGATAGCAAGCATCACAAAAATCATGACGGCGATTCTTGCGATTGAATCCGGAATGATGGATAAGGAAGTAACGGTATCTTCGAATGCTGCGGGCACGGAAGGCTCCTCCCTTTACCTGAAAGCGGGGGAGAAAATCAAGCTGGAAGATCTCGTTTACGGGCTTATGTTGAGATCCGGTAATGATGCGGCTGTCGCTATCGCAGAATCTGTTGGAGGAAGTCTTGACGGGTTTGCCTATATGATGAATGAAAAAGCGAATGAAATCGGAATGAAAAATACGCATTTTTCCAATCCACATGGTCTCGATGATCATGAAGACCACTATTCCACTGCTTACGATATGGCAGTTCTGACTAGATATTCAATGGAGAATGAAGTATACAAGGAGATTGCAGGGACAAAAGTGCATACAGCACCAAACCCTGAAGAAAAGTGGGACCGGAAGTGGAAGAACAAAAATAGATTATTAACAGAATTGTATAAGCATAGTACGGGTGGGAAAACGGGATATACAAAACTAGCCAAAAGAACGCTTGTGTCCACAGCTTCCAAGGACGGGGAGAACCTGATTGCCGTTACCCTTAATGGACCTGATGATTGGAATGATCATATAGGAATGTTTGAATACGGGTTTAAGCAATATGATTATAAGATCGTCCTGGAAGAAGGCACGATTGAAAGAATGGATGACGAAATATATAAGGATCATGCCTTTCTTAAACGAGAGTCTGTCCTAACCCTTCGAGATGATGAAGTGGATGATGTGAAGGTAGAGTACAAAATGTTAAAGCCTAAAGAGGAATGGTTAAAGAATAAAAATGTACCTGAAGTAGTAGGAAAGGCTGTGGTGTATTTAGAAGACGAAGAAGTAGACACTCTTCCCATTTTCTATAAAACAACGGATGAAAAAGATAAAGAAAAGAGCTGGTGGAAATTCTGGGCCTATTCCTTTGAGTCCTTTATAGGAGTCAGGGATCATGGTTAATCTCATTTGGGTTGGGATGACCATCATCGGTTTGGTGTTCGCCATTATCAACGGGAAGATGAAAGAAGTGAACGAAGCCATTTTCACTTCTGCAAATGAAGCCGTTACCCTCTGTATAGGGTTGGTCAGTGTATTGGTGTTTTGGTTGGGAATCATGAGGATTGCCCAGGAAGCGGGATTGTTGGATAAACTGGCCAGGCTGTTCAGGCCATTTGTCACCCGGTTGTTTCCAGAGGTACCTGATAATCATCCTGCAATGGGGTATATATTATCGAATATGATGGCCAATATGTTCGGCCTTGGTAACGCAGCAACACCTCTCGGGATCAAAGCGATGGAGCAATTGAAGGAGCTTAACGGAGGAAAAGACTATGCGAGCAGGTCGATGATTACTTTCTTAGCGATTAATACGTCAAGTCTTACCATCATTCCCACAACGGTCATTGCGATCCGGATGAAATATGATTCAGCTTCTCCAACTGAAATTGTAGGACCAACCTTAATTGCCACCATGCTATCGACCATCGGAGCCATACTGATAGACCGTTATTTTCATTACAGACGTACTCGTCGTGAGGTGAAGTAGATGCAATGGATATCCACCATTTCATTATGGTTAATCCCGATTATGATTGGCTTCATATTAATCTATGGGACCTTCAAAAAGGTACCAACGTATGAAGTGTTTGTAGATGGGGGAAAAGAAGGCATTAAAATTGCTGTATCGATCATTCCTTTTCTCATTGGAATGCTTGTGGCGATTACCATTTTCAGAGAATCAGGGGCACTTGAGTTCTTTGTGAACCTCATCCGTCCGGGATTGCTTGCACTCGGTATTCCGCCGGAGATTGTACCACTTGCCATTATCAGACCCATTTCAGGAACAGCTGCCCTGGGTATGATGAGCGATATAGTCGCTACCCACGGACCTGATTCCTTTATCGGAAGACTTGCCTCAACCTTACAGGGAAGTACCGATACGACCCTTTACGTACTTACCGTGTACTTCGGGGCGGTAGGTATCCGGAAAATGGGAGACGCCCTCAAAGTTGGATTACTAGCCGACGTCGTAGGGATCGTAGCTGCAATCTTCATCGTCACGGTTATGTTTTAAGGGTGGGTTTCTATTAATAAGGCACTTTTCGTATAGTTTGTTGCTATTTTTAGAGATGAAAGTAGTAAATGATTTCCGCTCCAGGTGTCCGTGGTGCTGCGGAGAGTCTCTTCAGTTGAGAACCTGGGGTCTCACCCGCTGGATTTGGGAACAAAAGAATCAAAAAAATAATATTGTTATTTTTTCTATTTTGGAATTCAATATATTTTATCATTCTCTTAACCTGCTTCTTTCTTTTCTTATCTGTGAAAGTGACTTTTCAAAATCTATTTCTTTATTAGGTTTATTGGGATCTTATGCGTGCCTTTCAATGTCCTTTTTGAATTGTAATCCAAGGCAACCGTGAATTCGGACCTCGCAAAGATGTGAAATAGCTCAGAGTGGATTGTAGCGGAAGGCACTTGACTCCTGCGGGAAATAGAGGAAAGGTCGAGACCCCACAGGGCAAAGCCCGAGGAGGCTCGACTTCCTCCCCGGGGAATCTTGTGTCTGGAGCGGAAAGGAACGGTCCATATTTCAACACTACCACTTATATAAAAAACAAAATCAGCGGATTGGTTCCCCTCACCATCCAGCACACACTGATTGAAAGAGCCCAGGCAGACCATAAGTTAAAAACAACTTTTTTGTAAAAAATCTATTATAAAGGAAACAATAAGGTATAAAGAAATCGACTGAAAAGGTCGATTTTTCTTTATACCTTTCTATTTTGCCTGGATTGTGTAATAATTCATGAAGACAAATGTATTGAAAATTAAATGAGGTGAAAGACCGTGGAACGATTACAAAAGGTTATTGCTCATAGTGGCGTAGCGTCACGACGAAAAGCTGAGCAATTAATTATAGAAGGTAAAGTAAAGGTCAATGGTACAGTAGTGAAAGAATTAGGAACCAAGGTTTCTCATTCCGATAGAGTTGAAGTGACAGGGATTCAGATTGAAAGAGAAAATAAAGTATATTATATGCTCTATAAACCAAGAGGGGTCATTTCAGCTGTGACGGACGATAAAGACCGTCAAGTCGTAACGGATTTTTTCCCTGAAATACAAGAAAGAATCTATCCGGTAGGAAGACTGGACTATGAGACGTCAGGTATCCTTCTTCTAACCAATGATGGGGATTTCGCTAACTCCCTGATGCATCCAAGTAACGAAATCGAAAAAACGTATGTAGCGAGATTAAAAGGAATTCCACCTAAATTCAAAATTAGAGAACTTGAAAAAGGGATTAAATTGGAGGACGGCATGACGGCTCCGGCAAAAGTGAAAGTGTTAAGCATTGATAAGAAACAAGGGAAATCCATCGTCGAAATTACCATTCATGAGGGCAGAAACCGCCAGGTACGCAGAATGTTCGAGGCCCTTGGATATCCGGTTCAAAAGCTTAAACGAGAAAGATATGCATTCCTTACTCTTCATGGGTTGAACGCAGGAGAAGGAAGAGAACTTACTCCCCATGAAGTGAAACAGCTAAGAACACTTGCTGAAACGGGAAGCATCAGATAGAGAATAGCATGGAAAGTGTCACATATCCTTCATATAATTTACACTATCTCTAAAGAGATAAATGATATAATGGGGAAGGAATTTTACCCTGAAATATAAAGGATATTTCCCTGCTTATTATGAAGGAATGGACATTACATCATGGCAGGGACTGATCTCATAAGAGAATTCTTATGAGATCAGGCCCTTTGCTATTGTAAAGAGAGAAATAACATTTCCATTCTTGAGAACCATTTCAATATGGGAGGCACACGTACATGAATAAGAAAAAACGCAGATTACTCATCCGGGCAATTATTCTCATTGTGCTGACTTCTGCGGTTGCATATACTCTGTATGCAAACTTTACGAAGGATGAAAGAGGGAAATTAAAGGTGGGAGATCAAGCGCCTGACTTTGTATTACAAGATATGGAAGGGAATAAACATCGTTTGTCTGACTATGAGGGCCAAGGGGTATTCCTGAATTTCTGGGGAACATGGTGCAAACCATGTGAAAGAGAGATGCCATATATGAATAATCAATATGAAAAATATAAAGATCAAGGTGTACACATATTGGCTGTCAATGTGGGAGAATCAGATTTCCTTATCAATCGATTCGTGTCTAAACACGGGTTGGAGTTCCCTATTCTAGTAGACAAAGAAGAGGAAGTTCAAAATGCGTACGGTATAGATCCGTTACCGACTACATTCCTCATTAACCCTCAAGGAGAAATTGAAAAAATCATTACAGGTACGATGTCAGAAAACGATATCATAGAAGATTTAGAGAGCATCAAGCCTTAGCTCAGCAGTTTAACTTGATATAAGGAGTTTTAACATGAAAGAGATCAAATGTGAATGCGGTCATGTAAATCCTAACGGTACCGTTTTATGCGAATCCTGTGGACGTGCTTTAACGGATGAAGCAAAGAATGAGAAGCTTCATGACATGCGTTATGAGGGTAGTGCAAGACGTTCCCAAACGTATAACAAATCGATTATTGACAAGATTTGGAATTTCTTTTCATCTGTTAAGGTTGGCGTATGGTTAATTGTCATCACACTTATCGCCTCTGCAGTCGGCACGATCCTGCCTCAGGAACAGTATATTCCGAATGGACAGCCAGCCAATGTGTACTACGAAGATGTATATGGTTTTTTTGGAGAATTATATTTTACGCTAGGGTTCCATGATTTATATAGTTCATGGTGGTATCTACTGTTAATCGCATCGATTGGAGTTTCCCTCGTAATCTGCAGTCTGGACCGGGTGATTCCCCTCTATCGTGCCCTCAAGAATCAACGTGTTTCCAGACATGCCGGTTTTCTGAAGCGTCAACGAATCTATGGGAAAACAGAAATGGTAGAGGTCAACGATTCCATTAGTAAGATTAAGGAAAAATTAACTCAAAAAAAATATAAGATCCGGGAAGAAGACGGAAACATTCTTGCGGAGAAAAATCGTTTCTCGAGATGGGGTCCATATGTCAATCATATCGGTCTAATCATTTTCCTTTTCGGGGGCATGCTGCGATTCGTTCCCGGAATGTATATTGATGAAACCGTATGGATCCGTGAAGGTGAAACAAGGGCGGTTCCTGGTACGCAACAAGAATATTACTTAGAAAATAAAGGGTTTACCTTAGAGACATACGATAAAGATCAAGACAAAGAAGTATTTGGGGAAGCCATTGATAAGAATGGGACCATCGCAAAGAATTTCCAGTCTGACGTGATACTGTATAAAGAATCCGGCGATAAACTTCCAGGACAAACGGCAGACAGGGAAGTGGAAAAAGAGGATTCCATTAAAGTGAACCACCCTCTTAAATTTGGGAATTTCGCTGTATATCAAACCAGCTACAAGTTAGACGAATTTAAATCAATGTCCTTTACATTTGATAATAAAGAGTCAGGGGACAGCTTCGGTAAATTTACCGTCGATCTATTTGACCCTCAAGATACTTATGCATTTGAAGAAGGTTATAAAGTTGAATTGATGGGATATTATCCTGATTTCTCTGGATTTAATGAACAAGGAGAGCCACAAACCAAGTCTCCTTTACCGAATAATCCTGCATTCCTGTTCAAGCTGTTCTCGCCTGAAACACCCGATGGTGAAGTGAGCTTTGTAGGAATTCAGCAAAATTTGGAACCGCTTGGTGACAATGAAAATAAATTGTCATTTGCGGGTGTGGAAACAAGAGATGTATCGGCTTTAACCGTTCATAAGGATCTCACTCTTTGGATCATAGCCGTTGGAGGAGCCATCTTTATGATAGGTGTCGTACAAGGTGCTTATTGGCACCACCGAAGAATCTGGATCAGGCGAAGTGAAGATGGAGTCATCGTAGCCGGTCATACGAATAAAAACTGGCATGGATTAAAAAATGAAATCAACTTCGTTTTGGAAGGTACCGGAATACAGGAACCTGAAGATCAACAACAAAAAGACGAAGCAAGGAGGAATGAAGATGTCAACGATAACAATGGCAGAGTGGAGTAGTAATTTACTCTATGTGTCCTTCATGATGTATTTGATTGCTACGTTGTTTTTTGGTGGTAGCATCCGCCAAAAAAATACAACTGAAACGAATCAGCAAAAGTGGGGATTCATTGGAATTGTTTTAACCCTTATCGGGTTTGCCGCTCAACTAGGCTACTTCTTTTTAAGATGGGGGGCAGCTGGACACGCTCCAGTTAGTAATTTATTTGAATTTATAACTTTCTTTGGAATGATGCTTGTCGGAGCCTTTATCATTCTTTACTTTATGTATAAAACAACGATACTTGGTGTCGTTGCGTTACCATTTGCCCTTTTGGTGATCGCCTATGGCAGTATGTTTCCTAAAGACATTAGCCCATTGATTCCTGCTCTTCAAAGTGATTGGTTGAAAATCCACGTCACAACGGTTTCAGCCGGGGAAGCGATCTTATCCATCAGTTTTGTGGCAGGGTTGATCTACTTATTGAAATCAGTGAAACATACAAAAGGAAGCAAGCAATCGTTTTGGCTTGAAACCGTCATGTATTCTTTAGTTATCGTATTTGGGTTTGTAGTTGCATCAACTGCATTTACCCTGGGAAATTACGAAGCGAATTTTCAGTATGTCGATCAAGAAGGGGCCGAAGCGATTTCTGAATACACACTGCCGGCCCTTGTCGGACCGAATGAAGGACAATTATTAACTGACAAGGTAATGGAGCCGCTGGTAGAAATGCCAGCCCTCATCAATGCTAAGAAACTTAATACCGTTATTTGGTCGTTTCTGATTGGAACTGGAATTTATCTTCTATTACGCTTAATCTTCAGAAAGCGAATAGCTGCGAAATTACAGCCACTCGTGAAAAATGTGAATCTGGACCTGATGGACGAAATCGGTTACCGATCAGTATTAATCGGCTTTCCAGTATTTACACTGGGAGGGCTCATCTTCGCCATGATCTGGGCTCAAATTGCCTGGACTCGATTCTGGGGATGGGATCCCAAAGAAGTATGGGCATTAATTACATTCTTATTCTATGCGGCATTTCTGCATCTACGCCTCTCTAAAGGATGGCACGGTGAGAAGTCTGCATGGTTAGCCGTCATCGGGGTGGCCATTATTCTATTCAACCTGGTGGCTGTTAACCTCATTATCGCAGGACTGCATTCATACGCTTAAATAACGATCGGGAGGGAGCTGGCTATAACGAGAGTGATATTCTCTTTGAGTCAGCTTCTTTTTTCATTTAAAATATAGGATAATATGGTGTAATTATACAAAAGGGGGATGTACCCATGGAGGAAAATATTCGAATTTTAGTTGTAGATGATGAAGACCGGATTCGCAGACTGTTAAAAATGTATCTTGAAAGAGAAAACTATGAAATTGATGAAGCCGAAAATGGAGAGGAAGCTTTGGCGCTTGCTCTAGAGAATAATTACGACTGTATCTTGCTGGATATCATGATGCCGGGAATGGACGGGATCGAAGTATGTAAGTACCTTCGTGAAAAGAAAGCGACGCCTGTGATCATGCTAACTGCTAAAGGAGAAGAAGTGAACAGAGTGCAAGGGTTCGAAGTGGGAACCGATGATTACATAGTGAAACCTTTTTCCCCTCGCGAAGTGGTACTGAGAGTGAAAGCGTTATTAAGACGCTCTTCAAAGACAAGCTTTATTCAAACAGATGCCAAGGCGAAGGACCTGATTGTCTATCCTCATCTTACGATCGATAATGATGCCCATCGGGTAACCGCTGACGGTAAAGATGTGAACTTAACACCAAAAGAATACGAGCTCCTATATTTCCTTGCAAAAGCTCCTGATAAAGTATTTGACCGTGAGCACCTGCTTAAGGAAGTGTGGCATTATGAATTCTTCGGGGACCTGCGTACGGTCGATACTCATGTGAAACGATTAAGAGAAAAACTGAATAAAGTATCCGAGATGGCTGCAAAAATGATTGTTACCGTATGGGGAGTAGGCTACAAGTTCGAGGTAACAAATGAATGAGGCTATGGCGTAGCGTTGTAGGGAAGCTGTGGCTAACGATTCTCCTCTTAGTTTCCTTTGTGTTATTTATCCTTACGATTCTTTTACTGGAATTCTTTCAAAACTATCACGTCGATGTAGTCGAAAAAGAATTAACCCAATCAGCTGAAAAAGTGGCGAGAGTCATTGAGAATCATAAAGACTTGGAGCTGGGGATGGAACTGGGGAAAGAAATCATCGATGATCCAGTCAATATCATTATTTCATTAGATCAAAATGAATCACTTTATTCCCAGGATTCTACAGCGTTTCAAAAGAATATTCATGAGTACATTTCAGAAGATAAAGAACTTCAATCGGTGAAAACAAAAGAAATCACCATCAAGAAAGAGATTGAATTATCCACGGAAATGTCGTCGAACCGATATGAAAATGTCATCATTGTAGGAACTCCTCTTCATATTGATGAAGAAGATGGAGCGGTATATCTCTATCAGTCTCTTGGCGTTATTAAAGATACAACCCGTCAAACAACGAAACTGATCTTGCTTGCTGCCGGGATTGCCATTATTCTAACGACCATCTTTGCTTTCTTCCTTTCCACCCGTATCACTGCACCACTAAGGAAGATGCGGGAAGCGGCCTTTGAGGTAGCAAAGGGTAAGTTTGATACAAAGGTTCCGATTTTGACGAAGGATGAAATCGGTGAACTTGCAACAGGATTTAACCAAATGGGCAGACAGCTAAAGTTTCACATTAACGCATTGAGCCAGGAGAAGGAGCAGCTCTCCTCTATTTTGAGCAGTATGGCTGATGGAGTCATCACCTTTAATCGGGACGGCACGATCTTGATCACTAATCCACCTGCCGATCGATTCCTGCAGCATTGGTATTATGAGCAAAGTGAAAACAGTGAGGAAGCCATCCCTACTACTGTAAAGGAATTATTGCAGAGCGTGGTCGTGACAGAAATGGAGCAGACAGGTGAATTGAGTCTGCAGGGGCGTTCGTATGTGGTGATCATCAGTCCTCTATACAATAACAACAACATCAGGGGAGCCGTGGCGGTCGTGCGTGATATGACAGAAGAGAGAAGGTTGGATAAGCTTCGGAAAGACTTTATCGCCAATGTCTCTCATGAACTCCGTACCCCAATCTCAATGCTTCAAGGATATAGTGAAGCGATCGTTGATGATATTGCTGAAACAGAAGAAGAAAAGAAAGAAATAGCCCGCATTATTTATGATGAGTCATTGCGAATGGGGCGTCTGGTCAATGACCTTCTGGATTTGGCCCGTATGGAAGCAGGGCATATCACACTAAATAAAGACGTCATTGGTGTCATGCCTTTCACCGAAAGAGTGACGAATAAATTTATTGGACTGGCCAAAGAAAAAAAGGTCTCCGTTTATTTTGAAAGCGACGTAGGAACCAAAAATGAAATTCACATGGATCCGGACCGAATCGAACAAGTATTAACCAATCTTATCGATAATGCGTTAAGACATACTCCTACAGGTGGAGAAGTAACGGTTTCCCTGACGGAAAGCAAGGGTGGTTATTTATTCCACGTAAAAGACACGGGTTCCGGGATTCCTGAAGAAGATCTTCCTTTCGTATTCGAGCGCTTCTATAAAGCGGATAAAGCCAGAACAAGAGGGAAGTCCGGTACGGGTCTGGGGCTCGCGATCGCAAAGAACATCATTGAGTCCCATAAAGGTCATATCCAGGTTCAAAGTAAAGTCGATCAAGGGACAACCTTCACTTTCTTTCTTCCCATTTAGCCAAGAATCGATGTTATCCATAGAAACTTGACGATTTTTCTTGTTACATGGGAAACATTCTTTATTTTTCTCTGCACGTAAAAATGATGTTGAAAAAATGATGAGAATAAAGGGGAATATGAGAAGTCAACAGGGGATAAGTACCTTGTTGACTTTTTATTTGAGGTAAAACCTATATTAAATATAAGTCTTTCCTTTTTACCAGAAAAATACTATATTGATAGTGTGTAACTTTTTTACAGGAAAAACGACTAATAAATAGACGGGGAGGGAAGCAAGTGGACTCCGTTTTTGAGAAACTATACACTGATTATCATCAGGACGTCTTTCAATTCCTCATATACATGGTACAGAATAAGCAGCAGGCTGAAGATCTGGTGCAGGAAGTATATATCAGGGTGATTAAATCGCATGATCGTTTTGAGGGTAAAAGCTCTGAAAGAACGTGGCTTTTTTCGATTGCGAAAAATGTAGCCATAGATCACTTTAGAAAACAAAAGAACTGGAAGAATCGGATATTGGATAAATTCGATTGGAGCCGGAATGATGTGACAGACGATAGAGCACTCCCGGAAGAAATTACTGTTGCGAAGGAAGAAGTACAGGTATTATACGAATGTTTGAAAAGCTGTTCGACGGATTATCGAATGGTCATTATTATGCGTTACTTACAAGAGCTTTCAATTGTTGAAACATCTGAAGTCCTGGGCTGGTCTGAAAGTAAAGTGAAAACGACCCAGCATAGAGCCATAAAGTGGTTAAGAATTGAAATGAATCAACGGCTACCAAAGGAGGAAAGGGACATTGAAGCAGTCAGAATGGAAAGATCGTGATATAGAGGACCTCGTCAAAAGGCTTCCTCAAATCAAAGATGATCGAACTCCTCAATCAATATACGCAAAAATGGAACGTAAGAACATAAAGACGTTCATTGCCTTTAACCGTTTTATTCCCACAGTCGCAGCGCTGGCAGCCATTTTCATCATGGTCATGCTTGCTCCAACCGTATTAAATCAATTCAATGAAAATAGTATGGAAAAATCAGAAATGAAATCAACGGAATCATCCGGTGGGGATTCAGCAACGAATTCTGCACAAGATTCCTTGGCGAAATCAGATGATAAATCAGAAATGATATATGACACCGATAAAGACCAAATGACAGCAGACAAGGATCATAGCGAGTTAAGTATGGCTGAGACTGAAAAAGATCTTCAACCGGCAGAAAGATTATCTTTATATGAAGAAGACTTAGAAGGGCAGGACTACTATTCTTATGGACTCGTTTCCCCGGAAGCGGTACCTGTTCCTATTTCAATTGTCGATCGCCCGGAAAACAGGGAGGAAGACTGGTTGACCCGTCATGAAGAAATTGCAGGTGAGTTACCTGAAGGCGAGTGGGGGATGGAAGACTTCCTCCCGTTAAAAGGCAAATTTACCTTGAGTGAAAACAAAGTCATTTTCACTTTGGATCCTGAGCATTCATATAGTGGCGCTAGTGCAGTGGAATACGCTTTTTACCATTCTCTATTATACTCATTTCAACATAAGGGGTTAAATGAAGTGGTTCTTCAAGAACAAGACGGATCCGTTCCGGAATTCAGTTCCACCGGGGAATTCTCAAAAATCGACCTTAATGAA
Source organism: Rossellomorea aquimaris (assembly GCF_003315075.1). Lineage (GTDB taxonomy): Bacteria > Bacillota > Bacilli > Bacillales > Bacillaceae_B > Rossellomorea > Rossellomorea aquimaris_C. The sequence goes on from NZ_QNRJ01000001.1 coordinate 90,072, forward strand.
GATGTTCATACGGCCTATTACCTATACTCTCCAAATGGAAGGGAACGCTTTCTCGTACCGGATAATATAAATAGAGGAAATGTCAAAGAGTCCATCCAGGCAATGAAAAGCTCAGAAACGGGCCTTTTCCAAAGTGTGATTCCGAAAAATATCAATATCAGTGTAACGGAATCAGATGAATATCTAACCATCAATTTCTTAAATGAACTGGACATAGAAACATTAGGCAATGAAACAGCCATGGAAATGATTGAAGGCATTTTATTGACAAGCAAAAGCTCAGGGTACGAAAAAGTTCAATTCGAAAACATTAAACAGGAAAGCTGGAATGGATTCAAGTTCAACGAACCCATTGAGACTCCGATCAGCCCGAATAAGAAAACGTTCGAAAATTAGTTATCACAGAAGACTGGAAGCGGGAAAGAAATCCGTTTCCGGTCTTTTTTGTGTTAAGGGGATGTTCGTCTTATGCTTGTCGGGGCTGAACGAGCCGCCTCCGCTTTTGGTGTCGTCCAGCTCCGGCGGCTAGAGGCTCGAGGTCATAAGCCAGGACTACCAAAAAGGCAAAGAACGCCTTTCCGGTAGTCCCGTCTTATGCTTGTCGCCTCTAATCAAGCCGCCTCCGCTTTTGGGTGTCGTCCAGCTCCGGCGGCTAGCCCCTCGAGGTCATAAGCTAAATTGGCCAAGAAGGCAAAGGGCGCCTTCCCGGCCAATTCATCTTATGCTTGTCGGGGCTGAACGAGCCGCCTCCGCTTTTGGTGTCATCCAGCTCCGGCGGCTAGAGGCTCGAGGTCATAAGTCAAACCAGCCAAAAAGGCAAAGAACGCCTTTCCGGCCTGTTCGTCTTATGCTTGTCGCCTCTGAACGAGCCGCCTCCGCTTTTGGGTGTATATTTATCTCATACTTAGACAAACTACTCAAAGGAAAATTATCTCATGAGAAATATCTCATTCACTCGTGAATATTGATTGGAGGGTTTACATATAGTGGGGAGTGCATGAAATGATGGTGAGAAGGTAAGAATGGGTTAATAGATGAAAAGGTAGCGGACGTGAAGCTTCAGTAGGGAAGAAATAAGGTATTGCGTTAAATGGGTAAGGAGGACAAGCATGATTCTGGATTATGTAAGAAGGCTTTTGATCGTATTCTTGTTAGCATTGTGTGTGAGCATTATGTTCTTTACAGGAAAGATAGCGAAAGCAGAGACGAATAAGATCACGGAGGAAACGGTATCCTGGACATTTCCTGTTGAAGGGATGATAACGGATTCGTATGGGACAAGGTCTGGTACTCATAAAGGAATGGACATTGGAGGAGACATCGGCTCACCGGTTTATTCTGTTGCAAAAGGTAAGGTGATTAGATCATATCTATCCCCAAGCTATGGACATGTGGTATTCATAAGGCATGAAAATGGATATGAAACCGTATATGCTCATCTTGAAAGCCGGCTTGTTGAAGAGAATCAAGAAGTGGGTCAAGGTCAACAGCTTGGAAATTTAGGAAATACAGGCAGATCGACAGGAGCTCACCTGCATTTTGAAGTGCACAGGGGTGAATGGACGATTGACAAGGAGAATGCAATCGATCCCTATATGGTATTTGGACAAGGGGAGGTCGGCCAGCTTGTGTTTGCTCAGGAGAAGGATCCTTATCAGGCAGTGGGTGTTTCTGGAACAGCTGAAATCACTCATGATGTAAGCACGAAAGAAGTTCATATTAATGAAAACATGGTATATCATGTCGTACATAAAGGAGAAACCCTCTGGGGGATTTCTCAGCAATACAATATATCTGTAGAGGATATTAAGAGTGCCAATGGGTTAATTGAAACCAATTTGGTAGTGAATCAATCGTTAGCCATTCCTCAATCAGCCGGAAGTGGGTATGTAGTGAAACAAGGAGACACTTTATACTCCATTTCAGTGGCAGAGGGAGTGGATGTGAATGACTTGATGGCTTGGAATGGCCTGGATCTTAAGTCACCAATATATCCTCAACAAGTTTTAAATATCCAATAACGGAAGTGTAAACCTAAGAAGTACCATGTGTAAACAAAAAATATTTCGAATTCGAACTGTTTTCCTTCACATAATCCCCATCATTATGTATAATGAAAATGTATAAAAAAATAAAGATTCGTCTTCGGGGCAGGGTGAAATTCCCTACCGGCGGTGATGAGACATTTGTCTCTAAGCCCGCGAGCCTTTAGGGGCAGGATTTGGTGCGATTCCAAAGCCGACAGTATAGTCTGGATGGGAGAAGATGAAGGTTTATGCCAGAACGTTTAGAAAAAGGGAAGCTAAACGTTTATTCGGGTATGCCTTATCATTCTCCTAGATACACGTATCTAGGGGTTTTTTAATGCTACCTTTGGCTAGAGCTATCTTCGATATGAGATGAATCTCCTAAAGGAGAGAGGTTTATGAGAAAAATGAATACACGCACGTTTGTAACGGTTGGTATGTTAAGTGCCATATCCTATGTGTTAATGCTTTTTAACTTCCCGATTCCACCATTTCCAAAGTTTTTAATGGTAGATTTCAGTGATGTACCTGCATTGATTGCGACAGTAACATTAGGTCCTTTGGCAGGAATATTAGTTGAATTATTCAAGAACGTGATTGACTACATCATGACAGGAAGCGATACCGGCGTTCCGATTGGTCATGTTGCAAACTTTATGGCGGGAGTGCTTTTGATTCTTCCGACATATTATATTTATACACGTCTTCAATCTAAAAAAGGGTTGTTGATCGGACTTATCACAGGAACTGTGGTCATGAGTATCAGTATGGGAATTCTTAATTATTTTGTGTTCCTTCCTGCTTATAAATACTTCATGAATTTTGAGCTTCCTGCGGAGATTATCATCACAGGAATTGTTCCTTTCAACATTTTAAAAGGAATTCTTGTAACATCAGTCTTCATCTTACTATTCGTTCGTCTTCAAGGCTGGTTAGCAAGACAGACAGCCCTGAACAAAGCGGCATAGTGCAAATATAAATGATCAACCCCTCAATTACATTTGAGGGGTTTTCTAATGTTATCAGCCAAAAAGAAAAAGCTAAGAGGAATTCCCCTTAGCTTCGGAACTACTATTCAAATTTAAGTGAATCTCCATCGAACGGCTCGTCAGCTACTTTAATGGAATCTGTAGGACAACCTTCAAATGCATCAATCATATCATCTTCTAATACGTCAGGAACTTCGACTGTCCCCTGGTTATCGTCTAATGTTACAAATGCAATACCTTCATCATCATAGTCGTAAATATCTGGAGCAGCAGCCCCGCACGCTCCACATGCAATGCATGTATCCTTGTCGACAATCGTATATTTTGGCAAAGAAAAAACCTCCCGGATAAATAATTCTATATAATTCATCATTATACACAATGTAAGTTTGTGAAAAATCACTTAATGTTTATTTTATAGAGGATTGTATAACTTTTCAATAGTTAGGTTGTTTCTTTTTATTTTTATCCTATATATGAAAAACAAAACATGGTTAAACAACAAATTCATGGTACAATATTTGACAATAACCTACACGTTAAGGAGTAGAGAATTGACCTATCTTAATTATGTGATTTTATATTGCTTCATGCAATTAAATGGAGAAAGATCGATTTACTCTGTTTTTCATATCTTAAAAGGAAAAAAATCTTCCCAGTCGATTCAGGATGCTCACATCTTTTATTTGCAGCCGTTTTTCCTCTCTTTACCTAAGCTTAAGCGAGCGTACTTTAATCAGAAGGTAAAGGAATTAGAGAAATTGGGCTATGTCATTGTCGATGAAAGTGGGAAAGCGATTGTGACCACTGGTGGTACTGATTCTGTAAAAAAAGATTTTCAGGGTGACTCCTTTCCATCAAATATGAATGGTCTCGTCTACGGTGATCAAACGTTTCTGTTTTGGAAAAGATTAAGCCTCCTTGTCCAGGTTCTATCGAACGGGAAACAGCAGGAAACGCTCTATTTTCCTGTACAACGTAACAAAAACATACAAGAGTGGGTAAAGAGCTGTTTACGGGCAAACCCTAATGTTGAAAAATTGTCTTCCGATTTATATAAGGAGATGTATAGCCTGTTGACCAGTCTATCTCAAACCTTAAATCCAGACATTCTCGTTTTCCGCTTAACGGGATACAAGGATTATGGATGGACAGAATTGCAGGTTGCTGAAAAATTGAATATGCATGAAGAAGAATTCCGCTTTCAGTTTCTTAATGTAATTCACGGTATATTATCTGAATTAGAAAGGGAGCCTTCAACTTATCCCTTATTATATTCAATTTGCTTAAAAAGTGATCAGCTGCAAAATCTGACCATTTCAACAAGCAAAACATATGAGTTTTATCAAAGGGGGCATTCAATCGAAGAAATTGCGCGTATACGTGATTTAAAGATAAATACCATTGAAGACCATGTGATTGAACTAATCTTAACTCAGAAAGAATTTGCAATAGATCCGTTCATTTCTCGGGTGGAATATGAGAATGTGCTTTCAGTTATGAAAGACGCTCAAACTAAAAGGCTAAAGCCGATAAAAGAAAAGCTTCCTCATTTATCTTATTTTCAAATCAGAGTAGCGATTGCGAAGGCAGGTGAGAACCGTGAATTTGCAACAAGAGCTTAAAGAGAGATTTGGCTATTCCTCCTTCAGAGAAGGCCAGGAGGAAATCATTCAATCCGTTCTAAATCAACGGGATACGGTGGCGATGCTCCCGACAGGAACTGGTAAGTCGCTGTGCTATCAATTACCCGGGTATCTAAAGAAAGGACAGGTGTTAATCGTTTCTCCACTTCTCTCTTTAATGCAGGATCAAGTGGAGCAGATGAAAGTAATGGGTGAAAAAAGGGTGATCGCACTGAATTCGTTTTTACCTTATATGGAGAGAAGAGCAGCACTTGAGCAATTAAACGTTTATAAATTTATATTCATATCACCGGAAATGTTAATGAGTCAGACCATCATTCCCTTACTACAATCTTTAAACATTTCTTTATTCGTCATTGATGAAGCACATTGTATATCTCAGTGGGGTCCTGACTTCAGACCTGATTACTTAAAACTGGGGGAGCTTAAAGAGTCGATTGGCAATCCGACAACCTTGGCATTAACGGCGACTGCCACTGATGAAGTGAGGAAAGACATTAAACGAGTGCTCCAAATGGAAGATGCTGTGGAAAAAGTCTATTCAATTGACCGGGAAAATATCGGTCTGTTCGTTGAGAAAGTCACGAATCATAGTGAGAAACTGGATAAGCTTTTAAAGTATCTGACAACATGGGGTGGGCCGGGCATTATCTATTTCTCAAGTAAACGAATGGCAGAAGACGTTTCTTTGTGGCTTGGGGAAAATGGTGTATCAGAAGTTGCTTACTATCATGGGGGAATGGAACAAGAGGATCGGATATTGATTCAACAACAATTTCTATCCAACAAGCTAAGGATCATATGTGCCACTTCTGCATTTGGTATGGGTGTAAACAAAGAAAATATTCGATTTGTCATTCATTTTCATTTCCCTTCAAATATAGAAGCATTTTCACAAGAAATCGGAAGAGCGGGGCGAGATGGAGAAAGCAGTCTTTCTGTCGTGCTATACTCTGAACAAGACCTTTCGATCCCACTGCAGCTTATTCAAAGTGAATTACCTGAGGATGTACAAATACAAAGATATGTAATGGAAAGCAGACAGGGCCAGGTGAAGGAGATAATCGATTTGTTGCAACTGTCGGAGATTCAATATCGGTTTCTTACGTATTATTCAGATGAGCTTACTCAAGGGCAGACACTCAGTCATGATAGATTAATAGAAAAAATGAAACAAATTCGAAACAATCGTTTACAATACAAGAAGGACAAACTGCTCTCCATGATCGAGTGGTTACAGGTTGATTCCTGTAGAAGAGAGAAACTCCTTCATTATTTTGATGAAGTGCTTCAAAAGGAGAATAGCTTCTGTTGTGATCAATGCGGTTATTCCCTTAAGGATTTCAAGTATCGGCCAACTGACATTCAAGACCCGATTGAAACAAGATGGGAAAAAAGGTTGGAAAAATTATTATTAGGATAAGTGGTATTCATGCAGAAACAAGGGGAAGTCATACAACAACTTTCTAAGAAACAGTTAACTTTTCATTTATATTTCACTCAATTTTTACTATTAACGATTGCCTTGGGATTAGGTATATTTTTATTTGACACATGGTCCGGTTTTTGGAAACAGTTTTACTTTTCACCGACTATTTTGACCATTGGATTAACAAGCGGTGTGATGATTGTAATCATCGATATCGTATTGATGAAGTATTTACCCAGTAAATACTATGACGATGGTGGGGTGAATGCACGGATATTTACGGATAGAAGCATGGGTGAAATTGCACTGCTAGCATTTTTCATTAGCATTAGTGAAGAAATATTATTTAGAGGCGTGTTGCAATTTCACTTTGGCTTAATCCTATCAAGTATTATATTTGCTCTGATACATTTCAGATACTGGGCTCACTGGTTTTTAATTGTCAATATTGTACTGCTTAGCTTTTGGATCGGTTTCATTTATGAACAAACAGAGAATTTATTGGTAACAATCATCATGCACTTTGTCATCGATTTCTTACTGGGTATGCATATGCGTAAGAAAGGAAGACAAAGAAGTAAAGAAGGGATGTCTCATGAGTAAAGACCCATATCGAGATCAAGCAGCGAAATTAAAGCAAAAGATTGAACGAGTCCCAGAGGAAGCACCAGTCAAAAAAAGAGAGCCTCTTCCAGCCAGAAGTGAAGTACATAGAGAGAAAAAGAAGAAAAACAAATGGAAAATGAAATATCCATTGATTAGTATGTTGCTCTTATTTTTTATTCTTTTGCCCTTGACGGTTTTTAGCATTTATTCGTATTTCGATAGCAGGGATGGTCCCCTGGTGGTCATGTCAGAAGATGTGGACGATGTGGAAGAAGTTCGCTACGACCAATCCGATAATGAGGATGAGGAGAGCTTTGTAGAGTCTGATTCAAAAGAAGAAGAGTCAGCTGCGAATGACAAAAAAGAAGAAACCTTGAATCAAGATGCTCCCTCAATGACTGGAAAGGAACAACCAGCATCGACTGAACCGGCTTCTCCACCTGCTGAACAAGAATCAACAAATGAAAGCCCGAAAGAAGAGGTAAAAGATGAACCTGAGGAAGAACAGCCAACATACAAGATCGTGTATCATACGGTCGAACCCGAGGAAACCCTATTCAGGATTGCTATGAAATACTACAATTCCCAATCAGGGGTTGAACGAATTAAGGAATGGAATCATATTCAAAATAATGAAATTCAGACAGGGCAAGTACTGGAAATCCCATTAGATCAATAAAAGGCACTCCCCCAAGGCGATTTGGGGCGGGTGCTATTTTTTTTTTTTTTTTTTTACAAAAATTCGCGATGAAATTTACATTCATTTATAAGAAGCATTACAAACTGTAAATATAATGGAGGTGACAGTACTAAAAGAGAAGGAGTTGGTTTCATGGACAGAATGCTTACGCGCTTTCAAAAAGTAGATGACTTTTTATTTTACAGAATCAACGGAAGCAAACAGCTGTATCGTTCATTCTTCGGCTATGTTACTCATTTGGGTGGAGCGAGGTTTACTGTAGCCTCCGTCCTGATTCTGTTCTTCTTGAGTCAATATTATCCACAGATGCTACGAACCGTAATGGCCGCCATGATAACGTTATGTATCAGTCATGTTATTATGTCGATCACCAAGAGGTTGGTTAAACGAATCCGACCTTATCTAACTTTACCCGATGCAAGGATACACGGTTATGAATTTAAAGATCATTCATTTCCATCTGGTCATTCCACCGCTATTTTTTCCATATCGATTCCATTTATGATACAGTATCCACCCACGATGCTTATACTATTTCCTATAAGTTGGTTAGTGGGGTATTCCAGAGTGATTCTCGGAGTCCATTATCCTTCAGATGTATTGGCCGGGGCATTTCTTGCATTTGCTACGACTTTAATGGTCCTTTTGTTTTTAGGATAATCGTATAGATTTTACGAATTGTAAGTTAATCATTAAGGGGGAAGAGTACATGCGAGTGGCATTGTTTTCGGATACTTATCATCCTCAAGTGAACGGGGTCGCAAGAACGTTAAAAAGATTGACGGATCACTATGAGAAACGGGGAATTGAGTATAAGGTCTTTATTCCTGATATTCAAGAGAAAAAAGAATTTTATCCAAATGTCCATTCCTTCGCAAGTTTTCCTTTTTTCTTTTATCCTGAATGCAGAACAGCTATTGCCAACCCGAAAACGATTGAAAAGCAGTTGAAAGATTTTTCACCTACACTGATTCATGTAACCACACCTCTTACAATGGGACTTTATGGGGTCCGCGGTGCTAAGAAAATGAATATACCCTTGGTTGCTTCTTACCACACCCATTTCGACCTGTATTTGAACTATTACAAAATGATGTGGGTGGCACCATTATTATGGAAGTACATGAAATGGTTTTATTCACAGGCAGATCGGATTTTTGTCCCCTCAATGGAAACGAAACTTCACTTAGAAAACCAGGGTTTTACCGGCTTATCCATATGGAGCAGGGGAGTTGATTGTCAAACCTATTCTCCGGAAAAGCGCAGTCCTGAACTAAGGGGGAAATTTAATAAAAACAAGAAATACACTCTTCTTTATGTGGGGCGTTTAGCTCCTGAAAAGGACTTGGACACACTCGAAAAGACGATTAAACACCTTCCCCAAACATTAAAAGATCAAGTTCAATGGGTTATTGTGGGCGATGGACCGATGAGGAATGAGTTTATGGAAAAAACCCAACAAGAAGACGTACTCTTTACGGGTTATGTAACAGGAAACGAATTAGCGGAAGTGTATGCATCCTCTGATCTATTCGTTTTCCCATCTGCTTCAGAAACGTTTGGAAATGTAGTGTTAGAAGCATTTGCCTCCGGTTTGCCAGCGGTAGTGGCTGATAGAGGCGGTGTGACGAACATCGTAGAGCATAACCAAACCGGAAGGATGGCGAAAGCTCATCAATATCCTTCGTTTATTCATCATATTGAAGAGATATTGAATGAAAATCTACTAAATGAAATGAAAAGAAATGCTCTTCAAATGGCTGAAAAACAATCCTGGGATTGCATCTTTGATCAACTCATAACGGAATTTCATGAAGTTAGCTTTTTTCGCAATCGGAATCAGATGTCAGGGTGAAGAAACCTTAACCTGCCTTCCTGTTGTATGGAAAGGATCTGAAAAAGGTCCTTTTTTTTATACTACTATTCTAACTTTATGGACAAGTTCATAAACTATAAGGGAAGGAAAGGAGAGGGTGGGAATGAATTTTGGAGAATGGACAGATCAAGCCACGGGACAGATGCTATATAATTTAATAGACAAAAAACAAAAATTTGATAGAGCCAAAGCGTTACACCTATATACCTTATGGGCAACCATGTTTGCTTCCTTCTTTTTTCTCTATTATGTGACGAAATTTGTGCTTGGACCATATTCTTATTCGTTTGCAGCGGTGTTTTCTGTATTTGTATCCAGCTCTTTTCATCTATTTATCACAATGCTTCTTGTCGGGCTTTTCGGTGCTACAAGAATCTTATATGAGAAAAAAGAGAAAAAGGAAAAAGAATATCATGCATTAAGGTGTGAGGTCATCGATCGAAGTAAGGATTTATGGAAAGAAGAAGCGTGGAAAAAAAGGCATCATGTGTATGAAAAAATGAAAAAAGAATGGGATATTAATTTATTTCATGGAAGTAAATGAGAGTGAACGTAAGCACTATAAAACGAGCCCGTATTTATAAAATAGTAAAAAGAATAGGCCCATTCCTTTTTTTTTGAAGAAATGAGCCAAGCTTCCATGCATTAAAAGAATACCTTTTTATCTCTTTCATCCTTAAGTATTTCGACTGCTTCACGAAAACGTTGGGAGTGGACGATTTCACGCTCCCTTAAAAACCGCAAACCATCATTCAGATCAGGATCGTCACTCATATTGATGATCCACTGATAGGTAGCCCTTGCTTTCTCTTCAGCCGCTATATCCTCATATAAATCAGCAATCGGATCACCTTTAGCCGCTATATACGCTGTAGTAAACGGCACACCCGCAGCATTGTGATAGAAGATCGCTCCATCATGATTAACATAATGAGGGTCAAGTCCAGCGTCCTTCATCTGCTGGGGTGTTGCATCTTTAATTAATTTATAAACCATTGTCGCGATCATTTCCAAGTGAGCAAACTCCTCCGTGCCAATATCCGTTAACAATCCGATGACTTTGTCAGGGATGGTATAGCGTTGATTGAGATACCTTAGGGCAGCGGCAAGTTCTCCGTCAGCTCCGCCGTATTGTTCAATCAGAAATTTTGCCAGTTTAGGATTGCATGTACTTACTCGGACCGGATATTGAAGTTTTTTCTCGTACACCCACATTGTCATGCACCTCCTAAAATATTAAACTTGCCATGGCCATGGAGCATCCTTCCAATCCCATGGGTAATTGGAGTAGCTATATCCAAAGTTTGTCAAAGGACCAAATTCCTTTTCGAATTTCTTCTTAATCTGTTTTCGCGTTTTAATATACATATTATATTGAGAGATTGCATCATAATCTTCAGGGTGTGTATCCAGGTAAAGGGTAAGGTCAAGGATCACGAAATCTACGGCTTGTAATTCTTCCAGCACTTCATAATAATGGGGGGGAAGCTGTTTCATGTCAGTCTATTCTCCCTTCATCTTTTCATAGGGGCTATAGTAGGGATCATAAAACACTTTCCATAGAGTACCTTTTTGTAACGCTTCTTTTGGTGAATATTGCTCAAGGTTGGGAGGTTGGAACCCTAAGTAAAGATTAGGGGGAGTTGAATAGACTTTCCGGGTAATAGGCTTACACGGATCGAATGGGCTTACATATGGGTGATAAGCTTTGTAAAATTCGTGCACGATAATCCCTCCTTTAAAGAAAATCCTTCGTAACAACATATGAAATAGATAAATGGAACATGTTAATTAATTTAAATTCATAAATATGAAGGGAAACTTTGTGAAAATGTTGAATACTAAAGATGTAGGATATTAATGATGAGGTGGTCAAATGTTTGTAAAAAGTGCCATGATACCGAAGCACAAATGCTATGTGGTGGATGAAAATGACTCGATTGAAAAGACCCTTACAGTTCTGGAGCACCATAAAATTGATGGAGTGCCGGTACTCTCGAATGAAGAATACAAAGGGGTGGCAACACGCTACAATATTTATCAGAGCTTCTTCCTTTCAGGAATGGATAAAGAAGCCTTTCTCAAGGAGAAAAAGGTTCGTGATATTATTGCCGATACCGACAAATATATAACCGACAAAGATGTATTCGAAAATGCATTGGTCGAATTGAAGGATTCTCCGATTCTTCCGGTCGTAGGACCAGATAAAAATTTCCTTGGATTGATTACAAGATTTGATGTGCTTGATCAATTCAGAAGTGCATTTGGGATGGATCAAAAGGGAGTGCGAATCGCCTTTTCCTCTGTGGAAACAGAAGGACGGATTGCCCGTCTTGGAGATATCATCCAGCAGCACTCGGAATCGGTCATTTCCCTGGTTACCTTTGATGAAACCGATAAATTATTACGTCGTATCGTTCTAAAGGTCGAAAAAAAGGACAATATGGAAAAATTCCTTCATAAGTTAGAGAAATCAGGATTCCGTATCCTGGACATTCAAGAAGATGAATAATTGACGGAAACCCTGTATGAAAAGAAATCCCTCTCATAAGATTTATGGGAGGGATTTTTTTGATCAATCATACTGTTAAACTGCTTATCACGTTTCTATTAGGGTATCTATTCATTAAATGGTTTCCGGCTGTAGAATTGCTGAACAGCTCTGAATTCATTGTTGAGTTAGTCTTAAATCCCGTGCCATTCTTTGCGGCAATGATGGCCTTTATGGTGGGGTTAATGGTTCAAGGGAATTTATTGAAATTTGAATTATATTCTATTCTACGATTAATGAATGGTAAACTACATAAAGAGTTAGTCTTCATCCCATTTCATATAGGCATCATCTATTTGTTGAGCTGTTTTGGGATGTGGCAAACAATGATTTTTTCCTTCTTATCCATCTTTTATGGTATTATTTCTATAGATTTCCACCGACAAGGAGGCCACAATGCTTGAAATTAGTATGATTTTATTAGTAGGGGGAGTCAGTCTCCTCTTTTTTATGTTATATGAAGCACGAAGAAATGTTGTAAAAATGGAAAAGGTAAAGCTTCCTGGCCTTCCTCATAATATGGGCCCGATTTCAATCTTTTTTATATCTGATATACATAAGCGGGAAGTGTCAGACGGAATTATTGATGAAGTGAAAGGGAAAGCGGATTTTGTCATCATTGGCGGGGATCTTCTTGAAAAAGGAGTGCCTTTTTCAAGAGTTGAACAAAACTTAGATAAACTATTGACACTGGGAACGGTTTATTTCGTATGGGGCAATAATGATCATGAAGTGAATACGAACCGGCTGAAGGATATATTTAAACAAAAGGGAATCATTGAAATTGTAAATGATTCAGTTAAGGTGCCTATTCAAAACGGGAAGGTTAACCTGATCGGAGTGGACGATGCGAGTACCCAGAGAGCTTCTTACTCTTCTTCCCTTAAAAAAACAACACCGTATGAATTTAATATATTAATCAGTCATGACCCGAGACTTGTAAGGCAGGTACGAAAAGAAGAGGGGATTGACTTGATGTTGAGTGGCCATACACACGGTGGACAAATTCGATTATTTGGATGGGGACTGTATAAAAAAGGAAGACTTGAAAAGCTCCCACAGACCACCCTATTAGTAAGTAACGGCTATGGGACCACTGCGCTCCCATTGCGCTTGGGAGCTCCGGCAGAGACCCATTTACTGAAAATCGAAAAGGAATGAAATGAACAATTGTTGTTCATTACCTGTACAAATTTTACACAATGCGGTTTCTCGATTATAATTTTAGAGAGAAGAGAATTACTTTGGGGGACTATTTATGAGTAATCAAAAGAAGTTAGAAGGCAAATATAATATAAAAGCTGTGTCCACAATCTTAGGAATACAACCAGGTACATTAAGGGCATGGGAGAGAAGATATCAGATAATTGCTCCTGTGCGTAATGAATCAGGTCACCGTTTGTACACAGAACAACATTTAAATATATTAAAATGGCTGGTTGAGAAGGTCAATCAGGGATTTACCATTAGTCAGGCTGTTGCGTTACTTGATAAACAAGAGCTGGAAGAAAATGAGATCGCATCCTCTGAACGAAAGGACCGTACTCAGAGCATCTCTGATGATTTGTTAAGAGCACTCTTAAGCTTTGATGAAACAAAAGCTCATGAATTAATCAATCAGTCGTTTGCTGTTTACACAATTGATAAAGTGGTGATTGATATCCTGGGCAGTTTGCTGGTTAAAATCGGAGACCTGTGGGAGAACGGGAAAATCACGACGGCCCACGAGCATTTTGCAACATCGATACTTAGATCCCGTATCGGTATCATCATGCACTCTTTTCCACACAACGGAATCTTACCTAAAGTAGTGGCAGTTTGCGGCCCGGAAGAATGGCATGAATTAGGATTGTTAATCTTTACTCTCTATGTAAGAAGAAAGGGATTTGAAGTAATCTATTTAGGCTCCAGTATAAAAGAAAATGATATCGACATCGTTCTTGACGAAGTCGATCCTAAGTTTCTATTCTTCTCTTGTACCTTATTGGAAAATGTAGACAACCTGCTGTCACTCGTTACTTCATTAAAGAGTGAGCGGGAAAGCCTGGAAATTGGAATTGGCGGTTTTGCTGTAGACCATCTACCAAAAGAAAAGAAAGAGGAATTTCAGGAACACATTGTCGGACAATCCAAATCTGATTGGGAGCTATGGCTGAAAAGTAAATTATAATTGGATTATGCACTGTTTTCTGCCCCTTACATAGTATGGTGATAAATCGTCACACTCTAGGGGGTACGAAGATGAAGCTTGAAAGAATTTCTGACAACAAAATAAAATTTTCCATTAGTGTAGAAGAATTGGAGCAAAAAGGCTTATTTGAACAAGACCAATGGAAAGATTCCTATATGTGGCATGATCTTTTTGAAGACATGTTAGATGAAGTTCAGGGGAAGTTCGGCATTGAAACACAAATGGAAATCACCGTGGAGATTGAGTCATTTGATGATCAGGAAATCTGCATGATCCTCACATTAGAGTCAGAAGATGACTTTTCTGATTGGGAAGACGAAAATGGAATCATGAAGTCTATGAATGATTATGATGTGCTCGTTTACTTTGATGATTTCGAGGATGTACTGGACCTCCTTAAACGCATCAACCAATTGAACAAAGTGAACAATCGCCTCATACATTTAAGCATTTTTTATTATGAAAAAAACTATTACTTACTTATTGAAGATTTATTGGAATTCGATAGCTTAGTCATGGAGGCTATTTGTGCTGAATACGGTCAGCACTCAAAGATTACGAAACATATCCTGATGGAGTATGGCCGTGCTGTGTTAATAAAGGATTCCATTGATAAAATTCTGTTTTATTTTTGATCGTGTTAAGTGGCAGCAATCTTCACCCCCCTTTAGATATATGCTTTACTATGATTTATAAGAAATATAGACATTTTTTTAGCACTTTTAGGGTGATTCCTGGGAGTGTTTTTTGTTTTGGTGATGGTAGCTGTAGATGCTTGTCGCCTCTGGGCAAAGCCCTTCCGCTTTTCGTGATGTCCAGCTCCAGGGCTTAGAGGCTCGAGGTCATAAGGCAAACCTGCCAAAAAGGCAAAAAGCGCCTTTCCGGCAGGTTCGCCTTATGCTTGTCGCCTCTGGGCAAAGCCCTTCCGCTTTTCGTGATGTCCAGCTCCAGGGCTTAGAGGCTCGAGGTCATAAGGCAAACCTGCCAAAAAGGCAAAAAGCGCCTTTCCGGCAGGTTCGCCTTATGCTTGTCGCCTCTGGGCAAAGCCCTTCCGCTTTTCGG
>NZ_QNRJ01000001.1:105157-502901 GCF_003315075.1 Rossellomorea aquimaris
GGTCATAAGGCAAACCTGCCAAAAAGGCAAAAAGCGCCTTTCCGGCAGGTTCGCCTTATGCTTGTCGCCTCTGGGCAAAGCCCTTCCGCTTTTCGGTTATGTCCAGCTACGGCGGCTAGAGGCTCGAGGTCATAAGTCGAGACCACCAAAAAGGCAAAGAGCGCCTTTCCGGTGGTCTCGCCTTATGCTTGTCGCCTCTACCCAAGCCGCCTCCGCTTTTCGGTTATGACAGCGTTTTCAAAAAAATCTTCTTTTTTTAATTTTCCTTCTTTGCAAGAAGAATTCAAACGTGTATACTATGTCATGAAAGCGGACGAGGTTCCGTGAAACAGTGAAGTATACTGGGAGGTTTACATAAATGGTAGCCGATAAGGGGAAAGAAAATCACCAAGCATCTGATCAACACGATGTTTTGAAATCTACACAAACGGTTATTCATCTTGCACTTGATAAATTGGGGTATTCACAAGAAGTATATGAATTATTAAAAGAACCTGTACGAATGTTAACGGTTAAAATACCAGTCCGGATGGATGATGGGAAAGTAAAAGTTTTCACGGGATACCGTGCTCAACATAATGATGCAGTTGGACCAACAAAAGGTGGGATTCGATTTCACCCGAATGTTACTGAAAAAGAAGTTAAAGCGCTTTCCATCTGGATGAGCTTGAAATGTGGAATTGTCGACCTTCCGTATGGTGGAGGTAAAGGGGGGATCATTTGTGATCCCCGGGATATGTCATTTAGAGAGCTTGAGCGATTAAGTCGTGGTTATGTACGCGCAATCAGCCAAATTGTCGGACCATCCAAAGATATTCCCGCTCCCGATGTTTTTACAAACTCTCAAATCATGGCGTGGATGATGGACGAATACAGCCGAATTGATGAGTATAATTCTCCAGGGTTCATTACAGGGAAACCATTGGTGCTTGGGGGATCACATGGTCGTGAAACGGCAACTGCGAAGGGCGTGACGATTTGTATTCATGAAGCAGCCAAGAAAAAAGGAATAAAGCTTAAAGGGGCGAGGGTAGTCGTTCAAGGCTTTGGTAATGCCGGAAGCTTCCTTGCAAAGTTTATGCATGATGCAGGAGCAAAGGTGATTGGGATCTCTGATGCCTACGGTGGACTTCATGACAAAGATGGGCTGGATATTGATTATTTGCTGGATCGTCGGGATAGTTTTGGGACAGTTACGAAATTATTTAATAATACGATAACAAACGAAGAACTATTAGAGCTGGACTGTGACATTCTCGTGCCTGCAGCCATCGAGAATCAGATCACAGAGAAGAATGCTCACAACATAAGAGCAAGCATTGTGGTAGAGGCAGCGAACGGACCGACAACCTTGGAAGCAACGAAAATCCTCACCGAGCGTGGGATTTTACTGGTTCCTGATGTGTTAGCATCATCGGGTGGGGTGACGGTTTCTTACTTTGAATGGGTGCAAAATAATCAGGGGTATTACTGGTCTGAAGAAGAAGTGGAAGAAAAATTGGAGAAGATTTTGGTCAGCTCCTTTAACAATGTATACGAAACTTCCCAGTCCAGAAGAGTCGATATGAGACTCGCCGCATATATGGTAGGGGTAAGAAAAATGGCCGAAGCATGCCGGTTCAGAGGTTGGATTTAATTCCAGTCAAGGATGAGATGGATGACATCTCATCCTTTTTCAATTCTATATAAACGTGTTTTACAATAATTTGAGCAGAAATTAGAAACCATACTACTGACATGGATCATGAGGTTCGAGTGCTTCCTTTTGACCAAATCGTAATCTTATTCCATAATAATTGGGTAGAAACCATTTTAACATCTGAAGTGAACGAACGTAAATTACCATTCAGATAGAGGAATTGAAGGAGTGTCTGAATTTGAAAATGGAAGAATGCATTATTGTAGGTGGGGGACCGTGTGGGCTTTCTGCTGCTATTAGTTTAAAAGAAAAGGGAATCGATCCTTTAATCATTGAAAAAGGGAATATCGTAAATGCCATTTACCACTATCCCACTCATCAAACGTTTTTCTCATCAAGTGAGAAGCTTGAAATTGGCGACGTTCCTTTTGTTATTGAAGAGCACAAACCAAGGCGGAATCAAGCACTCGTGTATTATCGTGAGGTAGCGAAGCGGAAGGAATTAAGAATCAATCGATTCGAAACCGTTCTTAAGGTGGAGAAGCAAGACGGCCGTTTTTCCGTTTCCACCTCAAAGGGAACGTATGAAAGTAAATCAATTGTCATTGCGACCGGTTACTATGATCATCCCAATTATTTAGAGATTCCAGGAGAGAAATTAGAGAAAGTCTTTCATTATTTTAAAGAAGCACACCCCTTTTTTGATACAGATGTGGTTGTGATCGGAGGGAAGAACTCAGCGGTTGATGCAGCACTTGAATTGAATAAAGCGGGAGCAAGGGTAACCGTACTATACCGGGGAAGTGAGTACTCAAAGAGTGTGAAGCCCTGGATTCTCCCTAACTTTGATGCGCTTGTCAGGAATGGCGAAGTAACGATGGAATTCAACTCGTGTGTTGAGGAAATTGCAGAGGACTCTGTTATTTACAATGTAAAGGGTGAGAAGAAAGAAATCAAAAATGACTTTGTGTTTGCCATGACAGGTTATCACCCGGATCATAGCTTCCTGACGAAAATGGGAATAGATATTGACAATGAAACAGGACGACCTTCTTTTCATCAAGAAACGATGGAAACGAATGTAGAAGGAATCTATATTGCAGGTGTCATTGCTGCGGGAAACAATGCGAATGAGATCTTTATTGAAAATGGTCGTTTGCATGGCGGACTGATCGCTGAATCCATTACTCAAAAAGGAAAGTGACAAAAGAAAGAGGCTCTGCTGTGAGCCTCTTTCTTTCATGATGGTTGCTTATGTTCCTGATGAAAGACAACCTTAATTTTTGAAAATCGTTTCTAATTCTTTAATGTCACCGGTTTGGGACAGAGCCACCATTAACTTGATTCTTGCCTTTTGTCCATTAAGACCATTTGAGAAGATAACCCCTTTTTCTTTCAGTTGTTTCCCCCCTCCTGAATAGCCGTATATATCCTGGACAATGCCATTAAAGCATCTCGAAACCAATACAACCGGGATATTAGCAGCTAACAGCCCATTGATTCCATCGACCGTATCAGGCGGGAGATTTCCTTGCCCTAATGCTTCGATTACAACCCCATCGTACTGTAAGTCTTTTATGGCAACTAATAAGCCTGAATCCATTCCGGCATATGCTTTGATCAGGGTAACCCTCTTGGAAATGTCGCAAACCTGATAATGCTCATTTGATGTTGGCTGGTGATGAAAAAGAACGCCTCTTTTGGTCACAATCCCGATTGGGCCATACTGTGGACTTTGAAAGGTAGATACATTGCTTGTGTGAGTTTTGGTCACGTTCTTAGCAGAGTGGATTTCGTCATTCAGGACGACTAAAACCCCTTTGTTCATGGATTTGTCATCAGCAGCTACCCGAACGGATGAAATGAGGTTATACAGACCGTCCGCTCCAATCTCATTACTTGATCTCATTGCCCCTGTAACGACAAGGGAGACGGGAAGAGAAAGGGTCAAATCCAGGAAGTAGGCAGTTTCTTCGAGGGTATCTGTTCCGTGGGTAATGACGACTCCGTCAAATGATTTTTCCCTGTATTTCGTTTCGATTATATCTTTTAATTGCTGCATATGCTCCGGTGTGATATGAGGAGAAGGCAGATGAAATGCTTCTAAGACCGTTAGATTTGCTAAATTCGATACGATGGACGTTTGTACGGAAAGGGGATTTTCCTTCCCTGGAGTGACTGCTCCCGTCTGTTCGTCTTCCATCATAGAGATGGTACCGCCTGTATGTATAACCAAAATATCTTTCTTCATCATTCATTCCTCCAACCAAATAAATTCCTGTTTCCATTCCTACATTAACATGATACGATTAAGAAAACAGAAAGAAAAGAGGACTTTTTTATGCTGGTGATTTTATCAGCGGGTATAGCACCAGGGTTAGCATTGCTAAGTTACTTTTATTTGCGGGATGAATATGAGGCAGAACCTATTACGCTAGTTTTCAAAACCTTTATGTATGGGGCCCTTATTACCTTTCCTATTATGTTTTTACAATATGTTTTAGAAGTGGAAGGAATCATTGATTCAAATTGGTCGACGGCATTTATTTCTTCCGGACTTTTAGAGGAATTTTTCAAATGGTTTATTTTAATGTTTGCGATCTTCCAACATGTTGATTTTAATGATCCTTACGACGGCATTATCTATGGTGCAAGTGTGTCACTTGGATTTGCTACTACTGAAAATATTTTGTATTTGGTTGCTAACGGTGTTGAACATGCATTTGGAAGAGCGATCCTGCCTGTTTCAAGTCATGCGTTGTTCGGTGTCATTATGGGATATTACTTAGGAAAAGCAAAGTTTTCCTCCAGGGAAGAAAGGCATAAGTGGCTTTTCATTGCGATTTCTTTGCCCCTACTGTTACACGGAACATATAATTACATCTTTCTAGCCGAGAAAAACTGGATCTATTATATGGTACCGTTTATGTTTTTCTTATGGTGGCTTGGTTTGAAGAAAGTGAAAAGTGCTCATCGATTGACAGAAAAAAAATACACGGGTACTGATTTCGAAAAAGAAATTATTTAAAAGGACGCTTTTTATTTAAAGCGTCTTTTTTGCATTTTCAAATCCCTGATTTCTCTTTCGTAACAAAAAACCGCCTTTAGCAAAGACGGTTCTATAAAATATTTACTTGTACGCAGCTGCCAGGTCGGTTTTAGGTGCTTCTTTCCGTTTCACTTCATCAATTTTATTCACGAACATTTGAAACACTTTTCTTTTTTCATCCAATTCGCGTATGTATTCCTTCAGTTCATTGTACTGTTCTTCAAAAGGCTTATGATACATTTCCCTGATATTTTCAATGATTTCTTCATTCACGGTTGATTGAATGACTTGCTTAGTGATGCCGTACTTATAGGAATATACCTTCAGTTCCTTCTTTATCTCTTCATAGTCAGTATTAATCTGATCCAGCACCTCTGAAATATCATCTTTCCACTCATCCAATGACTTCGCTAAATAGTCCTCCATCATGACCTCCCCCTTCAATTCCGGATTTATTTGAAGTAATCCTCATTCTATTATAACTCTGAATGTTTACATGGCTTTTGCTGGGACATTACAGAGTCTTATCAAAGGTGTGGTAGGTTGTTTTCTAATTTTTATTATTCACTTGTATAAAATGGGAGCCTCTACAAAAACTAGAGTTAATGTTAATTGAAGATATGGAGGTTAAGGCATTATGAATAGTCGTTTCAAATTGATTTCTACTTCAGTCGTCATGGTGCTTTTGTGTTCTCTTTTTATGATTTCCTCTGAAGGAGAGAAGGCAGACGCTTTTACAAATCAAGTGATACAACATGGCGCAACAGGTGAGGATGTAATCGAGCTTCAATCCAGACTTCAATATATCGGGTACTATAACGGTGACATTGATGGAGTATTTGGGTGGGGCACATATTGGGCTCTAAGAAACTTTCAATATGAATTCGGACTTCCCATTGATGGTTTGGCAGGAGCGAAAACGAAAGAAAAACTGGTGAAAGCCTCAAAGTATAACAAGCAGTTTGTAAAGAAACAAATTGAAAAAGGCAACAATTTCAGCCATTATGGCGGAACAGATTTAAACAAACAAAAAGGTCCTGGCGGTGGGGGGGCTGAAGGCGGAACATCCGGTGGGAAAGCAGCTCCTCAAAAGAAGCCTGCACCAAAGCAGGCACCGACTCCATCCAAGCCAACGGCAGTGAACACTCCTAATGGATTTTCACAAAACGACATTCAATTGATGGCAAATGCCGTATATGGAGAAGCCCGTGGTGAGCCGTATGAGGGACAAGTTGCAGTAGCGGCCGTTATTCTCAATCGGATAGACAGTTCTGCATTCCCGAACACAGCCGCAGGTGTCATTTTTGAACCTGGTGCCTTTACAGCTGTAGCAGATGGCCAGATATGGTTAACACCAAATGAACAAGCGAAAGAAGCGGTTTTAGATGCCATAAACGGCTGGGATCCTTCTTCAAGTGCTCTCTATTACTTTAACCCTGTGACAGCAACTAGCAAGTGGATTTGGTCACGTCCACAAATCAAGAAAATAGGAAAGCACATATTCTGTAGTTAAAGAGGTGAAGTAAATTGCTACGTGTCATTTTAATAACGGTGCTCGTCCTTGGTGTTGCAGGAACCGCATTCTGGGGATACCAAGAGCATCAGGAGAAAAATGCGATATTAATCAACGCTGAAAACAACTATCAAAGAGCGTTCCATGAGTTAACTTATCAAGTGGATCTTGTTCACGATAAGATAGGTTCGACTCTTGCCATGAATTCAAGGAAATCATTGTCTCCGGCACTGGCCGATATATGGAGATTAACTTCTCAGGCGCACAGTGATGTAGGGCAGCTTCCGTTAACACTTCTGCCGTTTAATAAAACAGAGGAATTCTTAAGTAATATTGGAGATTTCAGCTACCGGGTAGCAGTGAGGGATTTAGATAAGAATCCTTTAACGGATAAAGAGTATAAATCACTTGAAAATTTATATGAACAAAGTGCTGATATTCAGAATCAGTTAAGAAAGGTTCAACATCTGGTGATGGAGAACAACCTGAGATGGATGGATGTGGAGCTTGCTTTGGCGTCAGGAAATGAACAGGCGGATAACACCATTATCGATGGCTTTAAAACGGTTGAAAAGAATGTATCCGGATATGATGAAGCAAACTTTGGTTCTACAACATTTGTGAATACTGAGAAGAAAGACCAAAATTTTCAGAAGATTAAAGGGAAAGAGATTTCAAAGGATGAGGCCGTTTCGATCTTAAGAAAATATTCCGGAATAAGTGAAAAGACTGATGCAAAAGTAACGAAAAGTGGAAAAGGCTCTGACTATAAATTTTATAGTGTAACGATTGAAAAAGGGAAAACACACGCAAGTATGGATGTTACTCAAAAAGGTGGATATCCAATCTGGTATATTAACAATCGGGAAGTTCAGAAGCCCAAAATCAGTCTAAATAAAGCGGCAGAGAAAGCGACTGCCTTCCTGAAGGATAACGATTTTGACAAATTAGAACTATTTGAAAGTGCACAGTATGACAACATTGGTATCTTCACCTATGTGACCGTATTGGATGGTGTAAGGATTTATCCGGACTCTGTTAAAATAAAGGTAGCATTAGACAATGGACAAATCGTCGGATTTGCTGCAGAAGAATATTTGAAGAATAATCATCATAGAGAAATCGGACAAGCGTCCATTACTCAAGCACAGGCTAAAGAAACGACTAACCCTAATCTTAAAGTAATGGAAGAACGTAAAGCGGTAATTGTTAATGATCTTAATGAAGAAGTGCTCTGCTATGAATTCCTAGGGATGCTGGGTAAGGATACCTTTAGAATATTCATCAATGCAAACACAGGAGAAGAAGAAAAAGTAGAGAAGCTCAGAAAAGCGGAACCGATTTATGAAGAAGTCGTCTAGCTTTTAGAGGGACGGACCTCCGTTATGGAGATCCGTCCCTTTTCTTTAGATGTAGAAAAATTCAGAATAGAGATTCAAAAATGTATGGAAAGGTGATGAATGTCATGCCATAATATAGATACATAAAATGGGAAAGTGGGAGTATTGTACTATGATAAAAGCAGGTACCACATTACAGTTGGAACCGATACATAATGATACATTTGAACGGTATAGGTGCCGTGTCGTTGAGATTGGCGAAGTAGGTCTTTATATCGATTACCCTATTCATACAAAAACAGAGAAAACCGTTTTCTTAATAGATGGCACACAACTTAAAGCAAGCTTCACCGTTAATGAGCAAACGGTACTTATGTTTGAAACAGAAGTGAAGGGACGCAAACTATCCAAAATACCGATGATCCACATACATTATCCAGGTGAGGAAGGTTTAGAAAAGGTCCAAAGGAGACAGTTTGTCCGAGTAGAAGCGAACACAGATATTTCAATAAAAATAAACGATGGTTATTTTCCAACGATTACAGAAGATATAAGTGCAGGAGGATGCGCGGTATTGGTGAAAGAAGGAATGGACCTGAAAAGTGGTTCTAACATATCTACGACCATCGTTTTGCCCATGCAAACGGGTGAGAACCAGTATGTAGAAATAGAAGGTAAAGTGATCCGCATCTGGGAAAAAAGTCGCAAAAAAATTGCAAGCATTGAATTTGTTCATTTAACTGAAAATCAACGACAGCTTATTTTAAGATTTTGCTTTGAAAGACAGTTGAACTTACGAAAAAAAGGGTTACTTGAATAAAATTCCATAATATACACATACTTTTTCTATAAATAGGAAAAGGGTGAGAACAATTAAATCCGTTGAGCGAATATTAATCAAATTAGTCATAATACATTTCATTTTATTAATAGCAGTCCAATTTGTTATCCATGAATTAAATATCCTTCCTGAGCTGAATAAAATCGTTTTTTATGAAGGCGTCGAAAAAATGGAGTACAGCGAAATAGTCGAAACCTTATCCGGTAAAGCAGGTAATTAGTTGCCTGCTCTTTTTTTTGAATGGCTCTTTTCGCAAAGAATGTTGTTTTCTAGCATAGAATCTGCAAGGGCTCTGTCAACCAGGTTTATGCTGGATGGTGAGGGGAACTGCTCCGCTTGCAGCTAGCGTTCGGCCGAGCCTCCTCAGCTTAGCCGAACGGGGTCTCGGCACTCCCAAAATCCGCCGGAGTCTGCGCAGTTCCCCTCACCATCTTAAACAGTATTTTCTTGACAGAGCTTCAAGGTGTGCAAGAAAACAATGTAACGAGAAAAAATAACCCTTCTTCCTTAGAATGAAATTCCATCTCTATTGACCTTTAATGAGATTGCTTGCTAAAATCCTTGTTTTTATTGTTTTCCATTAAGGATTCATGCTTAGAAAGTTGATTGGAACGGAAGGATGCTCGACTCCTGCGGGAATAGCTGGACAGGTGAGACCCCGGAGGCTTGCCGAGGAGGCTCACCGCCAGCCCCGCGGAAAGCGAGCATCCTGGAGCGGAAATCAACTATTACTTTCTCCTCTACAATAGCAACAAACTTTACGAATAGAGCCTATAAAAAAGGGGGGATTACAGTGAAGGAGACAAAAAAATTTCCCGAAATGGAGACATCTCGTTTACGTTTAAGAGAACTTCGACTAAATGATGCACATTTTATCTTGAACTTGTATTCAGATGAAAATGTGTGTAAGTTTCTCTATGATGAGGAATTGTATACGAATATCGATGAGGCAAATAACTATATAGAGTGGAATACTTATTGTGAAAACAAAAACCATAATCGCTGGGGGATCATAAGGAAAGCGGATGGAGTTATAATGGGAACCGTCGGATTTCACTTGTGGGACCGCTATAATCATATTGCGGAAATAGGGTATGATTTGGCTGAGGAATACTGGGGAGAAGGCTACATAAGTGAAGCCGTGGAAAAGTGCTTGGAACACGGGTTTGATTTTTTACGTCTTAATCGGATTCAGGCTTATGTTGCACCAGAAAATCATTCCTCCATCCGAGTTCTTGAGAAGCGCGGATTTAAAAAAGAGGGAATCTTCAGGGACAAGCATTACTTCATGGGAGAGTACTACGATCTTTACTGTTACTCATTGTTAAAGAGAGAATGGAAGTAATTACAAATCCCATTTCTTCTGTACGAAAGTAAGCATATTCTCACGGTATCTTCTAACGATAGAATTCATGACCAAATAGGTAAAGATACCGAATAAAGGAATATTAATGACCATTCCAATAAAGAACGCCTTCCCAATTTTCAGCCCATAACCTACTGCTTCACTTGCGGAGTCTACTGTTTCAACATAAGGATCGACTACATCAATTGGGTAGAAGAAATGTCCTACTAGAAAATTCAGGTAGAAAAAAAGGGGAATGCCCAAATTAAAGAGACTCCACCTACTAATCCAGCGAATGGGTTTCCTTTGAAAATCTTTGCACACGCCGTTGATATGACTGGACCTATACCAAAGGAAGGAACAAAATTTATTATTAAACCTACCGTGAATCCTAATGCAATACTGTGAGCATTACCTTTTAGACGTAAAAGTTTTAAAGTAAGGCATTTGAATTTTCTTAGCTTTTTTCTAATCATGGAATCATCACCAGTAATCGTTTACTTTGTTACTCATTATATAGTATGGCTTAATTTGCAAGATTGTAAATGGAAAACAGTACTTTTATAAAAAGTTTTAATAATTTTTTCAAGACACTCCTTTATGATTTTGAGGAACATGATATGCTAGAAGTAATAGAATTTTTGGTAGAGCGAGGATAAAAGATGAAACTAACGAAAAAAATACCCAATATGGTCACGTTGGGAAATCTGTATTGCGGTTTCTTATCAATTGGGTTTGCCGCAAGCGGACAATTCAAAAATGCAGCAATACTAATTATTATTGGCATGATGCTTGATAGCATGGACGGCCGGCTGGCGAGGATGCTGCAAGCGGATAGTGTATTAGGAAAGGAATTGGATTCATTAGCTGATATTGTTACGTTTGGAGTCGCCCCCTCCTTTCTCGTATATTATACATATTTCTTTCAATTTGGTTTATTAGGGTTTATCGTGGCAGGGTTATTTCCATTATTCGGGGCTTATCGCCTGGCAAGATTTAATACCAGTCCGCCGAAATCGTCTCTTCATTATTTCGTGGGGGTACCGATTACGGCAGCAGGTGGGATCCTGGCGATTCTCACCCTGTTTGGAGACTCTATACCAAATATCGTGACAACGGTCATTTTCACAGCAATGTGTTTTCTTATGGTGAGCCGTATACGAATTCCGAGTCTCAAGGAAGTGCCTTTACCGAAATACGGAACGATTGTGACTCTCTTCATTGGAGCATTACTATTCGTCATCTACAAAGGGACATATGAGCAGTTTCCCTATTTAATCTACATTGCTACACCCCTTTATATTGCTTATCTGACGTATCGATTCATTAAAAGATAAAATGAAAGAGATCCAGGCATTCAATTTCCTGGATCTCTTTTCATTATGAAAAATGGTTTCTGCTATATGTTCTAAACATCGACTTCCAATGTGAAAGACTTTTTCATATAAAAAAGCTAGGGAGCATGTCCCTAACTCAGTCTACTAGATGAATTATATGAATCCCATAACGAGTCCACCCACTGCTCCTGTGACCACGACAATCCAAGGTGGAAGTTTCCAAAAGACCAGCATGCTAAGCAAAACCGCAGCAAAGGCAAAGTCTTGGGGAGCAAGAATGGAGGAAGTCCATATCGGATGGTAGAAAGCTGCGATCAGGATTCCAACAACAGCAGCGTTCACCCCCATAAGAGCTCCTTTTATCTTAGGATTCCTACGGAGAGAATCCCAGAATGGGAGAGTCCCTAAAATGAGTAGGAAAGCCGGTAGAAAAATAGCGAAAGTCGCAAGCAGTCCGCCTTGCCATCCATTAATGACAGCACCAATATACGCTGCAAAGGTAAAAAGAGGACCAGGAACCGCCTGGGCTGCACCATACCCTGCTAAAAACGCTTCTTCTGTTAACCATCCTGTAGGGACAAACTCCCGTTCAAGAAGTGGTAATACAACATGACCGCCCCCAAAAACCAATGACCCGGAACGATAAAAGCTATCGAATAAAGCGATCCATTCAAGTGATGTCACTTCCCTCAGGAAAGGAAGAAGAAACAGTAATCCGAAGAAGAGAGACAAACAAAACACGGCAAATCTACGGGAAATCGGGAAGTCAATTCGGGCTTCATCGTCGGGTTTATGTTGTTTAAAGAGTAGAAATCCAATAAAAGCTGAAAGAAGAATGACCCCGATTTGCGAAAAAGCTGTCTGCCATAATAAAATAACCACCAAAGTAAACAATGCAATCGCTTTTCGATTTAAATCAGGCGTCAACTTTTTTGCCATTCCTAAAATAGCATGAGCAACGACTGCAACTGCGACAATCTTTAACCCGTGTATCCACCCTGCATCTGCCACATCCAATTCTCGAAGAATGATGGCGAAAAGAATCAATGCAAGGACAGAAGGGAGGGTAAAGCCTATAAATGAAACAATCCCTCCTAGCACGCCTGCCCGCATAATACCAATACCTATTCCGACTTGACTGCTGGCAGGACCCGGAAGGAATTGGCAAAGAGCGACGAGGTCCGCGTAACTTTTTTCATCCATCCATTTTCTTCTGCGAATATATTCTTCATGAAAGTACCCTAAATGAGCAACCGGCCCACCAAACGATGTAAGACCGAGTCTTGTTGAAATAAACAGTATCTCAATCAGAGATTTTAAACTGCCTGATGTTTTCATTATCATTTCACCTTCTTTGTTAGTCTTTGATTTCTTTAAATAGTTCATAAGCTTTTTCCCGCGCTTCACTGAGTACTTTATTTCCTTTATATGTGGTCGTATAATACTTTCTGATCTTGCCGTCCACGTTTTTCTCTTCTTTTGTCAGTAGCCCGTCAGTATCCATTGAGTGAAGAATAGGGTACAGTGTACCGGAACTTATGCTATACCCATGTTCTCTTAATTCTTCCAGCATCCACGTACCGTAAATGGGCTCTTCTTTGGCATGGTGGAGAATATGAATTTGGATAAACCCGAGGAAGAGTTTCCGTAATACTTTGTCTTCCAATAAAACACCTCCCCTTGTAAAAATCGAAAGTCAATATCGAAAGTCGATATCGGAATATTATACAAAGACTGTAACATGATAAATGTACTGTTTCAATGAGCTTATGGTAAATTTACATACTCTTAACATTAAGGTACTTACAGGTGGTTTTCTTAGCAGTTAAAATCCCAACAAAAAAGCCATATCCACTATGGATACAGCTAAAGTTCATCATTATCTCTATCTCTATAAAAAAATGAATAGGTTTTGACTAAACCAATCAAAAATAACCCAATGGCAAAGTAGGCGGGAAGAAGATGGATAAACGAGGTGTACCCGATAGCAAAATGAATATATATCCCCGAAATAAAGGCGGGTAGACCCCCGATTAGAAGAGTCCGCCAAACCCACTTGTTTCCTTGCTGAAAGCCCCAAAGTGAGAGAGTTAAGACTAGTAATCCGACACTTAATAAAGCACTGCCGAACCCCGCACGATCATGTGCAATAACGGGAATGAGATTCTGATTGAACTCATGAAGAATCTCTGGTGGCATACAGAGGTATAGGAGATCCGTCGGAACAAAAACAGAAGTAATCCCAAAGTAAGAAATGACAAGACCTCCAAGAACAAAAGAAAATCCAAGTACGACAAATGCCAGCTGACCATGCAGGGATTGTAACCATATATGATGATTTTTTCGATTTCCAGAGGATGGAGTGCCCTTTATTTCCCTTGTATGAATCCATCCATATACGTAAAAGGGTAATAAAACGAGCCAAAATAAAAGGTGAAGCCAGTCAAAATAACCATATCCGATAAATAAGAAAATTCCCAGAAATCCTGTAATGGCAGCAATGTCAATCGACTGTTTGGCCCATAGCAGACCTCTCCTGACACCATGGAAGGAGAGCTGCATATACACAATCCCTCCAGAAATCATAGTACCTGCTAACGTCATTCGATCATGAGCCATAAATTTCACAATTCGGTCGTTGAATCCAGCAATCGATTCCCTTTGCATCCCCAAGTAATGTTCATCATAGGGCAGAATCACCGACGTTAAACTAAAAAGGAGGGCCAAGAGTCCTCCTATAAAAATAAAAAAGCCAAAGTACCAATAAGAGAGCCATCCCTTTTGAGGAGGTGACTGATCGTTCAAATCATCCAGCAATGCTTCGTTAATTCGTTTGGTTAAACCCGGACCTGAAAAGACATACCCATCTGAAAGAAGAAGAAGGTCTGCGCCCGCATTTAGTAGAGATAGTGCCTGACTGGGCTCACGAACTCCACCTGAAGTGATGATTGAGAGAGCAGGGGTTGCCTTTTTGTATGAACGAACAGTTGATAGGAGTGTGTTGAATTCATCTTCTTCTACAACGATTCCTGTAATATCTTCAACGGTTAATTCGCAGGGGCCGAACGGTGGATTTGAGATGAAAATCGGTTTGTCACTACGTATGGTATAGGAGGTTTCATTACCATCAAGAATATATCCATCTGAAAATTCATCTAAATGTTTCATCATAATAGATATTTCCTGGGGTGTCCCCGATAATCGTATGAAGAAGGGTTGTTTTTTTCTAATCTTCTTTAATTTCTCTAGAGTCCTCTCTAATCCAATGGATTCAAGGGGATCCGAAAACTGTATACGTTGCTCGCTATGATCCGCAACAGGGTAAAAGGATTTTGATGAACCCTGTAAAGTCACCGGGCCAATTTCAATAAAGCCAAATCCCAAATGGGTAAATGCAGATGTACCGGTTAGTAACGGATCAATTTTACCGGATAGACCAACAGGATTGGCAAACTCTATCCCATTAATTTGTTTTTTAAGTTGAGGGGGGCACTCTTCTCGTCCCAAAAAATTGATAATGTGAGGACCGAGGGGGAGAGAAGCGATTGTACTCATTCCTCTATGTATAAACTCTCTCGACATATAAGCAGGGAGTTTGGATAAAGCGGGTTTGAATATTCCGTGATAGGACCAATCAGGCATAACACATTCCTCGCAATTTATTGTAATACCATCATTTTAACAGAATTTTCATAAAGTGGGGGGAATTTAAAGAAGTCGGTTACGTGAACATACAAATTACTTTTTTGATTCAAATATTGGTGAAAGCATTGGGAGGAAATAGCATAAAATGACTAAGGTTCAGGATCTTAATAATGATTGGATATGTGAAAAAACAGACTTGTGAACATGTTTTAGTTCTTTCTTCCCGATTTCTGTTAGCCCGGTTATATCTTCTGAGTTCCGTCGATATACTTTACAGGTTTATTTCAACGGAAAAGGAGAGAGTGTATGATTAAAAAGATTTGTTATACCGTTTTTGCGCTATTTTTATTGCTGCCGTCCTGGGGCTATGCCGGTTCATTTGGTGGTGATGATCCTTCTGGAGTTCCCGGACAGTGGTATGTAGGTACAACCCCCTCGTATGTAGCCCCATCCAAGCATCCAATTCTCTTTGTTCACGGATTAAATAGCTCATCGAATACATGGTGGAATGACAATAATATGTATGACACAGCCTATCAAAATAATTATGAAACCGCTTTTATCGATCTTTATCCAACAAAGAATATGTGGGATAACGGTGCCCTCCTGGCCCAGAAAATTCGCGACATTTACAATTACTACGGTGAAAAGGTAGTGGTTGTGGCCCATAGTAAAGGGGGCATTGATACACAATCAGCTCTTGTACACTACGGTGCTTATCCATATGTCGCAAGGGTGATCACCCTATCCACTCCACATTACGGTTCCCAGTTAGCAGATCTTGCTTATAGCAGCTGGGCAGGATGGTTAACGGGCATTCTGGGAAGTAAGAATGATGCTACCTATTCACTGCAAACAGGATATATGAGCTATTTCCGATCAGAAACAGATCAACATACGAACGTAAATAGAAATCCGATCTATACGTTTGGTGGGACAAAATGGGGAAGCTTTGGAAGCTCTCTTTATTGGGGTGGATTGTATCTTAGTGCTTATGGAAGCAACGATGGTGCCGTTACAGTAAATAGTTCGAGACTACCCTATGGCACAGAACTGAGAGTCGGGGGTTGGAATCACTTCACTATCAAAGAAGGTTCCTCTACCTTTAATTTGTTCAAAGATTATTTGAATGAAGCGACCGATACGTCAGCCTTTAACGCTCAAAGTGTTGTGGAGCGAAAAGGTGCAGAAAGCGCTGCCTCTTATATTAGGGGAGGCGAATATAGTGGAAAGAAACAAGAAAAGGTCTTAGTAGAACAGGGGGCTAAGTCCGCAACATTTGATTGGATAAGCAATAGCCCCTCATCACAATTGATCCTGAAAGATCCCGGTCAACAAGCAAGTTCGACCATCAAAGTGAAAAAGGATGAAAGTGAGTACTTTAACGGCGCGTATCATCATACAGTTACCGTTCAAGATCCGGCACCAGGGGAGTGGACGCTTGAAGCATCTTCGTCTTCAGAAGAAAAGTATCTTTTACATGTGACTTATGAAAGCGCAATGAATGATGCATTGAGTATCCATGTAGCACAGGATGAAATCAGTTTGAAAGCCAAGGACAGTAAGATGAAGTTTCAACCAGACATGACCATTGAATATTACAAGGATGGTAAGTTGAAGAAGAGTAAGGTGAAAACAAAGAACGGCTCCTTAAAACTTCCGAAGCTTGGAGAAGGAGTTTATAATGTGACCATTGATGTAGAAGGAAGCAAGGACAAAAATACGTTCCAAAGAACCTTCATTAAAACCATTTACGTTGATGCTGCAGGGAAGGTTTATGGACAGTAGGATAGGCTGGAATACTTCTTGGTGAGGAGCTGATGTTCCATTAGCTTCTCTTTTTTGATGAAAAATAGGGACTGAATAATTAGTCTCCTGCTATTAGTTTGATAAAAGTCAACAATTCCGGAAATGCCATAGGAACTTATATCCAGACGCAGTTCCGTAGTTCAGTTCCATAGCTTCATTTTTGCAAATGGAAAAGGGTTTCAATCCCTTTATCTCTAAATAGATTAGGGAGTCGAAATAAAAGGAGGAATACATAATGAAGAAAAAATTAATGGCTGGTGCACTTTCGGGTGTGTTGGTAGCATCAGGAATCGCTTACTCTGCACCGGGTGCATCTGTACTTGCAAATGGTCCGGGATACAATGGAAACGAGACGATCAAAAACGAGCGACTTCATAATTATGAAGAAATGGCGAGCATGCTCCAACATTTAGATCAAAGATCAGATGCTCTT
Source organism: Rossellomorea aquimaris (assembly GCF_003315075.1). Taxonomy (GTDB): domain Bacteria; phylum Bacillota; class Bacilli; order Bacillales; family Bacillaceae_B; genus Rossellomorea; species Rossellomorea aquimaris_C. Next base: position 122,109 of record NZ_QNRJ01000001.1, read on the forward strand.
TCATTAGAAGTATATGGTCAATCTGTCAAAGGACGAGATCTTTACCTTGCGAAATTTGGAACAAATGAAAACAACCCTACAATCCTATACTTAACTCAGCAGCACGGAAACGAAACATTGACGACTGAAGGGGCTCTTCAGTTCATCAAGCATCTTACTTCGAACTCAAAAGAAGTAAAAGAAATGCTCGGGAACGTAAATGTATTGGTTGCTCCGCGATTAAATGTAGACGGAGCAGAAGGGGACGTCAATTTCTCCCTTGAGGATTATGTATCGGGAACTCACACCCGCTATAATGCGAACGAAGTCGATCTGAATCGCGATCATGTGGACCGGGAACAACCGGAAACAAAAGCTCTTCATGAAAACGTTCTTCAAAAATACAAGCCTGATTATATGATCGATCTTCACCATCAAGGAGCCGAAACAACGCTTGGAGATACGGATGAGCTTGTATCAGGATCAATTCTTTATCCTACTAATGAAAATGTAGACCCTGAACTCGTCGAAAAATCAAAACAGCTCGGATCAGTCCTTTACAACACGGTCGAACACCGTGGATTCGGTACTTTGTCCAAATACATCGGAGGAACGGCACCGACAATCAGCCGTAACGGACTGGCGGTTGAATATGGAATAGCAACCCTTCTTTTTGAAATGAGAGGAATGGCTGATCATTATCGGGATGATTATGTTCTGGGTCAAAAGAGTAATGGGTACCTCATTAAGCAAGCGGTCATTAGTTTAGAAGCTACGGCAAAAGCCATTGCTGACGGGTCAATTGAAAATGCGGATACTTCTTTCTGGGACACGCTTCCTGAAAGCTCATATAATCGTAGTGAAAGTGAATAAAATTGCTCAAAAGGGGTCCTTTCTTAACGGAAACGTCCCGTGATTTTTGATTATTTGTATAAGGGTGAAATAGAGAAAGACTTCCTATTTGGAAGTCTTTCTCTATTTCACGATCATCACGGGACATTTAGCCCTTTTTGCGACTTTATGGCTTACACTTCCCAAGACCATTTCTTGAAATACATTTAATCCACGGCTTCCAATGACTACTACATCGAAGTTGTTTTTGTTCGCATGCTCAACAATGGTCGGCCCCGGCTCTCCGTGTAAAAAGATAATCTCGTAGTCGATGCCTTCATGTTTTGCTTTTTGTTCAATCATTTGCAGTTTCTGCTTCCGTTTATCTGTTGCATCCAGTCCCCAATGTTGCAGAACTTCTTCCTTGGAATGCTTCCCGTCTACTACATAAACAATATCTATTTTAGAGCCTTCATGGCATCTTGCGAGAGCGATCGCTTTTTCTCCTGCTCTTAAAGAGTGTTCAGATCCGTCTGTTGCGAGAAGAATGTGTTTGAACATTGTTTTTCCTCCATCCGATGAAAGCGTTTAGTATTAATTTCTATATTTTTATTTAATTTCCTCTAATGAAATTTAAGATTATTTTTACATGTTTTGAATGAGAGTAGATTAACAGTGAAATCGAGAGATAACGAAAGATAAAGAAGTATGTTTGCGCTTTCATGCTTGTTTCACAAATCGAATCATCCATTATATAATGTCCCTTGTGTTAAACGGCCCCGACTTTCATGAGAGTTGAAAGTCATAAATAAATAGGAAGAGGTGCATTATGAGTTTAAGTCAAAAAATTAAATATGAGTGGTTTGGTAATATTCGTGGAGATGTGTTAGCCGGTCTTGTCGTGGCTATGGCATTGATCCCGGAGGCAATTGCGTTTTCTATTATTGCAGGTGTGGATCCAATGGTTGGGTTATATGCTTCCTTCTGTATTGCAGTAGTGATTGCATTTGTAGGCGGACGTCCAGGAATGATTTCTGCCGCTACGGGTGCAACAGCACTGGTCATGGTGACGCTGGTTGCAGATCATGGTTTACAGTACCTGTTAGCAGCGACTATCTTAACGGGTGTGATTCAAATTATCATGGGTGTCCTTAAACTAGGCCGCTTAATGAAATTTGTACCACGTTCCGTTATGGTTGGATTTGTGAACGCACTTGCCATCTTGATTTTCACTTCGCAGTTACCACACTTTGTTGGTGAATCGTGGATCATGTATGCAATGGTTGCTGGTGCATTGGGGATTATATACATTTTACCCCGCTTTACAAAAGCAGTCCCATCACCACTGGTAGCCATTATCGCTGTGACTATTTTCGCGGTGCTGACAGGAAGTGGAGTACGTACAGTTGGAGATATGGGTGAGCTTACTCAAGCCTTACCAATCTTCTTGATTCCAGATATTCCATTTAACTTCGAGACATTGCAAATCATTTTCCCATATTCTTTATCCATTGCCATTGTAGGGTTAGTTGAGTCCCTATTGACTGCATCTATTGTTGATGATATGACAGATACCACAAGTGATAAAAATAAAGAAGCAAAAGGTCAAGGGATTGCGAATATCGTATCGGGTCTTTTCGGTGGAATGGCTGGATGTGCGATGATCGGACAATCGGTTATTAATGTTAAGTCAGGTGGACGAGGACGTTTATCAGCATTTGTGGCTGGTACATTCTTGATGATCTTAATCCTCTTGCTCAATGATTTCTTGGTTCAAATTCCAATGGCCGCGTTGGTAGGAGTTATGATCATGGTATCCGTTGGGACATTTGATTGGTCTTCAGTGAAGAACTTACACAAAACGCCGATTACAGATAGTCTTGTTATGATTGCAACAGTTGTCACTGTATTGTTTACACATGATTTATCTAAAGGTGTTCTTGTTGGGATTATCTTAAGTGCTATATTCTTCGCTTCCAAAATATCAAAAGTGAAAATTACTACGATGGCTTCTGAAAATACTCATAAGAAGGTATACCGTGTGTCAGGTCAATTGTTCTTTGCTTCTGTTACGGAATTTGTTGAAAGCTTTAATTTCAATGAAGATGTGAAGGAAGTAACACTGGATTTAACTCACACACATTTATGGGATGATTCTGCCGTGGGAGCGATTGATAAAATCGTTATCAAGTACCATCAGAATGGCGTGAAAGTAAATCTGATTGGTCTGAATACTGAAAGTAATAAATTAATTGATAGATTGGCTGTGCATAACAAGCCGGGTGGATTAGATAAAGCCGTTAATCATTAAGTAAGAATCTGAAAAGTCCCTGATCATGTGATCAGGGACTTTTCTCTATATACTTATTTGTACATCATGAGCCCTAAAACCAAGAAAATTTTAAAAAAGGTTGAAATAAGCATATAAGTATTTTATTATATAAGAAAGAACTTATATAAGGACCTTTAAAAGGGTTTTTATTTTTCTTCATTATATAAGTAAATAATAATATGCTAATAATAAAAGTGCTTTAGGGGGTGTATACATGCTTAAATCAAAAGTTGATATTGAAAGGGCGGCAACGATGTTAAAACTTCTGGGGGATAAAACACGCCTTACAATGGTGAAACTACTAGAAAGTAATGATTGTTGTGTATGTGAATTTGTTGAGATTTTTAAAATGAGTCAGCCCGCTATCAGCCAGCACGTTCGTAAATTAAAGGATGCTGGTCTTGTAAAGGAGTCCAGAAGGGGACAATGGGTCTTTTACTCTCTTAACAAAGAAAGTGATGCGTATCAATTTGTTCAAAGCTTGATGGAACACTTGCCTAATCAGGATGATCGATTAACAGCATTAGAAAAGCAAGGATTACGCATTTCTTGTCATTAGGAGGAGGATTTCCCGTGTTATCAGTAATTTTAGCTACCATGATTTTTGTGGCCACATTGGTCCTCGTGATTTGGCAGCCTAAAGGATTGTCCATTGGCTGGTCTGCTTGTGGAGGAGCGATCCTTGCCTTAATTGTGGGGGTTGTCGACTTCCAGGATGTTGTGGCTGTGACAGGAATAGTGTGGAATGCGACTTTAGCATTCATTGCTATTATCATTATTTCTTTAATTCTGGATGAAATTGGATTCTTTGAATGGTCTGCTCTACATATGGCGAGAGCAGCAAAGGGGAATGGCGTGAAAATGTTTGTTTACGTCTCCCTATTGGGTGCGGTTGTCGCAGCGTTTTTTGCGAATGATGGAGCTGCGTTGATATTGACTCCGATTGTTTTGGCAATGGTGAGAAACTTGAATTTTGAAGAAAAAATGGTTTTTCCATTTATCATGGCAAGTGGATTCATTGCCGACACGACTTCATTGCCCCTTGTCGTCAGTAACCTTGTGAACATCGTATCAGCCGATTTCTTTGATATCGGGTTTGTAGAATATGCATCAAGAATGATCATTCCAAACTTCTTCTCATTGTTTGCAAGCATACTGGTACTGTATCTGTTCTTTAGAAAAAGCATTCCAAAGAATTATGATGCCAGACAGCTAAAGAAACCGGTTGAAGCGATTAAAGATCAGCGTATGTTTAAGCTATCCTGGATTGTGCTTGGTATCTTGCTTGTTGGTTACTTTATCAGTGAATCACTGCACATTCCTGTATCGATCATCGCAGGTATCGTGTCAATTTTCTTCTTGTTAATGGCTAGGAAAAGCTCAGCAGTCAACACGAAAACGGTCATTAAAGGTGCTCCATGGGCGATTGTATTCTTCTCGATTGGAATGTACGTAGTAGTGTATGGCTTGCGTAATGTAGGACTGACGAATGTGTTAACCGATGTTATCCAGGTGGCAGCTGATCAAGGGCTGTTCGTCGCTACGATTTCCATGGGATTCATTGCAGCGATATTGTCATCGGTCATGAACAATATGCCGACCGTTATGATAGATGCGATTGCGATAATGGATACGAACACTACAGGGGTTATTCGGGAGTCCCTTATTTATTCCAATGTCATTGGTTCCGATCTCGGTCCTAAAATCACCCCGATTGGTTCACTGGCAACCCTCTTATGGTTACACGTCTTATCATTAAAAGGCGTGAAAATCTCTTGGGGGCAATATTTTAAAACAGGAATTATTTTAACTGTACCAACGTTACTCATTACCCTTATTGGTTTATATATCTGGTTAATGATCATATCTTAAAACTTACAACAAAAGGAGCTCGATTATTATGTCTAAAAAAACACTATACTTCCTATGTACAGGTAACTCATGCCGCAGCCAAATGGCAGAAGGTTGGGCGAAGCATCATTTAGGAGAGGATTGGGATGTGAAAAGTGCAGGTATTGAAGCGCATGGATTAAATCCTAACGCCGTTAAAGCAATGAAAGAAACGGGAATTGATATTTCAAACCAAACTTCTGACATAATCGATTCTGAGATTTTGAACAACGCAGATTTAGTCGTTACCCTTTGTGGTGATGCAGCTGATAAATGCCCAATGACCCCTCCGCATGTCAAGCGTGAGCACTGGGGCTTCGATGACCCGGCAAAAGCGGAAGGAACAGATGAAGAAAAATGGGCATTCTTCCAACGCGTACGTGATGAAATCAGCGATCGCATCAAAACATTCGCTGAAACTGGAAAGTAAACAGAAATAGAGGGACGGACCTCATTGTGAATTGTAAATGTGAAGGATTGTACAATAGGTCCGTCCCTCCTTATAAAGCCGAGAGATTTTTCTCGGTTTTTTTCATACAAACTTAGTAAAGGGAGAGGGATTTTGATGGTTAAGGTTGAAATTTTTGATCCGGCAATGTGTTGTTCGACGGGGATTTGTGGTCCCAGTATTGATCCTGAGCTTACTCGCGTCGCGAATGCTGTATATTCACTTGAAAAACGAGGCTTTGATATTAGCCGATACAATTTAGCGAATGATCCAGGGGCATTTGCTGACCATGAGGTGATCAACCGTATTTTACACGAAGAAGGTCCGGATGCCTTACCTGTCACGCTTGTTGATGGGAAACAAGCCGCTGTTGGGAAATATCCTTCAAATGAAGAGTTAGCACAATGGTTTGAAGTGCCGGCTGAGGAATTGAATGAGAAAAGAAAAGTACGACTGACATTGGATATTAATAAGAAATAAGAAAGTTGGGGTAGAATGTTCACATCGTTTCAATTAGAGGCTGTCCATCATACACCATTCCTCTTTTTTACAGGTAAAGGCGGAGTGGGGAAAACGTCTACGGCGAGTGCAACAGCCATTGCCCTTGCTGATGAAGGAAAAAGGGTGCTGATCGTCAGTACAGATCCAGCTTCCAATTTACAGGATGTATTAGAAACCGAACTGACCAATCAGCCTAAACAAGTTCCAGGATTACCGACTTTATCCGCTTGTAATCTTGACCCGGAAGAAGCAGCAGCTTCATACCGTGAAAAAGTTATTGGACCATATAGAGGGAAGCTCCCTGAAGCTGTAGTAAGTAATATGGAGGAACAGCTGTCTGGTGCTTGTACAGTTGAAATTGCCGCTTTTGATGAGTTTACAAGCTTGCTTTCAGATCCTGACATAGTAGATCAGTTTGATCATATTGTATTTGATACGGCACCGACAGGTCATACACTCCGTTTACTGCAGCTTCCAACCGCTTGGACGGGGTTCTTGGAAGAGAGTACACATGGAGCTTCTTGTTTGGGGCCACTTTCAGGGCTTGGCGACAAGAAGGATTTGTATTCTTCCACTGTTAACGTTTTATCCGATAAGGAAAAAACAGCTCTTGTACTTGTTGCACGGCCGGATTCTTCATCGTTAATGGAAGCTGACCGGGCATCAACGGAACTCAAGGACATTGGAATAAAAAATCAAATGTTGATTGTCAATGGGTTAATGGGTAAGCATCAATGGGATGATCCGATTGCATCGGCCTTTTACAATCGTCAGCAAGGAGCATTACGTTCAATGCCGATTGCTCTTAGGGAAATTCAAACGTATTCGCTACCTTATGTAGCGTATTCCTTAACCGGAACGAATTCCTTGAGGCAATTATTCTCTCATGTAGAGGTTAACCAGAATGCCGTAACTGTTGATGACGATGAATCAATTGACATTCCCGGATTAAAAGAAGTGATAGATGACTTCTCCAAGAATAAAACCCGTGTCATATTCACAATGGGAAAAGGAGGAGTGGGGAAAACCACTATTGCCTCTGCCATTGCTGTTGGATTGGTTGAAAGGGGACATAAGGTACATTTAACCACCACAGATCCTGCAGCCCACTTAACTCATATGTTTCAAGAAGAACGAGGGAAGGACGACTTAAGAATCAGCCGGATCAACCCGAAAGAAACGGTTGAGTCCTATAAAAAGTCTGTTCTTTCTAAAGCTGCAAAGGGTCTCGATGAAGAAGGAATGGCGTATCTGGAGGAAGATTTAAATTCCCCTTGTACCGAAGAAATCGCCATCTTCCAATCCTTTGCAGAGATAGTGGGGAAAGCGGATGAAGAAATAGTCGTGATCGATACTGCTCCAACTGGCCATACTCTGCTTTTACTGGATGCAACTGAATCTTATACGAAAGAAGTGTCGCGTTCAAAAGGAGAGGTGGAAGATCATGTGAAAAATCTACTGCCACGCCTTCGTAATCCAAACGAAACGAGCGTAGTGATAGTGACATTACCTGAAGCTACCCCTGTTTTCGAAGCGAAACGACTTCAGGAAGATTTGCATCGAGCAGAGATTCACCCAAAATGGTGGGTCATCAATCAAAGCCTATCTGCAACGGACACAACAGATCCCGTGTTAAGGGGCAGGTCTGTCTCAGAGCGGGAATGGATACAAAAAGTGCATAACGACTATGCAAACAAGACCGCACTCATTCCATGGATGAGTGAAGAAAAGATAGGGTACAAAAAACTGAAGGACTTCTCTAAGTAAAGGTGGATAACAATGAATTATAATGAATTGGTGAAAGACCGAATTTATATCGGGGGTTTCGAAGATGCGGAATCAGTTCGTGATCAAGTGGATATAATCGTCGACTTACGAGCTGAAGCACCTGGAGTGGAATTTGATGATGTGTCCCGCATGCATCGTCCAATCGTAGAGAATGCTGATCAACAAGAAGAATCCGTAAGGCGAGCAATCGATGAAGTGGTAACAGCTTATCAAAATGGTAAAAACGTCTACTTCCATTGTAACGGAGGAAGTAACCGAACAGGCACGGTGGCAGCAGGAACTCTCCTGTCACTGGGAGAGGCCTCCACACTCGAAGAAGCAGAAACGAAAGCAAAGAATGTCCGACCAAAAATCAACATCAAACCAGAACTGAAAAATGTATTAAAAGAGCTATATTCAAAGAATTGAGGGACGGACCTCAAAAAGAAATGGGGATTGTATACAATGAATATTACGAATGAAGCAAAAGAAGTACTGTTGAATGCAATGGAAGAGAACAAATCGGAAGGCATCAGATTTTTTCTTAATCAAGGTGGATGCTGTGGGCCTCAAATTGGCGTTTCTTTAGATTCAGCTCAAGCAACAGATAAAGTGGAAGAAATTAATGGGGTTTCGGTTGCCTTCGATACGAATGTGATTACTATGACTGATGATATCACATTAGATATCCAAGATGGGGGATTAGTATTAGTGGGTGTTCCGGATAGCGGCTGCTGTTAAAGTTATCCTAAATAGGAAAAGCCTGCTCTGGGTACATATTGTACTTAGAAGCAGGCTTTTTTTATGATGAAGAATGGAGAAAATTCCAATGAAGAAACCAGCAGAGAAATCCCTGCCGGTCTGGCATACTATTTAATTAATTCCAACTGCATCAAATGATAGCTTCACAGCTTTGACTTCTGCTGAAGTGCTTCCATATAAATCGGTTGCAGACTGGACAGCTGCAGCTCTTGCCTGACTGAAGGTTGAGGAAGCTGTCAGGTACACAGTATTCATACGGTAATAAATATCCCCAAGCTTTTCACGGCCGATTCCGGGAACGCTTATTCCATAATGATTACCACCTTCACTTAATAGGTAAGCCTGCTTGTTGATGATTCCACTGTTTGTATGAACACCGCCATTATCTCCTGTACCAGTATAACGTTTAGAGTAGTGGTCAGGGTCACCGTATTTAGCAGGGTTGCTCATGGAGCGGAGGGCATCACCGGATGTGCCAGGTGTATAAATATCTTCTCCAATCTCGAAATCTGGATTCGATCCATTCTCGTATTCTACCAATGTACCAAAAATGTCTGAAATCGCTTCGTTTAAGGCTCCCGATTCATTCTGATACACAAGGTCAGAAGTAAAGTCTGTCACCGCATGAGTTAATTCATGGGCCACAACGTCAATGCCGCCTGAAAGTGGGGCAAACGTCGTGCCATCCCCGTCACCATACACCATTTGAGATCCATTCCAGAAGGCGTTATTGTAGCCGCTGCTGTAGTGAACAGAAGACACCAGGCGAGCGCCTTGATTATCATAAGAATTACGATTGTAGTTATCCTTATAGAAGTCATACGTGACACCTGCGAAATAATGAGCATCAACTGCAGGAGCATCGTATGCAGCATTTAGTACATTATCGCTATCTGACCACAAATTGCCCGGTAAGAAAAATTGAGGGAAGAAGGTACGGTTGTTCATGTTGTATGTATACACACCATTACCCCGGGTATTATCCTGCAAATAGTATTTTCCACTTGAAAGGGTGGTGTTCAACGGTTTAGAGTCACCTAATACGCCTTTACCGGTTCCTACTTGATTCGTTCCTGTGACTTCATGCATGTCGTTATATTTATTTAAAATCTTTCCGGTTTTCGCATCAATAAAATAGTTCCAGTTACCAGGAGACGGTACTAAATAATTCAGGTTCACAAAATAGGCAAAGGAAGCAGAATCGCCATCTGTGTAGACGACTAATTCCGGTTTAGACTCTTTTTCTAATTTTGGATCAATTCCAAGATCTTTCTTTGCGATCTTTAAGGCTTTTTTCGCATTCACTTTCTTATTGGGTGAGGTTATCTTTTGATCCAAGTCAGCTACGACAGTACCGGAAAACGCTTGAAGTGTGCCATCTTCCTTTACAACGGCTGACTGTGTAGAACCCCAAACAGGTACTCCATCGTAGGTTTGCTTAATGCGAACGACTCTATTTCCAAGTTCATCTTTTTCAACAGACAGCACCTTGAACTGCTCATCCGATTTCTTTTCGGAAAGTTTGAATTTTGCCTTGTTCTTTTCTAAAAAAGATAGAACGATTGTCTCCGCTTTTTGCATGGATGGAGCAGATAATAGTCCTGAAACAAATTCCGGAGTTCCTTCTTTTTTATTCATTTGAAAGAGAGCGTTGTCCGATGGTGCAGCTAAGCTCCCCGTAGCCATCATTCCTGACAGCAAGCCAATGGATAACCCCACGCTAATCATTTTATTCTTTTTCAAATCAATTCCTCCTATTTTTTCTAAAAATTCTGTCAAAAATAGACTATCATAGAAAAGAAGAGGAAGGTATTGAGAAAATGCAGGACTTTTTGAGGGTATAGAAGAGACCATTAAGGGTAGTATTCAGGAAAATTTTCATGAAAACGAATCTTTTTAATAGATTAAAAACTTTTGTTGGAATTTGTTATTTTTTTCTAGTGTAAAATATGCGGGGTGGGTTAAAAAGATGAGGGGTTCAGGACCGCCAGTGATTATGAAACTAGGTGACTATCAGGTCTCGAAGCATCTGGCTTTCTAATTATGTTTGGGAAGTGGATTCAATCATTATAAAAAACCCCTCAACCAATGGGTTAAGGGGTGCTTGCTACTTATTAGTATCTTACAGCATCGTAAGAGTTGATTCTTCCATGTTGGAAGTAAGAGCCTGTACCGCTGATAGGATCAGCCGTTTGTTCGATCGCTTGACGGATTTGAACATTGTTTCGTCCTTGCCCTGCAAGCAATCCTGCTAAACCTGCAACGTGAGGGGAAGCCATAGATGTACCTGACATGTATGAGTAGCCATTTTTAGGTACGGTAGAAGCTATGTCAACTCCTGGAGCGGTTACATCCACCCATGTTCCATAGTTTGAGAAAGAAGCTTTACGGTCTCTGGAATCAACTGCTCCTACGGCAATCGCGTTAGGATAAGAAGCAGGTTCAAACGTTGTTGATACTCCGTCATTTCCAGCAGCGGCAATGACGACAGATCCTTTGTTCCATGCATAATCAACGGCATTTTTTAAAGTTGTGGTATTACAGTCGCAACCAAGAGAAAGATTTAGAACTTCAGCACCTTGGTCTGCAGCGTAACGAATACCTGCCGCGATATCGTCAAGTGATCCACTTCCGTTGGCATCTAATACACGAACGGCAAGAATCTTTGTATTCGGAGCCATACCGGCAACCCCGGTTCCATTGTTCGTTTCAGCCGCTGCCGTACCTGCCACATGTGTACCATGTCCATTTAAATCCATTGGATAATAATCATTGTCGACGAAATCATATCCACGAAGCGTTTTGCCGTCTAAGTCAGGGTGGTTATAATCTACACCTGTATCAAGAACGGCGATTTCCTGACCGCTGCTTCCGCGTGCAAGATCCCATGCACTAGGTGTATACGTGTTTTGAGGTCCATATTGGTATCCTTGGTAGTAATAATCATTTGGAGTCCAGGTGGCTGAGAAGGTATAGTTCGGTTCTACGTATTCCACATTCGGGTTTTTGCTTAATGCTTTTACGGTTGCTTCTACATTTCCTACTTTTAACACTTCGAAGGGCTTCTTCTTATTAGCTTTTTCCTTTACTGCAGAAGCATTGACTTTTTTGAGGGTGTTTCCTTTTTCAGACTCTGCCACACCGTCTTTAAATTTTACAATAACCTCACCTTTTACATAGCTGCCTTTTTCGAGGCTTTTACTGACAACTGTCTTTTTCGGGGCTTTCTCAAGAGGGTTTTGATCTTGTGCAAAGGCACTTCCTCCGAAACTAGGTACGAGAGCAAGCGATGCAGCTAAAGATAAAGCAGCAATTTTTTTAAACTTCATAATAGCATTCCTCCGTTTTTCTTTTTTTTGGCTCAACGACAAATGAATTGAGTAGTGAATCGTTTGCTTGCGGAATGACCCCCTCTTATGAAAATTCACAAGAATAATAGAGATTGTGTATGGGAAACTATGTATATGATTCTTGCTAACTAGGATTCTAGCAGACCCTTTAGAAAAAAAGAATAGGGCAAGAATTAAGGTTTTGTAAATATAAGGAATAAAAATAAGGACAGTTACAAAAATCGCCGAGAATCATGAAAACTTTCCTCCAAACTCCCTCAAAAACAAAAATGACCATAGGTAAACAGTCACGCATTTTCCCAACAACATTTTTAAAATAATGAGGGACGGACCTCCAGTTTCGGTGAGTATAGTAGGGTGGTTTCAGGCTGGGATTTTATAATTAGCATGATTAGGAAGAGGGAATTAGAGGTCCCATCAAGAAGGAGAGAGCGGAGGGCAACACCATTAACAGGAAAAGGACTTCAGTGGATGAAGTCCTTTTCTAATTGATGTAAGATCATTTAATGAGCTTCTACCGCTTTATTTAATGATTGATAGATTTTCATACTTGAAATATTTATACCCATCTGTACAAATTCAATACTCATTTCTGGGCGCATTCCTGATAAGATCGGCTCGATTCCAAGTAATTTAAGGCTATCGATCAGTTTCATGATTCCTTGTTGGAACAATGGATTCACTTCATACACACCGGAAAGATCGATGATTAATTTATGAATGGATAGCTTTTTGCACTCAAGAAGGACATGCTCTGCCATCATTTCTCCACGGGCTTCATCCACTTGTCCAATGAGAGGCAACACAGCCAGGTCGGAGAAGATGGGAACGACTGGAGTGGATAAGGACAAATATTTTTCTTCAGATATTTTCAGTTGTTCTTCTGCATATTCGCTATACGCTTCACAGAAAGCAGAAATCATTTTTGTGAAAGATTGGTCGATATCATGTGTGATTTGCAGAAGGATTTCCTTCGTTACGGAATCATCATTATGAAGAATGATATCTTCTAAGACCACTTTTTTATATAAGGAGGATTTACTAATCGACAAATTTAGAGGGACACCCTGACCGCAAGCAAGTCTTCCTACTTCTTTTCCCCACTGACTTGATTTGTCTTCGTTTTCTTCTCCTCTAAGCAGGCCTTCACCTAATTGTTCGATAAGCTGCTCAAAATAAGGCAGGCTTTCATTCCTTCCTGCTTCCATATAATGTGTAGGGTAAGCAGCTAAAAGGTCTGAGAAGATCTTATTGGCGATTTCCTGCTTTCTCTCAATCAATTGATCTCCAATAGATGTAGTGATGGTGTGGTGAGTCATTTTTCTCCTCCAGATGTATGTTTTTCCTTTATTATAAAGTATTATTAATTTTTAGTATAGGCTGGAAAGACTAGAATAATAGTATACCAGGTATATTGACAAAAAAGATATTATTACCTTATAATTTCATTAATTTAAAATATTTCCAATTAGACGATGAATAGAAAATCATAATGAAGAAAATAAACTCTCGTCCTCAGGAATGATTTCTTGAGAATGAGAGTTTTCTATTTTGATAAAAGGAGTGTTCTGTATGAACCCTGTATTACTTGAAGTTCCAACAGTGTTAGAAACGGAAAGATTAGTGCTAAGAATGCCTCAGCCAGGTGATGGCAAATCAGTGAATGCAGCGATTAAGGCTTCTCTATCTGAATTAAAACCGTGGTTGGGATTTGCACAAAATGACCCTTCAGTAGAAGATACTGAAACGAACACCCGCGAGGCTCACGCAAAATTCCTGACAAGAGAAAGTTTGAGGTATCTCATCTTCCGAAAAGATACAAATGAATTCGTCGGTTCAACAGGCTTTCACAACATTGATTGGAGTGCTCCGAAATTCGAAATCGGTTATTGGATTGATACCAGAATGAGTGGGCATGGTTATATGGTGGAAGCCGTTGGGAAATTGACCGATTTTGCTTTAACTGAATTAAAAGGAAAAAGAGTGGAAATCAGGTGTGAATCCACAAATGGGAGGAGCAGGGCGATTCCTGAAAGGCTTGGCTATGTACTGGAAGGGGTTCTGCGAAATGAGGATCTTTCGGTTGATGAGGAGCGGCTGACGGATACGTGTGTGTATGGCAAAATCTAAATAGGTGATGCAGGGTCTTTATCTAGATCCTGCATCACCTATTTCAATCGTCATTTTAACGACAACTTATTTTTAAGCTGCTTCTGATTCTTTCGAATGGACTTTTTTCATGAATTCGTTTACATCCCCAGGTACTCTGCGATCGATCTTTGAAACGATATAGACAGAAAGGAATCCAATCGGAACCGTTATTAACCCGGGTACATTAAACTGTAGAAATTCAGGTAGGGTAGCTTTAAAGAAAATCATGTACATAGAAGCAATAAGGCCGATAACAAGGCCGGCAATTGCGCCTTTTTCTGTCATTCCCCTCCACCAAATACCCAGGATGAAAATTGGTGTAAACGTACTTGCTGCAACCGTGAATGCCAGTGCTACCAGATGGCCGATGGAAGCTTCTTTTACCAATAGACCAAGAACACCGTACAGAATTCCAAGAATGATAATTGAAACCTTTCCTGCTAAAACACGTTCTTTTTCAGTAATGTTTTTGCGGAAGAATGTTGCATATAAATCATGGGCCAATGCTCCGGAGCTTGCAATGAATAAACCTGATAGGTTTGAGAATACGGCAGCAAATGCACCCGCAATAACAAGACCAAGCAGCCACTCCCCACCAAGTGCCTGGGCAGTAGAAGGCACAACCATATTGTTTCCTCCGGCTATCAGGTCTTTCATAACACCTGGATCTGTGTCTCCGCTTAGAAAAATCGAGCGACCGACCACTCCAAGATATACGGCAAAGAAAAAGAATACACTTGCAATACCTATAGCCATAAGAGCGGACTTACGAGCTGCCTTGGCACTAGGGTTTGTGTAGAAACGAAGTAAAATATGCGGAAGTCCAATCGTTCCTAGTGAAAGTCCGATTGTCATTGAAATGGTTTGCCAGAATGATGGGAAGTAATTGCCGGTCCCTGTCCAAGCAGCTCCGTCAAATGGTATATCCTTTCCATCAGTAGAAAAACCGGCAGTTCCTGAAATGACCCCTTTAAATTCATTAATCGATGCCAGGATTTCCTGGTAATGGAGTCCACCATAGATAGCAGCACCAACCATAAGAAGAAAGGCACCAAGACGAATCCATAGTTCGAGAGCCTGGTTAAGTGTAGTACCCTTCATACCACCGATTCCAACGTAAAAAATCATGACAGAACAAGTGAAAATGATTCCAAATTCATAGCTTGTCCCAAAGAACATACTTAAAATTTGCGCAGCACCAAGTAACTGAGGGGCTGCATAGAAGCCTGATATGGCTAAAACAACCGCAACAGCTGCGAGGCGTGCACGTTTGCTGTGAAAACGATACGCTAAAAAGTCTGCTACTGTATAGGCTCCGAATCGACGAAGTGGACCTGCTACGAAAATAGCTAAAAGAGTCAGGCCAATAGAAAAGCAAAATGCATAATAGGCACCATCATACCCAAGCTGATAAGTTAAACCGGCAATACCAAGAAAGGTTGCTGCGCTTAAATAGTCCCCTCCTATAGCTGAACCGTTAGTAAACCAGCCAAAGCTTCTACCGCCAACAAAATAATCAGAAGCAGTGGCATTTCTTTTTGATAAATAGGTGATATAAACGATCGTCCCCATTAAAAGGAGTGTTAATAGGAACTTTGGTTCCAGTAAAATACCCATCAATTGATTCTCCTTTCCTCAGAAGATGTACTGGAGTGGGTGGGAATGTGGCGATCATTCTTTAGACGTTTCTCATAAAGAGTAGTATGTACATAGGCAATGATGAAAGCCATCGCCATGGCCACGATACTTGTGAAAAACCAGCTATACGTCATACCACCCCACATACGTGAGAACATAAAACCATCTGCATACCAATTCAATATCGGGATTGATAAGATAAAAACATAATAGAATAGCGTAAGTTTAATTCCAGTACTGAATTCACCCTTCATGATTTTTCTTGTTTCCGGATCGAGTGGCTCAAGTTCGCTGACATCTATAGTGTCTGCAGCCACATAATCATATTCCGAATACTCTCCAGCCATAGTAGACCCCTCCTTAAAATTTTTGCTGATTACTGATCACTGTCCTCCTTTACCAATAAGATGATATAAAATTGATTTTACGATATAAGAAGAATATATACCTTACAATAAATTATCAGAAATATACAAATATTTAATATAATCTAATTTTTACTCTATAATTTAGATAAGAATAAGACATCATTTTGTATATCATAGAAAGGCAGGATGGAAGTCACGTGTATTCGGTGAAGCTAGTCGTAAAAGATCAATTGGAATATGAAAAATTGGAAGACTGGATTACAGAAGAATTTATGGGAAACATTGCACTGGTGGAGGAAGTGAAACCAACTGATATACATATAGCCATTTTCGAAGTAAGTACATGGCTTGATTGGGTAAAAATATACCGATTTCATAAACGTAATAAAAAATCCAAAATCATTCCTTTGCTGGAACCATCATTATTGAATACTTCACCCCTTGCAATTGAGCTGAAATTAAGCAGTTTACTAGTCAAGGATGTAAAAAAGCATAAATTCATTCGAATATTAAAACAGGTTTTAGGGGGTATTTCAAGTGAGGATCATGCATTGACTAGTGACAATGTCATTGGGCTACATCAGGAACCAAAGAAAGGGAACCACCACACGTTACCTTTTCAAGAAGCATTTTTACGAAGATTACTTTCTGGGGAGATAAAATCTGAAGAGGAATTGATTCAAACCCGTTCTCTCTTTCCGGTGGATGGGCTGCCAAATGTGGTATGTTTTATACAGGGATTTATCAGATGCCCTGCCTGGAAAGAAGAGCAAGATTGGCATGCATCAATGATTATTCAAGACTACTTTGGAAAGCGCTTTCGTGAAGGCGGGATTTCTTTTTTATCATACCGCAAACACTTACTTATGCTCATTCGGCTTCCTTCGAAGTATGGATCTTTAAAGGACTGGAAAGAAGGAGAAGAAGGTATTCTTGATGCGATTGAGGGATTAGAAAGGGAGCATGGGGTTCATCTTTATATTGGTGTAGGGTCCATCTACCGAGAACCACTTCTCCTTCATCAATCTTATCGGGAAGCCTATAAAGCCAGGCGTACGTCACCATATGAGAGATTATCCCTTCGTTATTATGAAGAAATTACAACGGACCAGCAGATACAGAAATGTACGGACTATATAGCTCAGTGTTGTACGGATAATCTTTCCATAAAACAAGTAGCCAAACAGATTAATTTTAGTGTACCGTATTTCAGCAGGATTTTTAAACAAGAAACGGGACGGAATTTTGTTGAATATGTTACCTTTGTTCGTCTTCAGCGTGCCGTGTGACTTTTGCGTCATACCAACCATACAATTGAGTACATTGCTGAAGAACTTGGATTCAATACACCGAATTATTTTAGTGGTACCTTCAAAAAATATGTTGGCCTTTCTCCAAGAGAATACAGGAGAACGGAAGAAATTATTTTTATTTAATAAGCCAGGGGAGCAGACGATCTTTTGTGACCATGCAGCTGGTTAGGTAGTAATTCTTTCCCGCTATAATAGGATATCAAGGGGAGGCGTTTCTCAATGAGAAGCGCCTCTGTAATATGGACTCCTTATGATTTAACCCAATCTTTCTTCAACATACTATACGTTACAAGATCCTCATAATGATCATATAACCACTGCCCCTCCCGAGTGATGCCTTCTTTCTTAAAACCTAAACGTTCCGGGATGCCGAGGCTTTTCTTATTGTTGATGGCACATTGGATTTCTACCCTGTTGAGGTCCATTTCAATAAATAAATAGTTTAATAGAGAGGAAACGGCACGTGTAATGATCCCTTTTCCTTGTGCATCTTCAGAAAGAAGGTATCCAATACTGGTGCTCTTGCTTTTCCAATCAATATGATGCAGCCCGATCATACCGACTAATTTTCCTTGATAGCGTATCCCGGCATCGAATCCGTTGTTATCCGCGTAATTCCGAATCCAAAGGGGGATGATCGGTTCTAAATCCTGTGGAGACCGGCGTTTATCAACCCATAGAAGCCACTTGCGAAGATGATCCCGGTTTGAATCAATCAGGTCGTATAACTCCTCTTTGTGGTGCTGTTGAAATAGCTCGATTGAGATTTCTCGATCTACTGTGAATGAAAACATGGGGGACAACTCCTTTAATTTTAGAAGATTATACCATATTTTTCATGTTTATAGAGAGTAATCTAAGTAGGGTGTATTTTCTGTTTCGGTGTATTTTCATTGTGTTTTTACTATATTACGGAATTCCAATTCTTCTCAACACTTATAAATCCCTTGAAACATTGCCATACTTTAAGTAGTATAGATAAGTAGAAAATTGTAGAGTTTTGAAATGAGGGTTTTAAATGGAAAAGAAATCCATATACGGATTAACATTAGATCAACTGACAACATGGCTGGTCGAGCACGGTCAAAAGAAATTCCGTGCGGCTCAAGTGTGGGATTGGTTATATAAAAAGAGAGTGACAAACTTTGCGGAAATGAAGAATCTAAACGCTGACTGTGTACAGTTGCTGGACGATCACTTCTATCTTCATACACTCACTCAAGAGGTTAAACAGGAATCTAAGGACGGCACAATCAAATTCTTGTTCAAGCTTGAGGATGGTAACCTGATAGAGACGGTTCTTATGCGTTTTAATTACGGACTGAGTGTGTGTGTGACGACTCAGGTCGGATGCAACATCGGTTGTACATTCTGCGCGAGTGGACTACTCAAGAAAAACCGGGACCTATCAAGCGGTGAAATTGTCGAACAAATCATGAATGTCCAACATCATTTGGATGAAGCAGGAAATGGAGAACGGGTCAGTCATATCGTCGTAATGGGAATTGGTGAACCATTCGATAACTACGATAACATGATGGACTTCTTCCGAGTAGTGAATGACCAAAAAGGTCTTTCGATCGGTGCTCGTCACATTACTGTATCAACAAGTGGCCTGGCAGATAAGATTTACAAATTTGCCGACGAAAACATTCAAATCAACCTGGCTGTTTCCTTGCACGCACCAAACAACGAATTGCGTACGAAGATCATGAAGATCAACCGGGCGTATCCTTTAGAGAAGTTAATGCCGGCCATTGATTATTATTTAGAAAAGACCAATCGACGAATCACCTTTGAGTATATTTTATTGAGCGATGTGAACGATCATAAAGAAGAGGCTATACAGCTAGCCAAGTTGTTAAAGAACAAGCGTCATCTTTCTTATGTGAACTTGATTCCTTATAATCCAGTTGACGAACACAACCAATATCAAAGAAGTACGAAAGAAGCGATTGTTGAATTCTACGGTACATTACTAGAACATGGAATCAACTGTGGAGTCCGTGTGGAACAAGGGACGGACATTGATGCAGCTTGCGGTCAATTGAGAAGTAAGCAGATTAAAAAAGACAAAGTAAAATCTTAATACTTTATATTTAGCACATGAATTCCTGAATGGGATTTGTGTGTTTTTTTGTGTTTGTTGAGGATGAATATGAGATTAAATTCCATATATTGTTAAAATACGCAATTACCCTCTATTTTGGCGCAATTCCACTGGATTATGGCGCAATTCCAATTTTACAGACGCAATAAAATGAATTTTGACGCAATTAAGAAAGAAATCGACGCCATTCTCCTATCGAAAGACTTTAATATTTATGAATGCCAGTACGAAAAGCCATATTTGGTAACTACAGCTCATGATCACATATGAATGCAGTTAGGACCTTTTGTGCATCGATGATGAGTCCATGCATTATTACAATCCGGCAAACGCTGACACCTGATCACTTATTGGGAAGGGTGCAGGCCACAAGCCGCCTCATGACTTGGGTATTCATGCCCCTGGCCGCATTTCTTGCAGGAATACTGGCTGAAGCAATAGGCACAGACCTGACCATCATGCTTGCTGGAGCCATCTCGACACTCGCTTCCCTTCCCTATCTACATCACAGTTTGAAAGATAAATAGAGTGACGGACCTTCCCCATTTCTGTTTTATGGTAGGATGGAAATGGACGCCATTTTGGTGAGGAGAATTCAGATTTGATTACTGAAAGCTAATTGAAAGAGAGATTAAGAAACATCGATTTTAATTGTCCTGATTTAAAGTGGCACATGAACGTTTACAACTAAGAAAGGGGAGCAGAGGATGCAATCGAATCATCACGACATCACCATCATCGGAGCAGGTGTGAGCAGTGTGTTTCTCGCTTACACCTTGATGAAGCACAATGAACATGTCTCCATCCACATGATTGATCTCGGCAAAAAACTGAGTGAACGTACATGTGGGTTAGATGAGGGAGGAGTATGTACTTGTGAAGGAATGTGCAGTAAATACATTGGATTTGCAGGTCTTGGGAAATCAGAAGGGAAATTTAATTATACGAATGATTTCGGTGGAGAGCTTGGCAGGAAAATTGGAGAACAAACGACACTTGATTTGATGAAGGAAGTAGACGATATCCTCTGCGGGTTTGGCGGTGACATCATCCCCTCCTATAGCACGAAAAATGAGATACTTTCGAATAGAGCCGGTATGGCTGATTTAAAGGTGCTTTCAACAGAGGTCCGTCATTTAGGAACACGCTTGGCGAGTGAGGTTTTTCAAAAAATGTATGAGGTGCTGAAAAACCGTATTACCTTTAGTTTCGAAACTCATGTAGAAACGATCTCTAAAAATGAGGCGGGCTTTCACTTAAAGTCCAATATCGGTGATTTTACGACGGGGAAATTAGTGATTGGTACAGGAATGAGTGGCAGCACATGGCTGAAAGAACAAGCAGGATCTCTTAGGCTTTATCCAGGAGAAACCCGTCTGGATTTGGGTATACGTGTGGAAATGAAAGGTGATCAGCTTCAATCGATATTAAAAGATACATTTGAAACGAAACTTAAGATCGAGAGGGAATCATTCAGTGCGACAACTTATTGTATGAATCCGCGAGGGAGGATCATACGGAAGCACCAGCATGGCGTAGTGATGCCTGATGGACAGAATGCCCGTGAAGAAGATACACCAAGTTCGAATCTGAACTTCAGCTTGTTCGTTCCACGCTATTTTCTCTCCCATGATGAGGCAATGGACTATGCCATGAATATCATAGGTGGAATCAATCAAGGTCGAGATCGGATTATCGTTCAGAGATTGGAAGATTTCAAATCAGATCGGAATACAGAAACGTTGGATGGGAATCTGGTAGGTCCGTCCCTCAAAGCGGATTATGGGAATCTTCGGGAAGAGGTTCCTGAATTGTATGTGATGGCGCTTGAGAAGTTTTTTGCTTCTTTGGAAAGGCTTATTGGGGAAACTTTACACCCTGATACACTTTTGTACGGTTTGGATGCGAAGTTTTATGAACCTAAATTACCGACGGATCAGAATTTTGAAACAGATGTGTCAAATCTGTATCTGATTGGTGACTGCTCGGGAGAAACCCATTCCTTGTCTCAGGCAGCGGCAAGTGGTATTTATTTAGGGAAATATCTAGGAATATATGATTAACCACTTAATGATAAATTTGGAATAATTAGAAAGGATTTTTTTATGGGATTAAGAGTAGAGTAATCGACGGCATCTTGTTTTTTCTTTCAATTTCATTCTTCTAAGCTGAAATTGAGGGGATCATCTATGAATGGAGGCAATCCACTTTAAGTTGGAGGGGCCATTTGGATGCGTATATTTAGAGAAAGTAAGGAGGGGTTTTTTGTCTGATTGGGGCGCCTTATTTCTGTTGTTCATGATTATTGTGGCGATTTTAGCGTTCACCAACTTTACGGTTATGAAGCTGGCAGGGAAGAATAAAAAGAAGAGAATTTGGTATGGAGTCGCATGTTTACTGCTCACACCCGTGGTTTTTATCCTGACTGGTTTATCCGTAAGTCCATTTGATCCTTACGGGTTTGGAACGGGCATGGTCATGATGATTTATGGGACTTTATTTGCATTGAATAGCTTGGGAATCATTGTTGTTGGATTGTTCACTGAATAGGAATAGCGGCTTTTAGAATACATAAATCATGAAGGGCAGGTTGAAAAGATGGTAGAACTTTTTTCTTATAATTGGCAAATACGGGAAGAATGGTTTGATTGGTGCAGGGAAATCAATCAGGAAGAGCTGACCAAAGAACGTACAGGCGGGATGGGGAGCATTCTGAAAAATCTCTTTCATGTAGCGGACTGTGACCAGCAGTGTTATAATGGATGAATTGTTCAAGTAGAAAAGGGGAGTTAATGCCTTATGAAATATATGAAATCACATATGAAACAATTAATCAGGGACAATAAAGAATTGCAAAGTCGTCTGAAAGTATTGATGGATGAGATGAATTTAGAGCGTACGTTTGCTCTTAAGGCATTGTATCATTCAGAGGTTGCAGAAGGGGGAAAATACCAGGCTGCCTATCAAGCGTTAGACCAACCAAAGGAGTAAGTTTTTTTCTCTGAAATCCCGGATAGTAAATTCATACAGGTGACATGACCTGAGTTTAGCATGTTTTAAAAAATAATACTGTAAATAGGCGGCCAGGTAGAAGAGGACATTCCCTCATTACCTGGCCATTTTCTTTTTCACTCAGAAAAGATCTCCTGTAACAAAGGATCCTCATCTAAAATTTCCAAGGCTCTTTGTTGATAACTGGAATCATGTAAATAGGTATAACGATTAGGCTTAATCGATGTACTCATTAAAATCGCTTCTCTGTACTCTGCTTTTATTAATCCGATTGTTTTAACATAATCAAAAAAACCAGTTCGTGTAAAAACCTTTTCGATACGTTCTATTCTATGCTCTTGAACTTTTGCCATGATATAGGTGGCGACACCTACTTGAATCCCATGCATTTGAGGTGTTTTAGAAATGATTTCAAGACTGTGGGAAATCAAATGCTCGGAACCACTGATGGGAGCACTGTTTCCGCTAATGACCGTCGAAACCCCTCCCATTGTTAAGGAACTGACTAATTCTTTAAGGAGGATTTCATTTTTTAATTCATGCATCGGTGTCCGGATGAAGCTATTAACGGCTTTCTTACTAAGCATATAGGCGAAGGCATTTACAGAACCAACCCCGTTTTTTTCTTCAAATTCCCAATCATATAGTGCTGTCAGGTTTGACATGAGATCGCCAATCCCCGCCAGGATAAAGCGATCCGGTGCATGTCTAATAATATCTAAATCTACGATGATTCCATATGGGACCTTGGCAGGAACCGTCGTCTTCTTGCCATCGACGATTAAAGAGCAGTTACTGCTTGCGAATCCGTCGTTGGATGGGGAAGTTGGAATCGATATGAACGGACTTCTTCTGGAAAATGCAATATATTTACCGTAATCAACAACTTTTCCACCTCCTACCGCGATAACGACATCAAAGCGGCTCCAAGAAAATGCGGCAGAAAGTAATTCATGGATATCCATTGTATCATCCAGCTTTACGCACTCAATAGAGAGACTGGACAAGGCGTTTTCGATTGTATTTCTTAAAGTGGTATTTGAAAATTCATCAAATAGTACGATAGCGTTGGAGAATGGGTGCCTTTTTATAATATCGTCTAACCGTGACAACACGTCAGAGCCAACCTCTAAAATAGATGGAATCGGAATATTTGTAACCGAATTTGTCATGGGTTGTATTCTCCTTTATTCTCGATTTTTACTCCCTCTACACCTTCCACACTTGTCAGAAGGATTCCTTTAAAATCATTACGGTTTTCTCTTAAGATCCAAATGTTTGACTTGTAAAACCAAATGTATTATATTAATTGACAGGTCAACGATTGACCCCTCAATTATTAAAAAGGAGGAGGATGCTTTGTCCATCTCTTGTCGTGAAGAAGAGAAGATAATCGTTCAACTAAATGATATATATAAGCAAATGAGTCCTAAGTTTGAGCGCTGTACCGGAATTAGTCAGTCTCGGTTGGATCTTTTGCACAAGTTATTCGAAGTGGAAGAAATCAGTCAAACGGCTCTACAAAGAGAAGTGAATATTGATAGTGCAGCCGTGACAAGACACTTAAAGCAGCTTGAAGGAAAAGGGATGGTCTTCCGACGTAAAAATCCTGATGATAACAGGTTTACATTCGTTAGGTTGACAGAACAAGGCCGTAAGAAAATAGAAGCTTATCGTGAAGAGAAAGAAATCTTTATCTCTAAAGTTTTTAAAAGCTTTACAAAAGAAGAACGTTCGGTTCTATCCGACATGCTTATTCGTATTCAGGATAATGTTCAGGATATTGAATACTAAATTTTACTCATAAAGGAGAATGCACCATGAATCAAACAAAAATCAATGACTTTAACGAAATCATCACGGGTCGTCGCTCCATCCGAAATTATGACCCTTCTGTGAAAATCAGCAAAGAAGAAATGACAGAGATTCTAACCGAAGCCACTCTTGCACCATCATCTGTAAACTTGCAGCCATGGCGTTTTGTGGTGATCGATAGTCCAGAAGGGAAAGAAAAACTTGCCCCTCTTGCGAAATTCAATCAGAACCAAGTCAAAACTTCTTCTGCAGTGATCGCGGTATTTGTAGATATGAACAGCCTTGACTATGCGGATGAGATTTACAATAAAGCAGTAGAAGAAGGGTATATGCCTGCAGAAGTAAGAGACAGACAGCTTCCATCTATTAAAGGATTACTACAAATGATGACAACTGAACAGTTCAGGGAAATGAACCTCATTGATGCAGGGTTAGTATCCATGCAACTCATGCTTGCTGCACGTGCTCACGGATTTGATACAAATCCGATTGGTGGATATGAAAAGGATCAAATGGCTGAAGCATACGGTATGGACAAAGATCGTTACTATCCAGTCATGCTGATTTCAATCGGCAAAGCGGCTGATGCAGGCTACAAATCTGTTCGGCTGCCTGTAGAGTCCATCACAGAATGGAAATAAAAATAAGAAAAGAGGAGAAAAATATGATTATTATACATGCAGAATTTCATATTAATCCAACCAAAGAAGAAGCATTTTTAGAAGAGATTCGCCCACTTGTAGCAGAATCCAGAGCAGAAGAGGGAAACATTTCATATGACTTAATGAAAGATATTGAAAGAGAAAGTGTCTATACAATGGTAGAGGTGTGGAGGGATGCTGCTGCCGTTGAGAGTCATAATGCGAGTGAGCATTTCTCTTCATTTGTTGGAAGAGCGCCTGAGTATTTAGCGGCTCCTTTAGATGTGAAGATTTATGACGGAAACAAGGTACAGAAATAATGGATTGGGAAGCACCTGACTTTTGGTTGGGTGCTTTTTTAAATGAAAAAATGCCAGGCGCATAAGCCCCCGACATTTCCAACTACACCTCAATAATAATCGGCAATATCATCGGTTTCCTCTTCAAATGCTTGAATAGGTATTGACCTACGTCTTTTTTGATCTCCTGTTTCATTTCTTTCCAATCCCGAATATTTTCTGCAGACAATTCATCTACGACTTTTTTTACGAGATTGTTTACGTCCTTTAATAGGTCTTCTGAGTTTCGTACAAAAACGAAACCCCGTGAAATGGTATCAGGTCCAGAAATAATTGAATGATCCGACTTACTGAGGGTGATGACAATGATAAGCATTCCATCTTCAGAAAGTTGTTTTCGATCCCGTAAAACAATTGAACCGATATCTCCGACGCTAAAGCCATCTACATAGGTATCTCCTGCGGGAATGGCACGCGTTTGACGGGCAAGGGAATTCTCAATATCAACGACTTCACCGTTTTTTATTATAAAAGTATTTCCTGCTTCCACGCCTACCGATTCAGCCAGGATTCGGTGATGATGAAGCATTCGGTATTCACCATGTATAGGAATAAAGTAAGTCGGCTTCAATAATGTTAGCATGAGTTTTAAGTCTTCTTGATACCCATGTCCTGACACATGCATGCCTGTTGTACTTCCACTTCCGTAAATTACGTGGGCACCCAGTTGAAATAATTGATCCAGAATACGTGATACGTTCTTTTCGTTTCCTGGTATTGGTGAAGCAGCCAGAATGACCGTATCACCTGGATAAACGTATACGTCCCTGAATCTTCCAGTCGATAGGCGAGCAAGTGCAGCCATAGGCTCCCCTTGACTTCCCGTACATAAAATCGCTACCTTTTCGGGAGGTAATGCATCAATTTCACGGGCATCAATCAGCATCCCATCAGGCACGGTTAAATATCCCCGTTCTATGGCGACTGAAACGACATTGATCATGCTTCTTCCTAATAATGCCAGTTTCCTTTTTGTCTTAATGGAAGCATCGACCACCTGCTGGACCCGGTTGACATTGGAAGCGAAGGTTGAGACAAAGATCTTTCCAGTGGCTTTCAGGAACGCTTCATTCATATGATTCCCCACCATTTGTTCAGAAGGGGTCAAGCCGCTCCGCTCCGCATTCGTGCTTTCCGAAAGTAAGACCATTACCCCTTCATCACCGATCCTGGCCATTTTATGAATGTCTGAGTATTGATGATTGGCAGGGGTTAAGTCGAATTTAAAGTCTCCGGTATGTACGACATTTCCTTCCGGCGTATGAAATACGATACCTAAACAATCCGGAATGCTGTGACTGACCTTGAAGAACGAAACATCGATCGTTCCGAAATTCAGGTGGGAATTTGAGTCGATGGTTACAAGTTTTGTCTCTCTTATAAGCCTGTGCTCTTCTAATTTTAGTTCGATCAGTCCCAGGGTGAAATGTGTAGCGTAAATGGGTATGTTCATTTTTTTCAGAAGATAAGGAATGCCACCTATGTGATCCTCGTGGCCATGAGTGACAATTAACCCCCGTATTTTATCTTTGTTTTTTTCCAGATAAGTAACATCAGGAATGATTAAGTCGATCCCCAAAAGACTTTCATCAGGAAACTTACCTCCACAATCAATGATGACAATATCATCATGATATTGAATGACATACATATTTTTTCCGATTTCATTGATTCCGCCAAGTGCAAAAATGGATAATGCCTGTTCATTGGTATGCAAGAATGAACCCTCCAAGACAAATTGTTTTGGTTATTATGCCCGAATAGGTTGATATCATTAAGGTGGATTATGTATTGAGAGATAAAAAGTTACGTTAAATGATTAATATATGGTAAATTATGCTACTATTATTTATGAAAGTTACATACTAAGGAGTGATGGTGATGACATCAACAAAAGCATGGACAGAAGTAGATCAATATTTTATGAGTAAACTTCAAGTATCAGATCCACTTATGGATTCTGTATTGAAGGCAAATAGTGAAGCAGAACTGCCTGCAATCGATGTATCTCCGAATCAAGGGAAGTTTCTTTCTTTGCTTGCACAGCTTAAAGGAGCGAAACGCATATTGGAAATCGGGACACTTGGAGGCTATAGTACAATCTGGCTTGCACGTGCATTGCCCGAGGACGGCCATCTTGTAACCTTGGAATATAGTGAAAAACATGCAAAAGTCGCCGCAAAAAACATTCAAAAAGCTGGAATGGATCAAAAGGTGGAAATCAAGGTAGGTGCTGCCTTAGATACGTTGCCGACTATTGAGGGTGAATTTGACTTTATTTTCATCGATGCAGACAAACAAAACAATGCAAATTATTTAAAATGGGCACTCGAGCTTTCGCAACCTGGAGCTGTCATCATTACAGATAATGTGGTACGTGGGGGAAGAGTAATCGAGGATAATACCGGAGATGAAAGCGTTCAGGGTGTCCGCTATTTTGTTGATATGTTGTCTGAAGAGTCCCGCATTGATTCAACGGTTGTTCAAACCGTCGGGTCTAAAGGTTATGACGGGTTTGTAATGGGGATTGTGAAGGGATAAAAAATGATGATTGTATTTTATGGCATTCTTATGTAAAATAAATGAAAATTCATAATCTTAGATGTCATGATAGGAACGAGTAGTGACTTATCTCCCTGGTGAAGAGAGCTGATGGCTGGTGGGAATCAGTACAAAGATAAGCGCGAATTACCTCCTTAAACATTCTCTGTGAACCATTAGTAGCAGAGAACGGCCGGTCCGTTATCCGTATGAAGTGGAAGAGAAATCTTCAATGAGGGTGGTACCGCGTTAACCACGTCCCTTTTTTAGGGGCGTGGTTTTTTGGTGTGATTTTTAGTTGAGGAGAGTGGATAACGGCGAAATCTGAGATATAACGGCGAAATTCTCGTTTTAACGGCGAAATTCGAAATATAACGGCGAAATTCGAAATATAACGGCGAAATTCGAAATATAACGGCGAAATTCTCATTTTATCAGCGAAATCCAAAATATATCAGCGAAACTAGATAATTTCAGAGAGCCCCATCAACCTGACAAAAATTCAAACGGAACATTAATCAAGGAGGAATGATCATGCAACACAAGTGGGAAGCACTTTCACAAGAACAACAGGCTGAAGTAGAAAGGCAGTTAGCCGTATACAAAAAGGGAGTGCATGAAATCATTCCAGAAACAGAATTAAGGAACAAACTCGTCAAGTCAATTGCAACGGGAGTACCATTGAAAATCAAGCTGGGTCTAGACCCAACCGCTCCCGATGTTCATCTGGGTCATACAGTTGTTCTGAACAAATTAAGGTTGTTCCAAGAAAACGGCCATATCATACAGCTCATTATTGGGGATTTCACCGGTAAAATCGGTGATCCAACCGGCAAGTCTGTTGCAAGGAAGCAGCTGACTGATGAAGAGGTGAAGAGAAATGTCCAAACATACTTTGAGCAATTTGGGAAAGTCCTGGACAAAGAGAAGGTGGAGCTTCATTACAATTCAAAATGGCTGTCATTGTTGAATCTTGAAGATGTGATTCACTTGTCCTCAAAGATAACGGTTGCTCGATTAATTGAAAGAAACGATTTTTCGAATCGGTTGTCAACAGGGAAGCCAGTTTCGCTTCATGAGTTTTTCTACCCGTTAATGCAAGGATACGATTCCGTCGCATTAGAAAGTGATGTGGAACTTGGCGGGACGGATCAGCAGTTTAATGTGTTGATGGGGCGGCATCTTCAAGAGCATTATCACCAGGAAAAACAAGTTGTCATATTACTTCCTTTACTTGAAGGCCTTGACGGTGTAGATAAAATGTCAAAATCAAAACATAATTACATTGGAATTGATGAAGAGCCTAACCAAATGTTTGGGAAGACGATGTCGATTCCGGATGAATTGATCATCAAATACTTCAACCTGATAACGGACATATCTCTAGATGAGAAATCGAAAATAGAGAAGGAATTAATCGAAGGGACACTCCACCCTAGAGATGCCAAAATACATTTAGGAAAAACCATCGTGTCTATGTACCACGGAGAAGAAGCAGCCGGGCAAGCCGTGAACAATTTTAAGGAAGTATTCCAAAAAGGCGCCCTGCCTGATGACATCCCAGAGATACAGTGGACGGGTGAAAGGAGAGTGCCCATAATCAACTTACTTGTTGAGCTGAATATGCAAGGTTCAAAGAGTGAAGCGCGGCGGATGATTCAAAATGGAGGAATCAGGATCAATTCAGATAAAGTTCTGGATATGCAATTAGAAGTAGAGATTGAAGATGGACTGATTGTGCAGGTAGGGAAGAGGAAATATAAAAAGCTGCGAATAATGTAAGTCCGTAAGAAAGTCGTCTAATCAGTATGAATAGATGGCTTTCATATTTTTTATTATAAAACAAATATTTTTGATTTATCAGTTGACTTAATGGAAGATCTTGCATATAGTAAGATTATATCAAATAAATTTGATTTAATAGGAGCAGATGGCATGAATAAACAAATTCCATTAAAAGATATTTCACTGGATTCAACCTTCAGTAAATACGAAAAAAAATTCAAGGCACTTGCAGATCAAAAAAGGTTATTTATCCTGCATCAAATTACAGAAATGGGAGAAGTGTGCGTATGTGACTTATCGGATAAATTAGATTTACCCCAATCTAAACTTTCCTACCATCTAAAGATTTTAATGGACGCTGAGTTGATCTTGAAAGAAACACGTGGCACGTGGAGTTACTATACATTAAATCACACTGAATTGAATCACTTGCTATCAGAACAACTTTGCTGCTTGTTTAGGAAGGAATAAGATGCTCAATCTCTTTATGGTTTATTAATCAATAAAAGTGGATGAAAGCTAAGGCAGATGTTTTGAGAAAGAGCTTGTTTAAATTCGATTTATTAATCAAAAAAAGTTGATATATAATTTTGAATAATTAATCAAAAAAAATTGATTAAACAAAATGGAGGTAGTCAAAATGACTATATTGAAAGATTTCATCAGTATTGCACTTGAACTAACTGTGCTTTTTGTCGGGATTTCCTTTGTTATTCATTTACTGCAAGGACTCATTCCCTATAAAAGAATGGAGGAGCTGATGGATAGAAGTCATCCTCTGTTGAGTGCTCTGATTGCTGTTGGTTTTGCGTTCGTCACACCATTTTGCTCCTGTTCAACCATCCCTATAGTCGTAAATCTATTGCGAAACAAAGTCCGCTTTTCCATTGTAATGATTTTCCTTTTTGCCTCACCTGTACTGGATTTAACGATTTTGTCCTTGATGACGTACTTACTGGGATGGAAAGTCGCAATTGCATATACGATTATAACCACATCTTTTTCTATTATCATCGGATTTGCGTTGAGTGCATTTGGTTTTGAAAGACAACTAAAAAATGTGATGGTAGAAAATTTTTCAGCTCCTGAGAATGGTATCGACATTAAGAAAGCGATAAGAGAAACACTTACACTTATGAAAAATGTCTATCCATTTCTTATTATCGGGGCAGGGATTGGTTCGGTTATTCATGGTTCTGTTCCAACACAATGGATTACAACTTATTTAGGAGGCGAAAATTGGTGGCTGGTGCCGATAGCTGCGATTATCGGAATTCCTTTATACATCCGACTATCTACAATGATTCCGATCTCTCAAATCCTTATTGCTAAAGGTATGGCACTGGGACCAGTAATGGCCCTAATGATTGCATCAGCAGGAGCAAGCCTTCCGGAAGTGACTTTACTCCATAGCATCTTTAAGAAGAGACTTGTGTTCGCATTTATTGGCTCTGTCCTCATCATGTCTACTATATCGGGATTCTTATTTTACTTTATATAAGGGAGGTGAAAAAAATGAAATGGTTAAAGAGTTTGATGGGTCAAAAAGAACAAAAGGATTGCTGCAAAGTGAAGTTGGTTGAAGTAAAAGATGAAAATGTGAAAAAAGAATGTTGTCAAAAATGAAAAATGAAGCCCTCGTTTTCTAACGCAGGGCTTCATCTTCTTTTATTGGGATGGTAGTAAAGAGGGTACTTTCAAATCAATGAGTAGGCGTTTCGGTTAAATGAAAGCCAATATACTTCAACGCAGATTCTAAATTGCGTATCTTGACAATAGGCAGTTTTAAAAAAACACTAATTTAAGTTATAATTTTCCATATAATGAAATCCGACGAAAGGAAATGAAAGTACTTCAATCCAGATCTGTTGCCTAATGAGCAATTAATAAGAGATAAAGAGGAGAAACTAAATGTGTACAATCACAATTGAAAGAGCACGAATAGAAGATGCAGATATCCTTACTGATATAAAAAGGAAAGTGTTTGATGCTGAAAAAGATAAATGGCTTTCATATGCAGAGAATGTCGTCGATTACAATATACAACCACCAGGTTACGACTCCATCGAGATGGGGAAGTATATGATCCTAGAATTGAATTATTTCAAAATCCTTTATCAAGAAGAGCTTGTTGGAGGTGTGATTATCACGTTAGAGGGAAAGCGCCATGGAAGAGTCGACCGTATCTTTGTTGATCCGGATTACCAGGGAAAAGGAATTGGTTCATCTGCCATAGGATTAATAGAAAAGGAGTTTCCACAGGTGAAATCGTGGGAACTTGAGACATCCAGTCGGCAGCTGAATAATCATGCCTTTTACGAGAAGATGGGGTACACGAAAATCTTTGAATCAGAAGATGAATTCTGCTATGAAAAAAGGGTACAACTGGATGCTACAGAAGAGGCTGGGACGAGGGAGATTCTCATTCAAGGTGATACCTTGGGACAAGTTGACCTTTCTCGGCTGCAAGTCGAACAGAGCGACATGAAGGAGACGGATTTTTATGGGATCGCCGGGGCTCATACCACATTTAGCAACAGTAACCTAATGGGAGCTCAATTCAGTAATTGCAATCTAAGTGAGTCCCGCTTTCAAAATATTAATTTCAAAAAATCCCTGTTTGCTGATTTGAATCTTTCACATAGTGAATTCGCCCATGTGACTTTCGGCGGCGTTTATGTTCATGACACGACTCTTGAAGATAAGGAAGAGCCTGTAAGATTTGAGCGTTGCGATCTTAAAGGGAGTCCGTTTAAAAGTTGTAATCTGAATGATGTTGAATTAATAGATTGTGAGACGGAGGGAATGAGGATCAATAATATTTTGGTGAAGGATCTTTTGGATGCGTATGAAGTAGTACATAAGAAGAGGTAAAGTGAAAATCTCCAGACACCCGATTTAGGCGGAAGTCATAAGATACTTAATGACAGACGAAAGGAGAGGTGTCATTAAGTATGAATCCTTATCAATTTTATCGTCAATTCAAACCTTTTCATTTAGATGGTTACTCGCGGGTTCAGGAGGATCAATCACTGATAAAAGATATACAAAAGGCAATTAACGGAGAATATAGTGCGATCGCTTGTTATAAAAAACTTGCCAAATTGGCCCCAACCGAAGAAGAGAAAAATCGCATTCGAGAAATTCGAAAAGATGAAATGCGCCATTTCAAAGCTTTCAGTGATATCTATACGAATATAACAGGAGTCCCGCCCACTCCACAATTGCAAGAAGGTTGTCCTGATTCATACAAAAGAGGTATTGAATTCGCCATAAAAGACGAGCAAGAAACGGTTGATTTCTATTTAGAGATTGCTGATGGAGCCCAGGATGCCTATATAAAGGAATCATTCCGTCGGGCTGCTGCAGATGAACAAAATCATGCCGTTTGGTTTTTGTATTTCTTTATCAAGAACCAAGGAAGCTGGAGACAGGAGAGGCAAATGGATTACGGCGCAAAAGGAGCACTTCAGGCAACTTCACTCACAGTCCCTCAAATGCTCGTTTATACCATGCAGGATGAATACCTGGCTCAGACCAGATACGATCGAATCATACAGAATTTCGGTAATGTTCGAACCTTCTTAAGAATAAAAGAAGCCGAGCTGCGACATATTACAGCTTTGCAAACCCTTTTCCAGCGCTATGGTGTGCCATTGCCTGAAGATAATTCTCAAGCCTATACCTCAACTCCTGATTCGATTAAGAGTGCATACGCAGCAGGAGTTCAGGGCGAAATTGATAATATTGCTATGTATAATAAATTTCTGACTTACAATCTTCCTCAAGATGTAAGATTTGTTTTTACACAATTGAGAGATGCTTCACAGAATCATTTAGCTGCTTTTGAGAGAGGGTTAGCCAGATGAAGTGACCAGGATCCTCATTTCGACATCTTGATTCCAGTATTGAAAAAAAATGAAAAAAAAGAGATAGATGAGCCTGTCATCTATCTCTTTTTTCCGTTACTTAAATATCCCGAATGGCTTTCCTACAGGAAGTGTTTCTCTCCCAAAGTGGGTGTTCAACACACTTGCAGCAGAGCCGTAGAAGCTGAATAATGCAATAAACAACTCGGAAATGGCTGCTAATTTATGCATGGCTTCAGGTGCAATCCCTAGTGTGGACAGGGAAAGGCCGATAAATAAGAAATCAATCAGGACAAATATAATGAATAAGACCTTATGTGTTTCCATGGCGCCAACGGTCATAAAAATACTGAAAATCAGGTAACCGATATACGCAATCCCCAGTTGGTGTGGATCTACTGCAGCCGCCGCTGCTTCCCCAAACACACCGAATGAAATTAACCAGGATGTTCCGACTCCAAGCCAAAATAAGCCGAATGCTCCAAAAGCAGTGGATCCGAACGTATTATTATGTTTTGCATCTCCAAAAGATGCAATCAGCTGTGCAATTCCACCAAGGAAAATCGCCCATGGTAATACAAATGAAACCCCATCCGTCCATCCAAGTTTCGCTGAAGATGCGACAAGGGTAACCATAGCTAATCCGAAAAGTCCAAGAGCAGATGGATCCGCTGTGGCTATTTGAACTCTTTGAGTATTTTGTGTTTGATTCATGATGATACCTCCTATTGAACATACTTGACTAATTTACATAAAAAAGTCTTCATATGCAATAGAAAATATT
The DNA here is from genome assembly GCF_003315075.1 of Rossellomorea aquimaris. GTDB lineage: Bacteria > Bacillota > Bacilli > Bacillales > Bacillaceae_B > Rossellomorea > Rossellomorea aquimaris_C. Next base: position 156,355 of record NZ_QNRJ01000001.1, read on the forward strand.
ATGTAAGCATAACTTTCATAAAAAAGGCGGTATTTTTGAGGTGGTTTAGGTATAAAAGTGAGGTTAGCTGATAAAATTTTCTCATACACTAATACAGCTCACAAAAACCTCATCAAAAGAGTCGATTTCAACCAGAGTACGACTCATCCAATGAAAATTCATCAAAAACTTCCTCACTAATGAAAAAACTCCCGGATTATCCGCAAAAAGATAATCCGGGAGTTCTTCCTTCTGAACGTACAACCAATTCACAACAAAAAAATGCATGAATTGAGTCTATCCTACATACATATCAACAGGGGACAAATATTTTACTCGAGCGATCCTCTAGAAGGGGGTGAGGGTGGTGGAGAACTACTTTATTTTCATGCTGATATTTCAAGCAGGAAGTTTCATCATTTCGTTGTTGAATCATATTGAAAAGTAGAGGGCTCCTTAAAGATTTTTCCGGACTATGACTGGCCTCATAGTTCGGCTTTTTTTCTGTCGGATCGCTTCCCTTTTAGTCTATGTAGATCTTCTCACGAATATACGTTTCTATTAATATAGTAATCGATGACGTACAGTTTCTAAATTTGCCTTTTGTTGTTATCATGGGATTATTGAAGAAATGCAATTAGGGAACTTTCTCTTACATACAAACATTTCCAGGAAGGAACCAGACACGTGAAGGTCATACATCAAAAATTGATAAAAGAACGATGCGGTACTGTTTCTTTCAAAAGGGGAGAGGCCTATTACCGTTCCAATAAAGTGAAGATGGACGAATTCAGTTCAAATTATTGTGAAGCGACCGTTATGGGGGAGGAAGATTTCCACGTAACCGTTACAGGGGGAGCTAATGGAGAACTCCACGCAAAGTGCAGCTGTCCCAAACTGGCATCGTTTGATAAAGATTGTCAACATATCGCAGCTGTCCTGCTCGCCATTCAATATGAGCAGCGTCGGGGAAACAGCCAAGAAGGGGGAGTAACAGAAGAATTTTTCACCTTGTTTCAGGATGAATCCATACGATCCACTGGTCACCAGAGGCATTTTGAAAATAGACAAGTACTGCAATGTGAAATACTGATTAAGCCTGTTACCTTAAAAACTGGTGGAGCTATAATCGGGATTGAATTAACGATACACTCTGTCAAGATTCAACAGGTTAGAGGGTTTCTACAGAGCATCAAAGAAGGAGTTCCCTTCCAACTTTCAGGATCATTCATTTTCAATCAACAACTTCATTGCTTTGAAACCGATACCGGTCCCGTGATGCAACAGCTTAGTAATTTGGCCCAGGAAGAGACAATATACTCTTCAACTGAAGTGAACACTAATGAACAATTGCTCATCCCACCCTCAGCATGGGAGCGGCTTTTACCGTTTCTTATAAAGGCGCCAAGGGTTAAAGTAGAGCAAAGCCAGCACACCGTAGAGGGGATCAAGCTATTGAAGACACCGCTTCCATTGAAGTTCGAATTTGGCCAAAATGAGAATGGAAGCTACATTTTACACATAACCGGGTTAAAAAATATGATCGTCCTTGATGAATATCAAGCCGTTTTTCATGAAGGAACAATGACCCGACTGGACACCAGGGATTGCAAACGGCTTTCTGAATTAAAGCGGCTTATCAGCAAATCAGGAACAGACTCGATACCCATTTCTCAAACCAAGATAGGCTTTTTTCTTGAGAAAGTAGCGATTGGTTTAAAGAAATTGGGGAAGGTCACAATCTCGGACGGAATTTCCAAAAGATTGGAAAAATCGCCGCTTGTGGCTAAGCTGTATCTTGATCGAGTGAAGAATCGCTTGCTCGCGGGTCTTGAATTTCATTACGAAAATGTAGTGATTCATCCATTGGAAAATCGCGAACCACCCTTGGGATCCTTACTAATTAGAGAGGTGGAGAAAGAAGATACCATCCTTGAATTAATGGAAGAGTTCTCTTTTGGAAAAACAGAAGGCGGTTATTTTTTACACAATGAGGATTTAGAATATGAATTTTTAACGTACGGAGTGACGAAGATTCAGAATCTTGTCCAGATCTACGCGACTACGGCAGTTAGAAACCGTGTCTTTAAGGGTAATAATGGTCCGAAGATTCGGGTCAAGGTGAAGAAAGAACGAATGAACTGGCTGGAATTCAAGTTTGAAATGGATGGGATCCCTGACCGACAGATCATGGAGATCCTGGAGGCATTAGATGAAAAACGTAAATATTACCGGATGCGAAACGGATCGCTTCTGTCACTGGAATCCACTGAATTCCAAGACATTCAGCGATTTCTTCATACGTCACAAGCGGAGAAAAATGATTTAATCAAAGGACTCGAGCTGCCATTACATCAAAGCCTTCAACTCCTGGACTCAGTTGATGTGAGCCACACGTTCAAATTAGGGGAATCGTATAAAGAGTTCCTGAGACGTATCATGAATCCCGGCAGTATGGATTTTGCCGTACCACCAACCTTGAACACACTGTTGAGAGAATATCAAAAAGACGGCTATCAATGGATGAAAACCCTGGCCTTTTATGGTCTTGGCGGGATCTTAGCCGACGATATGGGGTTAGGAAAAACCATTCAAAGCATTTCTTTTATTGTTTCTATGTTAGATGAGATTAGGATGCAGAAACTTCCGGCTCTGATTGTTTGTCCTTCGTCCCTCACCTACAACTGGCAAAGTGAATTTACGAAGTTTGCTCCTGAAATACAAGCAGTGATACTGGATGGAAATAAAGCAGAACGAATGAAGAAGCAGAATGGATTAAAGGATGTCGATGTAATTATCATTTCCTATCCGTTACTTCGAAGTGATATCAAATGGTACGAGCAACAGAAATTTCACACGGTGTTTTATGATGAGGCTCAGGCGTTTAAAAATCCAATAACGCAAACAGCAAGAAGCGTAAAGAAGATCGAAGCCAATCACCGTTTTGCACTAACGGGAACACCTGTTGAGAACTCACTCGAAGAGCTGTGGTCAATCTTTCACGTAATATTTCCGGGGTTATTTCGAGGGCTTAAAGATTACAGTCGTCTTACAAAAAAAGAAATCGCCAAAAGAATTCGCCCGTTTGTCCTGCGCAGAATGAAGGAAGATGTTTTATCAGAACTTCCGGAAAAACAGGAGATCATGGAATCTGTGGAACTGCTGCCACCTCAAAAAGAATTGTACGCTGCTTATTTAGCCAAGCTGCGTCACGATACACTTAAGCACTTGGACAAAAATACCTTGAGGAAAAACAGAATCAAAATTCTGGCTGGTTTAACCAGACTTCGACAAATATGCTGTCATCCAGGTTTATTTGTAGAGGGGTACCAGGGAACTTCAGCAAAATTCATTCAGCTCATGGAGATATTAGAAGAATCAAGGCTTTCAGGCAGGAGGGTGTTGATTTTTTCACAGTTTACCAAAATGCTTGAGTTCATCGGAAGAGAGCTTTCGGCAAAGGGACAGACCTTCTTTTACCTTAATGGTTCAACGCCTTCTGAAGAGCGGGTAGGCATGTGCAACAGATTTAATGAAGGCGAACGCGACCTGTTTCTTATTTCATTGAAAGCGGGAGGTACGGGACTCAACTTAACAAGCGCTGATACCGTCATCCTCTATGATACATGGTGGAATCCTGCTGTCGAAGAACAAGCAGCGGATCGAGCCCACCGCATGGGGCAAAAAAATGAGGTACAAGTCATCAAGCTCATCGCCCGCGGAACCATTGAAGAAAAAATGAATGAGCTACAAGAAAAAAAGAGACACCTCATTCAAGAGGTGATCGACCCTGAAGATAAAATCGTTTCTTCCATGACGGAAGATGAGCTTAGAGAAATATTATCGTTTTAGTCAATATAAAGGTGGAGCTTCTATATAAATGAAGCTTCACCTTTTATTGATATATTCCTCCTGAATTTTAGAAAGAACGCTCACATCAAACGAATAAAAATTTTATAAATAAGCATGATAAATGGGAAAGAATAGAAAGTTTCATGCGAAGAAGAGAATCTTTTTTTTTCAAAATGCATGTGATCTATTAGTTGAAATGAATGTGGGAACTATTGATAAAAATTTGTACATAAAGTCAGGTGTAATTCATGCGAAGACGTTCAAAAACAAATAAAGAAGAAGAGACAGATCCGACCTCCACACCTAAAGATAATAACAAGGGTACATCACAAGTGAATCAATTACATCCAAGCTTAGGAGGAAACCTAGAGTCCATATCACAAGCAATAGGAAATAGTGATGATGTTGTTATCAGAAAAATTAAATTGGGAAAGGAAGGATACATAGAGGCAGGGATCATTTATACAGATGGAATCGTTGACACAAAATCAATCAATGATTTTATCTTAGAATCTCTCATGATTGATTTTGATTTTGAAGACAATAGTGATTCCGAAAGAGATTTATTGGATTGTTTGAGAGATTCTGTTGTTGCTGTTGGGAATATTCAAGAATGTAAAGATTTTGAGACATTGTATTCCACTCTCTTTTCTGGACACGTCATCGTTTTAATAAATGGATTCACCAGAGGACTCACTATTGATTTATGTGGAGGAAAGGACAGGGAAGTAGCAGAAGCCACTCAGGAATCTGTTGTCAGAGGGCCGAGAGAAGCGTTTACAGAGTCGATACGGACGAATACAGCTTTGATAAGACGGAAAATCAATGATTCAAACCTTTGGGTAGAGTCTAGAAGGATTGGGAGAGTCACCAAAACGCAGGTTTCTGTTATGTATATTAAAGGAATCGTCAATGACAAAGTGCTGGAAGAGGTAAGAAAGCGTCTCGGTCGAATAGAGATTGATGGGATATTGGAAAGCGGTTATATTGAGGAGCTGATTGAAGATAAAACATTCTCTCCATTTCCTACAATCTACAACACAGAACGCCCCGACGTGGTTGCCGCTTGCCTTTTGGAAGGACGTGTAGCTATTTTGGTAAATGGTACTCCATTTGTTCTAGTGGTCCCTTCATTATTCACCCAGTTTTTCCAAGCTGCTGAAGACTATTATCAAAGGTGGGATTTTAGTACCCTCATACGCTTCCTTCGTTTAATTTGCTTTTTTATTGCTTTATTAGCCCCGTCCATTTTTATTGCTGTCACTACGTATCATCATGAGATGATACCGACCCCACTTCTTATTAGTCTGGCATCTCAGCGTGAAGGTGTACCATTTCCTGCTTTTGTCGAAGCACTGATGATGGAAGTGACGTTTGAAATATTACGGGAAGGCGGTATAAGGATGCCGAGAGCAATCGGTCAAGCCGTCTCCATTGTTGGCACATTGGTCATTGGAACAGCAGCGGTAGAAGCCGGAATTGTGTCTGCTGCCATGGTCATTGTTGTATCCATTACAGCGATCGCGAGTTTCGTGGTACCGTCTAACAATATGGGTATTTCCATTAGAATGATTCGCTTTATATTTATGGGATTGGCTGCGTCATTTGGTATATTCGGGATTACCGCTGCGTTTATTGCAATGATACTCCATTTATGCAGTTTACGTTCGTTCGGCATTCCTTATATGAGTCCTTTTGGGCCGTTCAATGTTGAAGATCAAAAGGATTCCCTATTCAGATTCCCACACTGGGGATTGATCTCACGCCCACATTTAATGAATCACCAGAATGTGAATCGTGAAGATAGTCCATCCCCGACCCCACCTGATAATCAATAATAGATGTATGGAGGTTGTTAGATGCTTAGAAAAACAATAACTCTCCTCTATATTTTTCTTTTGATTCTTTGTACTGCAGGTTGTTGGAACCGGGTTGAATTAAATGAACTGGCCATAAGTGTAGGTCAAGGAATCGATAAAGAGGATGGTAAATACAAGGTATCAACCCAAATTGTTATTCCGAGTGAAGTTGCATTAAAAGCGGGTGCGAGTTCTGGGATACCCGTAACCCTTTATACAGGGACTGAAGAAACCGTATTTGAAGCAATGCGGGAAATAACGACCGTCAGTCCAAGGAAGATTTATCATTCTCATCTCAGAATTCTTGTCATTGGGGAAGAATTGGCCAAAGAAGGAATAGGAAAAGTGTTGGATTTTTATGCAAGGGATCATGAATATCGGACAGATTTCTTTATTGTAATTGCCAAGGAATCGACTGCTGAGAATATATTATCAATGTTAACTACAATTGAGAAAATACCGGCAAACAACATGCTTTCCTCTCTGGAAACTTCAGAGAAGACATGGGCCCCGACAACCTCCGTAACCTTACATGAGCTTATCCGGAGCCTGGTGACTGAAGGAAAGAGTCCTGTACTAACAGGTATTGAAATTAAAGGTGAACCTTCTATTGGAGATAACGTCCAGAACATAGAACAGATTAACCCTGCAGCCTATTTGAAATATACCGGCATAGCGGTATTCAAGAGAGACAGAATGTTGGGATGGTTAAACCAGGAGCAGAGTAGAGGGTATAACGTCATCATGGATAATGTGAAAAACACGGTGGCTAATGTCCAGTGTCCAAGCAAAGGGGAAATGAATTTTGAAGTTATACAGTCAAAAACGAAAGTAAAAGGAACAGTGGAAAACGGAACTCCAAAAATTGAAGTTTCTATCGAGGCCGAAGGAAATATAGGGGAAGTGAAATGCGCCATTGATTTAACAAAACCAAAAACCATTTATGAATTAGAGAAGCAAACAGAAGATAGTTTTGTGAAGCTCACTCAAGAAACCATAAAAACAGTTCAGGAAGATTTCGCAGTCGATATTTTCGGATTTGGAGATGTCATCCATCGTTCAGACCCTGAGTCATGGAAGAAGCTAAAAAAGGATTGGAATGAAAAACACTTCACTGATCTTGACGTGAATGTGAAAGCTGATATTAAAATTCGCCGTTTAGGTAAGATAGGAAACTCGTTTTTACCTGAAATGAAGGAGTGACCATAATGTGGGCAACGCTGGGAATTGTTATTGTAGCTATCCTCATTATTATGGCTGAAGTACCTTCCCTTATAAAAAATAAAGCTAAAAGAGAGCTATGGGTATTTTCTGTTCTTTTCGTTATAGGAGTTGGATTAAGCATAGCGAGAGGTTTAAATGTAAGTATCCCAAATCCCTTGGACGTACTCATCATCGTATATAAACCTCTCATTGATTTGCTCACGTCGTTGTTACATTCATAGTAAATGAGGTGAATTCTTTTGGATAACAAGAAAATAGATCTTCCTCAATTTACTATACTTGTAATACTCATTACCATAGGAGATTCTATTCTGGTATTACCGGCAATACCGGCTGCTATAGCCAAACAGGACGCCTGGTTATCAGCGATTCTCGGATTATTAATTGGTTTATTTGTCGTCTATTTATTGGGAACGGTAGGGAAACTATATCCTCATTTAACCTTAGTGGAATATAACGAAAAAATCCTTGGAAAGTGGCCAGGAATTTTTGTTTCGATTCTATTTATTTTTTATCCGCTGCTATCAGTTGCAGCACATGTAAGGGAAATCGGGGATTTTACAACAACACATATCATGACTAATACACCTGTGATAATGGTTAACCTGTTATTTGTAGTCATCATCGTCATGGGGGCACGATTAGGTATCGAAGTTATTGCGAGATCAGGAGAAATATTTTTCTTTTTTTTTACGATCCTATTTGTAGTATTTGTTATCGCACTTGTTCCCTTAATTGATTTGAAGAATGTGCAGCCTATTCTTGAGGGTGGGATACAACCCGTCATTGACGGTGCCTTTACAGTGGTGGCCTTTCCTTTTATGGAATTAGTAGTATTTTTAATGGTTTTACCCTATGTAAATCATCAAAAAAAAATCAGAAAAAGCTTCCTCATAGGTTCTTTATGTGGGGGGCTTGTATTAGTCATTATCATTTCTTTTACGATTCTAATATTGGGGTACGATCTTACACAAAGGTCTTTTTATCCTACATTTGCTTTAGCCAAAGTGATCAGGATTGGTGATTTCCTGGAAAGGATAGAAGTGATATTAGCGGTGATGTGGATTTTAACGACTTATTATAAGATTACGTTCTATTTTTATATTTTGAACGTAGCATTAGCCCAAATAGTAAGAATAAAGGAATACAAGGTACTCCTCTATCCAATGGGTATGATTATCACTGTACTTTCAATCGTCATTTCTCCAAATGCAGCCTATTTTAATGATACGATTTCAAAATACTGGCCATTTTATGACAGTACATTTAGCGTATTTTTACCTTTGCTTTTATTGATTGTAGCTTTCATAAGAAAAAAACATGAAAGATAGGCTATAACCAATAGTTGTAATTTTTTTACTGAGTGGGTGTAAGGGAGGGCTACCTCATAACAACATACAAAATAAATTCAACCCAGTTGTTTGTATTGATTTTCTTGTTTGAATTAGGCAGTTCAATTATCGTGGGATTAGGATTTGACGCAAACCAGGATGCATGGTTAGTGATTCTATTAGCGATGATAGGCGGAATCATTCTTTTTCTTTTGTATCAATCCCTTTTTAAACAGTATCCCAACCTGCTATTAACGGAATATGTGGAAAAGATAGTAGGGAAATACCCTGGGAAAATCATTGCTTTTATGTATATTCTTTATTTTTTCTATATTGCAGGAAGGGTATTGCGAGATTTCGGAGACCTTCTCATTACCACTACACTTAGTCAAACACCATTAATGGTCATAAATTTACTCATGGTACTATTGGTGGTTTACTCCTACTACTTAGGGATCGAAGTTATTGCGAGAACTGGCAATATATTTTTCATTATCCTAACGATCCTCGCTTCATTGTTTTTTATATTCGTATTTATCGATCGCCTTCCGCAAATGGAGCATCTTCAGCCTGTACTTGAAAAAGGTTGGCTTCCTGTTTTAAAAACAGCATTCCCCTTAACCTTAACATTCCCTTTCGGTGAACTTATCGTGTTTACGATGATTTTCCCATTCTTAAATAGAAAGGAAAAGTTATTGAAGACAGGGCTTTTTGCAGTGATATTTAGTGGTACCGTACTCATTGTAACCATGGGTGTCATTTTAAGTATACTCGGGCCCACTATAGGGAAAAATACAGAATTCCCCCTTATGGAGGCAATAGAAAAAGTAAATATTGCCGAAATAATTCAACGTTTAGATCCCATCGCACTGGGGATATTCATTATAGGTGTCTATTTTAAAATCACCCTCTTCTTTTTTGCGGGAATGTATGGGTTTGAGAGATTGTTTCGTATCAAGAAGCAGAAATTCTTTTTATTACTGACGGGTACAGCACTTCTAGCAAGCTCGGTTTTTATGGCTGAAGGATTTACACAACATTTACAGGTAGGTCTCAAAGTTGTTCCGTTATATGTACATATGCCATTTCAGGTGTATATTCCAATATTATTATTTCTGATTATGGTAGTGAAAAGATTATTCAAAAAAAGGAGTCGTTCCCTGTAGAAGGTCAATTTAAAAGGCTCTTTTCGTAAAGTTTGTTGCTATTGTAGACACGAAAGTAATAGTTGATTTCCGCTACAGGATGCTCGCTTTCTGCGGGGCTGGCGGTGAGCCTCCTCGGCTGCGCCTCCGGGGTCTCACCTGTCCAGCTATTCCCGCAGGAGTCGACCATCCTGCAGCGAGAATCAACTTTCTGAGCATGAATCCTTAATCGAAAACAATTTAAACAAGCTTTTTAGCAAACAATCTCTTTTAAGGTAAGTAGAGATTCATTGTCTTAATGAAGCAGAATTATTTTTTCTAGTTATTTTGTTTTCTGGTACACCTTGAAGCTCTGTCACAAAGATCCTATTAAAGATGGTGAGGGGAACTGCGCAGACTCCTGCGGTAGTATGGGCGTGCCGAGACCCCGTTCGGCTAAGCTGAGGAGGCTCGGCCGAACGCTAGCTGCAAGCGGAGCAGTTCCCCTCACCATCCAGCACACACTAATCGACAGAGCCTTGCAGAACTTATGTTAAAAACAATAATCTTTACGAAAAGAGCGATTTAAAAACATGAAAATGTGGAAAAAGATGAAAAAGCTTAGAAATTATGAGCTTTTTTCTTTTTTACGTTCCTGGTTAGGAATATCTTCTAATTGAAATAGAGAACAAGGGAAAAGCACGCAAAAAGGGGTAAACTATTATGCGAAAATAACATTGACCACGCTGGTCAAAAAAGCTATAATATAATTGACCGATGTGGTCAAACACTTGTCCCCTAAAAGGAGGAAGAGAGAATATTGTTTAAGACGTTGAACATAGATTCTGAGAAAGAAGAAAGGATCATTAATGCAGCAACTCAAGTTTTTGCGAAGAATGGTTACCAAAACGCCTCAACAAACGCGATCGTGAAGGAAGCAAAGATTTCAAAGGGAATTTTATTTCATTATTTTAATAGCAAAAAGGATTTGTATGTTGCACTGTATGAACATCTATCCGACTTATTCACTGAGAAGATTTATGAGCGTATTGATTGGAAAGAGCGCGATATTTTCGTTACGATTCGTGCAGTAACGTTGATAAAGTTTGAGCTTTTTGCCATTTATCCGCATCTCATAAATTTTCTTACTAGTGCATTTCTCGAGGAAGCACCTGAAGTGAAAGATGATATCGAGCAGATTAAAGTCAAAATGGTGGAGAACAGCTTTGCAAAATTATTCTCCAATATGGATACATCGAAATTCAAAGAAGGAGTCGATGTGAAAAAGTCGATTCAAATTATTTATTGGACCTTTGAAGGAATAGCCAATCAACAACAACAAAAGGCTAAGACACTTTCTGTAGAAGAAATTAATAGAGAAGAAGTGCTGGCTGAAATCGATTCCTACATCGAATTATTGAAGGTGTCATTCTATAAATAAGAAATAGGAAAAGGGAGGATGAGATCGATGAATGTGATTGAAATTAATGAATTAACGAAAACGTACGGAAAGTCCAGAGGGATCACAGACATCAGTTTCCAGGTGGAAGAAGGGGAAATCTTTGGCTTTATCGGGCCAAACGGCGCAGGGAAATCAACGACGATTCGAACCCTCCTTTCGCTGATTCATCCGACGAGCGGCAGTGCGAAAATATTCGGTAAGGATTGTATTGAGTCCGCTCCAGAGATTGCAAAGGAAGTAGGATATCTGCCATCTGAAGTGTTTTATTACGACAACATGAAGGTGATGGATCTACTTAAGTATTCTGCCAGTTTCTACAAGAAAGACTGCACGAAGAGGATTAAAGAATTGGCTGAAGTGCTGAACTTAGATTTAACAAAGAAGATTGATGATCTCTCACTTGGAAACAAAAAGAAAGTGGGAATCATTCAAGGGTTGCTTCATGAACCGAAGCTCATTATCCTGGATGAACCAACTTCAGGTTTGGACCCTTTAATGCAACAAAAATTTTTCGAACTGCTTCAAGCTGAAAATAGGAAGGGAGCCACGATTCTATTTTCTTCTCATATATTGAGTGAAGTTCAGCGACTATGTGATCGAGTAGCGATCATTAAAGAAGGAAAAATCGTTCAAGTTGAAAAGATCAGTACGTTAAAAGAAAACAACCATAAAAAATTTAAACTTGAAATGAAAAGTGATGTAGATCAATCATACTTCGAGCTTGAAGGTGTGAGTAACCTTGAAGTGAATCAAAATCATGTAAGCTTCCTGTTCAGGGGGAATATCAACACAGTGATGAAGAAGATTGCCGATATCCAAATTGCGAATCTTTGGATCGAGGAGCCGGATTTAGAAGAAATCTTCATGCACTATTACGAAAAGGAGGCTTGATCCTCTATGAATATCTTTTTATATGAATTAAAGGCTTATCGTAAGTCCACGTTTATTTGGACCGGTGCACTCATTGTGTTAGTGATCCTGTTTATGTCAATGTTTCCTTCTATATCTAATGAAATTAATGAATTTAAGAAGCTCCTGGAAGGATTCCCAGAGGGAGTAAGAAAAGCGTTAGGTATTCAGGTGGACAGTATAGGCTCTCTAAATGGTTATTATTCGTATATTTTTTTATACATCACACTATGCGGTGCGATTCAAGCCATGAATCTGGGAATCTCAATTAGCTCGAAGGAAATTCGTGAAAAGACAGCTGATTTTCTATTGACCAAACCAGTTACCCGTACGAAGATCCTTTCTTCTAAAATACTCGCAGCTTTAACATCGCTGCTTTTTACAAATATCGTGTATGTGATTGCAGCAATCACTGTGGCGAATGTCGTGAAAGTGGAGAATTTCAGTCTGTATGTATTCTTGCTGATTTCGTTAACTCTCTTTTTCAATCAATTGATTATGTTTGCCGTTGGAATCATCACTGCTGTTATATTTCCTAAGGTGAAATCGGTAATCAGCTTATCACTCGGTGTCGTGTTTGCCTTTTTTCTAATAGGTATGGTTGCAGCTGCTGAGGAGGCTACTCGTTATTTATCTCCATTCAAGTACTTTGACTATAGTTATATCATGAACCATGAGGGATATGAATGGTCATTCCTGATCTTAGGGATGTTCTTGATTGTCCTTTCACTGATCGGAAGCTTCGTTATTTACAACAAAAAAGATATTCATACGGTGTAAGGGGGAGGGGAACAAGATGAACGTATATATAAGAGAAATGAAGGCTCACCGTAAATCCCTTATCATTTGGTGTATAGGGATGATTGCCTTGATCGGTTCGGGTATGGGGAAGTTTGCAGGATTCTCTTCTTCAGGTCAATCCATGAATGAGCTAATGGCTCAAATGCCAAAATCACTTCAAGCATTTCTAGGCGTAGGTAGTCTCGATATGTCGACTGCCAGTGGATTTTATGGAGTGCTCTTTCTGTATATAGGGTTGCTCACAACGATTCATGCAACAATGATTGGTGCAACAATCATTTCAAAAGAAGAAAGGGATAAAACCGTAGAGTTTCTGTTCGTAAAACCAATGCCCAGGAAGAAAATCATAGGGATTAAATTGTTGGCAGCTCTTACGCAAGTTGGGATTCTGTCGATCATCACATGGTCAGCTTCTTTACTAATAGTAGGAAGATATAGTGAAGGAGAATCCATTATCAGCGATATCGGAATCACCATGTTTGGAATGGTAATTTTACAAGTATTATTTTTAGTAATCGGAACAGCGATTGCAGCTTCGACCAAAAAGCCTGGAAAAGCCGCTACATTAGCAGCGGCCGTTTTATTAGTCACCTTTATCCTTTCCTTTGCCATCGACCTGAGCGAAAAAATCGAAGGCTTGAAATACCTTACCCCATTCAAATACTTTGAAGCGAAGAATGTGATGGATGCCGGTTTGGAATTGATATTTGTTGGGATTTCAGTTGTTTTGATAGGGGTTCTGGCTGTATCCACGTTTGTTCTATATGACAAGCGGGATTTGCATGTATAGAAGTAAGTAATCTAGTGATGCACGATATAGTTACGAGGATAAAAGGAGCTTCTTCACGATAAAGAAGCTCCTAAATGTATAGTTTACAATTTTGCTTTTAGTTCTTCGATTTGTTCCAAATGCCTCTTTTCATGGTACCCAATAAACGGTACCCATTCATCTAATCGGATAAGTCCGAAAATAGGATGAGGATACGCTTTTTTCTGTAATTCTCCTTTGCTTGTTGTATAAAGAAAGGTGAGAAGGTCTTTACGGGAAGCATTCAGTTTGTCCTTCACTTCTTGAAATGTAAGACTTTCTTCAGTAGGAACAACAAATGGAGGTGCATCTACTTTTGTCGATCGGTCCACCGTATAGTGGATCGGCTTCGATGGCACTTCCTGCTCTTCACCTTTAGCTAACGTTGATTGAATCGCTTTCGTCAAGGATCTCTCCATTAGATACAGATGATCCAGCACTTGCATGATGGTCCATCGACCTTCTTCCAATCTTTTGTTCATATCATCATTGGTTAAATCGCTCACACTATTCAATAGGTCAGAGCGGATGTCCTCAATCATGTTAATCTCTTTATCCATACAAGTTCCTCCTCATGGGTAGTTTCATCATCCATTTTACTTTTTAGAAAGATGGACGTACAGTAATAGCTCTCTTAAAAAAAAGCTCAGGAATCTGAGCTTTTCAGGTAATATGGTAGTTTAATTTTAACTTTCACTTCCAGTCTCTTCTCCCTCTCCATCAAAATCAGGGGCAATAGCTTTCCGGATGAATAAGGAAATAAGGAAGGCGACGGCAGCTAAGGCAAGAGCAAACCAATAAGCATGATGTACACCATAGGTCATGGCATTATTTAAGAGTCCTTCTGTCACCTCACCTGATTGATCTTCAATATACCCTGCCTGACTTTGTGTCATGATGCTGACAAAGATTGAAACACCCAGAGCCCCTGCGACTGGCTGCAGGGTGTTTGCGATGGCGGTTCCATGCGGATATAAATGCTTTGGCAGTTCATTTAAACCATTCGTTTGTGCAGGCATCATGATGGCTGAAATGGATAACATCAGAACCATATAGAAAAGAACGAATAACCAGATCGGTGTAGATGGATTAATCGTGCTGAAGAAAATCATTACCCCCACTAAGGTTAAGGTTCCTGGAATGATCAGTTTTCTTGGGCCGTATTTATCGAATAACGATCCCATCGTTGGAGACATCAGACCATTTAAGAGTGCCCCGGGAAGTAATAATAATCCGGCTGCTTTTGCAGAATATCCGAGAGGTCCTTGTAAGTACATCGGCATGACAATTTCAGATGCAAACATAGCCATGATGACGATGACGAAAATCGAAACTCCTCTCGCATAGCTTTTATATCGGAAAACACGAACATCGAGAAGTGGTTCATCAAGCTTTAATTGACGAAGGACAAATAGGACCAGGCTAATAACCGAGATTGAAATGATCAAGATGATTTTCATAGATGTAAACCCGGCTGCTTCCTCTCCTGCTGAACTAAATCCATAAACGATTCCTCCAATACCGATAGAAGAAAGGATAATGGACAAGATATCCACACTGGGACGAGTGATTTCGCCGACATTTTGTAAATATTTTAGAGCGAATAGAATAGCGAAAACGGCGAAGGGAATGACCGTAATGAATAACCATCTCCACCCTAACAAGTCGACAATTACACCAGAGAGAGTCGGTCCGATCGCTGGTGCAAACATAATGACCAGTCCGAACGTACCCATGATTTTACCGCGGACTTCCGGTCGGTAAATTAACAATAAGGCATTCATGATGACAGGGATGAGTAAACCGGTCCCAACAGCCTGAATCATCCGGCCCGCAAGTAACATAGGAAAATTCATGGCACATGCAGCAATCACCGTGCCGAGAAGAAACACACTCATCACACCGATAAACATTTGACGAGTCGTGAACCATTGGATAAGCAGGGCGGAGATAGGCATCAGCACACCCATGACGAGCATGAATCCTGTTGCTAACCACTGAACCGTGGGAGCATCGACGTTAAATACAGCCATTAATTCGGTTAGGGCGATATTTAACAACGTTTCATTTAATATGGCAAAAAAAGCACCGATCATAAAAGTAATGAGGATCGCTTTTGTATTGATTTGTGATGACATGTTGTTCCTCCATTAAAGATTAAAATAAAATACTTATCTATAATGCTTGATTTTGAATCATTTCTCAAGGGAATTGTTCCGTAAATCACGAAAAAGAGGGGTGTCACATGGACACCCCTCCAGACCATTCTTATACTTCTCGTTTTCTTCTTCTAAAGCGGTGGAAGACAAGATACATCATCGGAACTATGATCAGCGTTAATACAGCTGAGAACATGATACCTGAAATAATGGTAACTGCAAGTGGTGTAAAAAGGGCATCTCCGCTGACTGCAACTGGAATAAGTGCCACAATCGATGTGAGAGCTGTAAGTAGAATCGGACGAATTCGTGTACGTCCTGATTCAACCACAGCTTCTTTGACGTTCATTCCAGTTTTCAATCCTTGTTCAATGAATTCAATCAGAACAACCGAGTTTCTGACAACAATCCCGGTCAAGGATACCATACCCATCACAGCCAGGAAGCTGATCGGGGTTTGAGTAACGAATAACCCGAGAATCGCACCTGCAATCGCAAGATAAACGGCAACAAGAACTAAGAACGGAAGTGATAAAGAATTAAATTGAAGGGCAATGACTAAATACACTAAGAATATAACGATGGTAAAGAGTATGGTGATTTCAGAAAAGAAGTCATTCTGGGCTTGATTTTCTCCACCAAGTGTTATCGAATAGTCATTATCATCTAGACTTTCTCGTGCATCTATTACTATATCCTGGACATTTTCTTTATAATTCTCCTCATTCTCAGGGAAGGCACGAATCGTGATTGCACGCTCGCCGTCTTTATGAGGGATGAGTTGTAGTTCTTCTTTCTTCTCGGGAGTCACTAGCTCATCAAGAGAAATCAGCTTCGGTGGTCCAGCAGGATTAGCAGTTCCAGCGGGAACCTCAAGAGAAGACAGGTCGACTTCTTCGTCATTTCCTTCCAAAACCAGTGTCATATCGCGTTTTGTGACACCATTATCAAAGGCTTTCATCGGAATGCCTTCTGTAGCCAATCGCAGCTGTTGGCTGATCTGATTGATCGTAATACCATTTTCCTCGAGAAGCTCGCGGTTAGGAACATATTCAACCGTTGGCTCCATTTCCCCGACATTATCAACGACTAGATCAGTATCCAGTTTTTCAATTTCAGAAGAAATCTTATTACGAAGTTCAATTAATTGTTCCATCTCAGGACCAGAAACCGTAACTGTAACGGGAGCCCCTGCCGGTGGACCTTGCTGGATTGTTTCCATGAAGATCAACGCATTTGGATACTCTTCTCTCAGTTTGTCAGTCCATTCGTCAATCAGACCTTGAGCCGTTTGGTTTTCACGATCGACCCTCGCGACTAATTGACCTGTATTTTGACCGGAATTTGATAGAGAGCTGTTAAATAAGTTAGGTAATCCTGAACCAGCAAAAGCAGAGGTTTCATAGACACCCTCATCTGTTTTTAACAGTTGTTCCATGTCTTCTAAAGTGCTCGCTGTTTCTTCAATCGTTGTGCCGATTGGCAATGTTACATCAATCGTTACTTCTTCTCGGTCCGCTGACGGGAAGAATTCAAATGGTGTAAGAGCAATCAGGCCAAAGATAGCGGTTGTGAAGACAAGGCCGATGGCAGATACCACGAAAGGTCGCTTCGAAAACTTCTTTAGAAGAGTATCAGCATAAAAGTCAGCCAGTTTATTCAATGGTTTTCCTAGTAAACCAGGAGCATCAGAGACTTTCTTCGTTGTTTTACTATAAAGCAGGTATCTCATGATTGGAACAAAGATCAATGCAACGAGTGTTGATGCGATGATCGTCGTAATCAGAACAGTCGGCAATGCTCTTATGAACGCGCCATTTCCGCCTGATAAGAAAATAAGCGGTAGGAAGGTGAATACAATGGCCAGAGAAGAGGTCACGATCGAAACCCAGATCTCTTTGACACCATTTACGGCCCCCATTAGTGCACGATCACCAAGCTTGTAACGGCGTTGAATATTGTCATTCACAACAATCGAGTCATCCACAAGGATACCGAGAGCGATGATGGCACCGATGACAGAAATTTGGTTAAGGTCAACACCGGCAAACGGTAGTGGAATCAACCCCATCAAGACGGAAATAGGAACCGCTAATGCAACCACGAATGCACCAGAAACGGTAAGTCCTAGTGCCGTTGTCAAAATAACCGCTACAACGGAAATCGCAAGGGACATAAATAATCCATCAAAGATGTCTGTTACAATCGAAGCCTGAGAATAATAAGGTTCAAGTTTCACATCAGAAGGAAGAGACTTTGCCAGTTCATCCACTTTATCGCTTACTTTCTCATCTACAGAAGGGATATCCTCCCCTGACTGAACAAATGCTGTAAAGGATAGGGATGGCTTTCCTTCAAATGTGACGATATCCTTTACTTCTTTAGGAGCTACTTTAATGTTGGCGATGTCTTGTAGATAGACCGATTCTCCTTTAGGGTTCTTGCCAATGAAAAGCTCTTTCATTTCATCAAGAGTTGAGTAATGATCAACCGTTAATTGAACGACTTCGTTATCGACTTCTTGCTTTCCTAGAGGAGTGGGATAGTATTCGTCATTAATCGCACTCATGACTGTCGAAGGGTTGAGTCCGGACGACTTTAGTTCATCCTGTTGTAATTCGATAACAATTTCTTCTTCAGGTAATCCTTTTACCGCTACACTGGAGACACCAGTGATTTCCTTGACTTCTTCCTGCCAACGATTCATTTCCTCACGAAGAGAGAGAAGGGATTCCTTGTTATCACTTGTGAGATGATAGGAAACAATAGGCATTTTCACCGTGGATTCGTTAATTTCAGGATCGAATACGTCATCAGGGAAAGAAGTCGATGCATCGGAGACAGCTTGTCGCACATCTCCAAACACTTCTTTTTTGTTTTCTCCATCTTCAACCTCTACAATAATAGTAGAGAAACCGGCTGAAGAGGAGGAGCTGATTTCTTTAATCCCATCAATCGACTGGAGGGAAGATTCGATGGGATTGGTTACCGACCTCTCAACTGTGTCAACGGTCGCACCTGGATAAACGGTGCTTACCGTTCCGATGTTTACGCTGGTTTCCGGGATTTCTCGCTGTGGTAATTGCAGGAATGTTAATACACCGATAATCACAAACAACACGACGAAAATCAGCGTGATTTTGGAACGGTTTAATATAGCTTTCAACATGAATGTTATCCTCCTTTAATAATGTTTTGACTCATGGGTCAAATGATTTTTTATAACTTGAATAATCACTGACATAACAATCATTAATCGGTTGACTCATTAGTCATTTTACCTGTATTTTTTCTATAGTCAAGAAATAATGTTCTTCTATTTTTGTCAGACTATGGGTAGAATGAGAGAGTGAATACCTGGATTTAGAGGTGTAGGAATGGACAAACGAAACGCAATACTTGAATCAGCAGTGGAACTCTTTGGAGCCCATGGTTATAATCATACATCCATGCAGCAAATCGCCGAAAGTGTCGGAATTTCCAAAGGCTCCCTCTACTCATTTTTTCAATCAAAAGAAGATTTAATCATATCGATTTATGAACATTATCAGCAGCTCGTATTTGAAAGGGCATTCGTTGTGGGATTAGATGGTAAGCTACCTCCTTTGGAACGATTCGCCAAGCAGTTCCAGGTGCAATTCGAAGGGATATTGGAATACAAGTCCTATATGAAAATGCACATGCGAGGGGAGTCCGCGAAGAATAGTGACAAACTTGCTGCCATGGAACATCGCATGAGAGGACGTCTGTTCAGCTGGCTCGAACATAATCTATTAGACGTGTTCGGGGAGAGTATCAGACCATACAAATGGGATCTTATGTGGATGACACAGTCCATTTATTCATCATATATGATGTTGATGATCTCACATGATAACGCTCTCGATCCAGAA
Source organism: Rossellomorea aquimaris (assembly GCF_003315075.1). Lineage (GTDB taxonomy): Bacteria > Bacillota > Bacilli > Bacillales > Bacillaceae_B > Rossellomorea > Rossellomorea aquimaris_C. The sequence continues at coordinate 175,756 of NZ_QNRJ01000001.1, forward strand.
GAACTCGGAGATCATCTGGTGAAGCAGATCTCTCTGCTGGCAAATGATTTCATGAATGGAAACAGCTCTCCACTTTTGGACGATGACATGATGAAATCTTTTACTGTCAGCATGGACAAGGAAGGTGCCTTCATTTCATTTGAGAAAAGGGAGAATGCATGGAAGGCACTTTATGAAAAGATCAACGGATTGAGCGAAGCTCGTTGTGTGTACTTCTTGAACATAGCGAATCGGATTACAGAAGAATGCCGCGACTCGAAGCCAGAAGAGTTGATCATCAAAGGGTTATTTCGATTGTTGGTGGATGAAGAGGAATTAAAAACAGAAGCTGAAGAATTAGAAATGCTGCTCCTTCCTGTTAAATAGGGAGGGGTTTTTCAATATCATAAAAAGTTAATATAAGGCTCTTTTCGCAAAGATTGTTGTTTTCTAGCATAGAGTCTGCCAGGCTCTGTCAACCAGGTTTATGCTGGATGGTGAGGGGAACTGCTCCGCTTTCCGCGGATGTTCGGCCGAGCCTCCTCAGCTTCGCTTCCGGGGTCTCGGCACGCCCGTACTTCCGCAGGAGTCTGCGCAGTTCCCCTCACCATCTTTAATAGGATTTTCATGACAGAGCTTCAAGGTGTGCAAGAAAACAATGTAAGGAGAAAAAATCTTCCTTTTTCTTAAAAGGAAGATCAATCTCTACTTACCTTAAATGAGATGGTTTGCTAAAATCCTTGTTTTTATTGTTTTCCATTAAGGATACATGCTTAGAAAGTTGATTGGAGCGGAAGGATGCTCGACTCCTGCGGGAATAGCTGGACAGGTGAGACCCCGGAGGCTTGCCGAGGAGGCTCACCGCCAGCCCCGCGGAAAGCGAGCATCCTGGAGCGGAAATCAACTATTACTTTCTCCTCTACAATAGCAACAAACTTTACGAATAGAGCCTTATATAAAAATGCATTAAAGATCTCCAATCGTTATTCATCCAATTTTCCTCATTTATTTACAAATAGGCTATCACCACCCTGATAAAAGTTCCATTAGAACCAAAAATCGCACAACTTCAGTAGTTTTCTAGACGTTTGGTAAGACAATACTCCTATTTTTTCAATACCATAATAAAGACCATATCATTTAAAGGAGGTTTTTTTTATGGCATTTCCCAGTAATGCACAATATACCCCGGTATTAGTTGGGGGAGTACCATTATTTGACGTCTTGGGGGATGAGAGTCCCGTATCGACAGATATTGTAGGCAATTCAACTTTCCCAGCAGGTTTCTTTGCATACGATGGTACCAATGTCTATTTCCGGTTAAGGTTGAATGGGGATCCCCGGAATAATCAGTTAACGGGCTTAAGAAATTTCTCGTGGGGCGTTTTGATTAACACAACAGGTGTAGCAGGAACTTACGACTGGCTTTTTAACGTGGATGGGTTGAATAATCGAGTGAGTTTAATTCAGAATACGGTTAAATTAGTCAATTCTTGGAATGATCCAGCAGAAGGAACGGGGGGAGGGAATCCGAACTTCGCACAGCCGATAACCAATTTCGACTTTGCCAGAGTATCACCTGCCGATTCCAGCATCGGTGGGAATCAGGATTTCTTCCTCGACTGGTTTCTACCGGCAAGTACAGTATTTTCTTTCTTAGGAATTAATGCATCCTCAGCCATTCGTGCCGTATATTTTTCATCGGCAAACTCTAATAACTATAATAAGGATTCATTAAGAACAAGTGAAGGCTTTTCATTCACTAACGCCTTTACAGACCCAGTCACTCCGGATCAGGCTGACATCAGGGCGAGGCTTTCAACGAACAAAGTATTGAATTCAGGACCGCAAACCGTCGTCCTTGGCCAGCAGGCGACTTGGACAGGTACCGTGACGGTTACAAACACAGGCCTCTCCCAGGCTACCTCGGTATTTCTTGATGACATCATCGGTCCTGATCAAGTGAATTCATTCGTCGTGAATTCAACCACGCAAGGACTCACCACGTACAACCCTGCAAGTAAACTGCTCACATGGAACGTGGGGAATTTAAACCCCGGTGTCACCGCATCATTGACCTTCACCTTGAATGGTGCCTTTACAACAAGTGGTTCAAGAAATTTAGACAGGGTGCAAGCGACTGGATTCGATACATCTTCAGGTAATGCCATTCAGTCCAACACTTCCGTCGTCACCATTAACGTCCAACAGACAGCCACCATCAACGGGACAATAACCGATCAATCAACTGGTTTGGTACTACCGAATACAACGGTTTCCCTACTTCAAGGGATGAGCGTGATTGCAACCACTCAATCGAATGCAAGTGGATTTTATACGTTTACTAATGTGGTACCTGGAAACTATACCGTACAGGCTGCTAGAACGAACTATGTAACCGGGACAGCTAATGTGACGGCTGTAGGAGGTGCGTCGACAACGGCGGATATAGCACTTGTACCTCAGCCGAGTACGATTTCAGGAAATGTATCTAATGGTGGTCCCATTAACAATGCAACCGTCCAGCTTCTCAATAATTCGGGATCAGTAATAGACACGACAACCACTAACATAGCAGGAAACTATTCTTTCGTAAATGTAACTCCGGGTATTTATAACGTCTCTGTTATCGCATCCGGTTTTCAATCTCAAGCTAAATCCGTCATGACAGAGCCCAACCAGGCCGCTGTCGTCAATTTCACCCTTATCGCAAACCCCGGCTCTATTTCAGGTACCGTCCGGGATTCCTCCGATAATACAGCCATCCCACTGGCAAACCTAGAGCTGCTTGATTCAAACGGGGTATTCATCGCCACGACGACGGCAAATGGAAGTGGTCAATATACCTTTAATGATTTAGCACCAGGAAATTATCAAGTAAGGTCATTCGCTACCAACTATAGTACAACGACAGTATCTTCAACGGTTACAGCTGGTAATACAACAATAACGAACATTTTCCTTGAACCAAATCCTGGTTCGATTCAAGGAACCGTAGTAGACAGCGATACCATGGCGGCGATTTCAGGAGCCACAGTACAGGCAGTGAATAGTCAAAATGTCATCGTGGCAGCTGCGACGACCGATGGAAGCGGTCAATTTGGCTTTGATAGTCTTTTACGAGGATCGTATTCCCTTATTTTTACAGCAAACGGATATGCGACCCAAAACCTCGGTGCAATTGTGAATTCCAACACCACCACAATTGTAAATGCTTTTCTATCTAAACTTGCTGGAGCCCTCGCCGGTACAGTCCAGGACCCTAATGCTGTAGCGATACCAGATGCAACGGTAACTATTTTCCAAAACAATATTCAGATTGGTAGTGTAGTAACTGACGTAAATGGTAATTACATGGTTCCCGGACTGCCTCCAGGAAGCTATACGGTTGTTGTCAGTGCATCGAATTACACGACCGAAACCGTTGCAGCTATGATTGAAAATGGTCAAACCACCACGTTAAATGTAACGTTGAACGAAGATCCAGGTACACTGACAGGGTTTGTAAGAGACACGAATAATGACCCGATTGCCGGTGGAAGTGTCACGGTTCAAATCAGTACGGGGGCAGGAATCATTGTAGCTACCACTGTTACAGCACCTGATGGATCCTATATGGTTCCGAGCCTTGCGCCTGGGAATTACACCGTTGTCGCAGCAGCATCTAATTTTCAGGCAGCCTCACAAGGGGTGACGATTGTTTCCAATGCAATCTCTAACGTGAACTTTAACTTAGAAGCAAATCCGGGATCAATTTCTGGGATCGTTTCAAATGCACAAACAGGCACGCCGATTATTGGAGCCAATGTGGAGGTAAGAATTGTTGATTCAAGTGGAGCAGTCATCGCTACCGTTTTGACAGATGAAAATGGGGAATATATTGTAAATGGCTTGGCCCCAAGTATTTACACGGTCGTTGTTTCAGCACCAGATTTCCAAACCAATGCTACTACTGTGCAAATCGATTCAAATCAAACAGTGGATGGAAGCATCGCACTTGAACCGAATCCCGGACAGATAACGGGAACAGTCGTAGACAGTGTTGGAAGTAATCCTATTTCTGGGGCAAGTGTCAGCATCGTGAATAGCTCTAGTACCTTGATTACAACTGTATTAACGGATTCAGAGGGAGTTTTCATGGTTGAAGGACTCGCACCTGATAACTACACAGTGAATGTATTTGCAAATGACTTCCAAAACGGGACAGTGGGAGCCCTTGTTAATTCAGGTCAGACAACGCCTGTGTTGGTTTCACTGGACCCTGATCCAGGAGCAATTACGGGGACAATCAGCCCTATTGTAACGAATACAACCATTCAATTACGGAATGTTAACAACGTATTAATCGATTCTGTCGTACCAAATCAGGACGGAACATTTTCTTTCAATAATTTAACACCCGGAACCTACATCGTTTCAGGCTCAGCTCCTAACTATGCAACCGCCCAGGCTGGAGTTTCCGTCCTCGCGAATCAAACTTCAACCGTGGAATTAACCCTTGTCCCAAATCCGGGATCTGTATCAGGAATCGTGACAGATAATCTGGGGAGTCCCGTCGGAAATGCCATTGTACAAATTTTTGATCAAAATAATATTTTGATCGGTTCCGGATTCACTGACTCATCTGGACAATATATTGTCGGAAATCTCCCTAGCGGATCTTTCAATGTGGTTGTCAATTCACCAGGCTTCGGGCAGGTCATTACAGGAATCTTTGTCGGGGTCGGTCAGGATTTAATCGATGTAAATATTTCTTTGATTCCGAATCCGGGATCCATTAACGGTCAGATCACAAATCGAGCTAGTGGAGAAGCGATTTCAGGCGCAACTGTAGTCATCATTGATGGAAGTTCTCAAATTCCAGTTGCAACTACGACAACTTCAGTATTTGGAAACTATTCTGTAAGTGGTTTAACACCTGGTTCTTATATTGTCTCAGCTTCCAAAATGAATTTTACCACAGAGCAAATCGGTACCATTGTTATTAGCGACACGGATACGAGGGCCGATTTATCCTTAGGTGAAAATCCAGGTACTCTGGAAGGAGCTGTTGAAGATACCAATGGAAATCCAATTACCGGCAATGGTATTCAAGTTTCAGTCTACAATGAAAACAATGTGCTGATTGTTTCTTTCCTGGCCAATTCAGACGGGACTTACACTGTGCCATCTCTTGCACCGGGTACGTACTTCATTACAGCAACGGCACCAAATTATTCTTCTTCAACCGTCTCAGCCATCGTAGAATCCAATCAAACAACCACCGTAACAAATGTTTTAGCTGCAAATCCAGTAACGTTATCGGTTCAAGTACTGATTGAAAATACCGCGACTCCAATCCAAGGAGCTACGGTCACGGTCAGGCATGCCAATAACATTCCGATTGCAACAGGAATCACTGATGAAAGTGGATTTGTCACGTTTTTCTCGTTACCGACTGGTATATTGAACGTCACAGCTGATGCTTCTTCGTTTGGTACGGATACGAAGTCTGTTATCGGCGGAGCGGGAGATATTATATTTGCATCCCTGAATCTGGCGCAAAATCCTGGCCAACTTCAAGGGTTCATTTCAAATCTTTCTAACGGGGATGCCATCCCTAATGCCGTCATTCAACTTTACGATTTCACGAATGTACTCGTCCAAACCACTTTATCCAATCAAAATGGAGAATACACCTTCTCTGGAGTCTCCCCTGGAGTTTATACGGTCATTGCCAATGCAACAGATTTTGGGCCCGAGACGGCTGGTGCCATCATCGAATCAAACCAAACCAATTTATTAAGCTTTGCATTAAGACCCAATCCGGGTATCGTACAAGGATTTGTCCGGGATTCTATCACGCTGGATCCGATTGCAGGTGCAACGGTAGAAGTCAGGGAGCTTTCTGGATCGGGTCCAATCATTTTCACTACGATTACGGATGCTGATGGATTTTTCCAAACGACAACGTTATCACCAATTGTGTATGTGTTGGTGGGAAGCAGTCCTGATTTTGGTACTAATGCTGTAGCGGCAGAAGTAAGCAGTGGGGGAATTACCAATGTTGAAATCCTGCTCACACCAAACCCCGGTTCACTCACCGGAATAGTTAGAGATGCTGTAACCTTACAAAGACTGGCGGACACACTTATAAGGGTCATTGACAATCAGGGAACTGTAGTGGCAACCGTGCAGACGACAGTGGATGGAACGTACCTTATCGAAGGGCTGTCTGAAGGGGGTTATACCGTATCTGCCATTAATCCTAACTATCAATCCGAAATCGTTCAAACCACGATTCAGCCTAATTCTATGACTTTCTTGGATTTTGATCTACAGGGCAATCCGGCTACTCTTAGCGGGTCCATCGTTGATGCTTTCGATCAGTCCCCATTGACCGGCGTAATTGTCGAGGTCTATGTAAGTGGAACCGACACACTGGTAAGGCGTGTACTCACTGACGAAAATGGGAATTATTTGATCGAAGGGCTGCCTCAAGGAACCTTTGACGTGAAGGCTCAGCTTCAAGATTACGCCATTAGTGTGAACACCGTATTTTTATCACCTGGTGATAGTGAAGTGCTTAATATTGCACTTGTTCCATTCCCTGCAACCGTTCAAGGTACGATTCGGGATGCTGTGACACTTGCCCCCATTAGCGGATCCCTTGTGAAAGTGGTCATACCGAATACAGATATCACCGTCGGAAGCATCATTACATCAAGTGACGGTACGTATTCAATCGGTAATTTACCACAGGGAAGCTACAATGTAGTCATATCAGCTAACGGCTATGCCACAGAGGTCATTCCTGTCCTTCTCGTTCCGAATGGGACAGAAACGGTGAATGCCGATCTAGATCCGAATCCATCCACGATTACAGGTACCGTTTTAAATGGCCAATCGGCCACGGGAATACAAGGTGCGCTGGTGAGAGTTTTTAACTCTGACGGTGTATTTATAACCAGCATTTTAACAGATGAGAATGGTTTCTATGCTATTTCTGGCTTGGCAGCAGGTCAGTATACTGTTATAGCGAGTGCAGATGGTTTTGCCGATGGAATTAACATCGTTACACTATCACCAGGTGAAACCGAATCCCTTAACTTCAGCTTATCCAACCAAACCGCAACACTTAGAGGAATTGTGAGGGATAACGTGAACAATCAACCGATTCAATCTGCTTTAGTTCAAGTTTTTAGAATAGGAACGTCAATTCCAATTGCCTCTGTTCTAACAAATGGATCAGGTGAATATGTGATTGGTGGGTTAGACCCTAGAGAATATCGCGTCGTCTTCTCAGCTGATGGATACGCAAGTGAAGTATTCAGGATTTTCCTAACCAATTCTGAAGTCCGGACACTTAATGTGAACCTGCAGCGTCAGCCGGCAACCATCTCAGGTAATGTAACCGATGCGTCTACGGGGTTACCGATCCAAAGTGCCGGCGTCGTTACGGTAATCAGTGGAAGTGGAATCGTCGTAGCGTCCACCTTGACGGACCAAGAAGGAAATTATATCTTAACTGGTCTGGCACCTGGTGAATACAATGTAATCTTCTCAGCTGATGGATACGTCAGATCGACGTTCATGATCACATTAAGTCCGAATGAAACAGCCGTCCTCAATGCCGCTTTAGAACCAACCCCCGCTACCATTACCGGAAATGTAAGTGACGCGAATACCCTCGCTCCAATTGAGAACGCAATCATCCAAGTATTCACACTGGATGGGACACTACTGGGAGTTACCCTTACAGATATGAATGGGAACTACACTATTTCAGGTTTACCCGGGGGAACAGTCGTACTGGTCGTGCGTGCTCAAGGATATCAAAGTCAAATGCAAAACGTCTCCGTAACGAGAGGAAGCACGGCGACGGTCGACTTCTTATTAGAGGATAATCCGTCAAGCGTAAGCGGGATCGTCACAGACATTCGAACCGGCGAACCGATTTCCCAAGTTCTGGTTCAAATCTTCCCGATAGGTTCTAATGTTCCGATTCGTTCTACCTTAACCGATCCCAATGGATTCTATATCCTGACGGGATTACCAGCAGGAGCATACGTGATTCGATTCACTGCAGAGGGTTATCCGGTTAAAGAGATTTCAATTGTACTCCGAGAAAGTCAAGACCTGCAGTTAAATGTTCAATTAGGAGAAGAAGCCCCACCTCCACCACCTGGTAGTATTAGACCTGAATGTATCTCTGTAGAAAAAGTGTACGACTGGGTCATCGCAACTCACAACACCACGCAATCTGTCAGTCTCTCACCTGATTGCAGGGAGCTCGTAGATGAACTCGTTGCAAGAGGGGAAGGAATAAATGTGAAGTGTCAGCTCAGTCCAAATACCGAGCCGAGATGCTCGCTCATTTCGTTCGAAAGAGGAACACCGGGTTATGTAACGATTCGGGTGCAAGCGCTCTTGCTCGTGACCATCCAACCCCAATCCAATGAAGAAGATTTCTGCACCATGGAAGTACCAATCTTCTTTGACAAAAAAATGGCCGTATGCTTACCAGAAGGAATGGATGCAAGCAATGTGAACTGCTCTATAGTGGATATAAAGTGTCGTGAGAAGGAAGGAAGCCTTACACGGGAACAAGTGAAGATACAACTCATCGCATGCCTGGAAGTAGAAATGCTTCATCCGGTCATTCTTGAAGTATTAGGAACATTTTGTACACCAAGAACCATTGTGAAGCGTGTGGAAGAAGACGATATGTGTTAAGAGAAAATGAGGTGCCCCAGCGGAGGGCACCTTTTTATTTGGATTAAAGCTTTCTCTGAAGTTCCAAAATGTTTTTTCGGTAAAAAGGGGAGTCTGTTTGTTCATTTACGCAGCATGAATGGACAGAGAAAAACGGATATGCAAGAAGAAGGGATTTTTGGCAAGTAGAGAGATTTTATCGTTTTGAACAAAATAGACTACACAATTAGGAAGACATCACATACCTTCCATTCTTCCCATTACACCTATTAATCCATCTGAATTCACAGCTTAAACGTAACCTCACCAACCACTATTTTCCGACAAGATGTTTCGAATTTCCACAAACGGGGTAAAGGAATGTTGGCGCAATTATACGGTTATACTAAATCCGTGGGTCGTCAGGACTAGATTAGATCCTGGACGGCTTTTGTTTTGCCCAAATACATATATAAAGGAGGGTGTAACTATGGAGAAATGGATGAAGTTTCTCGAGGTTAATGCACCTCGGATTCTTGAATTGACGATTGAGCATGCAGTGCTCGTCGGACTTGCGATACTCGTTGCCCTTTTAATCGGGATACCTTTAGGGATATATTTGACGACCAATGATTATTTGGCAGAGACGGTGTTGCAGATTGCGTCGGTTATGCTGACCATTCCCAGCATTGCCTTATTTGGGGTGATGATTCCAATCTTTTCAATCATCAATCAGGGGATAGGATTTGTTCCGGCCTTTGTGGCATTGGTTCTCTATTCGCAGCTTCCTATTATACGGAATACATATACCGCGATTCGAAATGTGAGTCCTGAGATGCGTGATGCGGCGAAGGGAGTCGGGATGAAGACCCATCAACGTTTGCTGCGGGTCGAAATTCCAAATGCATTTCCTGTCATCATGGCGGGAATCAGAACAGCAGTCGTCTTAAACATAGGAATCGGTGTGATTGCAGCATATATCGGAGCTGGTGGCCTCGGAGTCCTTATTACTCAAGGGATTTCCAGAGGGGACAATTATTTAATTATTAGCGGATCTGTAGCGGTCGCGATATTGGCGATGATTGCAGATGCCATCCTTTTATGGATTCAAAAACGCTACACACCAAAAAGCATTGCATAAAGTGGAAGAGGTGAAGAGATGATTACATTTGATCATACAACGAAGACTTATGAAGGTGATGTGACAGCGGTTAAAGGTGTCGACTTTACCGTTGAGGAGGGTGACATAGTCGTTTTATTAGGGCCATCCGGGTGCGGGAAAACCACCTTATTACGAATGGTGAACCGGCTGGAATCGATTACAGATGGGAAAATCATCATCGACGGCCAGGACTCAATGGACTTGAATCAAATTGAATTGCGTAGAAAAATCGGGTACGTCATTCAAAGTAACGGACTGTTCCCCAATATGACGATTGAGGAAAACGTCATGATTGTTCCCGACATGCTGGGCTGGGGTAAGAAGGAAAAGAAAGAGCGTTTCAATAAGCTGATGGAAATGATCGGTCTTAGCGGAGATAAATTCGGCAAGAGATATCCACATGAATTATCCGGAGGACAGCAGCAGAGAATCGGTGTTATTCGTGCGCTGGCAGCAGATCCTCCCGTTATGTTGATGGACGAACCGTTTGGGGCACTGGATCCAATCATTCGTGAAAAAATACAGGATGAATTCCTGCAGATTCAGCGTGAAGTGAAGAAAACAATTCTGTTTGTGAGTCATGATATCGATGAAGCGATTAAAATGGCGGACAAGATTGTTCTGTTGCGTGGAGGAGAAATCATGCAGTACGACACTCCATCTGAAATGCTCGTCCGTCCTAAAAGTGATTTTGTTTATGAGTTCTTTGGTAAAGATCGTGCCATTAAAAGTTTAAGTTTACATACGATTGAAAACTTGAAGAACATCATAGGCTTAGCTGAATTTGATGAATCCATTCCTGATACGAAAACGATCAATATTCATCACGATCTTAGAAATACGTTGTCGATGCTTTTAAATCAGGAAGCTGACCAGGTCATCGTGACGGATGACGCAGGTAATAAACAAGGGGCCATTACGATCGACCTTGTACAGAAATACCTTCATTACGAGATTAAAGGAAAAACGAACGTGGTTCAGAAAGGATGATTCTGTGAATACGAAAAAGGTTGTCAGTAATGTCGTTCGGTATTTCGTGTATGCACTTGTCATCCTTTTCTTTGCATGGGCTATTAAAAATCAGTACTTCGACTATATGTTCAGTCAATCGAAGACGTTTCTACTTTTATTGAAGCAGCATTTGCAGCTTGTTTTTGTTTCTTCCATATTAGCACTTATTGTCGCGGTACCGGCTGGAATCTTGATTACACGAAAGCAGTTCAGACGAGCAGAGTGGATCGTGTCTAATACAGTCAATTTTGGCCAGACGATTCCGAGTTTAGCGGTTCTTGCCCTTATGATCAGTATATTAGGAATCGGTTTTAAAACAGCCATTTTTGCACTGTTTATTTATTCTCTTTTACCGATTTATCGAAATACAGTTGCAGGTATCGATTCAATAGATGAGAACCTCATTGATGCTGCCAGAGGGATGGGAATGAAACCTTATCAAATCCTTTTCCGCATTGAACTGCCGAATGCAGCATACTCAATCCTGGCTGGAATCCGGACAGCGGTCGTGCTGAACATCGGAACAGCTGCCCTTGCCTATGTCGTCGGTGGTGGGGGATTAGGAGTTTGGATTTTTACAGGTATTCAATTGTTCGATAATGGATACTTAATCTCAGGGGCGATACCTGTTACGATTCTGGCGATTCTGGTAGATTTACTACTGCGATTGGTGGAGAGGATCGTCGTTCCAAAAGGTACCAAACAAACATTAGAAATGTAATTAATAATCAGGAGGTGACGACCGTGAAACGGAATTCAAAGTGGATAGGGATCCTCATCCTGACTCTTATGCTAAGCGCCTGTTCAAACGCAGGAATAGGAGGTAAACAAATATCCGTTGGGGGAAAGAACTTTACGGAGCAATACCTTCTTTCTGAGATGACCGCCTTTTTATTAAAAGAAGAGGGTTTTAAAGTAAAACAAATGAACAACCTGGGAAGTACGGTTGTTCGTAAAGCATTGGAAAACGAGCAGGTGGATATGATGTGGGAGTACACCGGGACGGCCCTCATTACCTATATGGGGCAAGAACCGATGTCAGACCCTGAGAAGACTTTTCAAAAAGTGAAGAAGCTTGATGCAAAAAGGGACATTCATTGGATGAATATGTCCAATGTGAATAATACTTACGCACTGGCTATGAATCAGGATCAGGCAAAGAAATTGGGTATTGAATCCATCAGTGATCTGGCTGAATATGTAAATAACAATCCTGGAGAGTTAACAATGGCGTCTGACGCAGAATTTGCGAATCGTCCCGACGGTCTTCCAGGAGTAGAGGAATTGTACGGTTTCGAATTCGGTTCCGGACAGATCAAACAGATGGATCTCGGATTGACGCAAAGGGCATTGAATAACCGCCAAGTAGATGTTTCAGTTGCCTTTGAGACAGATGCCACGATTGTAGACTATGACTTGGTCACGTTGAAGGATGATAAGAAATTCTTTCCGCCATACCGGGCAGCGGTTAGCATTAATAAAAACGTTTATGAAAAATATCCGGAAATCAAAGATATTACGGCAAAATTAGCCGATAAACTTAACAGTGATATTATGCGTGAACTGAATTACAAAGTGGATATCGAAGGGAATAGTGTATCCGTTGTGGCTCATGACTGGCTAGTTGAGAATGATTTGATTGAGGAGTAATTAATTAAGACGACAGGACTGAATCTTAGCGGGTTCAGTCCTTTTTCTATTAAATGAATTTTAAGTTACAATAAGAATCTAGTAATCTAACTAAAAATGAAAGAGGTACAGATATGAAAACTGAAAAACAGAAAATGCTCGATGGAGAACTTTACGAACCATGGGATACTCAATTGATGGAAGAGAGACAACAAGCACGTTATTTAACACGCATACTTAATCAAACGACAGAAGAAGAAGACGAGAAGAGAGTGGCTGCCATAAAAAGGTTGTTCGGATCTACTGGGGAAAGTATTTATTTAGAGCCTGACTTCAGATGTGATTATGGTTATAACATTCACGTCGGCAATCATTTCTTTGCTAATTTTAACTGTGTGATATTAGATGTGTGTGAAGTCCGCTTCGGTGAAAATTGTATGCTCGCACCTGGAGTACATATTTACACAGCGACTCACCCAGTAAATCCTATTGAGCGAAACAAAGGACCGGAATTTGGGAAGCCTGTCAAAATCGGGGACAACTGCTGGATCGGTGGAGGAGCAATCATTAATCCCGGAGTGACGATAGGTGATAATGTGGTTATTGCTTCAGGTGCAGTCGTAACAAAGGATGTCCCTTCTAATGTAGTGGTGGGTGGAAATCCTGCCCGTATCATTAAGGAGATTGACTTCGAAGATAAAAGATAGAGCGTACATACACATCAGAACAAAGCAGCTGGAATCAATCTATCCCAGCTGCTTTAATTAGAACTTCTCCGGAAACTGCTTCACGATTCCACCTGATAAGGCATCAGACAGGTGAAGAATATGGGTCTTCCCATTATCAAAGCTTGTAATGTTTCCTTTCCAGTCTTTCTTGATTCGTGCGACTGCTTCATCGGTGACGAATTGCAAGTGCATATATAACAGGTCTTTTAGCGCATTTACGGACCAATAAGGATTTGCTTTTGCTAGGAATCCTGCAATATCATCTGCATTTCGATACCATTCTTTGTTTAATTTCTCGACCTCTGCTTGCTTCCCATTTTTAGCAGCAGATACGATTTTTCCTGCCAATACAATATGCTCGGTCAACAAATCAGCCAGCTTATTTCCAGCCTCTTCGCCGTAATAAGGTTTGATGGCATTTCCGATGTCTTTCTGATTTTGAAGCAATCGTGAAAGAACCACATCCTGATCCTCTAATCCATCAACGGCACTAATAATATAATTTCTGGTATAGATAACATGATCGTTCCATAAAATTCTCATGTCTTCTTTTGCTTTCACGCTGGCTACACTTACACATTCAGCCTGCTTAGCTTCAGCTGAAGTACTGAGTACAGGTAAGAAAGAAAGTGTTATCATCACACTCATCACAAGAATTCCAATCTTTTTCACTAAAACTCCTCCATTCATTTGACTATCGCCTCTTATTATTCGCTTCTTTTCCCCATTCACTCATAGAAACCTATTTGGTAAAATGTGCTGATACATTTGAAATGGAAATCGACGAAAGAGTAGGTCTCACCTATTATCTTGGCGGTGCTGAGATGACACCAACCTATAGGCAGAATAAGGAGCGTGAGGGAGGTAATATGACGGCGAACCTCTCTCTTTATTGAGGGATGACATAAACTTGTGAAGAGTTCTATTTTTTGAAAAAAGTCTGTCCAATTTTCATGAAAACTCGTTGCTTGTCCTCACCTTTCGATCACTTTCAACATAAAGTATTCTATGGAGGTGATGCATTGGCAAGAAAATTAAAAGTGTATCTTTTTATCAGTCCACCAGTAACTCATTCCAAGTTTGACTTGGGATCTCCTTCTCTCTCAAATATGTACGTTGCGCAGTTTGGGGTTACTCTTCGACCCCTTGCTCAGTAAGAGAACAATGGTTATAAGATCAACAGTTCATACTGAAAAAAATGAAGCGAGCGCCAGTATGAAACTCCGCCGTTCAATTGAAAAAAATGATGAATAAGAACGAGTTTACAGAAATAGAATAAAACCTATAAGAAAGTTTCCTCCATAAAAATAGAATCGTGCATAAAAAATGTTCCCTTCACTACCGGGAACATTTTTTCGTCATTAACAATAGGCACAAGTAGGAAAAGTCCAAGCAGGCTTGTCCATATGTGAATATAGTACAATATGTCATACTCTTAGGAGGAAATAATATTGAAAACCATAATGATTGATCCTGGTCATGGAGGTACTGATCCAGGTGCTGTTTACAATGGAAATGAAGAGAAAACCTACAATCTCTTGACGGCCCTTATTGCAAGGGACTTTTTGTTAAAAAATTACAATGTGAATATTCTGATGACGAGAACTGGAAATGAAACACTGTCTTTAACGGAAAGGTCAAATTTAGCCAACCGCACTAAACCTGATTTCTACTTGTCCATCCATCATAATGCTGGAGGTGGAAGTGGGTTTGAGAGCTATGTGTATAACGGCAGTGTTCCTTCACAGACGATTACCTATCAAAGAATCATTCACGATGAAGTGACGGCAGCTATTAATTCATCTTATAAAGTAATTGATAGAGGGAAAAAGAGAGCAAATTTTCATGTATTACGTGAAACGAACATGCCTTCACTTTTATTAGAGATTTTATTTATTGATAATCAAAAAGATATTGCGTTAATGAACAACGCTACATTTAGAAATACTGTAGGAGTGGCGATCGCAAGGGGTGTTGCAAAGGCTTTAGGTTTACCTGCAAAAATAGTGAATGAGAAAGAACTTTTCATAGTGATTGCCGGTTCATTTACAAAGCGTGAAAATGCTGAAGGTCGGGTAAATGAGTTGAAAAGAAAAGGTATGAATTCATTCATTGATACTGTGGTGGTCTTGGATAGAACGTATTACAGGGTCCAAACTGGTGCTTTTGCAGAAAGAGTGAACGCAGAAAATCAAGTGGCAAGCCTGAAAAAAATGGGTGTTGAAGCATTTATTATAGTAAGAGTTGACGATAACCCTAAGCCTCCTGTACCGTTTCCGACCGATCCGCCAAAACCGACGCAGCCTCCCAAGCCACCGGGAATACAGTTTTCGATCCTGGGTACATCTGTATTACGTGCTGAACAACTCGATGACTTCGCTGGAACAATTAACCGGGATGCTCCACTTTTAGGCAAATTCTATCTCTTTTACGGGAATCTTTATGGAATTAGAGGAGACGTAGCTTACTCTCAAGCTCTACATGAAACCAACTATTTCAGGTTCACAGGACAAGTCAAACCAAATCAAAACAACTATGCAGGGATTGGAACTACCGGTCCAGGTAATGACGGAGCATCCTTTAAGACTCCAGAAGAAGGGGTTCTTGCTCATATTCAGCATCTGTATGCATATGCATCAACCAATCCAATTCCACAAGGGCAATCACTCGTAGATCCCCGTTTTTCATTAGTTACACGGGGGAGCGCCAAACACTGGACAGACTTGAACGGAAAGTGGGCAGTGCCAGGGACTAACTATGGACAAAGTATCCTGTCTGTTTTCAATAGAAACATCCAAAATGCGATAAAAGTAATGGATGAACAAAAAATTGTGTTAAATGACACTCTTGGAAAATTGAAATGATGATAGTGGAGTGCCGCAATGGATGGCACTCTTTTTTGGTTGGAAGAGGGACATGTCTTTTTGTCTTTTTTTATCATAATAGCTTGCTCCAGAGTCAATACTAAACGTATGTTCTGGAGGTGAAACAGATGGAAAAGAAGAGCTTTGAACAGATTTATGAAGAATACAAGAAGCAAGGGGAATTTCAGGCTAAAGCAGAAATGTCTCAGGAGCTTGCAACTGGAGCGGAACAGATTGTAGCCGTCCGTCGAAATACGGATGACGATCTCATCGCTTTTAAAACTGAAAGTGGGAGAGAGTTGGATTATATCACTGCACTCGAAGAAGCGAAGTCAGGGAAACTGGCTCATGTCGATGTGATTCATCGGTATGGAAGAGATGTTCTTCGCAGTGAACCCGACGGCTTAAAAGAGAATAACCTTAGTGAACTTCCTTCTTTTTAAAAAGTATAAAATGAGCATAAAATAGGGATTGGTTTTATGCTCATTTTATTATTAGAGGAATCCTTCATTGATCAATAACGGTATAGAATAAATCCTCAGTCTCCTTCTTTCAGTAAATGATAGATCATCCGTTCCCGGTCATCAAAAAATTGCTTCATAATCTTATAATGGCTCGTTTCTTCCAATGAAGACTCCTGTAAACCTTCTTCTGATAATTCAATCAGAAAAGAAGAAGGGTATGCCATCAGAATGGGTGAGTGAGTGGCGATAATGAACTGGGAATTATCATTCACAAGTTCATGTATCCTTGAGAGCATGGATAACTGCCTTAAGGGGGAGAGTGCAGCTTCGGGCTCATCCAGTATGTAAATCCCTTTACCTCGGAAACGATTCATAAAGGTTGAGAAAAAGGCTTCTCCGTGCGATTGCTCATGTAGAGACTTCCCTCCAAATGAATCAATCACTCGTGGGCCAAATGAGGGATGCTGATCCATTTCTTCAATATTTGTCGCAACATTGTAGAAGCTTTCTGCCCTCAAGAAAAAACCATCCTTAGGTCGATCGACTCCCCTCACAATTTTCAAATACTTATCCAGATTCGAATACGAATCATACGTGGAGAATGAAAAGTTCAGCGTGCCTCCTTCAGGGTTAAATCCAATGGCCATTGCAATGGCCTCAAGAAGAGTTGATTTCCCCATTCCGTTTTCTCCCACAATAAATGTAACATTAGGGTGAAAGGTGAGGTCTGTCAGGCTCCGGATACTCGGAATATGAAAAGGATACGAGTGAAAGGAAGGAACGTTTTCGCTATGAAGTGACACTTTTCGAATATATGGCTGTGAGTGTAATGACATAATGCCCCTCCTTTTTTCTATAGATTAGCATAATTAAACAGATTCAAGGTACAAAAAATGCCATCACGATTTACGTAATGGCATTCCATTTTATGATCTTATCTTGAAGGTTCGAGAAGAACAACACTTTCTATGGTTTTAGCCAAAAGGCTGATGTCTGTAAACTCTTCAACTTTCATTGAATCCATATAAGTGATTTGAAAGCAATCCGTGTCCAACTGGTAGGTAACGGTCATAACAGGTGAGTGATCATGACTTGAAATCGTATGAACAATCTCACTATCCTTGAATTCCTTAAGAGTCTTGAGCATGGTTACGATATTTTCTAGTGACATATAACATGTCTCCCTTCTACTTGCTCGAGGGATTGACTAAATACAGTCTCGTAGACCCAATGAACCTTAAGTGTAACACATAAACGTATAAATAGAAACGTCTGTTCTGAAAACAACTGGAAATGAGCTCTTGGTCATAGAGAATATACGTATACCTCCTTTTTTGTTTTCATATGATGAAAGAAACAGGGGAGGCGGGTGATGACAGATGGCAGATCAACAATCAAGGGATGACCCTTCCAAATTGAGTTATCCAAATGACATGCTGGCTATTATTCGTAATGGATTAAAGCCCGCTATGTCAAAAAAAGTAATCGTCGTTGGGGCAGGGATGAGTGGTTTAGTCGCAGCTTCTCTATTGAAAAAGGCCGGGCATGAAGTAACGATATTAGAAGGAAATAAGCGAATTGGGGGTAGGGTATATACTGTACGCAAGCCCTTCACCCCCGGTAACTATATGGACCTGGGAGCCATGAGGATTCCCGATAACCACAAATTAGTATTCGAGTATATCCGAAAATTCAATCTGACCTATCAAGAATTCATCAATAGTTCTCCAAGAGATTTACTATTAGTAAACAATATCCTAACAACAAGGGAACAATACGAAAAAAATCCAGACATACTACAGTATCCGTTACCAGAAGGAGAAAAGGGAAGAACGGCTTCGGAATTGTTTATCGAAGCAACCAAACCATTTATGGAATTATATAATAACAGTGCTCATGATGAACAGCAAAAATTAATTAAACGTTACTCTCGTTATTCTATGGGACAATTTTTAGCAAACAACCCATTTGGTAAATCATTATCTTTAAATGCCATACGAAAAATCAATGTAATTCTCGGGATAGAAGGATTCCCTGAGTTCTCATTCGTGGACATATTAAAAGACATCATTTTTCCTATATTCAGGAAAGAGACAAAATTTTATCAAATAACAGGAGGAAACGACCACTTACCTTATGGATTTGTCCAAGAGCTTGGGTCGCACATTCTACTGAATCAAAAAGTGACCCACATTAGACAATCCGATGTCGGAGTTAGCGTTCGCGCAGTAGACTCCGGAGACGGAATGGCGCGGGATTACAATGCCGATTATGTCATCGTAACCATCCCTTTTACTGTCTTCCAGTTTATCGAGGTCATACCTTATGATTCAATATCCTTTAAAAAGTGGCAGGCGATCCGTGAGGTACCGAATGTTCCATCCGTGAAAATAGGAATAGAATTTCGTCGTCGCTTCTGGGAAGATTTGAATTACGGAAACATCGTGTCAGATCTCCCCACACGCTTTACGTATATGCCGAGTCACGATAAGGGTAGCAACAAACCAGGAGTCATGTTAGCGAGTTACAGCTGGGGACAGAATGCACTCTTATGGAACAGCAAATCAAAAGAAGGAATCATCAAAGAAGTTTTAGAAGACCTTTCTAAAGTATATGGCGAACAGGTGTATACAGAAATGCTGAATTATGTAGTCTATAACTGGAGTAAAAACCCATTCTCCGCAGGATGTTTTACCCTTTATACCCCTGGGCAGGCAAGTGATATCGGCGATTATATCAAGAAACCTGAAGGCAGAATTCATTTTGCCGGAGAGCATACTTCCTCCTTTCATGGTTGGATGGAAGGGGCGATTGAGTCGGGGGTGAGGGCAGCCAATGAAGTGAATGGCAGATAAGTGTCTCACCATTTCGATTTTCGCAGCAGTTTTACAAGAATTGTTGAAGAATGCCCTTGAGCTTAAATCTGAAAATGATTTAACGGTCTGAGGTGAGTATAGGACGATTATCAATCATATGGATGTGATTCTGGCTAATAGGAAGGTCAAACCGGTAAGACCTAGGAAATCAGACCGAATCCGGGAAAAAACCTTCTACTCTATCAAGCCCCTGCATAAAGTTAACTATTAAATACTTTATATAGGGGTACTGATGATGTCGTATAAGTCTCGAAACAACAATAGCTTAGTCCCACTAGTATTCGTCTCTATGAAGGCCATCATTCGGGTAGTATTGATCGGTATTGTCCTCATGTACTTGACTGTATGGTTGATTTCGTCGACGGCAATTAAATTGAGGGTGGATAGTTTACTGTATTCATCGATGTCCGAACTCGTCCCAAAAGAAACGTTTCTTATGTTGTTGTCACAGGAAATGACTGGACTGCGGGCTACCAATGAGGAAGCATTAAACAGTGATTTTGATTGGCTGGAAAGCGTCACGAACGTTTCACTCCTTGATCCGCGTAGTTTATTTGGACGGGAAATACCCGGAATCGAAAATTATCATACTCACATAGCCGTTGCCGGTAAAGGGACAGACATTACGAACCTCCCAAATGAATCACCGGCTCCGACAGAAGATCAGTTGAAAGATCAGGAAATCGATCAGAGTCAAATTGATCAGGCCAACAACAACTCAGGAGACGGAGTTCAAGAGATTGATGAAAAATCCGTCTACATCTATCATTCACACAGCTGGGAAGCGTTCAGCCCGCTGATTAAGAATAACAATTCAAAAGATCCCGCGAGTACCAACGAGAAGGTCAACGTCATTGCTGTCGGCACAAAATTGAAGCAAGAGCTTGAAGCAAGGGGGATTGGAGCAGTCCAGGATAAGACAGATGTAAACAAAGCTCTCAAAGACAAGTCATGGACATATTTTGAATCCTATCAGTTATCAAGGGGTCTAGTACAAGAAGCCATTGCCCAAAACGATGACCTAACGTACCTGGTTGATATCCATCGGGATTCTCAGCCACGAAGCATCACTACCAAAACCATTAATGGTAAAAACTATGCACGTTTATTTTTTATCGTAGGAAAAGAAAACAAAAACTTCGAAAAGAACCTTAAGATTGCAAAGGAATTGAATGCTAAACTGGAGGAAAAATATCCTGGCATCAGCCGGGGTGTCTTCATCAAAACAAGAGCAGAAGGTAACGGGGTCTACAATCAGGACCTAACCGAGAGAGCCATGTTACTTGAGTTTGGCGGAGTGGAAAATAATTTAGTTGAATTGTATAACTCTACAGAAGCGTTTGCGGAGATCTTTGCAGAATATTACAAGAAGGATGCTGTCGAGGTAAATGCACAATAAGTGATAGGGAAAAAAGACGTATGCCGTGTGGTAGACGTCTTTTTTTCTTCGCGAGGAGAGCGGTCTCTATGACGTCATCCATTATGTTCTCATGTTCTTCCTCCAACGATATCCCCAATAAAACATCCCAACCACCACTGAACCTGCCACCATAATAACCGTACCCTTATCCGCATCCAACACATTCACCACCACAAATGCTTCAATCAATAATGAAGGAATCTTCCCTATAGAACTGATAACAGAAAAGACAACAATAGAAATAGAGCTAAAGGCAGCGGCAACGGTAACCACGCTTGAAGGCACAAAGGGAACCATGCGAAATAAGAATAGAAGAAAGATCCATTCCGTACCTGACGCTTCTTTTAATTTGAGAAAATATTTGTTAGACAGAATCTGATCAATCCCTGTAATCTTCATACCTTTTCTATACAAATAAAAGCTAACCATGGCCCCTAATGATTCACCAAGTATGGATACCCCGACTCCCGGCCAAAATCCAAATGCGGAAATATTGAATGCCGTCAAGAAAACACTTGGCAGGAAACCTAGAATACTGATGAATATATTAATGGTTATACTGATGAAAATGAGAGACCAACTATCAAGGCCGATGAATTCGTTCATGAAATGCTGCAGTGTGTCAGTCATATTTCAATTCCTTTGTAAGAGTTTAGATTATCAGAATAATACATCTGAAGTCCTTTAGGAACAAATTTATTTTGTGATGAGTGCATACTCTTCTATAAAACAACTCTGTTATGGAATCTCCACTAGGGAAGATAGAATAGTTTAAAAGATGAAAGGAAAACGAGCTAACAATTATACAATCTTACTGCAGAAAGTTAGTTTAAATAAATAAAGAGGTTGGGACAGAACTAAAAACCACGATATAAAGAAAAACAAATCTGCCTACTGGGAAGCAGATTTGTTCGGGTTTTACTTAGACTAAAATACTTTTGTCACAACCTCCTTTTCAACTGCTTAATTTGGCACAATTTTTCCAATGAATGGAGCCGACATCGCTATGCGGATGGCATTCCTTTTGAAGATATTTGTATTCGTCCTCAAGTTCCTGGAGAGTCAGCTCAAATAATTGTTTGTCTCCTTTTTTGAATATGTTGTGGACAATTAATTTGTTTATTAACTCGTTTCTTCGATTGTGAATCGCTTCCTGAAGGATTTCTCCCATATTAGATCACTCCTCTTATAATGAATACGAACAGTGGAAGAGGCTCTTTCATTGAAAAAAGCCCTCTTCCTAGTAGATAAGAAGAAGGCTTTATGTATCAAACTTCAACTCATCTTCCAAGCGAATTGCTTGTGGAATTAGCACAGTGTTCTACGATGTAGAATCTGTTGCTGAGGCATCGTCGGGCCAGTCCCTCTTCCTCTCTGGATAAGCGGATATATAGTTGTCATGGATTTCTTATTATTATATATATTAGTATTCAGAGTTGTCAACTAGGAATTGAATGTTGGGTATAGGATAGATGGGAGGACTTAAAAATAAAATGTTGGAACTAACCCTCATTCCTATACTTTTTACCAATTCAGACACAGAATTTTTTTCTAATCAACAAAAAACATGATAACCTGTATACATAAACGCAATTATTGGAGTGAGTCGTATGAAGACAGTGGTTGTCGTAGGTGGAGGAATTACAGGATTAACAGCGCTGTACCATCTTCAAAGAATGTCCATTGAACGAGAAATAGATACCGAGTTAATCCTGATCGAGCGGAATCAGGAGCTCGGCGGCAAAATTAGAACCATTAATGACGGTGAATTCATTATGGAAGCGGGAGCAGATTCCATCGTGGCCCGAAATGAAGGGGTTCTGACTCTAGTTGAGGAAATTCAACTTCAAGAGGAACTCGTCTATAATGAAACAGGCACATCCTACATATATACAAATGGCGAATTACATAAGATTCCCCAAGACACGATTTTCGGAATTCCCATGTCCGTTGAGTCTCTTCAAAATAGCACCCTGGTCTCAGAAGAAGGGAAGATCGACGCACTTAAAGACCTTGAATCGGAAAATACACAATTTACCAAAGAGAGTTCCATCGGTGAATTTTTAGAAGCGTTCCTGGGTAAGGAACTTGTTGAGAAGCAGGTAGCTCCAGTATTGTCAGGGGTCTACTCTGGAAATTTACATAAGCTCACCATGGCTTCGACACTCCCATACTTACTTGAATATAAAAATGAATACGGCAGTATCATTAAAGGTTTATCAGCAAATAAACAAAAATTCCAAGGGGCATCCAATAAAAAGTTCATCTCGTTTAAAAATGGTTTATCAACCATCATTGAACGTTTAGAAGAACAATGTTCCAGTGGGACAATTTTAAAGGGAGTAGAAACAACTAAGCTCCAAAAAACAGGAGACAAATATGAGCTGACTCTAAATGGTCATGGGAGGATTCAAGCGGATTATGTGGTATTCGCAACACCTCATGACGTAACCCAGAAGATTCTGACCCATGAAAAACTTGAACCTGATTTTAATAAATTGAGAAACTCTTCCCTTATTTCAATTTACCTTGGATTTAACATTCCAGATGAGGAACTTCCTGCTGATGGAACAGGCTTTATCGTATCAAGCGGCAGAGATGTGAAATGTGATGCATGCACATGGACGAGCCGGAAATGGAAGCATACGTCCATTAATCAAAACCTTTTATTGAGACTTTTTTATAAAAGTACTAACCCTCATTACAATGAGTTGAAAGAGTTTAGCGAGGCAGAACTTGTGAGCATGGCACTTGAAGATATCAGAAAAAGTGTCGGCATAGTCGGAGATCCGATTTCTGTCGAGGTAACGAACTGGAAAGACCTGATGCCAAACTATCATCTTGAGCATAGTCAGTCTGTGCAATCGTTAGATGAAATTCTCGCAACCGAGCTGCCACGTGTGAAGCTGGCAGGTGCTTCATACTATGGAGTGGGCATCGGCGCGTGTATTCAAAACGGGAAGAAAACTGCAGAAAGTATTATAGATGAGTTAGAGGAGAACGTTTGAGGAAGATAATGAATAAAGGAAAAGAGTCTGGAATTTCCCAAGCTCTTTTCCTTTGTGTTTGCACGAGTTATGAAATCATTCGTCATTCTCCATTTTCCTTTTGAAATATTCAACTGTATTCTCTAAACCGGAGTTCAAATCATATTGAGGTTCCCATTTTAGATAGTGCAGAGCTTTCGAATTTGAGAGGTGACTGTGTAAAATATCTCCTTCCCGTTTCGCTTCGTAGTTTGGCTTTTGCGAAGAGTGGAGCTGGTTTGAAAGTAGGGTGTAGAGTAGGTTGACGGTTGTTTGGGTGTTGGTGCCGATATTGATGACTTGGTTGTCAGCGTTTGCGATGGCAAGAAGATTTGCCCGGGCTACGTCCTCTACGTAAACAAAGTCCCGAGTCTGGTTTCCATCCCCAAAAATGATGGGTGTTTCAATGTTTAATAGTTGCTCAATAAATATGCTTATAACTCCGCCTTCGCCATCGGATCGTTGTCTGGGTCCATATACATTGGCGTATCTCAAAATGGTGTATGGAAGTTTATAGAGCTTATTAAATAGTTTAATATAAGTTTCTGATACTAATTTTGAGGTACCGTAAAAGGAAATCGGACTAGTAGGACTCTCTTCATTAATCACCTCATTTGTATAACCATATACTGCACTGGAAGAGGAAAAGATGAATTTTTTCACACCGTATCTGGTACTGTACTCCAACAACTTTACGGTTCCTAATACATTGACTGCAGCATCTTCTGCAGGATTTTCCAATGATTTAGCTACGCTCACTTGGGCAGCGAGGTGCATAACGATGTCGGGTTTTTCTTTTTCAAAAATCTTTTCAACTTTATCGGATAACAGATTTTCCCTATATATTTTGACTCCACTGGGCACGTTTTCCTCCCTGCCATTAGAGAAGTTGTCTAGAATAATGGGGGTGTGACCTTCAGCGAGCAGTATTTCTACAAGTTGTGAGCCGATAAATCCGCCTCCGCCTGTAACTAATATCTTCATGTATGATCCTGGATCCGTTCATTCTCCCTCATGATGAGTCTCCTTTCTTTATAAATATGTTTGATAGATCTTTTCAATTTTTCTCGTCATAACCTGGGAGGTTAAGTGTTGACGGGCATAGGATTCAGCATTGTTTGCAAACCTCTTACGTTCTTCCTTATTTGTTAAGAAGCGCTTTATCGCATGTGCCAATTGCTCAACGTTACCAGGTTCACAAAGGATGCCTGTTTCTTCATGTTGAACCATTTCCGGGATTCCGCCACATGTGGTGGAGATGACCGCTTGCCTGGAAAACATTGCTTCCATGACGGATAGGGGAAAGTTGTCATTCACAGTTGCTAATACATAGATGTCCGACATGGAAAGAATATGGGGTATATCGTGTCGTTTCCCCAGGAATTTCACGTTATTCAGCTGAAGTTCTTTCGCCTGTTCAATCAGTTTTTCCTTCATGACTCCATCTCCGACAATCCATACTTCCACATTCGTCAGGTGTTCACGAAGTCTGGACAATGCTTCCAAGAGAAATCCATGACCTTTACGTGGTGACAGCCGGGAGACACACGTTAGGATAATGTTTTCATGATTTTTATGAGGAAGTGGATTAAAATCGATGCCAGTATGAACGGTGACCATCCTTTCATCTTTTGCACCGAAATCCATTAAGTTAGGTCGAAAGGAATCTGAAATCATCACGATTTCAGTGCTTGCTGCAATGCCTACTTTCTCAAGTTCAGTAAAATAGGCTTCTTCAATGGAACCTTTCTGCATTTTGTTGAATTTTAAGCGACTTTTCGTAAAGAACCCGTGTGGCGTAAAGAGTAAAGGTTTTTGGTATGTTTGGTTTAAATGTCCCAGGATGAAGATGGCAAATAGATCTTGAGCGTGTATGATGTCATATTGCTGGAGATTTTTTTCTTTGAGAAATATCCCAAATACATGAAGGTAACTAAGGTTTTTGACGATTTTTTCATTTACTCTTCCGTAGCGTCTATTCATAAATTTACGGGCTTCAGAGGATGCTTCGGGAATCCATTCTTCCAGCTGTTCTGAAGACATATGGTTGGGCGCTAGTACATCTACACTATGACCGCCCTTTTCAAAACCGTTTTTTATCGAAGTGATGTAATGAGATAATCCCCCTGTATGGGGGTATTGAAAAAATGTAACGTATAAGATTTTCATTGGCTTTGAATCATCGCCTTCTGTCTTCTGACCGAATGGTTGGAGAGTGAGAGGCTCCTTATAGTCTCTTTCCACATCATAATACTGATCCATGATGGCAAGAAGAGAGGGATGAATGTTGAAAGGGGGCATTCGACTCAAGATTTCTCATCCTTTCGTATCTATTTATAGATTCCCAGTTCACTTCCCCAGGTTGATATTTTTTCTAAATGGTAGGGAAGAAGCTCACCTCCGCGGTTGTCAAAGATACGTCTCAGCTGAGTGTGTAATCCTTTTTCAAGGGTTCGTTGAAGGTACGCCATTTTGTATAAATGAATGGGTTTGGTTTTGAACTCGATTCCATATTTCTTCATTTCATTCGTGTACACGTCGACCGCATGGGTGCGGATTTCTTCTGCATTGCTTTGCCAATCCTTCCGAAAACCTAGTAAAATTTCTACCAGGACAATCATGTCAAACCATGTAGGGGCAAATTTGGCTGATTCCCAATCGATGAATTGAATCGCCCAGGGTTCATTTTTACTGACATCTTTTGAACAGATATTCTGCATATGAAGATCTCCATGTGTAATGGAGTAGCCGCTGTTCAATAGTTCCGGGAAGAAGTCAGGACCGTTACTGTATAAGTTTTTTAATGGCTTATAATGTGGTTTGATGATGTCCTTCAATTGTTTATCCTTCTTGGCATCGTCTAGAAATGTCATTGTATTTGAAATGAATTTTTCCCGGTCGTTTTTCATTTTTACCGAGTTGTATATGGGAAACCAATGTTGAAAAGTCTTTTTTTCTTTCTTGAAATTTTCTTCATGCGTGTGGGCGTGAAGTTTAGCAAGGGTTGGGATAATATAATCAAAATGCTTGGGTGTAAAGGTAAGCTGTCCGCGAATTTGGCGAACAAACTCCATGAACACCCAAGTATCACTTCCTTGTTTCTCCATCAGGTATATTTCAGGAAGAAACTCTTTTAAAAATGGGTAGGCTTGACTGTAGACATTAATCTCGACTTCATTTTTGTATTTGGTAGAATGGTAGATTTTAAAAATGATAGGGAAGGTGTCTGTGTGTTTCTGTAGCTGAAGCTGATAGATGCTGCTCCTTTTAGTTGATTTAAGGTTTTGGATTGATGAAGCCTGGATGGTCACTTTACTTCCAAGGGATGTAGAGAGTTTTTCTTCGATTCCATGTTTATGAAACATGGATATCAGTTCTTGTGGTGTATACATACTCAATCACTCCTTCGTTTTCTTTTCCACGCATTCCGCAGGTGAGACAGGGTACTCCTTATAAATGGCATAGGATCATCAAAGGCAAGAAGAGCGAATACCTTTTTTCCCCTGAATCCATAAAAGAAGTCTTTTAAGCTCATTTCTCCATTTTTTCTTTTTTCAAGAAAGGTAAGGAAGTAACGTACCAGGTAAATCCATTGAACCCCGTCAATTTGCTGCAGTTTAGGAGATGGACGTTGACCAGTAAGGTACTGGTAATATTGAAGGGCAAAATCAACTCCGGAGTGACCGGTTAAACTATGGGTGAGCCAGAATCTGGGATTGATCTCAATGAGCTTATATTGCCCATCCCGTGGATCTTTTTTATACTCGATCATACTTACACCTTTTATTCCCAACTCTTTCAGTAGTGGAACACCGACATCGACCAGATCAGGTATTCGTTTGCTCACGATGTGTGCTCCCGTTCCGAATTGTGCCGGGAATTGGTGGTTTTTTTGGAGAGTGAAAAGGGCAAGTAATTCCATATCCTCATCGAAAAATGTCGCCACTTTATAGAAACATTGGTTGTCTCCAGGAATGATTTCCTGAATAATAAGCTCACCGAACTTGCGATAAATAGGATAGATTCTCCTTAATTGGATGGCGTCTTGAATATGAATGGCTTTCTTATTAACATGTTTTCTGAATTCATGTCCGAACACAGGCTTTAAGATACACGGAAATTCTAATTGAGTAATCGCCTCATCAAGCTGCTCATCACTTTCCACAAAAAAGGTTTTGGCTGTTGGGATATTATATTCCAATGCTAA
Source organism: Rossellomorea aquimaris (assembly GCF_003315075.1). Classification (GTDB taxonomy): domain Bacteria; phylum Bacillota; class Bacilli; order Bacillales; family Bacillaceae_B; genus Rossellomorea; species Rossellomorea aquimaris_C. The sequence goes on from NZ_QNRJ01000001.1 coordinate 203,795, forward strand.
TTCATAGGTTTTCTTTTTATCTAATAAATCCAAAATTAAAGAGTGATCAGGATATAAAAATAGGTAGTACTGGGATAATTCGTCCCTGTATTTTGAGATGAAGACAACATAATCATCTGCACCTGCGTAAAGCACAGGCTTTTTATCAAGATTCATCGCTATTCCTTTTAAAAAAGACAGCAGCTCCGCTTCTTGGTTCAAGGGGCTTGGACATACCCCACATGTTGCAAGTCTTGATTTCCCCTTTGAATAGGGACCTTCTGTATCAAATGCATATACATCAATTCCTTTTCGGGAAAGGGCATGAATGATGCCGACTCCATTAGCGCTTAAGTCAAGGACAACAGCTGGATGTGATGACAACATTATTCATCCCCCGAAGCTATTAGATTTTGGTAAATCCCTTCAATCTTGCCAACCATGGCTTCCCGAGTGAGATGATTTTTGGCATATTGATACGCATTGCTGCCCAGCTTCTTACGCAATGCTTCATTTCCGATCAGGAGTTTGAGTTGAGTTGCCAACTGGCTGACATTGCCTGGCTCGACAATGATTCCGGTTTCATTATGATGAACGATTTCCGTAATACCACCGCAATTAGTTGTCAGGATCGCTGAGCCGCTATGCATGGCCTCAATAATGGAAATAGGAAGGTTGTCATTGATGGTTGGAAGAACAAATATATCCGTTTTACTTAGTATGGCAGGGACATCATCGCGTTTACCCAGGAATCGAACGTTCGATAGTTTCAGCGATTTGACTTGAGCTTCAAGCGCTTCACGCATTTCCCCATCTCCGACAATTTGCACCTCAACCTGATGAGTTGTTCCATTCATGCGAGAAAGGGCATTAAATAAATCCGAATGTCCCTTTCTAGGTCCAAGTCTTGCGATGCACGAAATCACAATTTTTCCACTCGTTTTAACGCGATCAATGGTTTTATAATCAATCCCTGTATTAATGGTTGTCAGATTTACAGGTTTCGCTCCCAGTGAACTCAATGGATCACGGAAAGAGTCACTTAAAATGACCATATGGGTCGCGTATTCAATCGCTTTTTTTTCAATCTCTTTGTAATACACTTCTTCTACTGAGCCTTTTTCAATTCGGTTAAATTTGACCCTGCTAAAGGTGAACATGCCATGTGGGGTGAAAAGAAGAGGTTTACCTAAATCTTCATTGAATCTCCCTAATATATTGGCTGTGAACAAATCCTGTGCATGAAGTATATCGTACTTTTCCAGTTTTACAGATTTCATCATCTGTTCATAGATGTAGAGCAAACGACAACTTTGTATGATTTTGCTTGTGTACGATCCGTATCGTTGCTCAAAAAAAGTCTTTAATTCAGGAACGATCACCTCACGCAGCTTTTCTACATTCACTTGTGAAAACTGATTCGGAGCAATGACATCCACTTTGTGACCTAAAGACCTCAAACCTTCTCGTAGAGTAGTAATGTAATTGGAAAGACCACCCGTATGAGGATAGTCCCAAAATGTCGCTATCAGAATGGATAATTTCTTACTGCCGGGTTTACCTTTCATCTTCTTAGTCTTGGATTTCTTTTTGCGTTCTTTTTTTCGTTTGGAATCTTTACCCTTATCCTTTATTTTTGCCGTTATGGGTTTTGATTTTACTCCATAATATTTATCGAGAGCAGAAACAAGGTAAGGATAAGGAAAAAATAGTTCTTTCATTTCCAGACCCTCCTTATAACTTCAAATGCTTCAGCATACGGTACCCCAACCGTCATGCCTCGGACACTTGCTAAATGTTTGACTCCCTCATAGGAACGTGGATGTGGAAACTCTCGCATTTCCACTTCATAATGTTTTAAGGAAGCAATTTTCTGAACAATCACTGATGAAATGTTCACATAATAATTCGGTTTAAATTGCTTATCATTTGTCTGGGTATTCCATTCACTTGAGGATACCGTTTCAAATGTAATCAATTCAATCGGTTGTTTATTTGGTAGAGGACGAACTGCTGTTAATACGGCTTGAAACGTAATTTGATGATCACGATTCACATCGCCGTAATGATGGGTAAATATTTTAGTAGGCTGATAGATATCAATTAATTTTTCAATTTCCTTGGTAAATAGATGAAGAGGCATCATTTCTAATTCCAGGTTCGGATGCTCCAGAAAAATAACTTCTTTAATTCCAATCTCTTTGTTTGCTTTCCGGGCAAGCTGCTGGATGTGATGGGCCTCTTCCTTTCTACCGTTTGCTGTAATGATCGAGATGACTCTATTTCCTTGATCCACTAACCTTTTTAGCGTACCAGCTGTCCCAAGTAGTTCATCATCTGGATGTGCTGCTATGACCAATACAGTTTCTTTCATTCCCTTCACCCCATTCTAATCTCTATTACATTACTATATGTATCCTTCTATATTGTCGAAACAGACACTAGCACAGGGCTAATGTCTGTTTCTTATTTTTTCTTTTTCGTTTGACCGATACTGATTCCACCGCTGATAATTTGTAACCGTACATATCCATCGCCATCAATCCATATGAAGAAATCAGGTCCGGCTGTTAAAAATGTCCCTTGCTGATCAAGTAATTTACTTCCGGCATATACATTGATTTTGTCACCGAGCGTGAAATATTTATTCAAAATCGCGGTATGGAAGTCGCCTTTAACCTTGGTATTAGAAGATGGTGATACTGTCTTACTAACCTTTTTATTCGTTTTCTGATGAAATGGTTGTAATTTCGATTCCTTAGGTGGGGTGTTGGTGTGTAAGATATCGAAATCCTGCTCTTGAGTATTTTTCACTTCGTCTTTTACGATACTTGTTTGTTTGTGATTACTGCTTTTGACTTGGTTATTAGTGCGGGTTAGTTTGTATTTCATTTCAGACCCGGGTGACTTAGAGCTTAATGTATCAGATTGAACTTGTTTATTAGATGGAGTAGATTTTGTTTCGTTTTCTTTCACTTTCATAGGTGAGATATCTGTAGACTTGACGTCCTTTTTCACTTCTTTGATAGATGAAGCAGATTGTAAGATATCAAAGTGAAATTCTGTAGTAGGTGCAGGGGTATCTGTTTCATCACTTGCTGATTCTTTAGCTAAGTGATCTGCACGGTCGACATTATTATTTCCTTCTTTGGTTGGCAGGCTCAAGTTTAAGATGTTGGTTTCATCAGCACTTTTCTTATATGCATCAACGATTTTTATCGTTTTTAGATCAGTCCGATTTAGTTTGTATTTCATTTCTTTTCCCGGTGGGCTCGAGCTAAGGATCTCGAAATTGAATTCGGCAGCATTCTGCTTATGTTCATTAACGATTTTCTTTGCCATGACTGAAGAGCGATTTAGTTTGTATTTCACAACTTTCGCTGAAGGAATCGGGTCTTCGGTAGTAGATTTTATATTTTTATCTTCGTTTATGTTTTTACCCGGTCGGTTATCCACTCTTGTTTTAAATGGGGCTGTATCATCATACGAATTCCCGGGATGTATAACGTCAGTATCTATTGTTAATGATGATTGATTAGTAATATCTTGATCAACTTCATCTTTCTCTAATAGGATATAGAGCTGTTCACCTTTTACATCTTCCAAAAGGTCTTCATGAAAAACTGCTTTCATTTTTTCTTCTTTCAAAATGATGTCACGAGTACCATCTTCATTGGATGGGCCGGCAGAGTTAGTTTGTTTCGTCATATCTGATTCTGATAATGGGGAGGGGCGCATAGATTTCATTTCATGTTTTTTTTGGTCTTGTGGCCGTTCCTCATGAGAAATCTTATCGTTCACTGGTTCATCATCTAGATTGTTAATATAGTTTTTTTGATCATTTTGATGAATGTCTTTTCCAGTCACTTTTTTTAACGTTTTTTCCTGCTCATGCTTAATTTCGATATTCGCTTCTTTGCTTTCTTCATTGTCACATGGGCTTGTCGATGGATTGTATTTTGGTACATGTTGTATGGGTGGTGCGCTTGCTGGATATTTTGATTGGGGGATACTGTTGTTGCGATCGATATAATTGAATCTTTCGAATGGTCGCACCTCTCTGGATAGTAAGCGTGGACATTTGCCGCGTCTTTTACGGTGTTTTGACTTGGAAATTCGAGAAAGTACTATGCTGGGTTGAACTTCGGTTGTTAGGGTGATGTCGAAAGAAGGTCGCTCAGTCGAATGATGGTGAGTATTGGTTTCGTTCAAGCTGCTCATCATACTGTGAATGATATGGGATACATGAACTTGATCAAGAAAAGGAGCATTTTGCAGCTGCTCTACGGGATAAGTAACGGATTGTTTTTTAGGTTTTTGGTAGCTCACAAAGATGGATTGATTGTGACAAGGGGCCATATAGTCATCGTAATAAAAGGAGGAAAAGATCCTTGGCAATATATGTTCATTAATAAAAAGATAACAATTGGGCATGTGCTTCACTCCACGTCTCTGTATCTATTAATAACCTATTCAAAAGCCCGGTTAGAGTGAGCGGAATTTAGGATAATACCATAAAAATAGGCTATACATTCCTTTTTCACATACATATATTGATTATGAATTGTAGACAAAATGTAAAGGAGTGGAAAACCTATGGTAGAAGAGTATGATGATTACACTAGAAAATATTCCGATCATCATGACGATGAAGAGCATTGTGAGGGAGATCCTGATGAACAAGATGAATTGTGCTTAGGAGACGCCGGTGAGAAAGAAAAACCAGGCAATCAAGATCTTCCTGAAACAGACGAGAACTGTGCGCATGAAAAGCAATGTTCAAATCAGGATTTTGACGACCTTCCTTGTAAATCAGTCGAAGGGGTGTTGAATTCAATGTTCCAGCTTGGGGATCATCTTGAAGTTTTCTTTGAGGATGAAATGATTGACAGCGGAGGAACATTTGTTGCAGCTTTCGACAATATTCTCATTTGGATGGATTATGATGCAAATGTCAATTTCACAGATTTATGCGGTCCGATCAGTGTAAGAAAAATAGGCTCCAAGAGAAAGAAAAACCAGAAACACAACGAAAAAAACAAAAATGAGCCTAAACATAAAGGCAATAACCAGATTGATAAGAAGAAAAAAGACAAACCGGATAAGAAAGAACAAGGTCCTCGGAAAAAGGATGTAAAGAATGAACAATCCGGCGTTAATGAAGAACTTCTGAACTTCGTAAAGCTTGAGAAAGAAGAACCTGAGACTGAGGGAATATCCCAGGAGACTTTAAATCTTCAACAAATACACGAGGACAATGAAACAATTGAAAGTGAGAGCAGCACTGTAGAAATTCTTGATTCCTCTGGTGGTGAAGATGAAACGACCATACCCCATTCAGTTGATGAAAAAGAAGGGGTAATCCATTTGTACGTTGACGATTACTCTAACGATTCAGGTCAAGAAGAGGAAGAGGAATACACTCCGCAATTGGAACCAGGTGAAGATCAACCCGAGGAAAAAGAGGTAGACACTGACATGGAAGAAAACATTTCCGATTACGAAAGTGACTCTCAAGACGGATTAGAGGAAGAACTAGACATCAATATCCCAGAGGAGAACCTGGCTTCTTCACTAGAAGATGATGAAGTTACTGATGTAGTTGAAGAGTTCGAAAGCCAGGAGGAGACTTTATTCAGTTTGGAGGAAAGCTCTTCAGAAAATAGCTCGGAACACCCACCAACCACCTCACTCCTTGAGGATGATAAAGAATAATTAATCTAGTAAATGACTAATTCGAAATATTTTTATGAAATCTAGTTATCTGCCTTTACGCATTTAACGGTTCAGCATAAAAATAGAGTAAACACCGAAAGGAGGAAACATAATGTCTAATTTGTTCAAAGATGGTAATATGGCTGATTTTCTTAATAAAATTTTATCTCTAGGTGATAAAATCGAGGTCCTATCTGGTGACGAAGAAATCGAAGAGGGTTCATATGTTTACGCAAGCGATAACTTCGTTGTATGGGCTGATGATAATGGCCATATGAACACGTCTAACTTAAATAATGTTACTGTTCGTAAAGTTTAGTTAACATTATTTAGAAACGAAAAAAATGACTGGACGCAATCCAGTCATTTTTTTTTGAGGAAAAATGAAAATGATAGGTAATAGCCCTATCATTTTTCGGTTTTTTTAATATAAATATATAGACTGTTGAATGTTAAAAGAGAAAGGAGGAGGCATTATGGGATTTTCCGATAAACTTAATAAAGTACTCAAGCTTGGTGATAAAATCGAGGTTATTTCGGGAGCAGAAAAAATAGACTGCGACGGAACATTTATAAAAGCTGAAGATCACTATTTAGTGTGGTCTAATGGTAATGGTGACGTTTTATTCACTCACCTGGATAGGGTAACGGTGAAAAAAGTATAATCATTTTTAAAAAATTCTAGGGATAGTACTTTTATGGGAGTACCATCCTTTTTTTGATTTCAGGTGCTTGTCCTAAAGACTTTTAATAAAACATTCTTTCCTTTTTGATATTAGGAAAGAACGTTTTTGTTTCTATGATATTTTAGAGTGGAACTTCATCATGTATGGTACTACTTATGGTTCTTCCAAGCATCATGAAGCTCAGGATTTAAATTCTTTACATGTTCCAGGAAATCGCCTGTTAAACCAAATTTCTTCATTCCTTTTAACAACTTTGTTGGAACAGGTGAGTCGGATGTAAATGCTCGCTTGTGATCAATCACTTTGAATTCGCCATTTTCATCCATTAACATATGGCGAACCTCCGTATCCCATCGTGTGAAGCCTATTCGTTTAAATTCTTCTAAAACGAATAATATTTTTCGTGTCATTTCTTCATCAATATGACCGTGTCGTTTCATGTGACGGGCAAGGGATATTCCTTGAACAAACTCCATGACAATGTAATTGTCACCAAATTCATATAGACGTGGCATAATGGCCGAATTCTGCCCTATTTTCATCGCTTCAAGTTCCCGTTGATGTGTTTCTTCCTTAAAGAAGTACTTAACTACTTTGTCCTCTGCTACCTTATAGATTTCACCATCTTTCCCATCACCAATCATTTCAAAGGATTCCAGGTCTTTCTTTGAGATTTTCCCGTTAAAAAAGTTCTCCATTAATCATCACTCCTTTACATGGTAGACTTTCACTTTTTCTATATTGTATGGAAACAGTTTCATTTGTGTAACCGAGCCAAATGCTGAAATTTCATAGAACGTGGTTTAAAATAATGCTTTCTTACCAAAGTTTGTCGTGTTGTAACGTAAAACCCAGGGGTTCAGTCAGTCAGCGTGAGATAAGAACTGTCTAAATTTAAAATGTAAAAGCAAAGGACGGCAGCAAGTTCATCATCATATAGCCTGCCGATCTCTCAACAGAGAATACTATACTATAGTATTCTTCCAATACTATAGACTATCGTTTATTTATAGAACCATAGGATGTTTGTCTACACGTACTATTCATATTTTTCATAAACTATAGTAATTCTGTTTAGTTATTCATCATTTGATTAATAGGATTGAAATTTTGATATATGGAAAGTAGGTGGGTAAATTGGGATCAAAAAGAGGTCATGATAAGGAAGACAAGCATAAGAAATCAAAGAATGACGAATACGATGACAAGCCTAAAGAGTGTAAGAAAAAAAGCGAGAAAAGCAAAAAACGAGGAAAGCGAGTACCACAAGAAGAGTTGGAACCCCAAACTGTCCAAGTTATTCAAGGTGAACAAGGACTTCAAGGCGAACCAGGACCTCGAGGTGAACAAGGGCTTCAAGGCGAACAAGGGCCTCAAGGTGAACCAGGACCTCGAGGCGAACAAGGACTTCAAGGTGAACCAGGACCTCGAGGCGAACAAGGACTTCAAGGCGAACCAGGACCTCAAGGTGTACAAGGACCTCGAGGTGAACAAGGACTTCAAGGCGAACCAGGACCTCAAGGTGAACAAGGACTTCAAGGTGAACCAGGACCTCGAGGCGAACAAGGACTTCAAGGTGAACCAGGACCTCGAGGCGAACAAGGACTTCAAGGCGAACCAGGACCTCGAGGTGAACAAGGGCCACAAGGCGAACAAGGGCCACAAGGCGAACAAGGGCCTCAAGGTGATCAAGGGCTTCAAGGCGAACTAGGACCTCAAGGTGTACAAGGACCTCGAGGTGAACAAGGACTTCAAGGCGAACAAGGACCTCGAGGTGAACAAGGGCCACAAGGCGAACAAGGGCCTCGAGGTGAACAAGGGCCACAAGGCGAACAAGGGCCTCAAGGTGAACAAGGGCTTCAAGGCGAACCTGGTCCTCAAGGAGAGCGTGGAATTCAGGGTATCAAAGGTCCTCAAGGGGAATGCACGTGCAATCAGAAATATTGTAATGTGTATAGAATTGGTGGAGATCTTATAATACCTGACCAACCTGTTTCTTTTAACCATACTGGCATTAGTTCTGCCGGGGACTTTATTCACTTGGGAACCTCAATAATCGTAGTGAACGAGGGAGACTACAAAATAAACTATAACGTTGTATTTACTAGTGGAAAAACAGGATTTAGTAGAGGAGGAGCATACGCATTATTCGTGAATGGTTTAATAGTAACATCCAGCAGGTATGGTAACCAACTAGGCATCTTCACAAGTGCCCCTGTGACCCTGGATTCCATTTTTCAAGTTAATGGAGAAGTGATTGTTACTATCCCGGCAGGAGGAAAAGTAGAGCTTAGAAATATTGGGCATACGGCAGATAACCTCATTGGTAATGTGGATAATACCCCTATTAATAGTGCAGGATTAACAATGTTAAAGCTAAATTGATAATAGGAATTAACTATCCAGAGCGCGCTGACCGGACATATGGAGGTCAGCGCTTTTTTTATACTGTCCCTATTCCCATTATAAGGGAGGCCATGAATATTGGGGACGGTTTGAAAGTAGGTCTCTTCAACTCGGAAGAAGAACGGATTAAACATACCCTTGGGTTTGCAAAGTATTTAATTTCTTATTGTAATGATATGTTCTCTCCTGTCAATTTTAATCATACATAAGGTTCCAACTCTCTAAATCAGGGTAAAGATACTGTATACATATTAAAAGGAGGATATCGCTGTGAAACTAGCCATGCTTATCGTTAACCCCTCTTCTGGGAAGGAAAGAGGGAAGGACTATAGTGAACATGCTCTTGAAACCATGTCAAAAATGGGGTATAAAACGGAATTGCGCATTACAGAAGGGGAAGGAGATGCGATGGATTTCGCCAGGGAGGCATGTGAGCGAAAGTTTGATTTCGTCGCAGCCATGGGAGGGGATGGAACCATCAATGAAGCGATAAACGGAATAGCTGAGCAGGATCACCGTCCTCTATTTGGTCTGATCCCACTGGGAACAGTAAATGATTTCGCACGAGCTTTAAATATTCCTATGAAACCCGAAGAGGCCATCGACATATTCAAGCATAATCATGTGCAGAAGACCGATGTTGGAAAGATCAATGGCCGATACTTCATCAATATCGTCGCAGTAGGCGCGTTGGCAGAAGCATCGTTCTCAACACCCGTCGAACAGAAGTCGAAGCTTGGCCCACTTGCCTATATAATAGAAGGAATGAAGAAAATGAAGGAGAAGCAGCCGTTCGAGCTTAAGGTCCACTCCGACCATGACTGGGAAGGGGACGCGCTTCTCATGCTTGTTGCCCTGACCAATTCTGTCGGGGGCATGGAAACCATTGCACCCGAAGCCAAAGTAAATGACGGTAAGCTCCATGTCTTTATCATCAAAGACATTGCCCTTCCTCATTTTCTATTGCTCCTTCCAAAGATTCTTTCAGGAGAACTGGCAGAAAGTGAACATGTCCATTATATGAAAGTCACAAAGCTGGAAGCGTCATCGTCCTATAAGATGACGGCCAATGTTGATGGGGACGAGGGGGACGAGCTGCCAATCATAATAGAAAACCTGAAGCAGCATCTTGACATACTTGTTCCACTTACAGAATAGAAGGAAGGTACAATGAAATTGGAAATCACCCAATCTGCAAAAGAAAAACTAAACGAAATCCCTAATGGAAAAATCATGCAGCTATCACTTGACCGTGGAAGCTGCGATATAGTGAACAATCTCTATGAAATAAAGGTAGTAGAAAATAGAGAATCTGATTCTACAGAGAATATCATCCAATCCGATGATTTGACCTTCATTATTGACGACGACTTCGAAGATTTGTATGAACACGAACTCACGATTGATTTTAAAAATAATTTCTTTGTGTTTAAGAATAAGAATCAGACGTTTAATAATCGAATTGGACTCAGGTATGTATAAAAGGGTGAGGGGACCTCTCTTTTTTAATGGTAAGTGCTACGTTGTATAGTAATTCTATACTTTATGTGTTACCATTACCTCTTACAGCAAACAAAGGACGTGACATTCATGATAAAAATTGACATCCCACAAGCGGATATTTCCATAACGGAACGCAGACAACCGAGAGACTCAGAAGAACCGAAGATCAAAAGTATCCAAGGGTTCATCGATCTTCACGAAATCCCAAGAGACAAAGGCGGTATCATCTTGTTTTACAACATCAACGACGAACTTCTCTTCGTTGGGAAAGCACGTAAACTAAGACAAAGAGTCAAGAAACATCTTGAAGATACTGTATCACCACTACGTAACCACAGAGGCGAAATCTACCGTATCGACGTTGCCATTGTTGAAGATGCAATGGATCGTGAGATTTACGAAACGTATATCATTAACAAGCTCCAATCAAAATATAACGTAGATAAAGTTTTCTATAAATAATTTAAAAAGGAACCAGTGTCACAAAATAGACGCTGGTTTCTTTTGGGCTGAAATGTATTTCAACAGGTAATAAAGGTCTTTTTTTTCACCTAATTACAAATTCAGGATTCCATCTAACCAGCAACTCTTCTCGAACCCCATAATATGTCGTATTAGTCCGATCCGTCACTCCATAAGACACTACACTTTCATCATCCGTCCAGGCGATGTTGATTGTTACTATGACAGAAGGTCTCTTCACTCCGGCAATCTCAATATCCACTGACTGATTCAACTCAAAAATCGTACGAAAACTAATCTCTTCCCGATGAATCGAAGGCGGGGAAGGAGCATCCTCTATATTCACAAACTTCTTATCTTGATCATGGATGTCATACGTAATAAATGATTTCCCGGGCTTTATCCAGTACGTTATTAATTCCACACGTCCTGCTCTTAAGGGTGTCCCCTTAAAAGCTTCGTGAAAAAGATCTTCATACTTGATGACTTCGTTCAGCTTAATGGGATTGATGGTTCCTTTCACAGAAGTACCTCCTTGGTATATGCCTATATATGGTCATAGTTATACATATTGGAGGTCGGGCTTCAATAGAACAGATAGTTAACTGCAGATATTGATAACCCTATCGAGGGAAGTCGGCCAGGGAAAAGGGTATAATTGAATGATAAGAACGAGTGACTGAATGAAAGTTACTTGTTATAAATGATACTATTCATTCAGTGATTAAAATAAATGAGAAAAGAAAGGAAAAATAATGACTATTCATTTTACTGAGGTAATCGAACCAAATCCTATAATTATTGATGCCTTGAATCGTTGGGAAAACAATCCTGTCTTAATTCCATTCATTCGCCCTAATAAAAACAAGAAAGAGCTGGAACAAGAGTGGCAGATTACTATAGAAGAGTTCAAAAGCCGTTTAGACACTCAACATTTTTATCTTATATACATAGATGACAAGCTTGTGGGAGAAATGAATTATATGGTGGATCCAAGTCATCTTCACAAAAGAGAACCCGGAACTGCCTGGATAGGAATTACAATAGGTGAAGAGGATGGACGTGGTAAGGGAATAGGTTTCAAGGCTATCCAATATTTAGAAGAAGAGATAAAAAAGCAAGGACTTACAAGAATTGAATTGGGTGTATTCGAGTTTAATACCCGGGCATATAAGCTATATCAACAGTTGGGATATCAAGAAATTGCTAGAATTGCTGACTTCACCTATTGGAATCATACAATGTGGTCTGATATCAGGATGGAGAAGTATTTAGGAGAATGAGCGTAATAATGAAGGTTGGTAGAAGTAAGTCACCAACTCTTTTTTGATATATTATTGTAATATATGTAATGTTTTGTCATTCTCATTTACTCGTACTACCCTCACTAACGCATTTAAAATAAGTCAAATTAGCTCAAAATGCTTTTGTGTAACTCCCTATTAAAAGCGGGTTTAAGTATATCCTGAACCAACCTTGTCGCTTCTCGGTGCATAATAATCATCGCTTTAACCTACCGGCACCATTCGAAAACACAGAATTGTAAAATCGTGGTAACCTTTCTTTCTTTGTAATCAAGTAAAATGATATTAGCTTCAAAAGGGGGGAACCACATGCAAGAAAACATTCATAATTATGATGATTTACTGAAAATGCTGGATTCATTTCTAAGGGAACCTGCTCCATTTTGGGATGAGTTTTTTTCTGATCGTGACAGATCAGTACCCATATTTGTGAATGCACCTGACGAGAATTTAGTATCATACGTGGAAATGGGAAGGATTACACCTGGAAAAGTACTGGAACTCGGGTGTGGACCAGGCAGAAATTCAATTTATTTAGCGGAACAGGGTTTTGAGGTAGATGCAGTTGATTTATCGAAAACGTCCCTCGATTGGGCAAAGGAACGCGCAGATGAAAGGAATCTCACCATCAACTTTTTACACCAAAATATTTTCGACTTCAATAGTGAACAGGGGAAATATGATTTCATTTTCGATTCAGGTTGTTTTCATCATATAGCACCTCATAGAAGAATGAGTTACATAGATATTATTGACAAATCATTAAAGGAAGAGGGATATTTCGGTATTACTTGTTTTCTACAAGGTGGAAGTCTAGGAGGCTCTGATATTTCCGATTGGGAAGTATATCGAAAAGGCTCACTTATGGGTGGATTAGGTTATACAGAGGAACGGTTAAGGAAGATTTTTCATTCATTAAAGCCTATTGAAATCAGGAGAATGATTGATAAAACACATTCAGAAAACCTATTTGGTGCCTCTGACTTATTGACTGGATTTTTTCAAAAATAGTAATCAAAAAAAGGGACGACATGATCAGCAGATAGTGATCATGTCATCCCTTTTTTTCACACTCTGAATCGAGACAGGAAACGCAAAAACTCCTTTTGTGTTTTATGTTGATATTTTGTAATGGCGAAGGTTTTAGCTTCCGGCATAGGAAAAGCATTTGTTTCAACCTCCAAGAGCCTTCCTTCCAGCAGCTCTCTCCTGACTGAAGAGGAGGGAAGATAGGAAACCCCAAGACCTTCTGCGATGAAGCGTTTCGTAATATGTGTTTGTGAAACCCTCATCATCCTGGTTTTTGGATAAAATTGCTTTATGGTATAACAGAGCTCATCCCAATAAGCAGGGTGATTGTGGGTCAATAAGTAATTCGATGCCAGTAAGTCCTCTTCTTCCAAAGGTGGGGCTGATTCGAAATCCCGTCCATCATGAGGAGCCACCATAATGACTTTATCTGAAAATAATAGAGTATGTTCAAGTTCAGGACTAAAGCAAGGAAGGCAGGAAAGTCCAATATCGACTCTTTCCTCTAGAACAGCCTTCTCGATTTCGGCAGATTCAATAATTTCAACCGAAATCTCAACCTGGGGGTGAGTTTCTAAATATTGTTTTAAAACAAAAGGTAACACATTATCAGCAATCAAGGGGGATATAGCCATTTTAAGGGTTGTCGTGTATCCCTGACTAAAGGATTGAAGATCAGAGATTCCTTCCTCATAGATCTCGATCAATCTTTTAGCATGCTGTAAATAGGATATTCCCGCTTCTGTCAGTTTGATTTTCTTCCCATCTCTTTCAAATAGGATAACTCCCAACTCTTTTTCAAGTTGTTTAATGTGTACCGTAACGGTCGGTTGTGATATAAATAATCGCTCCGCCGCTTTCCTGAAATGATTGAATTCAGCTGCTGTTATAAACGTTTTCACCACATTCAGATCCACTATTTCCACCCTATCCTTATTAATAAATGTAATCAATTGAATTAAATAAATTTAATTTTCTTAATTATAAATCCATTATACAATAATTGTAACGAAGAAAAAGGGGATGATACGAATGTTTAGTGAAGGACTAAAAGGAATTATCGCAGCACAAACAACGATCAGTCATATCGATGGTAAGGAGGGTGTCCTCATCTATAGGGGATATGAAATCGGAGAACTCAAGGATTTGTCATTTGAAGAAGCTGCTTTCTTATTATGGTATGGGCATCTTCCCAAGGTGGAGGATGCAGTGGAGATCAAAAAGAAACTGGGCACCTATCGATTCCTGACACCTGTAATGAGGGACATCCTTCATTCTCTACCACAAGGAATGGACATGATGAGTGTATTAAGGACCGTCATCTCCTCTATAGGAGGATCAGAATACAAATGGAAGCCAACTATTGAGCAGTCAATGCGATTGACGGCCGTCATTCCTACCATCATTGCCTACCGATTCAATATGATGATGGATAAACCTTTAATCGATCCGGATACCAAGCTGAACCATGTGGAGAATTATCTCTATATGTTAACCGGAAACAATCCGTCAAAGGCAGTTGCTGATGCGTTGGAAACGTATATGGTCCTGACCCTTGAGCATGGAATGAATGCTTCTGCTTTCTCGGCAAGAGTCACAGCCTCAACGGAATCCGATCTGGTTTCCGCCATCACTTCAGCCATCGGAACAATGAAAGGGCCACTTCACGGAGGAGCACCATCCGGGGTCATTGATTTACTGAACGAAATAGGCACGGCTGAAAAAGCCGAAAGTGTCATCAGAAGAAAATTGCTGAAAGGTGAGAAGCTGATGGGATTTGGGCATCGTGTCTATAAGACTCATGATCCAAGAGCCATCGCTTTAAGAAGCAAGCTGATAGAAAATATGGGGGATGATCACTCTCTTGATCTAGCACTCTATGTGGAGGAGAAGGCGATTGAACTTTTAGCTGAAATTAAGCCGGGTAGATCCCTATACACAAATGTGGAGTTTTATGCTGCTGCCATCATGAAATCGATCCATCTCCCATCAGATCTCTTCACACCGACATTTACTGCCAGTCGAATCGTTGGGTGGACAGCACATGTGATGGAGCAGGCTGAAAACAATACCATATACAGACCTCAATCCGAATATATAGGAAAACGAAACTGTTAGTGAGAAAAAACCTGCTTGTCTACACATAAGGGGTTCCGTTTTGAAATGCAAAATATGAATGAACATTGCTGTTCGTATAGTAATTCGCACCAAAATTAAAAAGCAATTTGGCAAGAAAATCAGAAAAGAAAAATGCTTGGAGAGATATGCTCCAAGCATTTTTCATCCCAAGATAAGCACTGGTTAGTGATTTTTTAATATACAATAATCCCCATATATCAAACTGCCAAAATAAGGGTGGGAATTCCTCTTTATGAGAATAGGCGCTTTCTTGAGATAAAGGAGATGATATTTTTTTACGAAATTGATGTTGGAACTTATTGTAAAGATTATTTAGTTTGTGATTTTTATTTTTTAACTCAACAGTCAATAAAATATACCCATAGATATTTGGTAATTGAAGTGATTAAATCACCTTAACAAAATGGTTATCTGAATTTTGGAACTAATCGTACTTCTATTCGTATGTATTTAGAGAAGGCAATCTTAAAGTGGAGACCGGCCACTTGAGTCGCTCTGTTGAAATATATTAAATTCTAGGAGGCGAATTTTATGGCTGAAGGTATGTTTTTACTAATGATTGTGTTAATAACTGTAGTAATCATAGGTAAAAGAAAAAAGAAAAAGTAATGAGAGAAATTGACTAATGATATTAAAATGAAGGTAATTCTTTCGTGCTTGGTATAGAAAAATCCATAAGAATATAGGTAATTTTATTCAAGACCAAAAAGATTATATAAGGGGTTTAATTGGTTGAAAATATCGATGAAGTAAGGACAGTGGTTCATGCAGTTTCAGATGGAGAACTTATTCAACAAAATGGAGCGATTGTTGAAGAATACAAAGTAAAAAGGCTTAGAGAGTTTTTCTCTCCTAAGCCTTTTTTGGTGTGGGAAATGTCGTGATTTTCATTGTGATTTGCCCTGTGATTTGGTTGTTTGCACCTCACAAGAAAACCCATTAGTCTACACAATAACGGGTTTACTTGTGAGGTGCAAACAGACAAATATCATATAAAATCTCATAGCTAATCACTGACAAAACACTTGGTAATACACAAGGTAAATCACACAAAAAAGGACCAACTTTTGATAAGTCGGTCCTTTTTACCACCAATTATTTTCTTATTTAACTAAAGCACCCGATTGTTTAAGTACATTTGTTCACAAAATTAAGTTTTTAAGACCTGCCTGTTTTCTTTCTCTCAGTTATTTTTTGGAGTATAAGTTTAAATGCCTTTACAAATAATACCCCTATAATAATAAGGGGGTTAATAAAATGGAAGAAGCACCCACAAGTAATAATGGAATGAGCACAAGTAATAATGAAATGAGTACATCTAATAAGATAAACCTTTCAGGTCTAGGTGTTGGAGCAATTGTACTAACCACTGTTTATACGGCGGTTTTGGCTTCGCAGTTAATGGCTACCAAGCATAAAGTCGATTACCTTTATTACAAAGAATTAACACAAAATAAATAGCTAATTATAGACGGTGCTTTTTTCACCGTCTTTTATTTAAATAAAACAGAATTTGAACTAACCTGCCCGTTAGCTCAATAGAAAAAGCTGTCTAAGCGACAGCTTTTATTTCGATTTTTGATTCTTTCCTTTGCTCTTTTTTTCATATTTGCCCCAAAAAGCAAAGAAAGCGAACAAAGAAATAGCTCCTAATATACCACCGACCACTTGGACGATTTGTGCTGTTTCCCAACCCAATAAAATCACCCCAAGACTTATATTGGTTATAATAATAACTTATTCGACCATAACATTAAAATTCCTTCTTCAACTATCCTGCTTCGTTAGTTGAAGAACTGATTTTTCTTAATCTTATATTTAGTTTAACATAAAATCCCAAATAACCTTCAAAAAAATCATCCTATTTCAAAAGGATGACCTCCATTAGCTTATTTAAAGTATAGGATATCGTTTAAAGTAAATTGCTTATCCGTTAATCCTAATTTTTGTGCTGGTGTTAGCCTTTTCTTCTTAGACACTTTATTTGCTAAACAAAAGTTGTAGTACGTTCTAAGAATGGTCAACGCCATTTGAGCATATTTAGGATTGAAATTTGCATAGATATAACTTTTTCCCTTTCCTCTCGCCGTCACTAGGGGTCTTTCAAGAATGGATAGCCGCCTTCTGATTTGTTGCATAAAGTTGTTTGTTGGACGATCACTGATTTTTAAAAGCATATTTGCAATGTGTTCGGTGTCAAAGTCACTTAAATCCGTTGTGCAATCAACGGAGAAGTATCCTTTGTCAGTTGGAGGTAGTGGATGTTCAATCGGATTTTTTGCCCACACTTTGAAATTTAAGGAACCGTCGGACATTACCTTAT
Source organism: Rossellomorea aquimaris (assembly GCF_003315075.1). Taxonomy (GTDB): domain Bacteria; phylum Bacillota; class Bacilli; order Bacillales; family Bacillaceae_B; genus Rossellomorea; species Rossellomorea aquimaris_C. The sequence continues at coordinate 221,341 of NZ_QNRJ01000001.1, forward strand.
GAAAAGAATGTTTTTTCAAGTCCATAGCTAATTTGATAGATGCGATTTTCCTTACCGACCCCTCGTTGACCCCATTCATTTCCGCCCAATCTTTAAGGTGCTTTATTGCTTGAATATGCTCTTGATAAGCATCTGGAAGGTTTTTATTACGGTCAATTTTGGCAAGGAAGTGGTGGGCTTTAGATGAGATGAATTCATCATTAAATACCCGATAAAAGGCGTTCATAATTGTTTCGTCCTCATCTGAAACGAAACGCCACTTTTGACTTTGTAACATTTGTTTGAGCAACCAAAGGTGGGCAGTCACTGTGTAACCTGATTTAACGTGAAGTCCATTAATATAGTTCTTTCTTCGCATAAATTCATCACGATATGCGTGATATTCAGCCATTGTTTGAGTATCGTTTTCTGTTGGAGGCTGCGGCGAATGCGAAAACCTTAAACGAGCATTCTTCTTTGAGAATTCGTGTAGATGGTCTTCTCGGTAGTACCTTGTATCATCATCCACACCCTTTAGGCTGACATCCCAATCATAAGCAATATCAGAACGAAAAATATAACCCGTATCAATATCTCCTGTTACGATGATATGCGTTTGAAGCTGCTTGTCTTCAAGGTTATCGTATCGAAATCCTCCGTGTCCTTTTTGCCTTACATTGTTCAAATAATATAAGAGCTTATCTGTGTTAAGCCAAAGCGAGTCAAATTGCATAGACTTTAGTGGCTTTTGTTCGTGACGTTCAAGAAATTCAAGACACCTTCGATAGAGCCATTCTAACTTGCGGTAATAAGTTAAAGGAGAAATATTAAGAGCTTCGCAAGTACGAGTAACAGGCGTGCGATTGATAAGCATTTTGGCGAATCGGGGCATTATTTCGTTTCTCTTTTGGTTGAAACTAAATGATTCCCTTCGAGCGGGCAATACGTTAGTCATCTTTTTACAGGATTTGCATTGCCATTTTTTAGAGCCACCGCTACTTTTCCCTCGTTGATAGAATTCTTTTGGATTATCAAAAGGATTTGCTTCACCGTTGGAACAATCGTCTTTATGAAAGATATATTCAGGCTCAATATCTTTGACCTTATCTAATGTTGCTAGGCGTTTAATCTCTTCGGCAACAGACCAATTAGATATAGGCGTAACAGTACATTTGTGAGATCTCGTTAGTTCGGTAGGATCTGGATTACATACAATTGCATCGTCTTTGTCTTTCCCACGACTACTTAACTTATAGCGACTTGGCTTATTCTTAATCTCATCAAACTTCTTTTGTGGCAAGCCGAACCAAGAACAATAAGGATTTGTGCAATAATTAAACTGTAAAATATGATTTTCACCTTTATAAGTGAATTCAATCGGGTCAAACAGCTTGTTATATCTTCTCGCAAAGCGTCTGGGATTAAGAAGGGGGTAATCCAACTGTCGGTCCAATAATTCTTGAGAAGATAGAGGGTCCTTTACAACAACAATATCATCAGTTGGTTGAGCTAATCGTTTTAATTTAGCCAACGTTTTCTTCCTTTACATTTCGAATTTGACTGAGAATACGTTTGTTAAAACGTTTGGACTTAACCCATTCAATGAAATCCTTATCGTCAATGATGTTTTTAAGGAATTCATCAACCACTTCATCTTCCGTAAACTCCAAGTATTCCGCATAATATTTCACAATATAGCGGGTTTGTTCTGAAATCTTCCAATCGACGGACTCGCTGTTCTTATTTTTGGGCTTTAAAAACTTCATTTGCTTTTTCCTCCATATATTTCACAGTATAAATCACATTCAAATTCACATACCTTACAATAATTATTTCCATATATGTGATTTATTATGCTTTTTTATATGTGGAAAATCAAATAAAGTGCTATAAACCTTGATTTAATAATAAAAAACGCACGGTGATTTCGTATGTGAAATACCGTGCGTTTTACTTTGATATTTAATTGTTTGCACCTCTGAAGTAAACCCGTTATCTACACAACGCAGGTTTTTATTTTAATGATCGCCGGTCACGCGACAATTGACCTTACATTTGGGAATGTTCATTTTCATGGAGGGTATTGAGGAATTTTGTCGAATTGAAATAATACGTATTTGTATAAGGGCAAATATATTAGTGCTCAATTTTTCATGAATGAAGGAATATGGAGGGAACGAACATGAAAAATCAAAATGGGAAAGTAGTTGGCTTTGAATTAAGTAGTCAGGATCCAGAAAAAGCAGCAGCATTTTACTCAAGCGTATTCGGATGGGAAGTGTCCGAACCCCAATGGGACTACTGGGCAGTTTCAACGGGGCAAGGTGATGGGATGAGTGGGGGGATTGGCAAAGGACCTCATGATCATCCACACGGTACTCGTATTCAGATTGAAGTAGACTCCATCGAAAAAACCATTTCATCTGCTAAAGAAAATGGGGCGATGGTGGTCAGGGATAAGATGGAATTCGATGATTTTTTCCTTGCGTATTTAGTGGATCCTACCGGGGTGGGAATTGGGTTGATTGAAAAGAAATAGGGGAATAAAATTTTAGTATGGCAAGGATAATGAAACTACTTATAGGAAGAGGAGCGTCAACTTTGTTTGAAACTGTTTTAGGAAAACCCAAAAGCGACATAACTGAATACAAAATGAAATATAGAACCGCCGTGAAAGCAGTCATCATTCAAAATAATAAGATTCTCCTTATGCACTCAAACAGAGGAGATTATAAATTCCCTGGAGGCGGAGTTGAAGAAGGTGAAACCTTGCCTGATGCCCTCATAAGGGAGGTCGCTGAAGAAACAGGCTTTATACATTGTGTTGTTAATGAGCTCCTTGGAATTGTGATTCAAAGGCATTTGGATGTGTTTGAAGATGATGTCTTATTTGAAATGACTTCCCACTATTTCCAATGTGAATTAACAGACAGAGAAAGAATACCACAACAATTGGAAGGGTATGAATCGGAACTGAATATGATACCAAAATGGGTTACTTTGGATGAAGCGATTGAGGGCAATGAAAAGTTGATGGACCAGTTTGATAACAACCGCTGGATTAAACGGGAGAACTATGTATTGGGAGAGTTGAAGAAGTTATATAAATAATGACAGGAACACGCTAGAAAAAAGAGCTGCGAATTCCAGATCTCAGCTCTTTTCAATATGAATATAGTTCTATACCTAGAAGTTCAGCCCGTACTTTTTCAATTCTTCTGTATCATTGGGCAATGTCACGTAGCCTTCTAATTGCATATCAAGTTTTTCCAGCAGTTTAGATGAGGATTCATTGTCCTTTGTCGTAATCGCTATAATACGTTTTATTCCTATGTCCTTTGCAAGTTCCACCGTAGCTCGTGCTGCTTCAAATGCATATCCTTGAGATTGATAGGAAGAGAGAAAAGCAAAGCCAATATCTACATCTTCAAGTCCGTCGCGCTTAATCAATCCACACAATCCAATCGGAGTATGATCCTCCTTACGTTCTGTTAAGAACAAACCAAATCCTTCCCGTTCATACATTGCCCTGGGACCTTTCAGGATATAACCATTTGCATCCTCGATTGTTCGAATTCCTTTGTCACCTATGTATTGCAGCCATCCAGGTTCATTTAATAATCTCATAATGAATTCTGCGTCTGCAGCCTCGATCCACCTCAGGGTGAGTCGATCCGTTTCTAGTACTTTCAAGTGGGACACCTCACTTATTATCATTACATCTTATTTTACCTCGAAAAATGAATTAGGAACACCAGCCATATAATTAACCACTAAAATCATTGCGAGACACACAGCCGAAAAAAATCCAAGACTACTATTCAAGTTTCTACATGCTATAGTTTCATTATACAAAAAGAACATAGTAGAGGTGCAGTCATGACGGTGAAATTCAAAATAGAAGTTCCCAAAATCCCAACTCGATTAGAGTCAGCCAATTTTCATGATGTTTATTATGAAGAAGATCCATTCCTATCGAATTGTACGATAGAAAATGCAAGGCTGGATCACGAAGAAATCGATCAGCTCGTTTTATCAAAAATTGTTTTTAAAAATGTTTCCTTTATAGGTTCATCGTTTCCTCGAATCGATATGACCGATGTGGTATTTGAAAACTGTGACCTTTCGAATGCGAACTTCACCGAAGGCATCATTCACCGGGTAACGTTTAAGGAATGCAAATTAATGGGGGTGAATTTTTCCGAGGCGAATTTAGGCAATGTCAGTTTCATAGAGTCCTTGGCAAATATGAGTGACTTTGTTGAAGCACGATTAAAGCAGGTGAAATTCAACCAAACCTCCTTACAAAATGCCAACTACTCAGACTGCAGGCTCGTGAAGGTAAACTTTGATCAGTGCGATCTTAATGAGGTTGAATTCACCCAGACTAATCTTAAAGGAATCGATATTAGTTCATGTACATTTACACGTATAAATGTAGCCATAGAAAACCTATATGGATGTGAGGTTTCACAGGAGCAAGCGATCGGGTTTGCAAGCTTATTGGGATTGAAAGTGAAGGAGTAAAATCAAAGAGGTGTAGAGGTTGTTAACTCTACACGCTTTTTATGAATAGTTATTATGAGGTTCTCCATTAAAATAGTGGTATAATTCAATAGTCTGAAAATTATATTCTATATTTATCTGGATTTGAGGCAGCGTTTAATAGGGTTAATTTAGAATGAACGATTTCAAGAAACTATAAGAAGATGCGGACGATTAACAAGCCGCCTCCTTACTTTCGAGAGGGGAAAATGAATGAATTCAAACAGTGTGAAAATAGTAGAAGTAAATAAAGATAATTGGTACGATTGCTGTCAGCTGGAAATTTCCGAAGATCAAAAGACTTTCATCGAAACAAATGCGATATCGATAGCCCAATCAAAATTTGAACCTTCACTAAGGCCCTTTGCCATCTATTATGAGGACAAAGTGGTCGGCTTTTTAATGTATAACACTTTGCCAGAAGAACTCGATGCTTACTGGGTATACCGAATCATGGTGGATAAAAGCTATCAGGGTAAGGGCATTGGAAAAGCAGCAACTGCCTTGATGATAGAAGGTATGGTTGAAACCCTTGCTGTCGATAAGATTGTAGTGGGTTATCATCCTGAAAATAAAGGGGCACACCATTTATATACCAGTCTGGGATTTGTTGACCAGGGAGATAGATTTGGCAGGGAAATGGCTGTTGTGAAAAATTTGTAGTAGGAAAGGCCAAGTTAAGATACTTGGCCTTCATTAAGACTATTCTGCTTGGATCTATCTGATTATACTCAGCTTGAAAGCCAATCACACCTATAATCTCTAACGATCATTTTACATCCAACAATCCCTTTAATCTCTCCTTTGCTCCCTTACGCCACTTCTTCACTGCGGAAATTGAAACATTCTCTACCTCTGCAATCTCACTCACCGTCAGCATGTGCATGCATGTATAAAGCACCCATTTCCTCTGATTTTCAGTTAAATCCTCACAGTAACTGTACAGTAACTCTTGTGCCAACCCATCATTCCCTTTTTCATCCTCGATGATTTCAAAAAAGTCCGCTTCTTTGAAAATGCTTTTTTCTTCATTACGGTTTTCACTTGTTAATTGAGATAATATTCTGCCACGTACAAATGAATAAGCATAAGCAGGGAAAGCCCCTTTTTCTGAATCGAAATTTTCATATGCCTCCCAGAGTGCAATGAGACCTGTCTGATAATATTCATGCTTATTTTTGTATATGTGCAAAGAATGAATCACTTTATGAATCATTAAATCATATTGCTTATGAAGCTCTTCAAATTTCTCCAACGCAGATTCCTTCTGATTGGCGCGCCTCTCTTTGTATTCCTAGGTAGCTTAACCATACAAAGAAAAAGGGAGAGGGACAAAAGAAGTAATTGTCCGTAGGCCTGAAGTAAACACAGAGTAACTTAATGACGCGGTATACCCCTTTTTCTCATTAAAAACGCATTGTTTACCTGAATTATCACCTTTATAAAATAAATACAGAAATACGAATTAACATGGCCTCTATTATTCAAGATAAATTACTTTAAGGACATATTAAGGTAGATTCGTTTACCAAATCACATCAATAGGCAATACTACATGTACCAAGTAATGCTAAGGAGGGACTCACATGCCAAGGAAAGATGAATCCTTATCTGAACAAAATGATGAACCGGTACAGGAAAAAGAAAAAACCGAGATGCTCGAACGAATGTTAGCGGCTGTTCTTAACTATCTATCCGATGATGAAATAGAAGAGATTGACCTTGAATATCTCCTGACAAATACTGAAGATCTTAGGCAATGGTGGGATCAATACCGGGAGAAAAACAAAAAGCAAATTGAGGATGAAATCAAAAAGTCTTTGAGCAAGTTGACTCTTGAAGAACTAGAAAGCATTAGGGAACAAATAAAGGAAAAGAATGGCTAAGTCATGAATGACTTAGCCAATTTATATAGAATTTTATTGAATGCACCATCACAGAGCTAGTTAGCGATTCATATTTTAAATTATCCATAATATTATTATGTATACTACTATGATATTTGTAATAAACAGGAATTGATTATTTAAAGGGACACAAGCATAGGCTTAACTAGCTTATTAGGTAATTTATGTTAAAATAGAAAGAGATTTATAAGGGGGAATAATCATTCTGCATTGGTATCTTACCTCAACATTTGCATTAATCTTAACAGCCTTTAACTTTATGATTGAAAAAAAATTAAGAAAATCATTTCATATTACCAAAGAGGGAATGAATGAATTAAGGCACCCGGTACATAAATATGGCGAGAGAATACTATTAGTGCTCATGGTCTCCGGAGTTATCATAATTCTTTTCAAATATGAAACTATCATTAGCCCCGAATTGTATTTTCTGTTTTTCTTTATTGTTCATCACGTTTTCAAAGCTTTCATGGAATGGTTGTTTTACCGGAAAACAAAAGAATATGTATTAACGATTTCAACTATTGCATCTGCGATCACCATGTTAATCTTCATGGCGATTCTTGAGCAGCTTTCAATATAGCAGAGGAGAATTTATGACAAAAGCATACGTTCTTTTAATAGGCGGATTATTTATTTTTATGCTGGGTGTTTTCTTATCCATTCAGTGGATTGTTGTTGGAACCTTCTTTAGTGTCACAGGTGGCTTGATAATGGGAAGTAGCTCATATTTTATGGGGAAGAAAGCCGTGAAAAGACGATAACACTAGTTAGTCTTTTGATTCAAGTATGAAAAAACGCTCAGTCTGAGCGTTTTTTCTTCATAATAGGCAACTCGAATTCAAATTCTCTTAGTGATTTCTCGAAACAACTGATCTGCAATCGCCACAACCCCGATTGGCATTTGATTTACGATAACGGTCAATGACATTTCGCAGTCAGGATAATAAAGTGTCACTGATTCGTAGCCATGTATGCCTCCCTGATGACCAATGGCCTGTCTTCCATCTTCAAAGGTATATTGTTGGATTCCTAAGCCATAGGAATGCTTCGGATCATCAGCTTCGAGGAAACACATCATGTCAGTCAAAGATTCCTCGGTTAATAATTGACCTTTAAAAAGGGCCTTCATAAACGTTTGAATTTCAATGGGATTGGAAATAAGAGCCCCTGCAGTCCAGATAATCGATATGTTGAGATTCATAATTTCTGATATTTCATCTGAAAAGTCTGTCAGGTCAGCAGTCGCTCTGGAACATCCCGTCGCATAAGGTTTTCTTAGATCATTCGTAATAGGAAAGTATGTCCTTTCCAAATGAAGCGGTTGAAAGATCCATTGATTCAATAGGTATTCGATCGATTTTCCGGAGAGTTTTTCCGCTATCATACCAAGCAGGATATAACCTGTATTCGAGTAGTTAAATTCAGTACCCGGTTCAAATTCAAGGTCATGGTTGGCAACAAGTCTGATGAGGCTTTGTGGCGGGAATACATCTTGAAGGCTGTTTACAGCGTGCTGGATACATTTTGTTCCTGCAACATCCATCCATATGTAGTCCTTCAAGCCACTTCTGTGTTGCAGCAATTGACGGATGGTTATATGGATGCCATCTTTCAAGATACCGGGTAAAAGGGAATCTACGGTCTGTTCAAACGACACAATACCTGCATCCTTTAGTTTTAAAAAAAGTGTGCTGATGAAAATCTTCGTAATGCTCCCGATCCGTAGATGATCATCTGGTTCTAACTTTGTATCTGATGCAATGTGACGAACCCCGGCTGCCACGGGAAAGTCCTCTCCAGTAGAATCTGTCAGGCACACTGAGATGCCTGGAAGCTGATATCTCTCGCGCAATGAACGTACGGTATCCTCAACCAATATGCGATCTATCAAAAAAATCATCCTTTCGAGTTGTAGTTAAGCTCAGTGTATCAATGGTTTATCCTAAAATACTCAGTCCGGAAACCGAGATCTCATACTCCCAAAGAAGAAATGGAAGAGTCAGGCAGGATATGCGAAGCCTTTTATGGAAACTTATTCTAGTACTCTAAAAGAATTGGAGGGAGCTCTATGATGAAGAGTCCGATCAAGAACAAAGTGAACCTGGTTTTTATTCCTGTAAGTGACATTGAAAAGTCTAAAGAATGGTACTCAAAAATCCTCGGGATCCAAAAAGGAGAAGAACATTTTGATCATCTATTCGTTGCCGACATGGACGGAGCCGGTATGATCCTTGACACTATGCCCATGTGGAAAGACGAAAATGGAAAACTGCCAAGGTTGAATTTCCCGGCCATTCAATTTGCCACTGATGATATCCATGATTCCTATCAATTTATGAAAGACAATGGTGTCGAATTGGTAACTGATGTTCAAAATGATCAATACTTTGTTTTTAAAGATCCCGATGGGAATGTATTGATGGTTTGCCTATAATCAGCACTTAAAAGTTGGGAGACTCTTTTATAGTCTCCCGTCCCTCCAAATGATTGTTAGGTAGCGATATTTTATACATATGAGAAATGAGAGTAATTAGAAGGAGAGATTATCCATGGCCATCCGAAATTCCGGATAGTCATCAGGTAGGGGTCGAATGGATGGATTTGACTGAGTTAACGAAGTGTAGGTTATATCCTAAGAAAATCATTCCTTATCTAAATAAAGAACTAGCTCAGGTAGTATATCTTGGAGACATCAACTAATGAAACAAGCTCAGGGTTCAAACTCTGAGCTTGTTTCTATCTAGGGGAAAAGAGTGTATCCTCGATGAATCGGTGGTTTCATTGAGAATATTCCATTCTGCACATCAATGATCAGCAGTGCTTTGCTTTCTTGAAGCGATTCCCTCCTTAATGCTCAATTCCCGTAGGTGGTTTCGGTCTTCTGACTAACTCTCCACTACAGTTCGGGCAGATAGAGTCATTTTTAGCTGTACAGTCCTCACAAAAGGTACATTCATGGACACAGATGTACGCGTCATCCGTCAAAGTCCTCCGGCATGCCTGACAATCCGTCTTCATTTCTAATCCCATATGTATCTCCCTTTCTATTAATCTCCTTCCAGTATATTCTAAAATGCGTTAAGATAGTGAATATATGGAAAGTTTTTTTGAATCGGGACGGATTTAATGGATTCTATATACGAAACATAGGGGACACCAAAACTGAGGAATGGAGGACACCACATCATGATTCAAGCGGCCATATTTGATCTGGACGGAACTCTGTTGAACAGAGACGCCTCTGTAAATGAATTCATCACTAGCCAATATGAAAGATTGGATAAATGGCTAAGACATATACCAAAAGAATCGTACATAACCAGATTCATTGAATTAGACCAGCGCGGCTACGTCTGGAAAGATGAAGTGTACAAGCAGCTTATCGAGGAATTCACTATTCCTGAAATAACCTGGGAAGAACTGCTGGAAGATTACATCAGTGAATTCAAGCACAACTGTGTACCTTTTCCACATTTACATAAAATGTTGGAGGAATTAAGAGAGAAAAATATCAAACTGGGAATGATCACAAATGGCTTTGGCCAGTTTCAAATGGACAACATCCTGGCTCTTGAAATAGAAGCATACTTTGATGAAATACTAGTTTCGGAATGGGAAGGCTTGAAAAAGCCAGACCCTGAAATCTTCAAGAGAGCATTAGTAAGGTTGAATTTAGAACCTCATGAATGCATCTTTATCGGGGATCACCCTGAGTATGATGTGTATGGTGCTCAGAAAGTCGGGATGAAAGGTATTTGGAAGAAAGATCCTCACTTGAGTCATGCGGAACAAGCAGATGGGGTGATTGATGATTTGATGGAATTGCCGATATATATTGATCATCTTAATAGCAATGGAAGGTGAAAAAGACGTTATCAGTTCGAATTTATATAATTACATACAGCTGTCTAAAATTTCTAGCAAATTACAAAGGTGCAAAATTGATATCAGGGTTTGGTAGGTGCTATATTATTCTGAATAAGGTATGATTTCCAATCATACCTTTAATAGAGTTCAATTCCAACGAGGGGAGAATATATGGCTAATAAATGGGAAACAGCACTACCATCACTATCCCAAGTCACCGTGTCTTCCAATCCCAATAACGAACCTGTCAGGATACATGGTGGGGATGATAGTCTAAGATGCATCGGTGTCGGGACGGATGCAGCGGTCTTTCAATCCATTTATGCTCCAGAGTTTGCGTTCAAATTGTACGCGGAGGATAAGGGGTCGAAAATTACTATAGAAGAAAAAGTGTACAATGCCATTGGGAAATCACCTTTTTTCTCAACCTGCTATGCAGCTTACGATAAATTTCTCGTTTTAAGTTACGAAGAGGGACCAACACTATTCGATTGTCTGCTCCAGGGAATTCATATTCCAGAACAAGTAGTTCAAGATGTGGAGGATGCCAGACAATATGTTCGTGATCAGGGAATGAATCCCCGTGATATTCATTTAAAGAATATTTTACTTCAAAACGGAAGAGCGAAAATTATAGATGTGTCAGAATATGTGCTTCCTGGAAATGATTTCAGATGGGAGCATTTAAAGAAAGCATACGAAGAACATTACCACCTCATTGATGGAAGAGCCATTCCGTTTTGGTTACTTGAAACAATTCGAAAATGGTATAACTCATGGAATAAGCATTTCACTTCTTATGAGGAATTCATGAAAATTGTATTGAAGTTTACTTCATTTAAAAAAGACTGAAAAAGCGCTCTGAGCTAAAAGCTCTGAGCGCTTTTTCTTTATGAAGGTACTTCAAGGTGCCTATACCACTTATAAGTGCGTACTTCTCAACGTGTGTTGAAAGGTTCATAATCAACATTGAACTTTTTGGAGGTGCGATGTGAACTCGTTCTATCATCCGAAACATCAACTAGGGTACTTTTAGGTTCCTATACTACTATTTAGTACCTTTAGAACTTTAAAGTGCGTACTTCCGTTTATATTTAATACCTACCATAATGATGGTTATAGAGAAAATAAGAAAGGCGCCTTCGTGTTTTCTCTATAAAATTTCATATTTCATTACTATTCAGTTAAGGAGGAATTCTTATATGAGTTCTCATGCTAATACAATCAATCAATCTCAATCAAAAGCCAAAGGAGGTACCCTTGCCTTACTGGCACTTGCTATTTCTGCATTTGGAATCGGAACGACTGAATTTGTTCCAGTCGGATTACTATCATCGATTGCTGATGATTTATCCATCTCTATTACGCTTGCCGGTTTATTAATTTCCGGATATGCCATCGGGGTTGCCATTGGTGCACCGGTCCTTACGGCTTTGACAAGTAAAATGAGCCGTAAATCGCTACTAATGTCCTTAATGGTAATCTTTATCATTGGTAATTCTATCGCTGCCATGTCTACAAGTTTTGGAATATTACTGGTAGCCCGTTTTATCACAGCTTTTTCACACGGTATTTTCTTTTCAATCGGTTCTACGATCGCGGCGGATTTGGTGCCCGCACATAAACGTGCAAGTGCTATCGCTTTTATGTTTACAGGATTGACTGTTGCAACCGTCACTGGAGTACCTCTGGGGACGTTTATTGGTCAAGCATTCGGATGGAGGGCAACCTTCTGGGGAGTAGCATTACTTGGAATCGTAGGGATTATCGCAAGTGCCATTCTTGTACCGAAAAATTTAAAAGAAGCTCCACCTGCAAAGTTTAGTGAACAATTGAAAATCTTAAGCAACGGAAAATTATTATTAGCCTTTGCCATCACCGCTTTGGGGTATGGCGGAACCTTTGTAGCATTCACGTATTTAACGCCACTATTAGAGAATGTTACTGGGTTTAGTTCCAAGTGGGTAAGTATGATCCTGCTTGCTTATGGAATTGCCGTTGCAATCGGAAATGTCTTCGGAGGTAAAGCTTCCGATAAAAGCCCTCTAAAAGCATTATTCTGGATGTTTATAGCTCAAGCCATTGTCTTATTCTTCCTTACATTCGCAGCTCCATTCAAAGTGGCCGGCTTAATTGCTATATTCCTAATGGGACTATTCGCATTCATGAACGTGCCGGGTTTGCAAATTTTAGTTGTAAACTTAGCTGAAAAATATGTACCCACTGCCGTAAACGTAGCATCTGCTTTAAATATTGCCGCCTTCAATGTCGGCATTGCCATCGGTTCATTCGTGGGAGGACTTATTGTCGACAGTATCGGACTTATCCACACTCCGTGGATCGGAAGCATCATGGTTTTAGGAGCCGTTCTGCTAACTGCTTGGTTGCGTGGGGTAGAGCGTAAATCTGCTTAATACCATTATTTCTTGTAGGGGCGGCAATCTTTGCCGCCTCTTTCTATAGAAGAAAGAGAGAAATCAATTGTACATGAAGGATAAATTTGTCATAATTTATTTATACTTCAATTTAAAGTACTTCCCAAGAAAAAGGAGAGAAAATCATGTGGAATCAAAATAGCGTTTCCAAAATACTGGGCACACATTATCCCATCATCCAAGCAGGAATGGCTGGTGGAGTCACTACTGCAAATCTGGTATCAGAGGTCTCAAATTCTGGAGGTTTGGGAACCTTGGGAGCAGGATATATGTCAGTTGATAATATGAAACTAGCAATCAAAGAAATAAAAAATCAAACGAATCAGCCTTTTGGGGTGAACCTCTTCATACCTGAAACTCCAATAGTAAATGAAGAACAAATAACCAACGCCAAAAGATTGTTGGAGCCTTTTAAAAAAGAATTAAACCTAACGGACAACAGCTCGTTTTCAGAGCTTCAAACCGAATTTGAAAAGCAGGTAGAAGTCATCTTCAATGAAAAGGTACCCGTCTGCAGCTTTACGTTCGGCGCCCCATCTAAAGAGCTTGTGAAAGAGTTAAAAAAGGAAGGAACCATCGTGATCGGTACCGCGACGACCGTTGAAGAGGCAGTTATCAATGAAGAGAACGGAGTAGACATCGTTGTCGCCCAAGGAAGTGAAGCTGGTGGGCATAGAGGCACGTTTCTAGACTCATTTCAACACTCAATGATCGGAACCTTTGCTCTCGTTCCACAAGTGGTGGATGCGGTGAGCATACCTGTGATTGCTGCAGGAGGGATTATGGATGGAAGAGGCGTTAGTGCAGCACTTGCTTTAGGGGCAAAAGGAGCCCAAATGGGAACTGCTTTTCTTACATGTATAGAGAGTGGGGCTGGGGCTTCTCATAAAAGGGCTGTCTTAGAATCATCAGAAATTCATACGGTCATCACAGCTGCCTTTAGCGGGAAACCTGCCCGAGGAATTGTAAACAGATTTACCAGGGAAATGCAGGAATTCGAGAGCCAATTACCTCCGTATCCCATACAACATGCGTTAACGAAAAGGCTGAGAAAAGAAGCGGGGAAACAAGGAATTCCAGAATTCATGTCCTTGTGGTCTGGACAAAGCCCGAGACTCAGCAGGAATATATCTACCAAAGACCTCCTTATATCCATCGTATCTGAAGTGGAAGAAACGATAGGAAGGTTAAATGAATAACCAATTCACTCGTTCCATTCATAGTCCCAATCTCACAAATCCTATTTTCCAAATATTAAACCTTGTAATCATTTCTAGCAAAGGTATAATTTTGATATAAGGAAAGCGCTTTTTTATTTATCTTAAATTTTCTAAATAGTTAAAATCCATTCGCTATGTTGCTTTTTTTTAGGAGGTTCTAATGAGAGAAATATTACCTGGATCTGTACTGTCTCATATTCAGTATGGTTATCAAAAAGTTCCTAAGAAGGTCAAAAGTCAATGTCCAAGCTGCTCAAAGACAAGTGAATTTGTTTTGAAAGCCAATTTTTATCAAGTAAATAAAACAGGACTGTTTGCAGAAGCAAATTGTTCAGAGTGTAAGAAATCTGCTCTCTTTGTTATTATGCTAAATGATGATTCGGTCAATCGACGTGAGGAAGCGGGCCTGTATATTTATGATCCCCTGGCAACGAACGGACCGTTGGATCAGATTCAAGGGAATAAACGGATTCCACAGGACCTCGTCCGATCATTTCGATCCGCATTAAATGTCAGCCAGTCTAAGGATAACTCTGCTACAGCCGTTATGTCTAAGCGCGTACTCGAGAGTGTACTGAAGAATTTTAATGGGGACAAAGTAAACGGGCAATCATTATCGGAACAGTTCGACCAGTTACCCAAAAATGTCGACCTTACAAAGCCAATCCAGGCGCTGAGCCACCTTGTTCATCCCAACTCCCCATTCTATGAAATGCTGGAATTGGAAAGGGAAATTGACGATGAAACAGCGGGATTACTTATGGAATTATTAGAGGGCCTCATTGAGTACTTATTCGTTCTTCCAGAAAAAATCGAAACGCTACAAGAGAAAATCGAAAAGAAATATTAGTAGAAGTAGAGTGCCGTTTCTAGCACTCTACTTTTTTATAGTGGTTTTAACTTAAGGGAATACAGTGCCTGATTCACGTCATCGATGTCATAGATTCTCTTCTCTAAACAAAACTGAATCACAAGGTCGAATCGGTCGCTGTCTGAAAGGGAGAAACCGGCGGCACTCAACATATCACCGGTTTCTTCCTCCGACAGTTCAAGAGAGAGACACAGGGCTACCACTGTCCGTTTACTCGGCTTGTAATCAGGGATCGATCTGATTTTTGAAAAGTGCTTGCGGTCGACTCCTGCTTTTTTGTAGATGGAAGCATCTGTCTGACCCTTGCCATCGATGTGTTGAAACAACCTCTCTGAAAAAGACGCTGATTGATGCAGCTCAATAAAATCTTCCAGCTCACTGGAATAAATCTTGTCACTTAAGCAGGGTTCTTCTTTTTGTATATCATATATCCGTATTTCTCTATTTGTTTCCACGAAATCATGAAGTTCCTGCAAAATCTGTTCATTAAGCATACTTTCACCTCCAAAATGTCGCTCATTAAGCGACCCATTTCATCCTCTCAGTGGTTATGATTATATCAGAAACGATAAAGGGAGGATGGAAAAAAATGAATACTGCATTAACTGAAATAATTTTCTTACTAGACAGAAGTGGATCAATGGGTGGACTTGAACATGACACGATTGGAGGCTTCAATGCTTTCATTGAAAAACAGAGTCGGTTACCAGGAAAAACCGTTGTAACAACCGTTCTATTTGATGATGAATATGAGCGATTATGGACCGGAATTGAAGCAGACAAGGTAAGGCTCACCCCCGAGGATTATTATGTAAGGGGAATGACGGCTCTTATGGATGCAGTGGGAAAAACGATCCTCGATGTAGGTCATCGTTTGGCTAAGCTTGAGGAAGCCGAACGGCCAGGGAAAGTCATCTTCGTTATCACAACCGATGGTATGGAAAATGCGAGCGTTGAGTTTTCTGCCAGTAAGGTAAAGGACCTTATCAGTCATCAACAGGAGAGATACAATTGGGAGTTCATTTTTCTTGGAGCGAATATCAATGCTGCTGAAGAAGCCATGAAGATTGGGATTGACATAGAAAGCTCCTATCAATTTGAAGCTTCTGCTAAAGGTGTTGAAAAAATGTATGATATTGTGAGTGAGGCTGTTTTTGAGAAAAGGAGTGGCTATTAATTATTAATTTGGGATCTCATCTATCTATTGGATGAGATTTTTTCATTATGGAAACATTTGATGTTCTTTATAATGAATTCGCCGTTATATCTTACATTTCGCCGTTATATTTGAGGTTTCGCCGATATAATTGAAATAGCGCCGTTAAATCGGACGAATACATATCAACACCCCAATTTTCCAGCCTTAATCCATACAAAACGTATAAAAATGACCTCATCAATCAATAACTTTCTCGATTCTAAATAGAATTTATTTAAATTTTGCCAAAACTAGTTTATCATTATGAGGTAGATTCAATTTATACCAATTGGAAGTCAACGGAGTTAAAGGAAGGTACAATATGTCGACAGAAAACGAAAAGAATATTACCAGAATACATATGGATGGGAAAGAATACATTCTCATCGGAACTGCTCACGTATCGCGTCAGAGTGCAGAGCAGGTAAAAGAAGTGATTGAAGCCGAACAGCCGGACACGGTATGTGTCGAGCTGGACGAACCAAGGTATCAATCAATCGTCGAGGGAGATAAATGGAAAGATACAGACATCTTTCAAGTAATTAAAGACAAAAAAGCTACTTTGCTCCTTATGAATCTGGCCATTGGATCATTTCAGCGACGGATGGCCAAACAATTCGGCATCAAACCGGGTCAGGAAATGATTCAAGGAATTGAGTCGGCGAAAGAATCTGGCGCTGAACTCGTCTTGGCTGACCGGAATATCCAAATCACGTTTTCCCGTATTTGGAATAGTGTCGGATTCAGTGGCAAAGCGAAACTTATGACACAAATCATTTACAGTATCTTCAGTAACGATACCATTACAGAAGAAGAACTCGAGAAAATCAAATCTCAAGATATGCTTGATTCGATGCTAAATGAATTCACCCAAGTGTTTCCTAAATTGAAAACACCATTAATCGATGAACGGGATCAATACCTTGCCCAGAAAATCAAAGATGCTCCGGGGGAGAAAATTGTTGCGGTGTTAGGTGCAGCTCATGTTCCTGGTATCACTAAGGAAATTTATAAAGAACATAATTTGGACAAACTGAACGAACGTCCTGCTAAATCAAAATGGCCTAAGATTATAGGATGGGCTATTCCTGTAATGATACTTGCCGTGATTGCCTATACCTTCATTTCTAATCCAGATGCCGGGATACAACAGGGAATTAGTTGGATATTATGGAACGGAGGATTCTCTGCACTTGGCGTAGCCATCGGATTAGGACATCCATTAGCGATATTGACAGCATTCGTAGCAGCACCATTTACGTCTTTAAATCCGCTTCTTGCAGCAGGATGGTTTGCCGGATTCGTACAAGCCTATTTCCGCAGACCGAATGTCGGTGACTTTGACTCACTATCTGAAGACGTTCTAAGTGTAAAAGGATTCTGGAGAAACAAAGTTACGCGAATCCTCCTCATTGTCGTGCTTGCTAACTTAGGAAGTACACTTGGTACTGTCATTGGTGGGGCTGATGTTGTGCGACTGTTTCTTGAAAATTTAAAGTAAAGTGAAATAAGCTATCCTTTTGGGGGTAGCTTATTTTTTATTAAAAGATGTTGGAATATTATGTTAAAATAAATAGAAAAATGATATTTTGGAGGAATCTATTAAATGAACCACTTTATAAGCAGATATGCCCACTGGTTACTTCTCCTACTTGTAGGATCTAGTTTTGTTATGGGAATCACACTCTTTACCCATTCTGTTCAAGGGATAATCGCTGGTGTTTTTGGGATTATTGGATTTAGTGGTGTGGCTTTCCTGGTTTTTCATATCGAGAAGCAGAGGAGGAAGGAAACTAAATAATAATACAGTGAGGAATGATTAAGTTCAGGAGGCTTTATGATGTATCCAGAATCACAATCAAACTATGGAAGATAGAATGATAGAAAGGAGTGTCTATATGATATACGTTGTCAGACACGGTCAAACTGACTTGAATAAGGAAGGCAGATTACAAGGAAGAAAGGGACTCCCCTTAAATAAAGAAGGTTTCAGACAAGCTGAATACTTAAAGTACAAACTGTCACAGATTCCTTTTGATTATGTCTATTCCTCTCCACAAGAAAGAGCGATTCAGACGGCTGAAATTGCCACTGGAAAAGAAGCCTGCATAGATCCAAGATTGGATGTTTATGATCTAGGTGAAGCGGATGGGCTGCTGAAGAGCGAGGTGGAAATGGCTGGAGTCCTCCCTGATGCCAGACTTTATAATGGACTTGAAGAAACAGATTGTTTCATAGAAAGAATTTTTTCATTTATGACTGAACTGAAAAAAGAACATGGGAATAATGAAAAGAATATTCTGATTTCAGGTCACCGTTGTACGACTGGGGCTATCGGCTCATATTTCACAGTAGGGTCCAGGGATGAAAATATCTTGAAGCACTCTTCTAATAATGGCGATTATAGATTATTTTCATTTTGAACTATAGACAAACTGATTAGAGGGTAAGATGATTGAAAGAAAATTGGTTCCTCGTTTGGGGACAGGATTTCTATTCTGGATCAGTCCTGAAAATACACTAATTATAAATGCTCGTTATACGTTTTCAAAAAAGATCATTGGGTAAATAGTAAGTAGCCTTTACCCGCAACCTTGTGAGGAGAGAATAATAGGAGCTGTGACGATCGTTGCTCAATATACATGACAAATATTCCATTGTTTTGTATCAAACACATATGGCAAAATATCAAGCTTCTCGTAAATCTCAGAAAATTACGATCCAAATGCTTTCCCAGTATACAGGTTTCTCTGAGGAAATCATTCTCGAAGCACTTGAGTTTGGAAAGTTAGCACCTGATTTATCTATTAGATAATCACCTACGTGTAAAGGTCTAAGAAAATTATTTTCTCCTCCAAGGTTGACCAATAGGAAGCCTGTAATGTAGTTGATTCCTTTTTGCTACATAATTAATTTTTAAAGAATATATTGAAAAAACAAGCCTATATTTATTATAATAACAGAAAGGATTTATAGAGGAGGATCTAATGGACACCCACAGGAGTAAAAGGATATCCAAGTTATACCGAAAGTTGATTACTTCTGATGCAACACAAGCTTTCCTTATTTATAAAGGCCTAGATGAGACAACGAAAGCAGAATTACTCGATTTAGTGGCAGAGATGGGCTCTCAGCACTCAGAAAAACTTTTGAATAAAATAAGCTAACATACATTAACCGAGTTTAAGGCCTGGAGAGGTGATTTCTCCAGGTCTTTTCCTATGAAAAAGGTTATCAGGGGTAGAAATGGAGAAATTGAAAATAAGGATTTTTCGTTTATCAGCAGAATAGTAAATATATCAGCGAACCGTATTGAACCAGTAATGCACAGTATCAGATGCTTGCTATCATCAATCAACAAGTGAAAAAAATCATAACACGATTTCAATTTCATAAAAACTACTATAGCTGTTGAAGATATATCAATAAAATCAACCTGTGCCATTTGTCCTTCATCCAACGCTCAAACCCAATGATATGTACCAACTATATAAACAAAGAATGCGGTGTGATTTCGATTATGAAATCCATCGCATTTTTAGTTTTTTATTAAATTTGATGCTTCCAATGAACTATTTCTGGATTGAAAAGGGGAGAAATCATTTCTAACAAATCTAAAGGTAGTCCTATTTTCCTTATTTTATGAAAATAGGAATAAATTCCTTTTTATTCAAAAAATTGTTGTAATTAGGCGAATTAATATTTATAATATTAAGAAAATTTAATAAATATTTCCTAGGAAAGGGGGTTACTGTATGAATGTATATATGTCGGTGGATATGGAAGGAATTACAGGCTTAGTTGATCATACACACGTAGATTCGAGGAAGCATAATTATGAGCGTGGGAGAGTCTTGATGACGGAGGAAGCGAATGCGGTAATATTTGCTGCCTTTGAGTCAGGTTGCACCGAAGTACTGGTAAATGACAGTCATTCACAAATGAATAATCTATTAATTGAAAAGCTGCATCCAGAAACAAAGTTGATATCCGGTGGAGTAAAACCATATTCGATGGTTCAAGGACTGGATGCCACGTTTGATGGGGCTTTTTTTGTGGGTTATCACGCACGGGCTTCGACGAAAGGGGTGATGTCCCATTCGATGATTTTCGGTGTTCGCAACATGTTTATCAATGATGTTGCCGTAGGTGAGCTGGGCTTTAATGCGTATGTTGCAGGATTTTACGGGGTTCCAGTGTTGATGGTTGCAGGAGATGACCAGGCAGCACTTGAGGCAGAGGCATTGATCCCTAATGTTACGACAGCCGTCGTGAAGGAAACGATTTCCCGTTCTGTGGCAAAAAGCCTGACACCTCAGAAATCAGCTCAATTATTAAAGGAGAAAACCGAAGTAGCGATACATAATAAAGAAATCGTAAAACCTCTCACTCCACCTGACCATCCGACATTGCGAATCGAATTTGCGAATTATGGACAAGCGGAGTGGGCAAGTCTTATGCCAGGAACAGAACTGGAGGCAGGCACAACCACTGTACGATTTAAGGCAAAAGATATCCTGGAAGCCTATAGAGCCATGCTTGTGATGACTGAACTGGCGATGCGAACAACATTCTGTTAGAAAGTGTGAGATCAATGGGTACATATTTGTTGAAACGGCTACTGGCCATGGTGATTACGTTATGGCTGATTGTGACATTAACATTTTTCTTAATGCATGCCATACCAGGGTCACCGTTTAATGAAGAGCGAAATACAAGTGAGATCGTACAGCAAAATTTAGAAGCTCATTATCATTTGAATGAGCCGTTGATGGTACAATATTTTCTCTATTTAAAGTCCCTGGTTTCATTAGACTTTGGTCCATCTATTACACAACCATCACAAACCGTAAATGACTTATTGGGCAGGGGATTTCCAATTTCCTTTGAATTAGGAATGATTACTCTCGTGATTGCCGTATTGTCTGGCATTATTTTAGGGATATTGGCTGCTCTCAGACATAACCGAATCATAGATTACATGGCAATGACCTTCGCCGTACTCGGGATTTCGATTCCAAATTTTGTGATGGCGACATTACTTATTCAGGAATTGGCTGTAAACAGGGGAATCTTCCCTGTAGCCACATGGACGAGCTGGCATCACATGGTTCTTCCGACCTTGGCATTAGCGACAGGGCCGATGGCCATCATCGCCCGCCTGACTCGTTCGAGTATGTTGGAAGTGTTAACCCAGGATTATATTCGAACAGCCCGTGCCAAAGGGTTGTCACCAATCAAGATTGTGTTTAAGCATGCCCTGCGAAATGCCTTACTTCCGGTTGTAACTGTACTGGGTACTCTAGCAGCAGGAATATTAACAGGAACATTCGTCATTGAACAAATCTTTGCGATTCCGGGAATGGGAAAGTATTTCGTGGAAAGCATCAATCAGCGTGATTATCCCGTCATAATGGGGACGACTGTATTTTACAGTGCATTTCTCATACTTATGCTGTTTTTAGTCGATTTAGCTTATGGTTTCCTGGATCCCCGTATTAAGTTACATAAGAAGGAGGCGAAATAATGGGAGTTCCAAAACACCAAGAACCAAATGTGACTCCAGATGTACTGGATGAGTGGTTTACACCCAAGAAGAGGAATAAAGATGACGCCGAAGCGGTGGTCCGACCGAGTCTTTCCTATTGGCAGGATGCGTGGAAACGCCTTGTGAAAAATAAGCTGGCAATGCTTGGCTTTGTTTTTTTAATCGGGTTAATTGTGATGGCAGTCATTGGACCCATCATTTCTCCCCATGACGTAACGAAGCAAGCACTTTCGAACCAAAACCTGCCGCCTTCCGGTGATCACTGGTTTGGTACCGACGATATGGGACGAGATGTATTTACCCGTACGTGGTACGGTGCACGCATATCCTTGTTTGTTGGCTTTATGGCAGCACTCATTGATTTTGTTATCGGAATTGTATATGGAGGCGTAGCTGGCTATAAGGGTGGTAAAACCGATAACGTTATGATGCGTATTGTTGAAATTCTATACGGATTACCTTACCTGTTAGTTGTGATTTTATTAATGGTCGTGATGGGACCGGGCCTACTCACTATTATCGTTGCCTTAACCGTGACGGGCTGGATCGGTATGGCCAGAATTGTAAGGGGACAAGTGCTCCAAATTAAAAACTATGAGTTCATTCTTGCTTCTAAAACGTTTGGTACGAAAACAGCCCGTATCATACGGAAGAATCTCCTGCCTAATACGATGGGACCGATTATCGTACAGATGACACTGACCGTACCAAGCGCTATTTTTGCGGAAGCATTCCTAAGCTTCCTTGGATTGGGCATTCAAGCGCCTTTTGCGAGTTGGGGAGTCATGGCTAATGACGGCTTATCTACGATTCTATCAGGATATTGGTGGCGATTATTCTTCCCGGCTTTATTTATTTCACTAACTATGTTCTCATTCAACGTTTTAGGGGACGGACTTCAGGATGCACTTGATCCGAAGCTAAGGAGGTAATCATCATGAATCAAGTATTATCTGTACAAGATCTACATGTACAATTCTCGACTTATGGGGGTGAAGTCAAAGCGGTACGGGGAGTGAGCTTTGATTTACATAAGGGGGAAACGCTTGCCATTGTCGGCGAATCTGGATGTGGAAAGAGTGTAACGTCTCAAAGCATTATGAGATTAATTCCGAGTCCTCCCGGGAAGTTGACGAACGGCAGGATACTATTTAAAGGAAAAGACCTTTTAAATGTAACCGAACCGCAAATGCGAAAAATTCGAGGGGCCGATATTTCGATGATCTTTCAGGATCCCATGACAGCTCTGAATCCGACCCTGACAATCGGGGAGCAAATAATAGAAGGAATCCTGCAGCATAATGATGTTTCCAAGAATCAGGCGAGACAGAAAGCGATTGAGATGCTGACACTTGTCAGTATTCCAAATCCTGAAGAACGATTAAAGCAATACCCTCATCAATTTAGTGGGGGAATGAGGCAGCGGATTGTTATCGCCATGTCACTCGTATGCGAACCAGACGTTATAATCGCCGATGAGCCGACAACAGCTCTCGATGTAACCATTCAAGCGCAGATTTTGGAATTATTCAAAGAAATCCAGCAAAAAACCGGGGTCTCGATTATTTTGATTACCCATGATTTGGGTGTGGTAGCTCAAGTTGCTGATCGCATTGCCGTCATGTATGCCGGTAAAATTGTAGAGGAAGGAAATAGAAGAGAGATTTTCTATCACCCTCAACACCCGTATACTCAAGGGTTACTAAAATCCGTCCCAAGACTTGATCTTGATGGGGAAGACCTTATTCCGATACCCGGTTCACCACCTGATTTATTTTCACCACCCTTAGGGTGTCCTTTCGTTCCCCGGTGTGAAAAGGCGATGGAAGTGTGCGACCGTGTATACCCAGCGAAAACACAACTATCAAACGATCACCACGTTGACTGCTGGCTTCAGGATAAACGCGCCAAAAAAATGCTTTCATCGATTAGCTTAACCATCCGTTAAGTTAATTGTTTGATAGATAAAAAGAATAAGAGGGGGAAAAACATGAAGAAGCTATTATCAGTTTTTTTAGTAGGAATGCTCTTGTTTGTGTTGGCAGCTTGTACAGCTACAAAGGATGCAGGCAGTGAGTCAAGCAGTGGAGACAGTAAGAAAGAAAATGCAGGAAAGGTTCTTCACTTGAATAATGGTGCTGAACCAACGTCTTTTGATCCTCCCATTGGGTTCGACTCCTACTCCTGGACAGCATTAAACAATTTAATGGAGGGGATGACGCGCTTAAACGCCAATCATGAACCCGAAGCAGCAATGGCAGAAAAATGGGACGTCTCTGAAGACGGAAAAGTATACACGTTCCACATTCGTGATAATGCCAAATGGTCTAATGGTGATGATGTAACCGCCGGAGACTTCGTTTTTGCTTGGAAACGTCTGTTGAATCCGGAAACGGGATCACCGGCTGCCTTCTTAGGTTACTTCATTGAAGGTGGAGAAGCCTTCAATACAGGGAAAGGATCCGCTGATGAAGTGAAGGTAGCGGCAAAGGACGAGAAAACATTTGAGGTCACTCTTACCAGCCCACAAGCGTATTTCTTAAGCGTCATTGCGAATCCAGCGTTCTTCCCGATCAATGAGAAGGTGGCTACTGAAAACCCTGAGTGGTTTGCAGAAGCAGATACATTCGTAGCAAATGGGCCGTTTAAGCTGACTGAATGGGAGCATGACAGCCACTTTGTTATGGAGAAGAATGATCAATATTGGGATAAAGATTCAGTGAAATTGGATAAAGTCCACTGGGCAATGGTGAACGATACAAACACCGATTATCAATTATTCAAAACAGGTGAGTTGGATACAGCCGATGTACCGGCTGATCTAAGTAAACAGTTATTCGAAGAAGGTAAAGTCAATGTAGAGGATCAAGCAGGAACCTACTTCTACCGTTTCAACTTAGAAAAAGAGCCTTTCCAAAACCAAAACATCCGTAAAGCATTTGCCATGGCGGTAGATCAACAGCAAATGGTCGACTACGTGACAAAGAACAAAGAAAAAGCAGCATACGGCTTCGTATCAAAAGGTTTTAAAGACCCTTCAGGAAAAGACTTCCGGGAAGCGAATGGAGATTTAGTGAATACAGATATCGAAGAAGCGAAAGCCCTTCTGAAAAAAGGAATGGAAGAAGAAGGATACGATAAACTACCTGAAGTAACCTTAACGTACAGCACTAGTGATACACATCAGAAAATCGCTGAAGCCCTTCAACAAATGTTCAAGGAAAATTTAGAGGTAGACGTTAAATTGGCCAATATGGAATGGAACGTATTCCAGGACGAACAAAAAGCATTGAAGTTCCAATTATCACGAAGCTCATTCCTGGCAGACTACGCAGACCCGATCAACTTCCTGGAGAACTTCCAAACAGGGCATTCCATGAACCGAACAGGTTGGAGCAATGAAAAGTTTGACAGCTTAATCAAACAAGCCATGAATGAAGCAGATGAATCGAAACGCTTCGAATTAATGTATGAAGCAGAGAAAATCTTAATGGATGAAATGCCGATCATTCCAATCCACTTCTACAACCACGTGTATTTACAAAATGAAGATGTATCCGGCATCGTTCGCCATCCAGTTGGATATATGGAATTAAAATGGGCAGACAAGAAATAGGTGCTTGAACTAAGAGTGAGTGGAGAAGACGCAAGGCTGTTTGAAGCCTTGCGTTTGCTCCCTCTTTTTCTACGAAAGGGGTAGACAGCTTGTGGTGATAAAACCGTTAAGACTCAAAAAAGGGGATACAATAGGAATCATTGCTCCTGCAAGCCCTCCGAAATCTGAACCATTAAAAAAAGCCTTATCCTTTCTTGAAGAATTAGGTTTGGACATAAAACTGGGGAAATCCGTTCATAAGAAATATGGGTACCTGGCAGGTTATGATCAAGAACGGATAGAAGATATCCATATGATGTTCAGAGACCGTGACGTTAAAGCCATCATTTGTGCTTGCGGCGGTTTTGGCACAGGACGGATCGTATCCCGATTGGATTACAACTTAATAGGGGAAAACCCGAAAATCTTTTGGGGATATAGTGATATCACTTTTTTACATACAGCGATTCATCAACAAACAGGACTCGTTACGTTTCATGGTCCTATGTTAAGTTCAGATATTGGTCTTTCGGATGTACATGCATTAACGACGAATTCCTTCCAACAGTTGTTTCGTTCGGAAGCCATCGAATATACAAACAAACTTTCCATGTTGGAAACGGTTGTAGAAGGCGCAGCAAGCGGACCTGTAATAGGTGGAAACCTTACCTTATTGGTAAGCACATTAGGTACTCCTTTTGAAGTGGATACAAAAGGCAAAATCCTATTTATCGAGGATATCGATGAAGAACCTTATAAAGTGGACCGAATGATGAATCAGCTGAAAATGGCGGGGAAATTTCATGACGCATCCGGTGTCATCATCGGGGATTTCAAAAACTGTGTGCCAGAAAAACGCGAACAATCCCTGACTCTCGATGAGGTGCTCAAAGAACATATTTTAGATGCAGGCAAACCTGCATTAAAAGGATTTCATATCGGTCATTCTTCCCCAAGTATCGCCATACCATTAGGAAGCATAGGACGAATGAATACGTATAACCAAACATTCATTGTAGAAACTGGCATAAGAGAGGATGAGAATAAGTGAAGATCCATCAATTGGAAACATTCCGAACAGCTGTCCCGTTGCATACCCCTTTTAAAACGGCGTTACGCACCGTTGAAGTGGCAGAAGGCATCGTTGTGAAGTTAACGTGTGATGACGGGACTGTTGGCTGGGGAGAAGCTCCCCCGACAGTCGTGATTACAGGGGACAGCCTATCAAGCATTGAGTGGGCCATACAACAAGTGATCAAGCCGGCCATCATAGGGAAGAGTCTCTTAAATTATGAACAGCTCTTTCAACAATTACATTCTCTACTTATCCGTAATTCAAGCGCAAAGGCAGCTGTAGATATGGCCTTATATGATTGCCTTTCTCAGCATTGCAATCTTCCACTCTATCAATTTCTTGGCGGGTACCGTCATGAGCTGGAGACTGATTATACTGTGAGCGTTAATAGCCCAAAGGAAATGGGGGAGGATGCAGAAGCCTATGTGAAGCAAGGCTTTAACGTACTGAAGGTCAAAGTGGGAAAAGATGATATCGAGACGGATATTAAAAGAATTCATGAGATACGCCAGCGAATCGGGTACGATATCAAAATTCGACTGGATGCTAATCAAGGCTGGGAATCGAAATCCGCTGTCAAAGCGATTCGCAAACTGGAAGACCTTGATCTTAATATTGAATTAGTCGAGCAGCCAGTACCTGCTCATGACATTGAAGGGCTGAAAAGAGTCACTGATGGAGTGGATACACTGATTATGGCAGATGAGAGTGTTTTTACACCATATCAAGCATTTGAGGTGTTAAAAACCCGCAGCGCAGACATGATCAATATTAAACTCATGAAAGCAGGGGGCATCTATTACGCTCAGAAAATTAACGACCTCGCGGAGGTTTGTGGTGTCGAATGTATGGTAGGGAGCATGATTGAAACGCGCCTCGGGATTACGGCCGCAGCTCATTTTGCAGCAAGCAAGAAAAATGTCACCCGATTTGATTTCGACGCCCCTCTTATGTTGGCAAAAGATATAGTAGTGGGAGGCATTGAATATAACGGTCGAATGATAACGATGCCCACCCAACCTGGATTAGGGATAGAGAGAGTACTAGTTTAAATAACCACGAGGGGGAATTAATATGACGACAAAAGCGCTAATAGCAGTTCCCGTATCAACCGTATGGACATCCAAGTATTCAGCCCGTGATTTGGATTCACCTGCCGTTTCCAATCCCGTGCAAATCAACGAATGGTTAGATTCTTTGACACATGAATCCCGGTTGGCTCTTTGCGATGAAAACCGCATACAATCTCAAGCTTTATTCGGCCAGGAAGTATTGGTGATGGAAGAGGAGGACGGTTGGTCTCATGTGATCATTCCGGACCAGGCTACATCGAAAGACGATCAAGGATACCCTGGTTGGGTCCCCAGCGATCAGCTTTCACTTGGGGAGTTACCTCAAAAGGATACATATGCCATAGTCACTAGCAAATTCACGAATTTAATCAATGAAGAGAATGAGGTGGAATTGGCACTCAGTTTCCAAACGATTTTACCCGTTGTGAAAGAGCATGATCATGTTATCGAAGTTATGACTCCGTTAGGTACACGCTTCTTAAAACAGAAAGATGTGATCATCTCAACCACAAAGGTTAACGATCAAAAGGGTAGCGGCCAAGACATCGTCAATTCCGGAAGAACATTTCTTGATCTTCCTTACTTATGGGGAGGGATGTCGAGCTATGGATTTGATTGCTCAGGCTTCAGCTATACCATGTGCAAGGCGAATGGTTATCTGATTCCCCGAGATGCAAATGACCAGGCAAAAGCCGGAAAAGAAGTAGCACTGGATCAATTAGAGCCTGGTGATCTTTTATTTTTTGCTTATGAAGAAGGGAAGGGGAGCATTCATCACGTAGGGATCTATCATGGTGACGGAAAGATGATCCACTCTCCCAATACAGGGAAAACCATTGAAACTCTTTCCCTGAAAGGTACCTATTACGAGAAAGAGCTATGTATGGCAAGACGTTACTGGGAGGAAACGGAGGAATCATCATGACGAATCACAAACTACTAGAAGTAAAGGAATTAAAGAAATATTTTCAGCTTGAAAAAGGTAAAATCTTAAAGGCAGTGGATTGTATTTCATTTGATATCTATAAAGGTGAGACATTCGGTTTAGTAGGGGAATCGGGTTGCGGGAAGTCGACTACAGGCCGCACCATCATCGGTTTGTATGACAGCACGGATGGGGAAGTCCTGTATGAGGGGAAGAATGTTCATACACTCTCTGAAAAAGAAAAGCTATCCTTTTATAGAAGCATGCAGATGATTTTCCAGGATCCGTACGCTTCTCTTAATCCCCGTTCAACGGTACGTGAAATTATTGCAGAACCGATGGAGGCCCACAATTTATACCGGGATAAAAAAGAGCAGATGGAACGTATTTATCAGCTGCTGGAAGATGTCGGACTGAATCGGGATCATGCTAATCGCTATCCCCACGAATTCAGTGGCGGACAGCGTCAGCGTATTGGCATAGCCCGAGCTCTTGCCCTTAATCCTGATTTCATAATCGCCGATGAACCGATATCTGCTCTGGATGTTTCCGTTCAAGCTCAAATCGTAAACCTATTGAAAAAGCTTCAAAAAGAAAAGGGTTTGACCTATTTATTCATTGCTCATGATCTTTCCATGGTCAAGCATATCAGTAACCGCATCGGAGTGATGTATCTGGGACATATGGTTGAATTAACGGAGAGTAAAGAACTTTATAAAAAACCTCTTCACCCTTATACCCAAGCCTTACTTTCAGCTATCCCCATCCCTGATCCCGATGTAGAGGATGAGCGTGAACGTATGATCATTCAAGGAGAAATCCCCAGCCCGATCAATCCACCAAGTGGCTGTGTGTTCAGAACCCGTTGTCCTGTAGCCATGGAAGCGTGCGCCAGCCTGAAACCTAAATGGAAGGAAGTAGAAGAACAGCACTTTGTTGCTTGTCACTTGTACGACAATGAAATCACCAAGGATCATGACGAAGTAGCGGTCACAAAGTAAAGGATGAATAGTGGATGAATGGAAAATTATTAGAGGTAAAAATTCTGGACGCTATTGATAAATGTATGGGCAGGGTCAGTGTAGCCATTGACCTGCCATCACGCTCCATCCAAATCAATGATGATACTCCATATCCGGCCGCAAGTTTAATCAAGGTTCCGATCTTACTTGAAGGCTTTCGTCAGGCAGAGCAGGGGGGAATCTGCTTAAATGAAACGGTAATGGTCCCTAAAGAGGATAGAGTGGGAAGGGCAGGCGTGTTGTCAGCACTCTCCGGAAATATGTCGTTGACGGTAGAAGACCTCCTCACACTCATGATCATTGTGTCGGATAACACCGCAACGAATCTCTTGATCGACCGTATAGGGGCAGAAGCAATCAATAACCTTTGTAATTCTTTAGCATTAAAACACACGAAGCTTAGCCGGAAATTGATGGATTTTCAATCAATGGAACAAGGGTATGACAATTTGACCTCTGCTTCTGATATCATCACCTGCTTGCGGATACTGGACCAGAGCCCACTATTCAGTGAGCAGAGCCGTGAAAAGATGCTATCAATTTTGCATCAGCAGCAATTTGATACCAAGCTGCCGGCAAGAATCGACAGGGAAAGAGTCTTTATAGCAAACAAAACAGGGGAATTACCTGGGGTTGAACATGATTGTGCCATTGTTCGATGTAATCAAAAAACTGCCTACATAGCTGTATTAATTGATGGTCTTGAGGAAAACGAATCTGCGCGAGGCACCATTGCGGAAATCGGTAAGCTTCTATATGATTATTTAACTAAGCCTGATTTGTAAAAAAAGCGGCTTAGCCTGATTTGAATTTTCGCTATTCCTCGAAAAACTTTACCATAAGAAAAGCATCCTAAAACTTCTGGATGCTTTTTGACTTTTGCAAATGTATAAGTGCTGTATGGAGACTTGCGAACATCGGAATATGCTTCAATACGATGCCCAGGTTGACCATGGTTTGAGCGATTTGTGGCCTAATGCCTGTCAGGATTGCTTGAATTCCAGCTAATTTAAGCGCAGCTACCACTTTGATGAGTTGATCGGCTACCATTGTATCCACAACCGACACTCCGGACAAATCTATAATCAGATAATGCAGCTCCATTGAAGCTCCTTCTGATAGTGCCCTTTCCATTAAATCCTTCGCACGTCCTGAATTTATATCTCCTATAAGAGGAAGTATGGCAATCGTCTTTGTCACTTTCACAATCGGTATAGAAAGCTCAGAGCTGACCGTTCCTGCAAGGGAATGAGAATAAGAAACCGTAAGGCGATAAATGGCTTGATCCACACCAGAATGAAAAAGAGAAAGAATATCATAAAACGTTTCTAAGGACAGTTCATTCTCTATTGCATTAGTTTTTATTATTTTTCCAATTTCATGCCGAAAGTAATGAAGATCTTCCAGCGCTACTTCAAGTGAAACTTCCAACTGCTTAAATAAAGTAACAGAAGAACATGCCCATCCTTCAATAGATTGTTGAATATCATGAGAACGCAGGGACTGGGCTAAAAGCTCAATCATTTCTCCTCTCCATTTTCGCAGAGGTACATTTACATTATTAGGGTAAGGAGTATTTTCGTTTGTTCTTTCTTGAATCAATGTCACTTTAGAATCTACTATGATGTGAATGAATTCAAGATACTTGTTTTCGTCATGAATTGCGTTCATCGACATCTGATAACCTCCTACTGGATCAAAACTACGAGTTTCACAATTATGTAAATATATTTGGAAAAAGGATAGAGGAAACACTGGATATTATGTTATGCTTTTCAATAAGGAGTACATAAGCAATGATACTAAATGAGGACGTATAGAGTCTCACGAAGAGATCACTCTACAATAAGAAGATTCACAACATGATGAAGATTAAAGAGTAGGTCATTTAAATACTTTCCTACCATTCTATTATATCGAATAATACCATTTGGGAATGTTTCTGTTTAGCCACCCTCTAATAGAGTTTACACATTGCTTTTCTGCCATTAAGGTTCAGAAAGGGGTACTTAGGATTGAATAAAAGAACTTGGCTTATTAAGTTGAGAAAAATGAAAAAGATGACCCAACAGGAAGTGGCTTCGAAAGCTTTCATTGAAAGGTCCTACTATGCCCAAATCGAGAATGGCATCCGCAAACCGAGCAGTGAGGTCACTGTCAAGCTGGGTGAAGTATTGGACTTCCACGCATCCAGCTTTAATCTCGAGGAAAATCCATTCTCGATTGCTTTAAAGAATGCACCTGTCGTGCTCGCACATTGTGATACTCAATTACGCTATACCTGGATCTTTAATACTCCTGATCTTGTTCCAGACGATCATATTGGAAAAACCGACATAGAGCTTGATAATAATGAAGGGAATAGGGCATTAATGAAATTGAAAGAGGAAGTATTAGAAGTAAAGGCCCCCATCAATCGAGTGATCTCGATTCCTTTAAAAACAGGAACGATTTCCTATAATGTATACGCCCACCCCTTGTTAAATGAAGAAGGCACCCTTATCGGTGTCGCCACTGCTTCTACTGAAATACATATCTCCAACCCTAAAGATGGGCTCAACAAGCATACATAATGAATCGATACAAAAGGCGTGCATCCCAATGAGGAAACACGCTTTTTTTATCAAATCAAATTTCTTTACATACCATAATGGGGTATAGTATATTGAGAGCGTGGAGGTGGGAAGATGACCACTGAAAAGAATGAAAAAGAACCTGAGATTAACCCATCTGTGATTCAAGAGGAAGAGCGTGTTATGGATCATGTTGCATGCTCAGACGAACAAGTTCGGAAAAGCCATCATTCTGATAATGTTAAGAAAAACCTTGTAACTCGATTAAATCGGATTGAAGGTCAAATAAGAGGAATTAAAGGCTTGATTGAGCGAGATACGTATTGTGATGATGTTATTACACAAATATCCGCCACTCAATCCGCCCTCAACAGCGTAGCCAAAATTCTATTAGAGGGTCATATGAAAACATGTGTTCTTGATCGGATTCAAGAAGGTGACACAGAAGTATTAGATGAAGTCATGGTTACCATTCAAAAACTTATGAAAAAATAAAGGAGTGTTTACAGATGCAAAAAGAATCGTTAACAGTGGAAGGTATGTCTTGCGGACATTGTGTTAAGGCAATTGAAGGCAGTGTTGGGAAATTAGACGGTGTGAAATCGGTGCAAGTAAGTTTGGAAGACAAGAAAGTAGAAGTTGAATATGATGATTCACAAGTGAAGCTTGATGACATCAAAGAAACAATCGATGATCAGGGATATGATGTCGTGTAAGGATACTGTGCTTTCTCAGCACGGTTTTCTTTTACAATAAAGTATACCCCGTATAGGTATGGAGGGTTGATAAATGGTTCAGCATAAAGAAATCAATATAGAAATAACAGGAATGACTTGCGCTGCTTGTGCGAATCGAATCGAAAAGGGTTTAAATAAAATGGACGGTGTAGAAAAGGCAGCGGTCAACTTCGCTTTGGAGAAAGCAGCAGTAAAATACAATTCGGAAGTAGTGAAGCCAATTGATATTCAAAAAAGAATTCGGGATCTAGGTTATGACATACAACTCGAAAAAACCGAGTTTGATATTACCGGGATGACCTGTGCTGCTTGTTCTGCAAGAATCGAGAAAGTATTGAATAAGCAAGAGGGAATACAAAATGCAACGGTTAACTTGGCATTAGAAAAGGCAACCATTGAGTATGCCCCTGGCACAATCTCGACAGATCAAATCATTAAAAAGGTTGATTCAATTGGCTACGGTGCAACAGTGAAAAATGATGAGAATCAAGAAGAACAAACCGATCATAAACTTCAAGAGATCCAGAA
This sequence comes from Rossellomorea aquimaris, assembly GCF_003315075.1. Lineage (GTDB taxonomy): Bacteria > Bacillota > Bacilli > Bacillales > Bacillaceae_B > Rossellomorea > Rossellomorea aquimaris_C. The sequence goes on from NZ_QNRJ01000001.1 coordinate 254,442, forward strand.
GCAAAAACGTAAATTCATATGGTCACTATTATTATCGCTCCCCCTACTGTGGTCGATGGTCAGTCATTTTGAATTTACATCGTTCATCCCATTACCGGATATCTTAATGAACCCTTGGGTGCAAATGTCGTTAGCAACACCTGTACAGTTTATTATCGGGAAACAATTTTACGTAGGTGCTTATAAAGCATTAAAGAATAAGAGTGCCAATATGGATGTTTTGGTCGCACTTGGTACATCTGCTGCTTACTTTTACAGTGTGTTTCTTGCCTATCAGTCCATTGGGTCGGGAATGCATATGGTCGAGCTGTATTTTGAAACAAGTGCAATCTTAATTACACTCATTATTCTTGGAAAATTGTTTGAAGCCAAGGCAAAGGGTCGTTCTTCTGAAGCCATAAAGAAGCTTATGGGACTACAGGCTAAAACCGCAACGGTAGAAAGAGATGGAAATGTTGTAGAGATTCCTTTAGAAGACGTTATAACAGGAGACATCGTGTACATCAAACCAGGTGAAAAAGTTCCTGTAGATGGAGAAGTCATCGAAGGTCGTTCAGCACTTGATGAATCGATGATTACAGGCGAAAGCGTTCCGGTGGATAAATCTATAGGTGATACACTGATCGGTGCCACAATGAATAAAAACGGATTCCTTAAAATGAAAGCTACAAAGGTAGGAAAGGATACCGCCCTGGCACAGATTATCAAAGTGGTGGAGGATGCTCAAGGTTCCAAGGCTCCTATTCAACGGTTAGCAGATACAATATCAGGTATATTTGTTCCTATTGTGGTAGGAATTGCAGTCCTCACATTTCTTGTCTGGTACATTTGGGTTGAACCGGGTAATTTTGCCGAAGCACTTGAGAAGCTGATTGCCGTTCTTGTGATTGCCTGTCCATGTGCCCTTGGGTTAGCGACTCCGACTTCGATAATGGCAGGATCGGGTCGGGCAGCAGAATTCGGGATTCTCTTTAAAGGCGGAGAACATTTGGAATCGACCCATGGAATTACAACCGTTGTACTCGACAAAACGGGTACTGTTACAAACGGTGAGCCGGTATTAACAGATGTAAAAGTGGAAGCTGGTTTTGATGAAGAGGATTTCCTCGCTTTTGTTGGTGCGGTGGAACGGTCTTCGGAGCATCCTCTAGCGATTTCAATTGTGAAAGGGATCAAAGAAAAAGGAATTACTATATGGGGTAGTGAAGAATTTGATGCTATACCAGGGTATGGTGTAAAAGCAAAAGTTCGAAATAATGAAGTGGTCATCGGTACCACGAAACTCATGGAACAAAATGGTGTCCAGATGAATCATGTGATAGAAACCAAACAAACCCTTGAGACTGAAGGAAAGACGGTTATGCTCGTTTCAATTAATGGAAGCTATGCCGGCCTAGTCGCTGTAGCGGACACTATAAAAGATACTTCTAAACAAGCCATTCAGAGATTACATGATATGGGTTTAGAAATCATCATGATCACTGGTGACAATCAGCGGACCGCTGAAGCAATTGCAAAAGAAGCTCAAATCCATCATGTAATTGCGGAAGTATTACCTGAAGGAAAAGCAATGGAAGTTCAAAAGTTGCAGAAGGTAGGAAAGAAAGTCGCGATGGTGGGAGATGGAATCAATGATGCCCCTGCTCTTGCCATGGCAGATATCGGAATGGCGATCGGAACAGGTACAGACGTAGCCATGGAAGCTGCCGATATCACCCTTATCCGCGGAGACTTGAACAGTATCGTCGATGCTATCTTCATGAGTAAGAAAACCATTCGTAATATTAAACAAAACCTGTTTTGGGCCCTCGCCTATAACTCACTCGGCATTCCCATTGCCGCAATGGGATTCTTAGCACCATGGCTTGCCGGAGCTGCAATGGCATTTAGTTCTGTGTCGGTTGTCTTAAATGCACTGCGTTTGCAGAGAGTAAAGCTTTAACTAAAAAGAGATCAAAGGGAGTTAAAATCCTTTGATCTCTTTTATTGTTCATACCCTATTATTTACCGATCCGTTTCCGTGAATTTGATATCAATCAGCTTTTCAGTTTCCGACTCAAACTGAATGTCCACAAACACACCAAATTCTTTCCCGCCATGTTTTAACCAGAGCTTAAACTTCTCAGTCGATACTTTCGATCCGTTTTCCTTTCCGATATGAAGATAGTCAACGATCGCCGCATCAGGATATTTTTCTTTAGTCTTTTTCACTGCCAGACTTCCCCATTTCGCATAGGAGGGAATCTCTTGTTGAGCGTGTACGGGTTTCTGGTCAACTAGTGCCGCGTTGGCAATAAAAATCATACATAGAACAATTGGAATATGTCGTTTCATTTTCAATACCATATCCTTCTTTTTACCTTGTAGGTTTGTCTAGTCTGGCTGAAATTATTCTGCATTTTCCATTTAACTTACAATTACAGGAGTAACTGAAATCTTTTATTTAATTAGAATATTCTTTACTTACTCATCATAAAATCTTAAACTGTGGATGAGGAAGAAAATCTTTCCAACTAAATGAAAGGAGGCGATGACGATGATTAAAATCGTCGATGCAATGCAAAAAATCAATAAGTATGAGGTTATATATATTAAAACCTAGCGTAGGAGGACATTATGAAGACTACTGTAGAGCAAGTGAAAATCGTAGAATATCATGAAGGATTAGCAAAAGGAATCGCGAAAATGTGGAATGAAAGCCGTGAAAACTGGGGTGGAGATTCCGTTGTCACCACTGAACAAGACGTTAAAGATAAGGAAGCTAACTCCACAAATCTCCATCTCTTTTTGGCAATGGTGGGAGATGAAGTGGCAGGCTACTGCGGATTGTCTGAATACCGTGAGGACGAAGGTGCCCTATATATTCCTCTTCTGAATGTGCACCCCAAGTATCAGGGCTTAAAGATCGGCAAACAACTCGTACTGAAAGCGTTAGAGAAGACTGTGGAATTAAAATGGCCAAGACTGGATTTATTTACGTGGGCGGGTAATACAAAAGCCGTACCTCTATACAAAAAATGCGGATTCTTCTGGGAAGAGCGCGATGACTCCGTTCATCTGATGAACTTCATTCCGATGGTGCTCCAAATTGACTGGCTGAAACCGTTTTTTGATAAGCATGATTGGTATACAACGAGTCAGCGTTTAATTGAAATCAAACCAGATGGCCTGAAAGAACGAGATCATACTTATTATGAATACAAATGGGAAGCAGGAAATGAGTTCGTCCGTATTCAATTCGAACGAACGGGAAGAGGCATTCGCTTAATTGAAACGCAGGATTTCTTAGCGGAAATGAGGTTGCCTGACTTTAAGTTGCTCGAGAAAAAAGAACACGATGTGACTTATCATGTAGTGAATCGCAAAGAGAATCCGGTTGAAATCGCCCTAAGAGGAATATCATCTCCTCATGTAAAGCATGAATTCCATGAGACTATTTTAGTGGGGAAGAACTGGATTGGAGAATTCCCTGTCAGTGTCGACATGCCAACTAGTCAACCAAGTCCCTGGAAGACTCACCCGACAGTCGGGGTGACAGTAGAGGTGGACGGTCATTCAATCCCATTTGCACTAGGGGTGTTTCCTAAACAAGCGGGGAAACTTCATTTAAGATCGGTAAGAAAGAATTGGAGATCCCATGGTAAAGGAATGCTCTATCTTGATTTGGAAAGCCAATTGGAAGAAGAAACTACCTGGACAATCAAACTGCCTGTAAATAAGGTAGTAAAGTGGGAAACTTCAGAAGTGATGGCAAAAATCGAAGGGAAAAAGAGAGTTTCGATTCCACTTCCGATCCAGCTATTGAAAAATGGGTTTTTGTCAGAAGACGTGAATGTAGAGGTTGAACGAAAAAACGGGGACGTGCCTACTTTTTCCACTAGGCTGTCATTGGCTCTACCGGGATTTGGGGCGAAATTTGGTGGCGAGACAGAAGAGCATTGGATCGGGTTTAACGGTCCCCACTACGTAGAAATTGAAAAACGAAACCATATCGTTAAAGTAGGCTCTATCCATTCAATCCAAGATCCGATAACTTTCTTCACTCCTAAATTCGGAAAACCCTATAGTGAGGAATTTTCTAAGAAAGAAGCATCTTCTCTAGAATATATTGAGCTTCCTGAAGCTTTTGTGATGAAAACAACACTAAAGTCGGATGCATTTTCCTCCATGCTTCTGAACACCTATTTTAAGATTTACGGTGATGGCTTAGTGGAAATCAAACATGAAGTCGTGAATGCCGGAGAAGATGAAAGGAAGCATCTTTCCCTAATTCAGCCTGTTTTCATTAACTTTGAAGGAATGGCTATCCCACAAAGGAATGGGGTCTTAATCGGGAATGAGTCACTGGTTCCTTTCATGGAGTATATTAATGATAAAGATATGGCTGAACGTTGGATTTTCACAAGGTCTTCAAATGGAGATACTCTCGGTCTTGCTTGGCCGGAGGAAGCTCTTGGAAGAAAAGATGATTGGCGAATGGCTCTTGAATATGAGATCGACCTGGTACAGTCCCAGGAAGAAATGAGTTTAGGTCCCATCCAGGTCGGGATCAATACTTCCAACCACTGGTCTAAGTGGCGGGAGTTGGTGTTGGGTGATGAAGGGAACATGAATGAGCTGCCCCTGTATACTTTGGATAAAACAGGAGGAGATATTATTTCTTCTGTTGGTGAAAGGGAAGATTATTCATTCCAATCCATGCTTACTCCTTATATTCATGGTACATTAACCGTTCATTCAGAAAATGAAACTTTCGTTGAAGAAGTGGATAAAGCTGATTCAGTAACCCGTTTGAATCTTGGACTTGAGCATTCTTCACCAGGCGTCAAATGGATAGAAGGGGAATTCGAGTCCAAAAGTCACTTCGGAAAAGTAGAAGTTATGCAACTTGTTAAGGGGAAGAGGGAAGTGAAGGTTGAGAGGAACGAAGATGTCTGGTCTGTAGATAATGGCGTCATTTCGTTTAAAGCGTCATCTGTTTATTATCCTGGTATCTATTCCTTATCGATTGACGGGAAGGAAACGTTGGATCATCAATATCCAAACCCGGGTCCACGGGCATGGTGGAATCCGTGGGGTGGAGGTATCAGATACTCTTTACAATCCGTTAGTTCCTATTCAATGTTGAAAGAGAAAACGGCCATCGGATCTGTAACAAAGTTGGATCAACACGGTCATCAGTGGGCAGGGATTTGTTTGACAACAGAATTTAAGGAGCATGAAAAGATGAAGGGGATTGTTCTTCGTCAATATGCGTTAACACTACCAGAAGTGCCGGTCCTGGCTGTATACGCAGAGATTCAGCAGGATTCAGGAAGAACGTATACGAACGAATTAGTGGATGTGGAGGCTTTCTTCAAGACTGGTGAAACGTTAACATCCAGTTTCGTTAATCTTCCAACACAAGGAATGGTCCATAAATACTATGCAGGCGTTGAAGAATTTGTATTGAGAGATACACCATTTATTACGGTTGGGTCGGATGATCACCCAGAATCTGTGACATATGTTCACCCAAGTACCAAAAAACGGTCAGAAGCATACTTAAATCAAGATGTTCTTCTAGTAGCCTCAACAAACGAGTGGTCTGCAGCAACGGGAGAAACCATCGTAATTGAACCAACCATTCTATTTCATGGGGAAACTCGATCCGCACAAGCAATCAAGCCACTACAAAACATTCGATTCACCTAAATAAACACCACGCGAACCTGCCTCTGCCGTAGGTTCGTGTTTTTCATTGGGAGGGACGGACCTCCCAATGCGCCAAATTGAGAGATTCGGTCTGTTGGAGGTCCGTCCCTAACTGTTAAGCCATACTATTGATCTTGATTGATATTCTTTTCACCCTTATGGTTGGTATCCTCATCTTCCATCAATCCACCGACCGCCTGTTTAAATTCTCTCAAAGAAACACCGGCAGCTTTTCCGAGCTCTGGAAGTTTGCTTGGTCCAAAGAATAAGAGTGCTACGAACAAGATAATCGCTATTTCACCGAAACCCAGATTCATTTTTATTTCCTCGCTTTATTATAAAAGTAGTTTCAGTACATAACTTTACTTTAACTTGCTTTTAAGTCGAATATTTCAACTATATCTTTCCACTTAATCATCATATCCCAAGAGAATCGAGGGACGGATGAGATGATGCTATTTCCGCTCATTTCTCCAGATACAAGTATCGTTCCAACAAAGCTAAGAAGGAATAGAGAACAGAAGACATAACAAGCAATGGATTCCTTACGATATTCATAATTTCTCATATGAATGCACCTCAGTTTTATATAATTTTCAATGACCGATGTTTATTTTAAATAGGCACTGCAAATAAACTCTTAACTGCAAGAGAACACACGTTGTTTATGAGTGTAAGGAATCAGAGGTAATTTGAATGGGACATGACTACTTCAAGAAAGCCCAGTGAATCTGGAAAAATCTCAATGCTAAATAGACATCCAGCCAAAGGGATTAATTTGAAGTGTAATGTTGGAAGAATGGAAGTTTTATTAGAAGCCATACCATCTTGTTTATGAACCAGTGAAGGGACCACGTCGAGAATCATGTCTGCATCGGTTAAAAACACATGGTCAGAAATAGTAGCCACATCATCAAAACTTAAGAATACCGGGCTTTGATTCTGTTGTTGAACAGAAACTGTCCCTAACACCATGCTCAATACCATCAATAACAACAATCTCATCACAGTCCCTACACCTCCCAAGACAATATTAAAACTAATTATAGCTTAATTTCCCCCGGTGTCTATAACAAATTAAGAGGGACGGACCTATACCAATATAGGAAGGCACACGGAGCGTGATTTTCACCTTTTAGAGGTCCGTCCCTCAAGAGAGTTTAGCTTTTGTTTTAGCGGGTATAGGAGATTGAATATGTATATTTATGGAAGGGGATTGGAGATGGAAGAGAAGGCTGTTCATTTTTATGAATCTAAGAAAAGGTTAAGTTTGTTAGCGATTGGTTGTATATTATTTGTCCTTGTGTGTTTGTATTTATCGTTTGAATTCTTCTTTGTTGATGTTAACTACTTTATGGGGATCGTTGGTGCGTTGGGAGGTTTATTTTTTCTCTTTTGCTTGATTCAGATTTTTAAAAAGCTTTCCTATAATGTGCCTCATGTAAGCCTGACAGAGGAATATCTTATTTTAAATGTGTTACCGGAACATCCCGTTCATATCAGATGGGAAGATATTGAAAGTTATATTCCTTATGAGATTTACCGGAATGCTTTTATCGGGCTCATTCTGTCCAATGAAGAGAAATACCGTGAGAAAATGCCGGATAAGCTAAAACGCATGTCTAAGATCAATGTGAAAATGGGGTATCCACAATACAATATTGTAAAAGGCAATCTTAAAGAGCCCCAACAGTTACTTGATAAATTAAACCTTCGTATCCCTCACACAAAATTGGTTTCTGGAGGAAAAGGTGTTTCTCCTTCGAATCCACTATGAAATGAAAATTTCCACTTAAAAAGGTGAGCATCAATTGCCCACCTTTTCAACATTTCACTATTAATATACTTTATCACCATTAAAGATTGAATTCTTTACTACTACATAATCCACTGTTCGGATTGCTTCAAGCTTCGTCCCACCAGCATAGGAGATAGAGGATTGAAGGTCTTGTTCCATTTCGGTCAACGTATGTTCCAGTGACCCTTTATGTTCAACAAACATTTTTTTACCTTCAACATTTTTCTTTTCGCCTTTTTGGAACTCTGAAGCTGATCCAAAGTATTCTTTGAAGAGCTTGCCGTCTTTTTCGATTGTATCTCCTGGAGACTCTTCATGGCCTGCAAATAGGGAGCCGATCATCACCATGGACGCACCGAAACGAATGGATTTTGCTATATCACCGTGGGTACGGATACCACCATCAGCGATGATTGGTTTTGTAGCGGCTTTTGCACACCAGCGTAGTGCAGCCAGCTGCCAGCCACCTGTACCAAATCCGGTTTTGATTTTCGTAATACAAACTTTCCCTGGTCCGATTCCCACTTTTGTAGCATCAGCACCAGCATGCTCCAATTCTCTTACAGCTTCTGGAGTACCAACGTTCCCGGCAATCACAAAGCTCTCAGGTACGTATATTTTTATGTGTTGAATCATGCTGATTACCGCATTGGAATGACCATGTGCAATATCGATTGTTATAAATTCCGGTGTCAGCTTTTCTTCAGCTAATTGCTCTATAAATGCATACTCTTCATCCTTAACACCTACAGAAATAGAAGAAATCAGGCCGCGGGACTTCATATCTTTAATGAAAGAAATTCGTTTTTCAGGCTCGAAGCGATGCATGATATAGAAATAATTGTTTTCAGCTAAATATACAGCGATTTTTTCATCAATAATGGTTTGCATATTGGCAGGTACGACAGGTAACTTAAATGTATGTCCACCCAGGGTCACACTCGTATCACATTCAGAACGACTGTTAACCACACATTTTGCAGGAATTAATTGAATATCTTCGTAATCAAATACATTTTCCATTATTACACCCCTAAACACGAATATTAAAGTTTATTTATTTTATAAATGTTCGTCCATAAGGTAATTTACATCATTTTCTTATCGATGTCAAAGATTTTTGTCGTTATAAGAGAAACGACTGTAGATTTCAGCACACATTCTTGATTCAACAAATATTTAAGCGTTTGCAAGTATGAGTATATGAACCCACTGAGAGAGAGACTATGTTACAGTAAAGGAAGTAAGGCTTATGAACAATCCGTACAATAGGAAAGGTGGTTAAGCCATGTACTGGGTAATCGCTCTATTCGATGAAAAGACTGAACAGTTGATACAAGAAATATGGAAGGAACTAACCGTTAAAGATATTTCTTACTATGAGGAAGAAATCAACGATGCACGTCCTCATATCACAATAGGAAGTTATAACGAATTAGATAAGCAAAAATACATAAAAGCATTAGATGAGTATTATGAACATAAAAAACCGATCGATATCACCTTTAACACCGTAGGTTCATTTCTAAACTTCGGAACTCTATTTTTCTCCCCGACCATCACAAGAGAATTACTAAACTTTCATTCGGATCATCATGATTTCTTTCACGACTTCAATGAATCAGCTAATCCACTCTATCTTCCTGACAAATGGATTCCACACTGCACTTTAGCCAATAAGCTTTCGCCGGAAAAATTATCTCAGGGATTTAAGCATTGTTTAGAAAGAGGAGACACCATTAAAGCGAAGATAACTGGTATTGCTTTAATTGAATTAGTTGATGATTCAAAGGATTGCATAGACGCTCCGATCGTTTATTCAAAATCATTATTGGAGTAAACTGCAGCATCTGTAGAGGTGATTATTGTTTGATTATGGTATCCTAGCGAAGAACGACTCTTCAAGGGGGTATACCAATGATGGAACTAATCAATATTATTTTATTCCTTTTATTCATCGCATGTAGCATGGAGATTTTCGCAATGGGAAAACAACAAAAACAAATGAATGCAACCATCCAGGAGCTGAGAGACGATATTAAGAAATTAGTGAATCACGACAGGTAGTAGAAACTGCAGATGCTTGCTTTAACTCCCTGATTCATATAACACACAAAACGCAATGGAAATCGCTCCATTGCGTTTTGGGATGAGGTTATACAAATTGATTATTTTTCCGGAACTTTTCCATCAGACCTCTGGCATACACGTTCGCTTTCCCCACATCTCCTTTTTCCATATAATAATCAAACAGCAAAACGCCGTAATGCTCCATTGGGAGAACGTAGCCCATTTCCTGAAAATGAGGATAGGCTTTATCTTCCAAGTATTCAAAATACCCTTTTTTGTCTTCATTGACATTCAATTTGTGTAACGTAAAGAAGTGATAGAACGTTTTGTTTTCAGTTTTTTTGGATAGAGTCAAGCCTTCTTCTATAATTTGAAGTAACTCATCTTTCGAGGTCCGTCCCTCTTTGGTAAGGGCATTTATGTATCCTTCTAGTGAACCGAGGTAGTTTGGGTCCTGGGGTTGACGGGTGTTGACGGACTTTTTGTAGAGTTCGCTTGCTGACTTGAATTCTCCACTTCTTAGTTGGTGATAGGCGTAGTTATGGTGAAGAAGTGCTCGTTGGTGCTCCAATTCGTAAGCTTCTGCCATGTCTATTAATCGTTGGTATTCTTTGCTTTCCACATTGGAATCATCGGATTGTTCAAGTTGGAGTAGCATAAGCATCTCTGACTCGATCATCCGGGAGAAACTGCGCATCTCTACAAAGAATTGCAAGGCTTTATTCGCATAAAAATAGGCTAATACATTTGAATGAATGGAATGGTAGGCAACTGCTAAATCATAAAAACATTCCCGATTTGAATAGTCGTCCAGGCTAATCTTCTTAAGCACTGAAATGGCTTTGAAGTAATCGTGGATTACCCTTATGTGATAAATTCCATTAATATGCAGCAACATATTATGCTCATATGGACTAAGTCCTGACCACATCTCCATTTCTTCAATAAGACGTTTCGCAAGTTGATTTTCCCCGGAAAATAAATGATATCGAGAAAGAATCAGAGTATACGTACGATAAAAATCCTGAATCTGCAATAAATGAAACCCTTCCAGTCTTTTCTTTATGGAATTTGCCTTGTTCTGCAGCTTCTTAATGATTGATTCATGCCATTCTTTAAGAAGGGAATCGATACTCTTATAATTCTCTATTTCCTTTTCCATGTGAATTCCTAATCGTTCACTTAATAAGTGTATTGTTTCTTTTGAGACCTCAGTAAGTCCTCGTTCTATTTTACTAATATGGGTAGTGGAACAAATTCCTTCTCCCAAATCCTTTTGTTTAATCTCTTGTTGTTCTCGATAGAACTTGATAATTTTACCTTCCAGCATGATCTCATCCCCTTTGCATTCGTTCCAATTCATCCAATATTATCATAACCCCAATTAAAAATTGTCCATTTAGTAGTTTTTCTATTAATTACCGACAGAAAATAGGTCTATGTCAATTGATAATGTGATTGCAATTAGTCATAAAGACCTAATTAAAACCCCGATAGCTACTGAACTGAAAGAATACTAGAATATAGTTGTACTACTATTAAGAATACTTGTTAAATAAGAAAAGAAAGAGGTAGGAATTATGAATCCATACTCAATCGTGAAACGATCGGCAGTGATCGCCCTTTCCACGGGTTTACTGTTATCTCCGGTCAATACCTTGTCCACACCCACCGTTACGGCAACGGACTTGAAATCAGAAGATATATTAGCATCTTTAACAGAAGAGCAAAGATTTGCTTTGAAACAGTTGGAGTTAAACAAATTGAAGGGTCTTCAAGGCTTCAATGAAAGCGAATTGAATTCTGAAGAAGAAATCACGGTCATTGTTGAATTTCACTCAAAACCATCTGATGTAGCCGTGTTAGAAGCTGCAGTAGAAGGGAAAAAGTTAAAGAAAGAAGAAGCTAAAGCGAAAGTCGACAACGAGCACAATGTCTTTAAACAAGATGTAGAAAAGCACCTATCAAATCTAAACAATAAAGAAAAAAAAGCATTGCCAGAAATCACACAAACATATAAAACCGCCTATAATGGAGTGGCTATAAAGCTACCAGCCAATCAGGTAGAACAGCTCCTTCACTCAAAAGCAGTCAAAGCAGTGTACAAAAACCAAACATTTATGGTTGATCCCGTTAAAATGGCATTGCCGACAGATATTGATCGTAACATCACCACATCGGTAGAGAGCCTGCCTTATTTAAAAGTAGACGAATTACATCAAGAAGGGATAACAGGGGAAGGAATCAAAGTAGGTGTTCTGGATACTGGAGTGGATTATAAACATCCAGATTTAAAGGACGCTTATAAAGGCGGATATGACTTTGTTGACAATGACAATGACCCAATGGAAGCAACATATGAAGATTGGAAGGATTCCAGTCAGCCGGAATTAAGTCAAGTAGGCTCTACTTATTACACTTCACACGGTACACATGTATCAGGAACCATTGTCGGACAGAACAAGAACGATAGTGAAGTATCAGTTGAGGGAGTAGCCCCTGATGCTGATCTATATGCTTATCGCGTACTTGGTCCATACGGAAGTGGGTCCTCTGAAGGGGTCATAGCAGGGATTGAAAGATCTGTAGTAGATGAGATGGATGTTATCAATCTATCACTTGGCGCCAGTATTAACGATCCTTATTATCCAACGAGCACTGCGTTAAATTATGCTGTACTTAATGGGGTAACCACTGTCGTATCAGCCGGAAATTCAGGATCTAATGATTTCACTCTTGGATCACCTGGTACAGCAGCACTGGCATTAACTGTTGGGGCCAGTGATGTACCGGTTTCACAAACCACTTTTACAGGAGAACTACCAGGTGGATGGTCCACGGATGTCATCAGCATGGGAAGAGGATTTGCTCACCAATTTGCCAGCTTGGATGATAAGTCCCTTGAATTAGTGGATGTAGGCTTGGGTAATATGAAAGACTATGAAAATAAAGATGTCGAAGGAAAGATTGTTTTCGTACAACGTGGCGATTTTGCTTTAATTGACAAAGTTAGGTTTGCCAAAGAAAATGGGGCTGAAGCGGTCATCATGTACAACAATGTGGAAGGTCACGTTGGTTATAATCTAGGCGAATCTACTCACTTTATTCCTGCTTTCTCCATGACCAAGAAAGCTGGGGAAGAGTTGAAAGAAGCAATTTTGAATGGAGAAAACACTTTCACATTTAGCAACTTAGAAGAATCTTTCTCAGAAGGGGACAAGTTGGCAGATTTCAGCTCAAGAGGCCCAGTTAATAAAAACTATGATATGAAACCGGAAATCGTCGCACCCGGCGTAAGTGTCCTATCCACCTTCCCTTCCTATATGGTGAATCCAGAAAATCCGGAAGACTATAAATATGCTTATGCAAGATTGAATGGAACTTCAATGGCGTCTCCTTTTGCCGCTGGTGTGGCCGCGTTACTTCTGGGAGAGAATTCTGACCTTGAACCGTCAGATATCAAAACTATCCTTATGAATTCCGCTGATCCATTAAACGAAGATTACAGTGTGTTTGAAGTCGGAGCAGGTAGAATCGATCCTTATCAAGCACTTCACAGTCAAACGAAGATACAAGTAAATGATGAAACATTGCTTCCAAACGGAGAAAACCTGATCACAATCAAAGAACAAACCGGCGGCTTAAGCTTTGATAACCAGATCGTTTCAGAGGGTTCTCACATTCGGGTCAAAAAGACACTCGAATTCACAAACGACAGCAGTGAAAAAAAATCATACAACGTAGAGGTTTTAGAAAATGTTCAAGAAGGAACCAATAGTCTAAAGGAAAACGGCGTACAGGTGAATGTTGACAAATCGATTAAGGTCAATGCCGGGAAGTCAAAGAAATCAAATGTATTCCTTACAATGCCGAAGACAGCAAAAAAAGGTATTTATGAAGGATACTTAGTCATTTCCAACAGCAATGATTCTAGTGAAAGCTACCGGGTTCCTTTCAGCGTGAAGAAATCAGAAGAAGGATTCAACTCACTGGATTTACTTACACCAGCAATTACCCCATCACATTATAATCATGCATATGATCAATACAGAACGACGACGGCATTGGTGTTATTCAATTTAAGTTCACCAGTTGACACGTTGGATGTCATCCTACAAGATGGTAAGTCTGGAGAGGACCTGGGCTTGATCGGAACCCTGAATTTGAATGGAGCAGAAGACAACCGTGATTATTTCTTACAAGCCTTTAACGGCAACTACTATAAATTCACGGGGGATAAAAAGGATCCCGTTGCATCGGAAACGAGTATTGCCCAACCTGGTCATTATAAACTGAAATTCATTTCAACCTTACCAAGCGGAAAACAGAAAATCATTATGCATGATTTGTTCATTGATATTGAAGCTCCCGAAGTGAAAAGTTCACTCGACAGTGAATCTCCTTTCATTGAATACAAGCCTGGACAACAAACAGTGCCATTTGAAATGGAAGTGACAGATCCTAACGTTGAAGCTATGCAAAATGCCGGATTGGATATTGATCAATCGTCCAATTTCGCGGTTTACACCTATGGAGCTCCATTCCCTAACGGTCCTATCTATATGGATAAGAATGGGAAATGGAATGAAGAAGTAGAGATGAACGAAAAAACTAAATCCCTTTCATTCAATCTGATTGGTTATGACGCCGCTGGGAATCAGGCGAAATGGAAGGAATACTTCTTCCTGAAAGAAGGTACTCCTGTTACGTATGCAAAACACAATGTAGAAACTGCGAGATCAGGAGATATTTTAACTGCTTCACTCGTGTTAGATAATCTTGATGGGGTGAAAGAAGCGACCTGGTCGTTTGATAATTCAGGAATACAACATGTATACCTTGTTGAAGCTGCCTTAACAAATGAAGTAGAGGATTATGCATCCATTGAAGTGGATGGAAATCAAGTGAAAGTGAAATTCGATGAAAATAAAGCATTTGACCAAATAGAAGTGGTTGATGTAAAAGTAAAAGTCCAAGACGAACTATTCTATCCTATTGGATTCATCAAACCTACAGCTAAGATCATCAATGAAAACAATGAAGAGCAGACCTTGCTCAGTGCCGGTAATCGCTACAATCTAAAACCTAGATTTAACCGCGTTCAAGGAAACTTGATACCAGAAGGTTATCTTGTTGAAAGTGGAGGTTTTGCTGGATACAGAGACTGGGCAAAAGTAGGAGCTTCAATTAAGGTAACAAATCCTTCTGGGTATGAACTTAATGCTTCCGACTTGTTTAATGGGAATGCACGTTTTGAAATTGAGCCTCTACCGTTAAGTAATGATGCCTATACATTTGAAGTAAATGTTCCAGGACATTTTATTACAAAATACGATAAAGCATTTGGGTTTGAATACAAAGGGACATTATACGGTAAATCAGATACTATCGGCATAAGTTTAGTAGGCGGGGATGTAAACCAAGACCATGTAATCGACATCCATGACGCTATTGCGATTCAGGAAGCCTGGGGTACTGATGAGCGTGCGGCAGATATCAATTTTGACACAGTAGTGAATGAAAAAGACTTGAGCTTTGTTGAGAAGAACTATTTGCAGCAAAACGAAGACGCAACGAATCCACCAGCACCTACCGATTCTTGGAATGGAAAAACATTGGAATCCATAAAAAAAGAATTAGGACTTTAATCCATTTAGCTTATTGTAAGTTGGTAGGGGGTGTACGAAATGAAGAAGTTATCATATGCACTGCCTGAAGTAAACACCTGATAAAATCCTAAAAGGAATGACCTCTTTCTGAAGAGATCATTCCTTTTTTCTCTCAAATGATTCCCCGGTCATCACATTCATAAATCGTGCGAAAAACATCTCATACTCGAACGAAAAGGCAATCCGATGCTTTTTTGCTGTTTCTTCAAACTGAATATACGGTCTGATATCAGCAATGCTTTGTCCACGGTGGATGCCAGTGCTGGAAGTCACTATATGAACGGGGAGATTTAGAAACCTGAACATGTCATCATTAACTGCTGACATGAGGGTGATAGCATCATGTACAGGGCTTCCTTTAATCAATGGATTTCGCTTCTTATAAAAACCATAGTAATAGTCCAACAGGGGCTTAACAAGCTTCGATCGACCTTTATACTCGATGTAATCAACCATTTCAGGGGTTACAATCGCATGGTCAGTTACGTTTAAAGGGATGATGGTAAGATTATTCGCATATGTCAAAACAATTTTAACTGCAATTGGATCAGAATGAAAGTTTGCTTCGGATACCGCCGTTACATTTCCAGGTACCCAGAACGCTCCCCCCATAATATAAATCTTTTTTACTTTGTTCATAAGAGTCTGGTATAAGATGAACATATTCGCAAGGGACGTCAGCCTTCCAATGTTTACAATGATCAGTTCATCCCCATATTTCTCAATCAATCTAATAATCTCAAAGAAATTTTCAATAATTCCTTCATACAGACCAGGCTTAATTGGTCCAAGTCCATATTCTCCGTGTATTTCAGGATAGAATTTAGGCTGCTCTGCAGTCATCGGAACCTCTGCTCCACCAATAATCGGAATCTGATCTTTAAGGTTCAACAGTTTCATGAGGTAGTGAACACTTGCCACAGCAAGGGATCTGGGGACATTTCCATAATCAGCTACGACCCCGACAAGTTCAATCTCTTCACTCAGATAGGAATAGATCAAGGCAATCGTATCATCGATTCCTATATCCGCAAATAACAATACCTTCTGCATGATTCATCCACCACCTCGGCAATATTTAATACTAGTATATGGAAAACAGCACTCAGATTATGTGTAATGATACCCCTCCCAAAGAACCAAAAACTTTTTTAAAACAGGTTGAACTTTACGTTAACGTCAATGGTAAACTTGAAGTATCAAAATTTTCTAACAAAGAGATGATTACCATGACATACACGATAACTCAGCTGGCAAAGGAATTTAACGTAACGACACGTACGATAAGGTATTATGAGGAGCTTAATCTGTTGCAACCGTCAAGGAGCGAGTCAGGAAGGAGGATCTATTCGAAGAGTGATATCACGAAATTGAAATTGATATTCAGGGGAAAACGATTCGGCTTCTCCTTGGATGAAATCAAAGAAATGATCCAATTATTTGATCAGGACAGAACCGGAAGGAAGCAATTAGAACGCACGATTGAATATGGAACCAAACGAATCGAGGAAGTGACAACCTTTATTGAAGAGCTTGAAGCCATGAGAACGGAAATGGAAGAACTGAGGAATGAGTTTATCAAAAAATTAAATGAGACAGGGGAGACTTCAGAGTGAATATTTCACGTTTATTGTCACGAAATGCCCGTAAATATCCTACACATCAAGCAATAGTAACAGAGGGAAAAGAGTTGACGTACCAAGAACTTAATGAAGCAGTTAATCAATTTGCTTCTAGTTTACATCATCGCGGTATCGGCCTTGGAGATAAAGTGGTGTTATTTATGCCAAACACGAAGGAATTTGTGATCGGCTACTTTGCCGTTCTCCGGCTAGGCGCGATCATTGTCCCTGTCAATGCGAAACTGACACAAGGAGAGCTTCAATACATAGTGGATCACAGCGATGCGAAAGCCATTCTCGTTCACGAATGGTTATGGGAGACCTGTAGGGATCTAAAAACCGATGACCTATTGTGCGTGAAAACAGGAAATGCCCAAGATTCATGGGAATCCTTTGAAACTTTATTAAAAGAAGGAAGAACAGATGAAATCGATTGTCGATTAACCGAAGATGATGAAGCGACAATCCTTTATACATCCGGCACTACGGGTCAGCCCAAAGGCGTCCTGTTCACGTATCGAAACATACTTACTGTATCCACGATGATGTGTGTTGAATTTGCAATGAAGCCAGAGAGTAGAATACTTCATATGATGCCTCTCAGTCACTCTGCACCACTTCACCTTTTCCTGGTTGCAGGCACATATGTGGGAAGTACCCATATCTTATCACCAACCTTCACACCAGAGAGTTTGCTCAAGCTTGTCGATCAAGAGCGGATTACCCACTTCTTCGGAGCACCGGTTGCCTACCTATTCACTGCCAAAATGCCAAACATCAAGAGCCATAACCTCACCTCAATGAAATACTGGGTCTACGGAGGAGCACCCGTATCATCCGAAGAGATAAATATTATTAAAGAAAAATTAGGGACGGACCTCCTCCATTGTGTATACGGACTAACTGAAGCTGGCCCAAGCGGGACTTTATTAACCGCGGATGAACACCTTGAAAAAGGGGGAAGCATCGGCAAGAGAGGAGCTCTGGGGACCGACATCATCATCGCCAATGAAGAGGGAGAGCCGGCCGGGGTCCATGAGGTAGGAGAAATACTCCTTTACGGAGAAGGAAATATGAAAGAATATTACAAAGACCCGGAAAAGACAAAAGAGACTTACATGAACGGTTGGCTGAAAACTGGGGACCTCGCGAGGGTGGATGAAGACGGATACATCTGGGTGGTCGACCGGAAGAAGGACATGATCATTTCAGGTGGCGTTAATGTCTATCCTAAAGAGATTGAAGAGCAATTGGTCCAGCATCCAGCTATTTCTGAGGTGGCAGTAGTCGGTGTCCCTCATCCAGAGTGGGGGGAGACCGTAAAAGCATATGTTGTAAGTTCCCTGGATGGAGAAAAACTTGACCAGGAATGTAAAGCTTATCTAACTGGAAAACTGGCAAGCTACAAAATCCCGAAACTATATGAAGGAATTCCGACACTACCGCGTAATGCAACAGGTAAGATTTTGAAACAAGTATTGCGCGACGAAATACAGGAGGTGAAATCATGAAAAAAATTGAAAACTTCTATCGTGAAGACCCTCATTTCAAGGAACTCATGAAGCAATATCTGGACAAAGATTTTTTCGGCTGGGCTGACCAAGAGCTGGACGCATTCGGTGAATTGTGTGCAGGGGAAATTGATGATCGAGCGGTACACACTGATCGTGAAGGACAGCCAAGGCTTATCAAATACAACCGACTAGGAGAAGAAATCTCAGAAATCTGGGTGAATGAGGGCTATAAGAAAACAGTTGAACAAACATATAACAGGGGGATTGTCGGATATATCCATAAAGACATTCCTGCATTCGGTCGCAAAGGGAACTATGTGTATTCCTATGCACAAGGCTATCTCTTATCTCAAACAGAACCTGGATTTTATTGCCCGGTCACTTTATCCATGGCTACTGCTTTGCTTCTAGAAAAGTATGGTTCGGATCAGGTGAAAAAAAGATTTCTGCCCCATGTGCTCTCAACAGGTGAAGTGGAATTATTTGAGGGAGCTACATTCTTAACGGAACGGCAAGGAGGGTCAGATGTTGGCGCCAATGATACAAAAGCGATTAAAAATGGTGATTCCTATCAGCTTTGGGGTGAAAAGTACTTTGCCTCTAACTCAGGAATGTGCGGAGTGGCCATGGTGCTTGCCCGAATAGAAGGCGCTGGCAACGGAACAAAGGGACTCAGCTTATTTGCGGTTCCATGGCGAAAAAATGATGGCTCACTGAACGGAATTCGTATTCGAAGATTGAAAGATAAATTAGGTGTCCGAGCGGTGCCGTCAGCTGAAGTAGAATTTGAAGGAGCAGACGCTTATCTTGTAGGAGAACCGAACCGGGGCATCTACTATATGATGGAAGCCCTCAATTTATCCCGTGTCTGTAATGCGATTGCCTCGATTGGCATTATGAGGAGAGCCTACATGGAAGCTCGGAATTATGCCTTCTATCGGGAAGCATTTGGGCAACCGTTGACTCAATATCCGATGATCAAAGAGACACTCTCTCGTCTTGCAGCCAAGCAAGAGGTAGAAACAAGTGCAGTATTTCATCTCGTCCACCTGTTTGATCGTGTCGTTTCAGACGATACCCCGACGTCAGAAGAAGAAATGATCCTAAACAGATTACTTATTGCCATTTTGAAAAAGGAATCAGCAGAACAAGCGATTCATTTCTCACACGAAGCCATTGAAATGCACGGAGGAAATGGCTATATCGAGGATTTTGTTTTGCCTCGCTTACTTAGGGATGCCCAGGTATTGACGGTGTGGGAAGGAACAGCAAATATTCTAGGACTTGAAGTACTGAGATTAATGAATAAGCACCGGGCTCATGAGTACTTTTTGGTCAAAATGAAAGAAGAGTTATCCAATTTGCCAGAAGAGCTCCTGTTGTTTAGCACCCCAGTTACAGAAGGTATCGTAAAACTAGAACAATTATTGGAAAAAGTAGCATTGGGGGACATCGACACGCAAACGTATCATTCAAAACGAATCGCTGTGTTAATGGCCAATATATTCGAAAGTGTCATCGCACTTAAGGATGCCCATACAATGGGTGGAGGTAGGAAGCGAATGATCGCTGAGGTGTTTATCGAGCATACATGGAAACAAACCGAATGGATTGACGAGGAAATGAAATCGGTACAATATTTCGATGAAATTGTTGGTGTAAGTGTAAGCGTGTAAAAAATAATTGGCCCCTAAGCTCGGTTGGAGTTTAGGGGCTTGTATTATTTTTCGCAACAGCAGGGACAATCACATTCTTTTTTCGTCTTGCATGTGCAGCGTTCACATGAACACTCTTTTTTAACCAAGAAAAGCACCCCCGATATGACTTTTGTTAATAATCATCGTAACCAAAAATTTAATATTAATTCATTCAGGTTGAGAATAGGGTGAATTTAGAATGAGTTTTAGATTTTTTATGTAAATCAGGTTATCTCTTTATCTCTTACTATAAATTAGGTCATAGATTGAAATAACTGACTATAATAATGTTATGGTAACTAAGAATTCCGACAAAAATTGAGTTATTTACAAATAATACAATTCAATATCCATATGTTTACATATCAAATCAATTAAGGTAATATATGTAATTGGAGTGACTCATAAAAAAAGGGGAGGAAATATCGATGAAAAAATTATTGGTACCATTTATCTTGTTATCTATGAGTTTATTTATTGCTGCCTGCAGCAGTGATGAAGGTAGTACAGAGGAAACAGACAATGAAACGAACACTGAAGCAACAGAAGAAACAACTAAATCAGATGAGATGGAAATGAAAAGCGCTTTATTAGATTATCAAATGGAGATCATCAACACAGTAAATGCGAATGATTCGGCTATTTATCTCTTTGAAGCTGCTAAAGCAAAGGAAGAAGAAAAACCTTCTGATGAAGAAATTGCAAAACTTAAAACTGATGCAGAAGCTGCAGCTAAAACCGTAGCAGAAGACGTTCATGCTCTTGAAGTTCCTGCTGCACTTGATGCTAAAAACGAAGAAATACAAGGGGCTTTGGATGATCTTGCAAAATCTTATGAAACTAGAGCTGCTAACCTTTCGGATGAAGCAAACGCGGAATATACAGAATCAGATGAACAATTCGCTGCGTTTGAAGAAAAAATGGCCGCAGTTTATGAAGAAGCAGGCTTAACGAAGCCTAGTTTTTCAGCGGATATTGTAGATTAATAACGAAAGATTCATAGGTCACAACAATTCCAAGACCAAATAGGACAGCACTCGCTGTCCTATTTTTTATAAGTTCATAAAAGTTTGCTCAACAAAACATTTTTAACCTGTTCACAATAAGATAGCTGAACTAAAGAAGGTTGCTATAGACCCACATGAATGCGGATTGATATGATAAACACAATTAAAGTGTGGAGGATTTAACCAGTGAATCAAGAAAAATATAAGCAGTTAAAATTAGGTGAACGCGGAGCTATCATCAGTATCCTTGCATACATCGTATTATCCATAATAAAGTTTATCATTGGCACATCGGCCCATTCAGAAGCATTGCAGGCAGACGGCTTGAACAACGCGACAGACATTGTGGCTTCTGTCGCTGTACTTATTGGACTGAAATATTCCAGAAAGCCTGCAGATCAGGATCATCCCTATGGTCACTGGAAAGCAGAAAGCGTTGCGTCTCTAATTGCCTCATTCATCATGATGATTGTAGGGCTTCAAGTACTATATAATGCTATACAGTCTGTATTTGATGGGAAAACTCAATCACCTGACCTTCTTTCAGCATGGGCAGGGGTGGGTGCAGCTATCGTCATGTACCTGGTTTATCGATATAACAAAAGATTGGCTGAAAAAATAAACAGCCAATCCCTCATGGCTGCTGCAAAGGATAATCTTTCAGACGCATGGGTGAGTATCGGAACTGTAGTCGGAATTCTTGGGGCTCAATTCTATCTTCCTTGGTTAGACCCTCTGACGGCCGTTTTTGTAGGTCTTTTAATTTGTAAAACCGCATGGAATATTTTCCGGGAAGCTTCACACTATTTAACAGACGGATTTGATGAACAATTGATTCAAGCCTATGAAGAGACCATTCAAACCATACCGGGTGTAAAAGGGGTTAAGGATATACGCGCGAGAAACTACGGTAACAACACTGTCGTGGATGTGGTTATTTTAGTAAGGTCAACACTGGATATTAAACAGGCACATGACATTTCAAGCGTTGTAGAGGAAAAATTGATGAAGAAGCATAAAGTGTACGATGTGCATGTACATGTGGAACCGAATTAAAAGGTAGAAGGATTTACTTATACTTTTTATAAGTTGCAATTAAGAACTCCTGAATGAATTAGTAATCACGAATCCAGCACTAAAAATTCAGTTGAGTCTGTCCGGCTAAAAGTACGTTTCCCAAACATAAAAAATTCAATTAATTTGAAAATTAGGCAAAATAACTATTGCATAAAATAACCAATTGATGTTAAAATTCATTCACACGGTAAAAATAATTTTACCGTGTGAATCCACATAACAGGTGATACAAAATGAAACCAATGTTCATCATTAAAGAATATGATCAACTCAAAGCACTCAGCGATCCGTTTCGAGTCAAACTTATGATTCGTTTAGTTGAAAAGCCCTATACCGGTCAACAGTTATCAGAAATTCTCGATCTCTCCAGAGCTCGCATTCATTATCATTTAAAAGAATTAGAGAAGCTCGGTTTGATTGAAATTGTTAAAACGGAAGAAAAGAACGGTATCGTCCAAAAATTTTATCAGTCCGTTGCCAGTGGTTTTTATCCAGATTCAAGCATGCTTCCGCATAAAGAAGAAATTACAGAAACGAAGAGGCATTTGATGTATGGAATGCTTGACAGAACAATGGCAAGAGTATTATCAGCACCACCAGAAGCCTTTGAGCATGCCGGCCCCGAAGATCCGTCTGAATGGAATATTCTTGCTACTTCCTTAGAACTAAAAGTGACAGAAGAACAATTCAAGTCGTTTATTGATGGATATTTAAAACTAATAAAAGAATATCAAAACATCGCAAAAGATAATAAATCGAATCCTGACGCCAACTATTATTATCTCACAGCTTTTGGATTCCAAGTTGATGAATCTGAGTATGAAAAGAGAGTAATGAAAGAAGAAAAAGACCGTTAATGGTTTTTTTTAGACTAACGGTAAAATTTATTTTACTGATTAGGAATATTTTTTTTGCTTAGACGGTTAAAAAAAATTTACAGTCTGAAGGAGAGAATTAGTATGAAAGAATTATTAATGAAAAACCGTAATTTTGCCCCATTGTTCTTTGGGAGATTGGTGACGAATATGGGGGATAGTATCTATTATGTGGCTGCCATGTGGCTTGTTTATGAGCTGGGAGGAAGTGTCTTTTACACAGGGTTAGCCGGATTCCTTACCTTATTGCCCGGAACATTACAGTTTCTTGTAGGTCCTCTGGTTGATAAATGGCCGATTCAGAAAATGCTGGTCAGAACCCAAATCATTCAAGCAATCCTGGTAATGTTAATACCATTGGCACATTTTATGGGGTTTTTAACTGTTTCGTTCATACTCATCCTCATGCCGATCATTTCTGCTCTTAACCAATTCACCTACCCTGGGCAGGCAGCCATCCTTCCACGAATCGTTAGAAAAGATCAACTTGTCAAAAGTAATTCCCTGTTTTCCTTTGCCTTTCAGGGGGTGGATCTTGCCTTCAATGCCCTTGCCGGAATCTTCATCACCATAGTTGGCGCCATTACACTCTATATGATCGACGTTGTCACGTTTATTGCAGCAGCCATTTTGTTCAGTCTTCTCAAAATGAAATCCGAAACGAAATCAAAAGAAAAACAAACTGTAGGCGTAGCCTTTGCAGAATACAAGAAAGATCTAATAGAAGGTTTTTCAATCGTATTCAAATCCCATCTCGCAAAATTTTTATTGGGTTCAATCGTAGCAAATTTTGCCATCGGGTCCATCTATGCCATTTTGCCGGCATTTGCTGATGACAGAGGTGGCTCAGAATTATATGGTCTATATTTAGCAGCCATTTCAGGAGGTGCATTGATCGGAGCCATTGGAGCAACCTGGTTTGAGCGCTATCCATTAGGAAAGCTTACGATTGTATTATTCTTCTTGGGTGGCACTACTTGGATGATTTCAGGTTTTATTCCTATCAATAGCTTAAGCATTATATTATTCGGCTTATCATGGATTCCCATTGGTGCCACCAATGTCATCATAGGGGCCGCTCTTCAATCAATCGTTCCACAGCATCTGCTTGGAAGGATTTTCTCTGTCACATCATCTTTAGGGGCAATGGCCATGCCGTTCGGATCCCTTATTGGCGGCTATCTTGCTGAAATATTCAGTAGCACGTCTGTCTATATCGGGAGTGCTGGTGGGATTTTATTTATTTCCCTCGTATGGATCTTAAACAAAACTTTACGTTCCCTTCCACACACCTCAAAGCTTAATCCAGAGGAAGTAGGATTGGCAGATGAGAGTGTAACGGCTTCCTCTTAATAAAAGCAACATCCCTTCACAAAGAATTTCTATGAGGAGGGATGTTGCTTTCTGATAAAATACTTTACTATCGCGTGAAAGTATTGGATGATAATGGTAAACTAGAAGAATAGTACATTCTATGCCGGTAATCAGATTAATTCTGGCATATTCGTATAATCTTTGGATTCCCTGGGTGAACCAATTTGGACATTCCAAACATGCTGAAACTCAAAAAACAGTAAATAAGGAGATGAACATATAATGAAATTTCGTTCTAAGGTTGATCGATTTTTTATTTCTGTGATTTCCATATCGTTGCTTCTTATCTCTATTGTATATTTGATTCCACTTATTTTAATAGGTCGTCCCTCCATATTAAATATCATAGTCGTGGTAAGCTTATACGCTTTTTCAGCAGGCATCATAATATGGACAGGATTCTTTCAGCATTATGAATTGTGCGAAGACTACCTATATATAAAAGGAGGTCCGTTCAGGAGCCGAATTTTCTATGGTGATCTTACCAGAGTGAGAGCTACCCGGGATATTTCCACTGGATACAGAATCCTGTCTTCCAGGGATGCCCTTGAGATCTATTACCGAACCGGGTTATGGGGGAGTGTTAAGATATCACCTCGGGAAAAGGAGCTTTTTTTATCTGAGCTGGATAAACGCTGTTCCCATTTGTTCATTCAAAGTCCACCCCGAATCAATTCTAAATAATCTGAAACCTTCTGTAAATCAAAACCGTATACAATAGCAAGAGGTGATGAACTTGACAGGAATATTATTCATTATACTAATCCCAATTGTCTTTACAATCATTGCTTTAAATCTTTCCGATTCATCAAAGAGAGCCTACAGAAGTGGGGATGGGGGCTATTATGGTCCTTATGACGGAGGGCATGATTCAGCAGGCAGCTGCGACACCGGGTTTGGCGGTGGGGATTGTGGAGGTGGAGGAGGAGGCGAATAACTCGCTTCCTTCTGTTTTTTTGTTCGTGACGACATTCGCAACACATAGGAGATGAACACCTTTGAAGCGTTATTTTATTCAGCACCGGAACCTGGACATTCATATTACAGAATGGGGAGCCACTACTGATCCCGTAATCTTTTGCCTGCATGGACTTGGAAGTACCAGTCTCAGTTTTATGGAAGCGGCAGAGGAATTAAAAGAGGATTACAGGATCATTTCAATTGATGCACCTGGCCATGGTAAAACCCCTCCTTTTGATAAAGGTGAAGACTATGAAATGGCTAAAATGGCAGATTGGATAAATGAAGTAATTGAACTTCTTGAAATAGATTCTTTTTACTTCTTATCTCATTCATGGGGGAGCTTTGTCGCTCTTTACTACGCTGCAAAATACCCCAAAAGGGTACGCGATATCATATTAATTGATGGAGGCTACCAGGGGAAACGTCATTCGAACCAAACCGTAGAAGAGGAAGTCGATTTTTATAACAAAGACTTTGAACAGGTTTGGGAATCATGGGAAGACTTCCTGGCCCTCGTCAAAAGTGAAACATTAAACTGGAACCCCATTAAGATGGAGGCTGCGAAAGATCTATGTCTTTATAAAGATAACCGATATTATTGGCATGCACGTGGTAGTACTGCCGGTCACATCATAAGGGCCATGCACAAGGATGAAACAGAGGACATCTATCA
The DNA here is from genome assembly GCF_003315075.1 of Rossellomorea aquimaris. Taxonomy (GTDB): domain Bacteria; phylum Bacillota; class Bacilli; order Bacillales; family Bacillaceae_B; genus Rossellomorea; species Rossellomorea aquimaris_C. Next base: position 280,475 of record NZ_QNRJ01000001.1, read on the forward strand.
TATGCTGGACAGTTCCATTTTATTATTAAAAGCTACTCTTCCTCAAAGCATGGAGGAAAGCCGAAATAAGACCGCGGCCATTTTCAAGGAAAAAACCAGGGGTGAGGTAAAGTCGATTCCCGAAACCACTCATCTACTGCATTGGGACCGTCCTGAGACTGTAGTGAGTGAAATCAGGAACCGCTGGAAATAGAAAAAAAAGAGGAGGCACTCATTCAATGATTCGATTACAACCAATGCAAGACTGCGAATATACTCTATGGATTCAAGAATCCATTAAAGAGTACGCAGAGGAAAAGACGAAAGCCGGTAACTTCCAAAAAGAAACTTCATTAGAGCAGGCTGAAAACGAATTTAATCAATTACTCCCGGATGGACTGGAGTCAAAGGATCATTATTTATTTACTTTATTGGATGATAAAAACCAAGAAGACGTAGGGACTTTATGGATTAACGTACAAGAGGACGGTAAAGAAGCATTCATCTATGATATTAAGATTCATGAAAGCAAAAGAGGGAAGGGATATGGAAAAGAAGCCTTAAAGTCCCTGGACTCATTTGCAAGGGAAAAAGATATATCAAAAATATCCCTGCATGTTTTTGGTCATAACAAAGTGGCTCTTTCCTTGTACCAGAATACAGGGTTCGAAGTGACTAATGTCTTAATGTCTAAGACTCTTTAAGTTCAAACAAAGGGCACCACTCCAATCCGGTGCCTTTTTCTATGAAAAGAAGGACATGCAATTTGACTGCATCAAATGAAATATACCGTTATGATGACAGTTATTTTTCAATAGGAAACGCCGGAATACTAATCATTGGAATGATTGTACTAATCCTGATCATCGTATTCCTGTCCATATTTTTAAAGAGAAGAAAGTAGGAGCGCTATGAGAATCGTAAGATATGCACAAATAGACGATTTGGAATCTCTTGTACAAATTGATTGTCAAGTGATTGGAAACGAAAACAGACACGGGCATATCAAGGAGGCGATACTGGAAAAGAGATGTTTAGTCGTTAGAGAGAGGGAGACTACTGCCGGGTTTCTAATATTCAACAACCACTTTTTCGGAAACACTTTTGTCTCTCTCATCATTGTTTCACCAGAGGAAAGAAGGAAGGGCAATGCCTCTTTACTATTGAAACATGTTGAAGAAATTTCTCCGTCAGATAAAATATTCTCGTCCACTAATCAATCAAATCGGAATATGCAAAAAACCTTTCAAGTAAACGGTTATTCTCAAAGTGGAAAGATCGAAAACCTGGACCCGGGGGACCCGGAGATTGTTTACTATAAACCAAGAAGATAGGGGAGGTCATAGAGTGGTTATCTTTTTAGCCATTTTTCTATTAATCTTTTCATTTGATTTCACCAAATTCAGAAAGCAAAATCAAACCATGATTGAGCAAAACGAAAGAATGATTAAGCTTCTCGAGGAAATCAAGAATAAATAATTAATACATATGAAGCCAGGCTCCCCAATAAGGAGCCTGGCTTCAATCGATTGTAATGTAATCCTCATCCAGGCTTTCTACGCCCTGATCGAACGTCAGTTTTGTTTTAAAAAGGTAGCGAACCCCGTTTTCTTCAGAGTATGGCAGAGATTTAGGAATCCGGTAGGTGAAGGATAATTTGTTTCGTTCCTCTGCCTTAATGCTATCAGATTTTAAAACGGTAGTTGAATCAATGATTTTTTCTTCCTTTCCATTATTATCAAGCATCACCAAGTCACATTCCACCCGCCTCAGCTTTTGTTCGATAATACCCCCTTCTAAAAAGAAGTATCCTTGTAAAAGTTCTCCTTGCTTGAACGAGTTTTTAGGTAAAACCAGATCAATCTTGGCAGAGCCTATACCAAAGAGGGACATATATTTACGTAAAATCATTAGGCATTCTCCTTTTTTGTTGAAGTATATTTATTATCTATTTTAGCTTCGATTCTGTTCATCTCATTTTTATTGTTTAATATTTCATTTTTGTTTTGTTCTATTAGTTGAGAGAGGTTTGTTTTTAATTTTTTCATTGTCGATTACTTCCTTTCAAAATAGAGTGATATAGAAAAAGACCTTTACCGGAATTGGTAAAGGTCTTTTTAGACATATATAAACCTTCACCAACTGGTAAAGGTCTCGCTAACAACATGGTTGTCAATAAAGCCGAGAGTGAAACACTCTGTAATGACGACTTTACTGTTACAGCTACTCCCCTTTAGGAGAATATTAAATTATGAGACTATCATAATCGATGGGTGGAGAGTTGTCAATGAATTTGGATCTCGGGGTGAAGTGGCGAGATTTTATGTCCCGTTACCTAGTCAATGTTTTCACTCAACTCTTCATACCACTCCTTGGTTTCCCCAGGGTTTCCACCATTCAAAAAGATATGTTGATCATTCACCCGGATATAAATAAAAGGAGCTTCCTTGTGTATAAACAACAAGCTTTTCCCATAACCTTTCACTTTGAATTGTCCTTTAGACATGGTGGAAAGACCGAATCCGTTAACATGGTGGAAAGACCGAATCCGTTAATTTTCCAGGTGACTTCAGGCATATCTTGCATTAACTCAACCTCTTCAACCTCTTCAAGCGGCCACACTTCTCCATACAAACCAGTGACTTCAAATTCCTCATCTTTAACAATCAGATCATATTTTTCATACCCGAGAAAAGTGAGCACACTCACAAATCCTAAAACAACCACAAACAATGTAGAACTAATCCAAAAACTTCTTTTCCTTTTCCCTGAAACCTCAAATTTGGAAAGATATATGAAACCACCCATTAAAAAGACAAGCATAAAGCCAAATTGAACTTCTATTACAAATGGAAAAGAGGTGAAAACAAGGGGAAGAAGGATAAGCATTCCGACCGCAGTATAAATCATTAACGACCCGGTCTTATGAGGATAGCCATTTTTAATCAACTCTTCTTGTTCTTTCTTATTTCGTGTCACATATCCCGAAATCAGCCAATAATTTTTTTTTACTCGAATCGCCCATCCTAATAATGAAAAAAGAACTATAACAATTAGTTGAATCCCAATCAGGATTCCCATGCACTTTCCTCCACTCAGTTTATAGATAGTATATTTACGATTTTATATTGATATGGTTTCAATTATTTGGTGTTAACCAATTCCGTTTATATTAAATTCTTAACTTAACGATGGATGCAGGAATCGAGCTGTAAAATAGAGAAATATGTGGGTAGAATAAAATGTGAGAATCAGAAAGGGGCAGTCGGATGTATGAATTGAAAACAAAACAAAATGACAGCAGTGTAATTGAATTTATCGAAGCAGTAGAGAACGAAAAAAAACGCGAGGATGCCTATAAACTATTGGATATTTTCACAGAGACGACCGGGTTTGAAGCGAAAATGTGGGGACCGAGTATTATCGGGTTCGGTTCTTATCATTACAAATATAAAACCGGGCACGAAGGGGATGCACCGTTAGTCGGATTTTCACCGAGGAAAGCGAAAACAAGTCTATATTTTGCCCCAGGGGACCCAGAGAGGGAAAAGGTATTGGATTCATTCGGTAAACATACAACAGGAAAAGCTTGCGTGTACATAAACAAAGTAGCAGATATCGATCAAGACGTGTTGAAACAGTTGATTAATCAATCTGTGAACTTTCTTCAAAAAACATATCCCAATCCTTAATGAGGATAATAAGGAGGAATTAGTCTAATTTCTATGACTAATTCCTTATTTTTTTTATGTTGAAGCTTTATATTTGATATTAAAGAAAATATCCTATAATATTAATCTCGAATTAAAAATATTTCAGTTCGAGGCAATCAAGTTGGTATCATTGAACTGGATGAAGAAATTCACAATCAGAAAGGGACGATTCAACATGACAAAGGTTTTATACATTACAGCACATCCGCATGATGATACACAATCCTACAGCATGGCAGTAGGAAAAGCATTTATTGACACATATAAAGTGTCAAATCCAACTCACGAAGTTGTGAATGTAGACTTATACAAAGAAAACATTCCACAAATTGACGCTGACGTATTCAGTGGCTGGGGAAAATTGCAATCCGGGCAAGGATTTGAAGAGCTTTCACAAGAAGAACAGGCAAAAGTTGGCCGACTTGGTGAATTATCAGATCAATTTGTTGAAGCTGATAAATATATCTTCGTTACTCCATTCTGGAACTTCTCCTTCCCTCCAGCAATGAAGGCATATATTGATTCAGTGTCCGTTGCCGGGAAGGCATTTAAATATACAGAACAGGGACCTGTTGGGCTATTAACTGACAAAAAAGCTCTTCATATTCAAGCTCGCGGAGGCATTTACTCTGAAGGCCCAGCTGCAGCAATGGAAATGGGGCACCGCTATCTTGATGTGATGATGCAATTCTATGGAGTTCCTTCATTCGAAGGCTTATTCGTTGAAGGACATGCAGCAATGCCTGACAAAGCTGAAGAAATCAAAGCAAATGCGATTGCAAGAGCAAAGGATTTAGCACAAACTTTCTAATAGTAAGAAAGAGTCGACTGCGGTTGGCTCTTTTTTATTTCTTTTAAAAATGAAACTATATTCCCTTTAAATTCGTATGAGAGCATATAGAAGTAAGAATAGAGGAGGAAAAAGAATGAAAGAACAATTTTTTATCGATATTGAGGTTACTGATTCATTATCAGCAACCTTACAAAACCTTGTTGATACCAAAAGAACTGAAACGGGCTCTCACAATGTTTTCATTCAAAATGTCATTCCATTAGGGGACACACGTTTCACAGTTATTTTAGAAGTCGTTCAGGAAATCTATTAATTTTATCTGTGAGAACTTCATCGTATTGCTCTGCTGAAAAGTTGTAAAAAATAGAGAGAGACCCTCGACTATCGAGGGTCTCCTTGCTTTATCTCTTTATAAACATTTGCGTCCAATAATGACCGTACGACCCACCCTTCACATAACCTATTCCGATTTCTGTATATGTCGGAGAAAGGATATTTTTTCTGTGTCCTTCGCTGTTCATCCATGCTTCCACTACTTCAGCAGGTGTCCTTTGCCCTGCGGCAATGTTTTCACCTGCTGCTTGATAGGAAATTCCGAAATCCTTCATCATTTGGAAAGGAGAACCGTAAGTTGGGGATGTGTGGCTGAAATAGTTCTTCGCAATCATGTCTTCTGACTTGTAACGTGCCACACGTGATAATTCCCAATTTTCCTTCAGTGGAGGTAAACCAACTTTTGATCGTTCCTGGTTTAGCAGCTTCACCACTTCGTATGTATAACTTTCAGCAGTGTGGTTTGCTCCTGGTATGTTAAGGGTTTGTCCAGGATAAATCATATTCGGGTTGCTGACATTCGGGTTCGCCGATATCAACTCTGATACACCAACCTGATGCTTTACGGCAATCTTCCACATTGTGTCTCCATAGCTCACAGTATACGTACCTGCTGCGGAAACCTGAGAAGCTTGACCAAAACCAATGACAAAAGTGACAGACAACAATAAGATAGATAAAAGTTTTAAAGTTTTCATAGTTCTATTGAAATATAATTCTGTTAATTTTGAAACAGGTAGTTGTTACCACCTTTCCGATAATCCCATAAAATCAACATATAGTAAATATTACTAGGATATTTTCAAAGTGAAAGATGGTAACTATGTAATCAGAGCTAATTAAATTCCAAATCATGGGCTTTTTTCGGTATAATGGAAAATAGTAACTATAAGAGATACATAAGATTACTAAAATATTATGTAAGTTTATATCTTTTAAGGGGGCAACACTATGACCGTTTCATTATTTGAAAGTTTATTAAATGATGTGGAAAAACATTTCTCTGGATGGGATTTTTCCTTCGTCACCGAAACCGGCCGTATGGGATCTGGAATGATTTCCTGGTCGTATGGAAGTATGGTCATTCCACTGATACGGAATGCGAACTCAATGCTCGATATGGGTACGGGGGGAGGAGAGCTGCTTTCTAAACTACAGCCCTTTCCACCATCTGTTTGTGCAACAGAAGGATACGCCCCTAACCTTCCTTTGGCCAAGAAATGCCTGGAGCCATTAGGCGTTAGAGTAGAAGGTATGGACGGGGACGAAAACCTTCCATTTGAAACAAGCCAATTCGACTTGATCATCAACAAACACGAATCCTATTCTCCTGGAGAAGTGAATCGGATATTATCTCCAGGAGGCATCTTTCTGACTCAACAGGTGGGTGGTGAGGACTGCAATGATATCAATAGGGCTCTCGACGCTCCGATCAATGAAGAGTTTCTGCATTGGAACCTGGAATATGCCCATAAGCAATTGAGAGAAGAGGGTTTTGAAATTCTTTTTTCTAAGGAAGAATTTTCATCCCAACGATTTTATGATATTGGGGCATTAGTCTATTACTTGAAAGCCATTCCTTGGCAAGTCCCTGATTTCAGTGTGGAAAAATATCATGAATCATTGTTCAGAATTCATCAATCCATCGAAGAAAGAGGATTTTTCGAAGCAAAACAAAATCGTTTCATCCTGAAAGTGCGAAGTCAATATTAATGAAAGAAAATGAAACCTTATTTTATATATAATCGTAAAAAAGGATAGGAAGATGTCAAAAAACACTAATCTTAACTCTTCCCACGTTCACTTCAAAGGGGGTTCTTCACAATGTGGATTAACTTATTCTTCATCGTTTTCTTCATCATCGGAATCGTTTATCTCATACGTTTTCGATTAAACCTAAAATATGCCGCTGAAATAGCAGGCAATTGCCTGTATCCAGCCAGTGAAGAAGATATGAACAGCATTGTGATTCCAAGCGAGTTCAAGGTGATGCAGCCTTTAACAAAGGGAACAAAATCATATCAGTGGGTGAAATGGGGTACGGTCGGTGTCATTACCCTGTTAACTGCTTTATTAGCGGTTGTATACTGGACCGAGATGCTTCATCAATCTATTTTCAGTATTATACATCTCTTTTTCATCCTGATTAGTTCAATTAAACACCGTGGGAATTTTTATTTGTTAGCTGAAGGTCTAATACTGAACGGCTATTATGTGCCGTGGGGCAGGGTTAAAGGGTATGAAGTAGAAAAAATCATTAAGTGGCACGAACTTTACGGCCTAGATGACAAAATCAATTACGGCTTTAAGTTAGAAGTGAAAGTCAAAAATAAATGGTTCCAGCCTCAATTTGTAGTGGTTAGAAATCAGGTCCAATTGGATCGAATTCTAACACTGTTAGAAAAGCATGGTGTGGAGAACATAAGAGAAACCTCTCACACTCCAGTAACTAAAAATGTTTAACGTTACTTATAAATGGAGATGGCACTGACATTTTCAAGCCATTTCCCCGGGTTGTTACCGTCTTATTCAGCAAGCCAAACGTGTCGATTCTCATCTGTGATCGACTTTCCACCGCCCGGCAATGTAAACAAGCGTATCTTCATTGGGACCCCATTTCGGCTCACCTACACCAAAGAAGACTTCACCCAATACCTGAAATTCTTCTCCTTTTTGTGAAATCACACTCAGCATGTTGCTAACCGTGGACCAGGAAGCAGTCCGCTTATTCTGATCGAAATCACAAACCACCTGAACATTAGTGTTAAAGGAAAACAAAATTAGTATTTAAGGAGATGACAAGATGAGCTGGTTAAATTGGAATGACTTATTAGCACCTTCCAACCCTTACTCTGCAGTGTTCTTTGGAATAATCCTCACCCTTGTGGTTGCATGTAGTATCTGGTATGAAACGAAACAAAAACGAATATTATTCATTGCCATCGTAACAGGTGGTTTGACAACCGTCATTGGAGTGGGGCTGCTTACTATGATTGGATTCTATTAGAGAGGAAGGCGCATACCTATGAAATCACTTTTTTTCGTAATTGTCGGTGCCCTTTTAGGTTGGGGAATCACCGGATTTTTCACCAATGGATTTGAAACGGATTATCTATTCATACTAATTATTGGCTTGGTGATTGGGTATAGCATTGGTCGTAGAAAAGAAAAAGAAGAATTTACTGAAACAATGTAAGGGAAGTGTACTAGTATGGAACATCTAAATCTTGAACAATATGATTTATTTTTGTTTGACCTCGATGATACTTTGTTTGATCACTCAGAGGCTTATGAAAATGGATTAGTAGATACGATCCATCAATTTCATTCCTTAAGGGAGATCGGCCACTCTGAATTCATCCAAACCTTTACAAAGCATAATCACCTTTTATGGCCGAGGTTTTCATCCAACGAGTTAAATTTTCATGAATTCTCATTTTTAAGAATTAATAACGCTCTAAAGGAATTGAACGTTTCAGCGGAGAAGGATCTCTCTCTCAAATTCGTGAAAACATTTCAATCGTCTTACCTTGAGCGTATCAGACCTTATCAGAAGTTGAACGAATTCTTGTTTGAATTGAGTAAAAGTGTGGGGTTGGGAATAGTCACAAATGGAACTGTGTTTAATGCCTTTGAGAAGGTGGACCGTCTTGGACTATGCAGTATATTTCCAGAAAAGTCTGTTATTGTCTCTGAAAAAATTGGATTCCCGAAGCCAAATAAAGAAATTTTCCAACACGCACTGAATATTTTCGGGAGTACTGCTGATAAAACCCTATTTATAGGAGATAATTATTTCACAGACATCTTAGGGGCAAAATCACTAGGCTTAGATACTCTTTGGATAAACAGGTATGAGTATGAATGTCCACAAAGAGAAAAGCCTGACTACATATTAAGACATGTGGACGATTTGAAAAATGCCATAAACCAAAATGGAGTCGAATAAGTATGCTCATTCGACTCCTAGATTTATTTAAGACGTTTGTAGCTTCTCTTGAAATTTCATCATCTTGTCCTTTGTTTCCTGTACCAGTCCTTTTAAGGTTTCCGTATCAGGTTCGTCTTTTTTCGCTTCGGCAATTAAAGGATACAGGCTTTCTTCTATATTCTTATAATCCTCAGGATACTGTTCCTCGACCATCTTCTCGATCTCATCCCATTTTTCTTCAACTATCATTCCTTGTTCATTTACCTTCTTTGCATCACTTGAAGCATCCGTAAGGGTCTTATTTAAGTCCTCAACAGATTTAAGAGTATCATTCACACCTGACTTCAGGTCTTCGGCTGCAGTTTGTTCTGAAGTACCATCCCCAGATGTTGTCTCGGATTCGGGTTCATTTACATCTTTCACCTTATCTGCCCCTTGATTGTCGTCAGACGCTCCACAACCTGCAAACAAAAGAGTACTTACAAAGATTACTGATAATACATTTATTTTCTTCACAAATTATTCCTCCTTTTGAACTCATTATTCCCAAAGAAGGAGTGGAGAAAACAAGGTGATTTGGATTGGATTCCCTCTATTTCTCAGAAAAATTAAGTATACTATACTCATTAGCACATTATCGGAAGGAGTCATTGTTAATGAATGTAAGAAAACCAGAGGAAAGACTGTCAGCGATTAAAGCAGCTTCGAATTTTGTACTAGAAAACTTTCCAACCTGTCAAGCAGCACTTCTTGGAGGCAGCGTTGTAAGGGGAGAGGAGACAAGCACATCCGATTTAGATATTGTCATCATTGACGATACTATTTCCTCAGAATTTCGGGAATCACTTATCGCGCAGGGGTGGCCAATAGAAGCCTTCGTCCATAACGAAAAAACCATCCGAAACTATTTCCAATCGGACTGTCAACGAGCCCGCCCATCCTTGCCAAGAATGGTCTCAGAAGGAATTCCTATCGTCCATCACCCCATCATTCTCACCCTTAAAGAAGAAGCAAATAAACTTTTGAGGGACGGACCTCCTAAGTGGACGAATCAGATGATCGATATGAAGAGATATTTCATTACAGATGCATTGGATGATTTTATTGGATCAACAAATAGAGGGGAAGGTATTTTCATAGCGGGAGCATTAGGGGAAACGTTGCACGAATTTGTACTCAGGACAAATGGCCACTGGATTGGTGCATCGAAATGGGTTGTTCGATCACTAAAGGAATATGATGAAGACTTTGCTGAAGAATATGTAGAGGCTTTCGAACAGTTTTACAGTAATGGGGAGAAACAAGCAATTGTTAGATTAGTAGACTCGGTACTAAAACCACACGGCGGGAGACTATTTGATGGATTTGTGTTAGGGAAGGATTAAGTATAAGTATTCAACATAATAGCCCTTCTAAAATATGAAGGGCTAAAGTCTATACTATCGTTATACCAATATCCGAAACTCGTCATGGTCGACACTGTTTACACCATCGTCAAAGACAAGTCGGGTGACGAACTTATAAGAAACATCTTCACTACTTGGTGGAAATGAATCTGAAAGTCTGCACGAAAAGTGAATGGTGCGTTGTTCGTTTGCTTTCATCGTAGATGAGCTTAATATGGTATTTTGATGAAGAACAGATGAGCGGTCACTATTTTGATCGTACTGTAAAAGGTCGGTCTCGATCCTTTTTAGTTTCTGTTCCACTCGTCCGCCGGTTAGTTCATATTCCCCTCTGATCACGTCTCCCGGATGAAATTCTTTCTGATTCAATACCAAATCAATCTTTGTTGCACCAATACCGAACCTGCACATCAGTTTATTGAACATAACAGCCATTCAACCTCTCATTCATCTAGTTACCAATTCTACGCAATAAGGAGAGCTTTGGTTTCATTTTTCTACGCCTTTTCTACGACTATATTCTAAAAGAAAAGAAGCCTTCTTGTCTATAACCCTTCTTCGACATATTTCGCGAACTTTTATAAGTATTATCGTATTTTCCACTGTTCGTCCCTACATACTTTTCTCCAATTAATGAATCATGTCCCAAAAGAGTGTGATAATTGGAATTTATACCATAAAGAGGTAGAAATATAGTCTGAATTTCTATAAAATAGGACTAGAACATTATCATATTTTGGTAAAATACTAGTTTGTGAAGGGGTCATTCAATTGAAGGAAAAGAAGAAAAAGAAAAAAACCCATGTCCCATTGAGAATGAATTTACTTTTTATTTCGGTCTTTTTTCTATTCTCCCTTCTGATTCTTCGTCTTGGGATTGTACAAATCGTGCAGGGGAACCATTATGAAGCGGAAGTGGCAAGAACGGAAAATGTCAAATCTCATAATGGAACACCACCTAGGGGAAAAGTCTATGATCGGTATCGGAATGTAATCGTGGACAACGTACCTTTAAACGCAATCACCTATACCAGAACACAAACGACGAAGCCCGAGGATATGCTGAAGGTAGCAAGAAATCTGGCAGAGTTGATCGAAATGGAACGAGACAAAATAACAGATCGGGATCGAAAGGATTTCTGGTTATTGAGTCATCCTGAAAAAGCAGAGAAATTGGTGTCAGAGGATGAATTGAAGAAACTCGAAGATGATGAAGATCTTACAAAAGATGATGTAAACAAAAAGGTTTATGAGATGCAGCTCGAAAGGATAACCAAAAAGGACATCAACTCCTTTAATAAACAAGAAGAGGAAGTTCTGGCGATATTCCGCGAATTTAACACAGGTTACGCCCTAAGTCCTCAAATCATCAAAAACAAAAATGTTTCCATGGAGGAAATGGCAAGAGTCAGTGAACGCCTGTCAGAATTGACTGGTGTGAACGTTACCACGGACTGGGAAAGAAAATATGTGAATGACAGCACGTTGAGAACGATTCTCGGAAGAGTCTCAAGTTCACAGCAGGGCCTGCCAAGTGAGCTTGTCAATGAATATAAAGCTCAAGGCTATGCATTGAACGACCGTGTTGGTACGAGTTATTTCGAATCACAGTATGAAAACGTCCTAAAAGGACAAAAAGAAGAAATCGAATACATCACAAAAAATGGAAGTGTTCTTGATTCACAACTTATCAGCGAAGGTCACAGTGGCAAGGATGTCGTATTGACCATTGACCTTCAGCTTCAAAAAGAAATCGAAAAAATCGTCGAAGAAGAGCTGAGCAAACAAGCATCCCAATATTGGGAATCCCCATTCCTGGATCGGGCATTTGTTGTCATGATGGATCCACACACAGGTGAAATCCTTTCGATGGTCGGAAAGAAGTATGGGAAGGATGCAGATGGAAAGACGGAGATGCAGGATTATGCTTTAGGGACATTCACTTCTGAGTATGGAGTGGGATCTGCGGTAAAGGGTGCTACTGTGTTGACGGGGTATATGACTGGAGCGTTGAATGTTGGGGATGTGCTCTATGATGAACCGATTCGGATAAAGGATACACCAGTAAAAAAATCTTGGTTTAATGGGTCGAGGTATCTTAGCGATATACAAGCTCTTGAAATTTCGTCTAATGTCTATATGTTTAAAACAGCAATAAAAATTGCAGATGGAACTTATCGTCCTAATCAACCTTTGAACATTAACCCTGACGCATTTGATACTATGCGAAATTACTATAGTCAGTTTGGCTTAGGAGTAAAAACAGGAATAGATCTACCAGGTGAAGTAGAAGGGCTTAAAGGGAACGAACGGAAACCAGGTATGTTAATGGATTTTGCCATTGGGCAATATGATTTATACACACCGATGCAACTTGTCCAGTATGCTTCTACCATTGCCAATGGAGGCTATCGCATGGAGCCACATATCATGAAAGAAATTCGTGAACCCAGCCAAGAGAGAGATAAAGTTGGACCTCTCCTATATGAAAACCAATCCCAAGTTTTAAATCGTATTGATGCAACAGAAAGGGAGATACAGCAGGTCCAGAGAGGATTTTATCAAGTCGCTCACGGAAGTAATGGTACTGCTAATAACTTTAGAAGCGCACCTTATGACGCTGCAGCAAAATCAGGAACGGCAGAAGCTTTCTATTATAGCCCGGAAGAAAAAAGACAATATGAAACATTTAACACCACTCTTATCGGCTATGCACCATACAACAACCCGGAAGTAGCCTTTTCAGTAGTATTACCATATTCACACCAGAACAAAGATCCTTACGTAAACAAAACCATCGCCAAACGTGCAATGGACAAATACTTCGAGTTGAAGAAGCAATACGAAAAAGACGGATACTTTGACTCATCCACTGAAGAAGAAGTGCGGAATGCCGAACAACTTGAAGAGACGCAAGAACAAGGAACAGAAGAGGAATAATATCAACCCAATCCTTTGGACTGAAGGATTGCGTTGATGATTTATGATTACTTGCACTATTGATTAATAAGCTAAGTTGCCTGCAGTGAACCGCCTAGTCTTTTGCCGGATATTTGAGTAAAGAAGAAACTTATCCTTTTTTTAAACGTACATATATATATAGACATCCTCATTTAATGGGAGGGAAACGTATGTTATGGTGGATCATCGGTATTGCAGTGTTATTCGGAGTACTAAATGGGCTTCTAAGAAGAAAGTTTTCCAAGAACTCCTTTGAAGCAGGAAATCAAAACGAAAGACAGATCCAGGAAGAAGAACGTGTAAAAGCCGGCAGTTGGTTTACTGGCGGTCAGTAAGTAAAATTGTCAGGGGGAGCCTCCTGGCATTTTCTATGAGAAAAACCCCTCAGCTAATCGAGAATGAAAGAAATTTTCATACTTCATACTATGGGTAATTAATTAGATGAATTTCAAAGTTCATAGAAGAGGGACGGACCTCTATTTTACTGAGATTCAATGTTAGAACACATTGCATACTGGTTTTCTCAGTTGAATAGAAATAATTCAAGGTCCGTCCCTCTAGAAAGAAAGGAGAATATTCATGTCAATTAAGTATTGGGCTCAGATAGGTGTTGGTTTGTTGGTTTTTGGGTTCACGGCATTGTTTTCCTGGTATGAAGGGAGTGCGTTGTTGGATGATCCCTGGGAATGGAAGTATTCCACTCCGTTCAGTGAGATGATTCACGGCAGCGTCTTAACCCGGGAGCAGATAGTGGATCTTGATTTTTTTGTGTACGCTGCGAAGTATTCACCACTGTTTCCAAGCGTTATGGTGATGAGCGTCAGTTACCTTTTAGTTCTACTGGGATACAGAATTCTTAAACATCGGGGATTTCCATTATTTCTAACTCTGTTTGGAGTGATGCATCTTTTGATGAGTGCATTTATCGCGTCCTCCCCCACAACAGGGGGGAACATTCTTTTTTGGCTATTTATCTTAATAGGGATTTTTTTAATCATTCTCGCCTCTCTTTTTCACTCTTCTCCAACTTTACGAATGAAGCGGCAATCCAGACAAGCATAATAAGGGGTAGGTTCTCTTTTACCTTTTACATAAAACCATAACGTTTAACTGTACGGTTTACCTTAAATAAAGTATACTACTCTAGAGGTGATGTCCTTGGGAAGTTGAAGTTGTATCGAATAGGAGAACTATCTAAGCAAAGTCAAGTGTCCAAAAGGACGATTGATTATTATACAAAAATAGGATTACTGGATTGCGATCGATCACACAATAATTACCGGTACTATCACGAAGAAGCGTTAGCTGACTTAAAGATGATCGAACAATGTCAGCAGATGAACATGACGTTACATGAAATTAAAGATCGATTAACGGTAATGAAATCCTTGGAAGTAGATCCCTCGATTCTGGAAAAACAAGTAGACCATATTCGAAATGAAATGAATCACTTGCATAACGAATTACATGAGGTTTTACATGCGATGGAAACGCTCGGGGATGATGAGCGCAAACGAATGTTAAAGCAGGTATCCCCACAGGCTTTGGCCTTATTTCAAACATTAATGGTTTTTTCTGGTTAATCCAGCATAATAGATAAACAACTACAGGAGAGTGACTTTTTTTTGGACGATATACCACTGAATTCATTAGTATTATTAGGAGCATTAATTCTTTTATCTGCCTTTTTTTCATCGGCGGAAACGGCTTACTCTAGTGTGAATAAGATTAGACTTAAGAATTTTGTAAGTGAAGGAAGAAGAGGGAGCATTAAAGCTCATTATATTGCTGAAAACTTTGATAAAGCTTTGTCCACGATATTAGTTGGAAACAATATCGTGAACATCGCCGCAGCCAGTATTTCAGCAAAGCTTGCGACAGATATTTTCGGAGGAAACACAGGGCTTGTCATCAGTACTTTTGTCATGACATTATTAATTCTGATTTTCGGTGAAATCCTGCCAAAATCATTGGCAAAAGAAAATGCTGAAACCTATTCCTTAACCATATCAGGCGTTCTCTTTTTCTTAATTAAAGTTCTTACACCGATCAACTTCTTTTTTATCAAATTAAAAGAGTTGGTATCGAAGTTCTTCTCGAAAAATCACGAGATGCCGTCTGTCACAGAGGAAGAATTAAAAGTGATGCTGGATATTAGTGAAGAAGAAGGAGTCATTGATAGAGAAGAAAGAGAATTGATTCACCGCTCGATGGACTTTGATGACATCCTTGCAACCGAGGTCCTGACACCCCGGATCGATGTCAAGGCAGTTGAGGTGAATCAACCGATTGAAGAAATCAAGGAAATGTTCTTTGAAGAGAGATTTTCACGAATTCCGGTTTACGAGGATTATATTGATAATGTGATCGGAATTCTTTCAGAGAAAGAGTTTTTCACTCATTTGATCAAATTCGGTGAGGTAAACATCCGGGAATTGATTCGGGAACCAATGTTTATATTTGAGTCTGCCAAAATCTCTTCACTTCTTACTAAGCTTCAAAAGAACAATGTGCATATGGCCATTGTAGTGGATGAGTTTGGAGGAACAACCGGAATCATCACCCTTGAAGATATCCTGGAAGAAATTGTCGGGGAAATATGGGATGAACAAGATGAAAAAACACATTCCATGAGAAAAATCAGCGATAAAGAATATCGATTCGATTCGCAATATCAATTGGATGAATTTACAGAGTTACTCGATGTACCAGAGCCTGAAAGTTCTTACCATACAATTGGCGGCTGGGTCGTTGAAAGCTTTGAAGATCTTCCATCAGAAGGTGACAGCTTCGACTATGAAAACTTAAAAGTGAGCGTAGAAGAAGTGGATAATCGTCGGGTACGCACGATTAAAGTTGAAATACTAGAAGAAAAAACCGAAGATATTGTTCAATAAATATGAAATAACAGGCGCTTCATTGCCTGTTATTTTTTTGGTTTATAAATGATGGAAGGAGGGTGCTTTTATATGCACGAATCAGAAACAAGGGAAGCTCTTTTACGGGAACTTGAAGTTGTAAATAAATGGGCAGATGATCAAAAAGGGTTATGGTTTTGGGAGAAGCTCGGCCGTATTCCATTTATGATTCTAGACCGGATCACTCCTCAAATGGTGCATAACAAGATTGGACAAGCACTGGATGAAATAGGGAGCTATATACAAAAAGGTGGAAGCTACCTTACCAGTGAGAAAGAAGTCGTTAAGCGATTTACTAAGAGAACAGACAATCCTCATTTAACTGTCGAGGACATCGCCAAGCTGGCCATTTCAGATATGGATGAAGTAAGTGAAGGGATCGTGGGTATGAGAAAGAAGGTTGCGATGACCCAGGGGGCGACCACGGGAATCGGTGGGTTCCTGACTCTAAGTATGGATATACCTTTCATCCTGGGCATATCACTTAAGACTTTTCAGGAAATCGCCATAAGTTATGGGTACGACCCAAATGATCAGCAGGAGCGTATTTTCATTATAAAATGTCTACAGTTCGTTTCTTCAGATATTGTCGGGAAGCAAGCAATACTTCAGGAGCTTTCGGACTTCAACAAAAAGGATATGGAGAAAAGAGAACAAACCCTTTCCCAGATACAAGGATGGAGGGAAGTGATGGTCAGCTTCCGTGACAACTTCGGCTGGAAAAAACTATTCCAAATGATTCCCATCGCAGGCATCCTGTTCGGCTCCTTCATCAACAAATCCATGATCTCAGACATAGGAGAAACCGGCCGTATGCTCTACCGTAAAAGAAGAATCCTGGAGAAGCTGAAAGAGGGACGGACCTCTGAAATTTAATTTTTCTGGAGAAAAGGCTAAATATCAATCTTTTTAGATGATGAATGCAGATCAGAGGTCCGTCCCTCTTATTTGTATTTAATATCAGGTAGGGAGCCAAAGCTAATGAAACCAGAACTTGAATTCCTGTAAATCATTCGTCAGTAAAACAAAAGGGACCTCCAGTTGGAAGTCCCTTTCGTATTATTCTTCTTCGTTCTTATCTTTATTAAACCAAAGTGGTTCATCATTATCCACTTCGCCATTATAGTTAATCAGCAATTCTTCGCCAGCTTGAATGTCTTTATAGGCAAAAAAGTCGAAGGTATGGTTATCAAAATTTATTTCGTAAGTTGTATTAGGTGTATACGAATGATTAAACAACATTCCATAACCTAATAGAAGTGCTGTATGGTTGATTCCGTATTCAAATACATAATCCGCCAGGAACGTTTTCTCAATATGTTCATGTTCCTCATTGGGATAGGGGATGACTGGTGCTTCATGAACCAGCTCTCCTTTGGCTATATCTCTTTTTGCAAAAACGCCGCGATTAAGATCACCGTCACTAAGGGACGATATTTTCACTTCAATCATTATGCCACCTTCTTTCTAAATCCTTTAACTTAGTAAGCTTGACACGAACTGGATAGAAAATCAACATCAAATCTTTATTGGATCCAGCCCAATTAAAACAAATTCCCAAAAAAACCTCGAATGCTTCGTGCACTTCGTACTAGCCAGCTGGCCTTTTCTACTGACTCAGCTGCATAAATATCCACTTTATAGGAAGGTTGTTTTTTATCAAAAATATATTCGTTCTTTTCCGGGGTTTCGATCATCATTTCTCCAATTTTTTCACCCTTTTCAATTGGAGCTTGAAGAGTACCATCGTCGTTAAGCTTATCTTCATCCAATTTAACTGAAGCTTTCACTTTATCCTTCTCTTCTTTTGTTACTCGAATAGATAAAGGCTTGTCTATTTTGATGGCAACCGATTGTTCCTTACCGTCTGGAACGTCTAACGTGTGTTCCTTTTTCTTTTCAATATCATTCAAGCTGTACTTAACCGTCTCAAACTCATCAAATCCATAATCAAGAAGTTCTGTCGTTTGAATAAAACGCTCTACACTGCTGGGCTGACCATATTCATCTTTGGCATCTAAAATGACTGAAATATATCGGACTCCATCCCGCTCTGCAGTCCCGGTAAAAGTCGAACCTGCAAAGGGTGTCGTACCTGTCTTTAATCCATCTGCACCTTTATAAAAATAAGATTTATCTTTTAATAGGCCGTTTGTATTCTTCATGAGGAGTTCTTCCTCTGTACCCGGTCTGAAAACTTTGGAAGAGAGACCCGAAGTCTCTAATACTTCCGGAAAATCATGAATGAGGTAATATGCTAAAGTAGCCATATCTTCAGCTGATACCATGTTTTCATCATTCACATCGGTTCCTTTTGGAAACATGCCAAGCATATCGTAGTTACTAAGCCCCGAAGAATTTACAAATTGAAAATTTTCAAATCCGAGTTCTTTTGCTTTGGCATTCATCTGCTTTACAAATTCACCTTCAGTACCTGCCACCACTTCTGAAAGAGCAATCGCTGCACCATTTCCTGATTTGATCACCATGGCATCATACAGTTCTCTTACCGTATACTCTTCGTCCGCTCGCAGGGGAACATTGCTCAGTCCTGGTGCATTCGCTAATTGATAGACTTTGTCACTTACTTTATACGTTTGATCCCAATTAATCTTTCCTTCTTCAATGGCTTCTAACACAAGGTATTCTGTCATCATTTTCGTCATGCTGGCAATCCCGAGGAGCTGATCTTCATGTTCTTTATACACAATCTTACCTGTATCTGCTTCCACTAAGATCGCAGCATCTGCATTTATATCTAAATTCGTCTTACCATGCGCCGTTTGCTGAAAAGGCGTCATAACCATAAGGGATATCATCAAAACCGACAGGCTTTGCTTCATTACATTCATCTTCAAACCAATACCTCCAAAACCTAGTTTTACACAACCAAATTATTTTAACACACAAACCCCATAAGCGCCCCCAAACCCCAAAACCTTTTCAAATCGTTCATATTATTGTCAAAATGAGGGACGGACCTTACTTTTTGGTGAATCCTTATTTTTATTGGGGGATGTGATAGGATGAGGTCCGTCCCTCTATTAAAATTGGAAAATAATTCTTGCTCCGAACCTTCTAATCTGGTAGAATCATTTAAACCGTTTGGAGGGAAAGATTATGATTACATACCCACTATTGAAAAATGACGCAACCATAGGCTTGACCGCTCCTTCATCGGGAGTTCCTGAAGAACTACATGGTATGGTCAAGCAATCTATTGTAAAAATGGAGAGTAAAGGATACTCGGTAAAATGCGGAGAGACTGTATGGACTCAGCATAAAGCTAAATCTTCACCTGCTCAAAAGAGGGCCACCGAATTGAACCAAATGCTGCAGGACGAAAAAATCTCCCTTATCATCCCACCATGGGGCGGCCAATTACTCATAGAAATTCTTGACCTCATTGATTATGAAAATATCAAAACGAAATGGCTGCTGGGTTATTCCGACATCAGTGTGCTATTACTGGCACTAACCTTAAAAACCGGAATCGCCACTGCGCATGGAACCAATCTTGTTGATTTAAGGGGGGAGTACTCTGATTCAACGACGGCACAATGGGAATCCGTTCTCTCAACGAAAGAAGGATCGTCTGTCACTCAGCATTCATCTCAGCACTACCAAAAAGAATGGAATCACGACAACCCTTCTCCAACAATTTTTCACTTAACAGAGCCAACTGTTTGGAAAGCTGCAGGGAAACAAGATGTAAAGATCAATGGCCGTCTACTCGGAGGCTGCATAGATGTCATTAGGCACTTGATCGGAACGCCTTATGGTAATATAGCAGATTTTAGAGAGAAGCACATAAAGAATGAACCCATCCTCTGGTATTTTGAAAACTGTGAATTAAACACCGCTGATCTGCGCCGTTCACTTGTGCAGATGAAATTAGCTGGCTGGTTCGACCATTCTTCTGGAATTCTGTTTGGAAGAAGTGATAGCAACACGCCTGTTGGTGATTATACGATTGAAGATGTCTATCAGGAGCTATCAGACGAGCTGCAGATTCCAATTGTATATGATATTGACTGTGGGCATCAGCCTCCTCAAATTACTTTTATCAATGGAGCACATGGAGAGGTAGAAGTTTCAGGTGGAAAAGGAAAAGTCATTCAAACATTTAAATAATCAATAAAAAAACGTCCCACTTCAGGACGTTTTTTGCCTACTTCTTCAAAAGTTTATATCGCTTTTCATTCATCATCCACATGAAATATCCCCATAGCCATCCACCTGCTACACAGCATAGGAGCAAAAGGGGAAGGTAGTCTCTGATCACTACATACAGAATCGCTGAAAATACCAATCCAGTAATCAACGACCCATATACAACTGAAAAGAACCACTTCCCCTTTTCCCGAATGGTTTCCCAACGTCTCCAGTAGGTGCCATCCGGCTCCCTGCTATTGATAAAGAAAACACAGGCATTCAGAAAAAAGATAAGACTGATGACCAAATACATGTAAGATTGCGGATCTAACCAAAACACTAGAAAATTAATCAAAGAAGTGAAGGAGAACATGATATATATAAGTTTACTTTGTTTTATTTTTTCCATTTCTGCGCCCCCAATCTTCTGTATTATATCAAACCAATTCCGACATGGACCAACATATTCCAACATAATAAAGGAAAATCCCTCCATCTTCTAGAAGTCTAATGAAGAACAGAATTCGCTAAGGAGTTTTTATTAATGAAAGCAAATGTAATGACCATTCGAAAAAAAGGGATCCATGTCGAAACACATGGTTCTAAGGAGAATCCCGCCTTACTCTACTTGCACGGCGGCCCCGGTGAAAGTTGCTACGATTTCTCATTTCATCAAAGTGAACGATTAGGGAAACATTTCTATCTTGTTGCAATCGACCAAAGAGGTGTATGCCGTTCAGAAGCCATTAAAGAAAATGAGGAGTTTGGTTTTCAAGATCTTGTAGAGGATTGTGAAGCACTCAGAAAAGAATTAAGAATCGATAAATGGTCTGTAATAGGGCATTCCTTTGGAGGGTTTCTGGCTCTTGCATACGTCTCCCAGTATCCTGAATCCATCGAGAAAGTCATTTTCGAATGTCCCACCTTCGATTTCACCCTGACATCTAAGGGACTACTAAGAAAAACCGCTAAATTATTCGGAAAATACAATAAGTATGAGTTGCAAGAGAAGGCATTAAAATTTGCAGAGGAAGACCTTTCTCCAAGAGATTTTACAGAAATCTATATGAAACTGAGTGATGAACTTGGAGAACACCGCATGCAAATCTATACACATAATTTTAATAATCCAACTGACTATTATGCTACTTACACGGACGAAGAATGGGACACCCTATATGATCGTTCAGATCATCACTATCATCTTCTCCGTGAAGAGGGCGTCATTTTTACCAATTTGTTAGATAGAATCAAACGAATTGAAACACCGATGCTTCTTCTGACAGGAGAATATGGTCCCGTTACATGTGAAAAACATGTAGAAATATTTAAGAGAGATGCAGCAAATGGGGAGATCGTTCATTTTAAACATAGTGGTCATACACCTCATTACGAGGAAGCCGACCACTTTAAACAGGTGATCTTGAATTATCTATTAGTCAAAAGCCATCATTTCTCATGAATACACCTAAACGAATTCACATCATAGGCTCAGTTGCAAGCGGGAAATCCACATTCGCACGCCAGCTTTCAAACGAAAGAGGGATTCCATGTTATGAACTCGATAACGTGATGTGGAGAAGACACCCCGATGGTGAAAGTAGAAATACGGAAGCCCAACGAAGAGACATACTTAACTCAATACTAAATCGGGAATCATGGATCATCGAAGGCGTACATTATCAAGAATGGATGTACAAATGTCTTGAAGAGGCAGAGATTATCATCTTTCTTGATACTCCAAAATGGAAGCGGAACTACCGGATTCTCAAACGCTACATAGAAGAGAAATATGGATTCAAAAAAGGGAACTATAAGCAAACCTTAACGATGCTTAGAAAAATGTATGGATGGAATCGCCACTACGAAAAGGAAGAAAAGCCAATCATCATGCGAATTCTCGAACCCTATCAAGATAAAGTTAACATTAAAAAAGGATAAAGGAGCAATCAACATGTTTACTTATAAACTAAACGACGAATTAGAATTAAGACTTCTCGATATACAGGATGCTGAACGAATCCACGAACTGACTGATCAGTCAAGATCGTATTTACGTGAGTGGCTCCCATGGGTGGATTACTCAAAAACGGTTGAGGATTCAAAGGAGTTTATTAAAAGTACACGTTTAGGCTTCGCGAATAATAAGAGCTTAGCTACTGGCATCATTTATCAAAATGAAATAGTAGGGGTAGCAGGATTCAACGTACTTGATTGGTCAAACAAAGTGGCGTACATAGGCTACTGGTTAGGTGAAGGCTACCAAGGAAAAGGGATTATGACGACAGTGGCAAAGGGACTCACTAAATACGCATTTGAATACTATAAAATGAATAAAGTCGAAATAACCGCTGCAGAGTTCAACCATCGCAGTCGAGCGATACCCGAGCGTCTTGGTTTCAAGGAAGAAGGGAAGCTGAGGCAAAGAGAATGGATTTACGATCATTTTGTGGATCATATTGTATATGGGATGCTCGCAGACGAGTGGAAGAAGTCTTGAAACAGACCGTTCAAGAACCACTAAAGGAATTGATCTCTTGGGTTGAAAACATTAAATATAAAAATGGGAGTTCTGCTGCATCCCTTTATATTATAAAAGATGACCAGGTTGTTTTGGAGCATTATAGCGGCAGGTACTCCCATGAAAAAAATGCAGCTCAAATCATAAAAAAGTCTCAATTTAATGTTGCCTCTGCCCGTAAAAGCTATTTAGGCCTTACGGTTGCCTACGCTTTACATGATAAATATATCTCGAGCCTGGAAGATCCCATCACTCAGTATTTCCCTGAGTTTGATAAGGATTTGTTCAAAGGTACAACAATCCGTCATCTTGTAACTCATTCCCACGGACTTGATTCCGACGAAAGTGGATATATATTCCGGGAATTCAAGCCCGGTAGCAGCTGGGCATACCGTAACGTGGGTGTGGACATTATGACAAAATTAATTCACCGACTGTATGGAAAAGGGTTCCCGCAGCTTTTAAACGAGAGGGTTTTTACTCCCCTGGGGTTTAGTGAAACGGGATGGAGAACGGAACCAGGTGATAATCTTGTACCTATCATCGACCACATTGATAAACCTGCACTACCTGGACTGGGGTCAGCGTCAGATGGAACGGAGAAGAATTTATTTGCATCTCCCAGGGAATTTGCTCTCTGGGGGCAGCTACATGTACAGAAAGGCATGATGAATGGAAGACAAATCGTTCCCTCTAAAGTAATTGAGACTGCCACTTCCATTCAAAGTGTTTCGTATTCTGACTCCACGATTCCTGAGAACGGGCTGTTTTGGTACGTTCAAGACGTTCCAAGGGATAAAAGTGAATTGGGGGAGAGGGTACCTTCAGGATCTTATCAAATATTAGGTGTCACCGGTCCAACGATTCTTGTCATTCCTGCTTATAATGTGGTGGTGTCAAAAATGTATAACAAGCGATACAACTATGGGGGAGACCAATACCTTTATTATTTACGGGAGTTTAGTAACAAAGTGGCAGATCTATTTTCATGAAGAATGGTGCACTCCAATTGAACGGGGAATGAATTACCAAATATTTGGTAACACTAATGTCTATATTATGAGTCGGGCTATGGGGGGATCCCATGTTTCATATTGTAGTCATTGTAGTGATTATTCTCAGTTCCTTGAAATGGGGTTCCTGGAATAGATGGAGAGAATTTCTTCCCACGATCTATTATTTTAGTTTTTTCAATATGTTTTATCAGTATATCAGCTACAGCATGAAGGCGGTTTGGGAACTAGATGGCTTTTTCATCAATATGTTTGTGACGGATTCACTTTACACGATGGTCGCTTATCCTTGCCTTGTGGTTCTCTTTTTGAGCCACTACCCAGAGGAAATCAGAATGAAAATCTTCTATTATTTTAAGTACATAGGTGTTGCCATCTTAATTGAATGGGCAGCGTGGAGAATGGATTCCATTGAATATTTTGAAGGCTGGAATCTTTGGTGGACCCTCCTTTTTTATTTTATTATGTTTCCCATGCTGCGCCTTCACTTCAAAAACCCGTTTCGGGCATTGATGGTTTCAGTCTTTGTCATTGCGTTTTTACTTATTAGCTTTGATTATCATGTACTATAAAAAAACGGTGAATCCACATCTTGGGACTCACCGTTTTTCAATGTGAAAAGGGTTTTATAAGAACAAAACCATCAGTTCTTCATCGAAATATTCATCGTTATATTTTAATGCCCGCTTTTCTGTCCCGTATGGCTTGAATCCACAAGAGTGATAGAGGCCCTTCGCTGTTTCATTGGTTGTCACAACAGTAATCATAACTTGTTCAATGCCATCTTCAGCTTTTGCTTGAGTGATGGCAGCTTGTAACAGCCCTCTTGCGAACCCTTTCCCTCGATGGGCAGGGGAAACATACATGGCAAAGATAGAGGATTTATGCTTTATTTTTAATGCTCCTTCACGTACGAGGGTCACCGCTCCGACTAGTTTCCCGTCATCAAAGCAACCAAACGTGTAGCTGCCATTTTGCACAAGTCTCTCGGCTGTCACTTCAATTGGATTGGTACGGGCAATGGCTTCTTCATAGCTGCTTCCGAAGCTTGAAGGACTCTGTTGCAACATTTCCAACCGAAGCTGCCAATAAGCTTCGGCATGTTTTTCATTAAGTGATTGAATTTCCATTATTTTCTGACCTTCTTTCTGTTCCATGATATGATTAGAAGAGCTTTTAATTTAGCTATTCAAACAGAATTCGACATTATTGATGGAATCCCTTTAAATTGGAGGTATATGTATGGAAGATTGTCTCGGCTGCCGCCTTGCAAATGAAAAAGAGAAAGTATTTATCATATATGAAAATGATCATGTGGCCTGCTTTTTGGACCATGTACCGCATCACCCCGGACATACCCTGATCCTCCCTAAACGACACAAAGTGGAAGTAACGGAATTCAGTGAAGAAGAAAGTCTCTCCATAATGAAGGCTTCACAACTCGTTGCACAAGCCGTTCAGGCTCTATATGAACCCAACGGGATTACCATCTGCCAGAATGGAGGCATCTACAACGAGTTAACGCATTATCATATGCACGTTATTCCGCGAAATGAAGAGGCAGATCGATTCGGCGAACTGTTTTATGGAGAGGCTGAGGTTGAACAACACAGTGAATCACTGGAAGAAACTCAAGAAAAGATGATTGCCTACATTAATAGACTACAAGAATAGGAGTTAACAAAATGACAATACATAAAGATTTCGACCAAAAAATAATTCAATACGCAGAGCTCGCGATTAAAGTGGGAGTAAATGTTCAGCCTGATCAGCCCCTGTGGATTTCTGCACCACTCGGAACTGAAAAATTCGTACGCATGGTTGTAAAAGAAGCATATCTTGCCGGTGCAAGAAATGTGCATGTTCAATGGTACGACGAGGAAATCATGAGAACACAATATGAACTGGCCCCGGATGACACTTTCTACGAATACCCAAGCTGGCTGTCTGCTGCCCATGAATGGGTTGTGGACAACAAAGGAGCCTTTCTTCAAATAGAAGCTAATGATCCGGACCTGTTGAAAGGAATCGACCCAGACCGTATCCTTAATTTTGAAAAAGCAAGTGGAGATGCCTTGGACCGTTTCTACGAAGCGATTGAAAAGGATCAGATCAGCTGGTCTATCGTGGCCATCCCTTCACAAAAATGGGCAGACAAGGTGTTTCCTGACTTACCAGAGAAAGAAAGAATCCCAAGCCTTTGGGACCGTATCTTCACATCCGTCCGTATTAATCATGAAGATCCAGTCCTCGCTTGGCAAACACATATCGAAACCCTGACCAACAAAGCAAGCGAACTCAATCACCTAAAGCTCAAATCCTTGCACTACCAATCGGAAGGGACGGACCTTACTGTTGAACTCCATGAAGATCACTTATGGCTGACAGGAGCAAGTAAAACACCAGATGGAACCCATTTTATTGCCAATATGCCGACAGAAGAAGTGTATACTGTCCCTGTAAAAACCGGAGTCAATGGCACAGTTTCAAGTACCAAACCACTTGCTTACAATGGGAACGTGATCGACGATTTCACCCTTACGTTTGAAGATGGGGAAATCAAGAAAATCACAGCCAGGGAAGGGGAGGAAATCCTGAAGAAATTGATCCTGACAGACGATGGAGCGGCCTATCTTGGAGAGGTGGCACTTGTCCCGCATCAGTCACCGATCTCTGATTCCGGTGTTCTATTCTTTAACACCTTATTCGATGAAAATGCATCCAACCATTTAGCGATCGGTTCCTCTTATCCCACTTGTATAATGGATGGAGACATCTTATCCGATGAAGAACGGGAAGAAAAAGGACTCAATGAAAGTGTGGTTCATGAAGATTTTATGATTGGTTCAGAACATATGAATATAGATGGAGTGTGCCGTGATGGAAAAAGGGTCCCTATTTTCCGCAATGGCAACTGGGCTATCTGATTTAATAGTTTCAGTCTTGGTCAGATTTCCCTGATTTTATAGGGTTGATGTAAAAATGATTCATAATCCGGACGTCACTTGTGGCAAGTGATGGGGCCTGCTGAACTCATATTAACTCTCCTTTAACTGAAATCTTAAGGTTGATAAAATCATCAATCAAAACTCAATCGACCTTCACTCCTGATGAATTTTGTCAGCTGCCACAATATGTAATATTATGGTAGAATCATTGGAATCTCATGAAAACTTACAGTAATTTATGATATAATTTCTCCTTGTGAAAAAGGTCTATTAAAAAATAGTAAAGGTGGGGAAAAGAAGGTGAGTTTTGAAGGTCAAAAGATATTGCCTGCCATCCGGTCCATGAAGGACTTTGATAAAATGCTCGAAACCTCTTTTCAGTACGGTGTGTTTCTCGATCTCCATGTTGGAATGCTTAAAAGTGTGTTTGAATATGCACGGAAGGAAAATCGGAAAATGTTTCTGCATTTGGACTTAATCCATGGACTATCCAGTGATGAGTATGCGACAGAATATATCTGTCAGGAAATAAAGCCTTATGGCATCATTTCAACCAAAGGGAATGTGATTAAGAAAGCAAGGCAAAAAGGTATTTTTTCCACTCAAAGGATGTTTGTGATCGATTCAAGTGCTATGAATCGCAGCATTGAGCTTATACATAAAACAGACCCTGACTTCATTGAAGTCCTTCCTGGGGTCATCCCTAAAATCATTGCGGAAATAAGAGAAAAAACGGGGAAGCCTATTTTTGCGGGTGGGCTTATCGATACTGTTGAAGAGGTGGAATCCGCTCTTGAGGCTGGCGCTACGGCCATCACTACGTCAGATCGTGTGCTATGGAAGCATTTTGACCAGAATTAAATCCTGAAAAATGTATTGACAACGTTTTCATAGTGGAGTAACATAGTCCACAAGTTAATACGTTGTGAAAGAGATGAAGAGACTCACGTGAACTGCCTATTTCCAGGAGGCATTCCGTGAGTCTTTTTATTTTATAAAAAATATATGAAATGAGGGAAAAAGCATGACTGCATTTTTAGGAGAAGTGGTTGGAACAGCCTTACTCATCATTTTTGGTGCAGGGGTTTGTGCAAATGTGAATCTTAAGAAATCATTTGCTTATAACGCTGGTTGGATGGTCATCACATTTGGTTGGGGTCTTGGTGTTGCCATGAGTGTATACGCCGTTGGACAGTTTAGTGGGGCTCATTTAAACCCTGCTGTTACTTTGGGACTGGCTTTTAATGGAGACTTCCCGTGGGGTGAGGTTCCTCAGTACATCTTAGCTCAAATGATTGGAGCGATGATTGGGGCAACCATCACCTATCTACACTTTTTACCCCACTGGCATGCTACGAAGGATCCCGGGGTGAAATTGGGGGTATTTGCTACAGGACCTGCCATCCCACACTATTTTTCAAATTTATTAAGTGAAATCATTGGAACTTTTGTGTTAGTAGTAGGATTATTATCAATAGGAGCGAATACATTTACAGATGGCCTGAATCCATTTATCGTTGGTTTCTTGATCATTGCTATCGGAATTTCTCTCGGTGGAACAACAGGTTATGCCATCAATCCTGCCCGTGATTTAGGACCGCGCATTGCTCACTTCCTGCTGCCGATTCCAGGTAAAGGGCCATCCAACTGGGGATATTCCTGGGTTCCTGTTGTCGGGCCTGTCCTGGGAGGATCATTTGGAGGCGTATTTTATAAAGCCATTTTCATTGGACAAGTCACGACAAGCTTTTGGGTAGTGCTACTTGTTACACTGGCAGTACTTGGGCTTGCATATGCGAGTGACAGAAAGGTCAGTTTAGCTCAAAAAGTGCATCAACTATCAACAGAAAATTAATTTTTTGGAGGGATAACAAAATGGAGAAATACATTTTATCATTAGATCAGGGTACGACAAGTTCAAGAGCGATTTTATTTAATAAAGAGGGAGAAATCGTCCATACTGCACAAAAAGAATTCACTCAACATTTTCCAAAGCCGGGTTGGGTTGAACATAGTGCGAACGAAATTTGGGGATCGATTTTAGCCGTTATTGCTAGCCTTTTATCCGAGTCCAATATCAAACCCGATCAGATTGAGGGGATCGGGATCACCAATCAACGTGAAACAACGGTCGTTTGGGATAAAGAAACCGGAGACCCTGTTTACAACGCCATCGTGTGGCAGTCACGTCAAACAGCGGGGATATGTGAAGAACTTAAATCACAGGGACATAACGATACGTTCCGTGACAAAACAGGATTATTGATTGATGCCTACTTCTCTGGTACCAAGGTTAAATGGATTCTTGACAATGTAGAGGGTGCGAGAGAAAAAGCGGAGAATGGCAAGCTTTTATTCGGGACGATCGACACATGGCTGATCTGGAAAATGTCAGGTGGAAAAGCCCACGTAACGGATTATTCCAATGCCTCCCGCACGCTCATGTATAACATTTACGATTTGAAATGGGATCAGGAGCTACTTGACATATTAGGCGTTCCTGAGAGCATGCTTCCAGAGGTCCGTCCCTCATCGGAAATTTATGCGAAAACGGTACCTTACCATTTCTTCGGGAAGGAGATTCCGATTGCCGGTGCAGCAGGGGATCAGCAGGCGGCAATGTTTGGACAGGCTTGTTATGAAGAGGGTATGGCTAAGAATACGTATGGAACTGGTTGCTTTATGCTGATGAATACAGGTGAAAAAGCTGTAAAGTCTAATAATGGTTTACTGACGACCTTGGCATGGGGAATTGATGGAAAAGTGGAGTATGCGTTGGAAGGAAGTATTTTCGTGGCCGGTTCTGCCATTCAGTGGCTTCGGGACGGCCTTCGTATGTTGAAGGACGCGAAGGACAGTCAGGCGTATGCAGAAAAGGTAGACACTACAGACGGCGTTTATGTTGTTCCTGCCTTTGTAGGATTAGGAACTCCTTATTGGGACAGTGATGTTCGCGGAGCTGTGTTCGGTTTAACAAGAGGAACATCTAAAGAGCATTTTGTAAGAGCCACCCTGGAATCTCTTGCTTACCAAACGAAAGATGTGCTGACAGCGATGGAAGCGGACTCCGGAATTTCCCTTAAGAAACTGAGAGTCGATGGCGGTGCTGTTAAAAATGACTTCTTAATGCAATTCCAAAGCGATATTTTATCTGTACCTGTCGAAAGACCAGTGGTAAATGAAACAACGGCATTAGGTGCCGCTTATTTAGCGGGGTTAGCTGTAGGATTCTGGGATAACCGGGATGAGATATCAAAGCAGTGGAATAAAGATAAAGATTTTGAACCGCAAATGCCTGTTGAAACTCAAGGAGAACTATATAACGGATGGAAAAAAGCCGTTAAGGCAGCTATGGCTTTTAAATAAAATGAACATATGATATACTGTTTATAAGTTAATAAGTTCGGTTAGAGACCACGAGAGACCAAACCTGCATTATGGAACTATTTCACCATAATGTTCGTTTTGGTCTCTTTTTTTATGGTTAAACAAGAAGAGTGAGAACTTAAACTATTTATATATACCTTAGGAGGAACCCACTATGACCTTTTCAAGTACTGCAAGAAGAGAAGTGAAACAAGTATTAGCCTCAAACCACTTTGATATGATTGTGATCGGAGGGGGAATTACCGGAGCAGGCATTGCCCTTGATGCTTCGAAACGTGGAATGAAGGTGGCACTAGTCGAGATGCAGGATTTCGCAGCCGGGACTTCCAGTCGTTCTACAAAGCTCGTTCATGGCGGCTTACGCTATTTGAAGCAATTCGAAGTGAAAATGGTAGCGGAAGTGGGAAAAGAACGGGAAATCGTTTATGAAAATGGACCTCATGTAACGACTCCTGAATGGATGTTGCTCCCCCTTCATAAGGGGGGCACATTCGGTAAATTCAGCACGTCGATTGGATTAAAGGTGTATGACTACCTCGCTGGAGTAAAGAGAAGTGAACGACGCTCCATGCTTTCAGTTTCAGAAACATTGAAGAAGGAACCCCTTGTGAAAAAAGATGGCCTTAAAGGAGGCGGTTACTACGTTGAATACCGTACAGACGATGCACGTTTAACCATAGAAGTCATGAAAGAAGCAGTTGCACACGGTGCCACTGTCATAAACTATATGAAATCCCAGCGATTCCTCTATGAAAATAAGAAAGTAGTCGGAATTGAAGCTGAAGACCTGGTGACGGGCGATACGATCGAAATCCGCGGTTCAAAATTCGTCAACGCTGCAGGTCCTTGGGTAGATGATGTACGCGGTAAGGATTACAGTACGAATAACAAACAACTTCGCTTAACTAAGGGTGTTCATCTTGTCATTGATCAAAGCAAGTTCCCGCTTCAGCAGGCGGTTTACTTTGATACTCCTGATAAAAGAATGGTATTCGCGATTCCTCGAGATGGCAAAGCTTATGTCGGGACAACAGACACATTTTTCGATCAGGAAAAATCATCTCCTCATATGACATCTGAGGACCGGGATTATATCCTGGATGCGATTCACTTTATGTTTCCCGATGTATCTGTAGGGAAAGAGGATGTGGAATCGAGCTGGGCAGGTGTACGACCCTTAATTTTTGAAAAAGGGAAGGACCCTTCTGAAATTTCCCGTAAAGATGAAATTTGGGAAGCAGAAAGTGGACTCATCACCATTGCCGGCGGAAAGCTTACTGGTTACCGTAAAATGGGGGAAACAGTGGTTGACCTTGTATCAAAAAGATTAAAAGAAGAGAACAAGAAGAAGTTCCCCACTTCTTCTACGAAGCATATGCCGATCTCTGGAGGCCATGTAGGCGGATCGAAAAACTTCCGAGCGTTTGTTGATCAAAAAACAGATGAGGCGCATCAATTTGGATTAACAGAGGAAGAGGGAAGAAAGCTTGCAGCCATGTACGGTTCAAACGTGGATCAGCTCTATAAGCTTGCTCATGCTTATAGTGGAACAAATGATGAAAGGTCCGTCCCTCCTTATTTATATGCGCAACTGATTTATGCGATTCAGGAGGAGATGGCCGCGACGCCGGTTGATTTCTTTATTAGACGGACTGGTGCTTTATTCTTCGATCGTGAGTGGGTGGAGAAATGGAAGGAGCCTGTAATTGAGATAATGGCGAAGCTTCTGAAGTGGAACACAGAGCAGGAACAGCAATATAGAGCGGAATTAAATAGTGAGCTTAAGAGTGCAGTAGTCCCAGTAGATTTGCAGTCGTAAGCAGGAAACCGGCAGAATGAATTTTCTGCCGGTTTGTTTGTATACATGAGGAATTCCTGTAAGAATCATGATAAAATCAGGAAAAATATGTAAACTAACATCGAACCTTACGAGGGCATGCTCCATGTTCCTCAAGTGAACTTTTATTCTAGTGATGGAAAAATAGTTGGTTCGACGCAGGCAAAATAATGATCCATAAATATGCTTACAATTATATAAATATATGAATAGTTGATGAAATTGACCATAGATGACTATTCATTTCCCGAGAGACCTGTTCATCCCTTCTCAGAGTTGTTGAATATCCTATGGGGTTGCTGTAGATTAAGAATAGAAATTGACACGACTTCCTCGTTAAAAGGGTGGCTTCAATGGGATGAAGCCACCCTTTTTTTGCATTTTTTTGATAAAAAACTCAGTGGCTAAGAACCATTATTGCTATACTAATAGAAAGAAAAAATGGGGAGGAAGCTGAGATGAATCATAAAATAGCCGTGGTGACGGGGGCGAATAGCGGGTTTGGTTTTCTCTCGACGCTGGAGCTTGCACAACTAGGATATAAAGTGATCGCCTCCATGAGAGACCCACATAAAGGAAGTGCATTGCTTCAAAGGGCTGAGGAACTAAAGGTGGGGGATTTAGTGGAAGTGCATCCATTGGATGTTACGTCGGAACCATCCATCAAGGAATTCTCTACCGCCCTTAATGATTTGGGCAAGGTGCACATCCTCCTGAATAATGCAGGGTTTGCCGGTGCGGGATTTGCAGAAGAAGTTACAATCGATGAGTTTCGTGAACAATTTGAAACGAATGTTTTTGGTGTCATGAGAATGACTCAACTTGTTCTCCCTTATATGAGAAAGCAAGGAGAAGGGAAGATCATCAATATGAGCAGCATTAGCGGCAGATTCGGCTTTCCTGGACTCAGTCCTTATGTATCTTCTAAGCATGCATTAGAAGGATACACGGAAAGTCTGAGATTGGAGCTTAAACCCTTTGGCATATCTGTGCATCTGATCGAACCCGGTTCTTATCAAACGAATATCTGGACATCAGGTAAGAAAGTCACTCCACTTTCGATGCAAGAAAACTCTCCTTACTATCGCTACATGGAAGCCATCAACTCGGAAATTCAAGCTGGTGCAGATACACTCGGAGATCCAAGGGAGGTTGCCTCGATCGTCCGGGAAATAGCACTAAACAAGAAAAAATCATTTAGAATTCCCATAGGCAAAGGAGTGCGATTAACCCTATTACTCAAAGCAGTCCTTCCATGGAGCATAATGGAAATCATCATCTTAAAGAAACTCGGAATGAGAAAGACCAAAGAGGGACGGACCTTATAGCACGATCTGAAAATGTCTGAATATAAAGAATTTTATTGAACAGAAGGAGAATTTTGTCAAAAGAGAGAATATGCTAAAGGAGACATCTGCTCATTTATTAAATAATTGAATGAGTTATGCCTCCACACGAAATGAGGTGATTGATTGAATGAATGGATTGGTGCATCCGCTCTTTGCATGCATGAAGGTCGTTTATTGATGGTATTACAAGGGAAAGAAGAAGAAGAGAAACGGTGGTCTGTTCCATCAGGGGGATGGAATCGGGTGAATCCCTTCAGGAGTGCTGCAGACGTGAAGTTTGGGAAGAAACAGGCTATGATGTTGAAGTAGGAAATCATTTGTATACAAAGTGGGGGAATGAAGGAAGTATTTCTATAAGAATTCATTACTATGAAGTCCAGCTCCTGGGAGGAGTGGCCACCATACAGGACCCTGATCAATTAATACATAATATCGAATGGTTTTCACTTCAAGAGTTAAAGAACCTGCCCCTGGGATTTCCAGAAGATCATTCCATCATGGAAGCCTACATGAGTAAGAAGCTAAACACACTATCCTTTTAAAGGAATAGTATCGTTTTAGCACAATATATTATAAAGTATTTATCTATAAAGGAGAGAGTAGAATGGTGAAACGAACAGGAGAAGTAGTGATGGGAGTAATCGGAATCATCTTATCCGCATTATTTTCCATAATCGGAATCGTACTTAATATGGGGATGAGTAATCCTGAGGTCATGTCCCAACTCGAAGAAGGTATGGAGAGTGATCCAAATATACAAAATGCAGAGATGACTGCAGGAGATTTAAGCTCCATTATCAACGCTGCTGAATCAACTGGATCGTACCTTGTTATCTTAGGAATCATTGCGTCCATCCTGGGGATCATTGCTGTACTGACCATTGTGAAAAATAAAAAACCGGTATTGTCCGGAATCATGTTTATCATCGCTGCCCTAGTCATCGGACTTGGCACAATAGGATTTGGTTTCGTACCAGGCCTTCTGTTCCTGATCGCAGGAATCATGGCACTTGTTCGAAAGCCTAAGAAAACAGACCCTGTGTATTAATAAAGCATGTAGAGAATTTCTTCTCCAGGCATTATTTTTTCGTAAAGTTTGCTTGTACTCATCTTGCTTTCCGACTGTATTTATACTATCTTAAAAGTAGAGCATAATGATAAAACAAGAGACACTGGCGGCAACCAATGTCTCTTGCTACACAGCAAACTGCAAGGAAAGCAGTGGCCCAATAGAGAAAGGAACATAACTCTACCCTTCAAAGTTTAGGCGCTTCATGAGGGTGGGGTTATTTCTTTTTGTCGTTTGAAATAACTACGGCAATGATAGAGACGATTAAAGAGCCAAAGGTAATCATTAGCGTTAACGCCTCATACGTTGTCACTATAAGCACCACCTCCTTCTATAAGGAAGTGGCCACTCCCACCCTACATTCACTGTATGCTTCAAATTATATCACAAACCTCCCCCGTACTTTATAGGCAAGAGGTAGGAAAAGCTTACCCCTATCAAAAAAACAAACAACCCCATTGAGTACCTTCCGATTCAATACGATTATTTCAAACTTTCTTCAAAATGTGTTAGCATATATATGCTCATATTAATCGATTACATAACATCACGAAATTCGAGGAGGAACTCACGATGAAACAACGTATAGAAATGCTTAAAAATTGGTTAAAAGAAGAAAATATCGATGCCGCATTCATCAATTCAACTGAAAATGTATTTTACTTAACGAATTTCCACACGGATCCACATGAGCGCTTGATGGGACTGGTTGTATTTCCGGATGCCGATCCATTTGTGGTCGTACCTGGAATGGAAGCACGTCAAGTGAAGGATGCCGGTTGGAATAACGAAGTGATCGGCTACTCTGATCACGAAAATCCATGGGGATTCATTCAACAAGCCATTCAAAGACGAGGAATTGATGGCCGCAAGGTGGCTTTCGAAAATGAAGTCTTAACGTATGGCCGCAGTCAGGCATTTATAAATATGTTCAACTCACCGAATATAGTGAATGTTGAAGATAAATTAAATGAGATGCGTGTAGTGAAGGATGATGGCGAAATCGCCATCATGCGTCGTGCAGCTGAAATGGCAGACTTCGGGGTTGAAGTAGGTATAAGTGCACTCCAAGAAGGCATTACGGAGATGGAAGTTCTTGCAAAGATCGAGTATGAATTAAAGAAAAAAGGCATTCGTGAAATGTCTTTCTCTACGATGGTGCTCTTTGGTGAAAAAGCTGGAGATCCACACGGAAACCCAGGAGACCGGAAGCTGAAGTCAGGAGATTTTGTCTTGTTTGATCTTGGTGTTGTCCTTGAAGGATATACCTCTGACATCACCCGTACATTCGCTTATAAATCGGTTTCAGACAAGCAAAAAGAAATCTACAATACCGTATTAAAAGCAGAACTGGCATCCCTGGGTGCAAGTAAGCCCGGAAACCGTATTGGTGACCTGGATCAAATCGCAAGGGATATCATTACAGAAGCAGGGTATGGAGACTATTTCCCCCACCGGATCGGTCACGGCCTTGGGATCAACGTACATGAATTCCCATCGATGAGCCATTTAAATAATGGGATATTAAAAGAAGGAATGACCTACACCATCGAGCCTGGAATTTACGTTCCGGAAATTGGCGGCGTAAGAATTGAAGATGATGTACTAATAACGAAGGATGGTTACGAAACATTGACCAAATTCCCTAAAGAACTGCAGATCATTAAATAGAACATGGAGGAGGCTAACGGCGTGTTAGCCTTCTTTTTATGAAATGAAATGAAACCAATACGAAGGTCATTCGTATATATAGGGAGAGAAAGCTAGGGAAGGATGAAATTCAGTGAAAAAATTAATCATATTATTCAGCTTTTTTATGCTGACAGGCTGCGGGATCCTCGAGGAAGCAAATAACAGTTTGACCTATGTTGAGGAAATGACCGATTATTTAAATGAAGCAGAACAATTTGCAAACGATTTTCCTGGATTAGTGGAAAATGCAGCGGCAGATTCATCCAACATACCGGCACTTGAAACAAGATTAAAAGACATGAAGACAGAAATACAAGAGATCAATGATCTGACCCCGCCTCAGCTGGCAGAAAGCATCCACAAAAAAGTGGAAGGATATAATGACCAAGCGCTGGAAGGAATTGATCGTGCCTTAGTCGAAATTGATAAGGGAGAAGTCCAAATTTCAGAGTTACAAAACCTTGAGATCGTAAATACCTTTAATCAGCTACAAGAGATTAAAGGGAATCTGGAAAATTTAGGACAATAAGGAAATGGTGTTACAGATAGGACTTCTAATCTGTAACACCATTTCACTATAAAATTACATACCCCACGATCACTCTTCGTACATTCACGCCACTCTTGGTACCGCAAAAAAAATCAACCCTATTCTATCAAGTAGATTTGTATTAAACTAGTTTCGAATATGACTGATAAAAAACAAGTATGATTTCTCCACATACATAGAACAAGAGTTCTGAAAAACATGCTATAATGAAGGAATCATAAAGCTGGACAGGAGAATGATATGAAAGTTGTTATTGCCGAAAAACCCGATCAAGGAGCAACCCTCGCTAAACCTTTTCCTCATCGAAAACGCCAAGGATACATTGAAGTACATGCTAATGATGTGTTCCCCAAGGGGGCATATATCACATGGGCTGTAGGTCATCTTTTTCAGCTTCAAGCCCCGGAAAAATATGAAAGCAAATGGAAGAAGTGGACGTTGGAAGACCTCCCCATCATTCCTCAACGATTTCAATATGAGCTTCAACGGGCAAAAGCGAAACAATTCGCAGTCATCAAAGACCTTCTAAAGAAAAAGGAAGTCACAGAAATCATCCATGCAGGGGATGCCGGGCGTGAAGGTGAGTTGATCATCCGGAATATTATTTCAATGTCCCGGGTGCAAAAACCCATGAAAAGATTATGGATATCATCCCTGACAGAGAAAGCCATCATTCAAGGGTTCACCAGTTTAAAAGAAGAAACGGAAATGCGGAGCCTCTATTATGAAGCCTATTCCCGTGCTTGTGCGGACTGGCTTGTGGGAATGAATGCATCGAGAGCGTATAGCATTCTACTAAAGCAGCAAGGCATGTCGGATGTTTTCTCTGCAGGCAGGGTACAAACTCCGACTCTTGCTTTAATTGTGAAAAGAGATGAAGAAATAGAGCAATTCAAAAGCGAACCCTTCTGGGAAGTGAAAGCAACCTTTCAAATGGGAGATCACATGTACGAAGGGGTTTGGCAGAAGGATGGAGAATCCCGTATTCAAACAAAGGAACTGGCAGAGAAGATTGCTTCGTTCTGCCAAGGGAAGCCTGCAACCGTACTAGAGATGAAAACAGAAAGAAAAGAATTTGCTCCTCCATTACTTTTTAATCTTTCAGCTCTTCAGGCAACGATTAACAAAATATATAAATTTTCACCTAAAAAAACATTGGATGTTCTGCAAAAGCTTTATCAAAAGGGGATTGTTTCTTACCCAAGGTCGGATTCACAATATGTAACCAAAGGGGAAGCAGAAACCTTCCCGGAAATATTGTCTAAGCTTCAGGAATACAGTCCTTACAATAGCTGGATCCCCACTCCTCATAAGAGCCTGTTGAATAACAAGCGTTTTGTAAATGAAGCGAAGGTTTCTGATCACTATGCGATTATTCCAACTGAACAAGTAACCGATCCTCAATCTCTATCAGGGGACGAAAGGAAAATATATGATGTAGTGGTTAAACGTTTTATCGCTGCACATCACGACAAAGCTGTGATCAATTACACTACGATCACTACCATCGTGGACGAACGGGCTGAATTCATTTCTAAAGGAAAGCAAATTCTCCAAGAAGGATGGAGACAGGTTCTGATGCAGAATGAAAAGGATGACGAACCGCTCCTGCCACCTGTTAAGGAAAGCGACAAGGGCACTGTCAAGAGTGTCCATACCAAGGAAGGAAAAACCCAGCCACCTAAGCGTTACACAGAAGGTCAACTGATTACCTTAATGAAGACAGCGGGTAAATACATGGATAATGATGAGCTCGAGAAAGTGTTAAAGCAAACAGAAGGTCTTGGTACCGAGGCAACACGTGCTGGAATCATAACCATGCTTAAAGATCGGAACTACATTGATATCCAAAAGAACATTGTCTATCCAACCGATAAAGCAAAAGTCTTGATTCGGGCAATTGGTGAAAATGTGTTGGCATCAGCTGAAATGACAGCAAAATGGGAGCAGCGACTTCAGGAAATAGGAAAAGGGCAAGCGTCCGCACCAGAGTTTATGGAGCAAGTAAAGAAATTAAGCGATAAACTTGTTCAAAACGCTCTTCAAGAGGCAAACACATGGAATTTCGAAGATCTCGATACGGATTCCATCCAACGGTCCAAAGGGAATAAAGGTAAAAGAACATCGAAAACCAGCGTCGGCACATGCTTGAAGTGTGGCGGAAAAGTGGTTGACAAAGGAAAATTCTACGGATGCTCCAATTATCAAAAAACAAGGTGCAGCTTCACCATTTCTAAGACCATTCTCTCAAAGCGTATGACCCAGGCAATCGTGAAAAAAGTGCTCGCAGATGGGAAATCCGAACGCATCGACGGTTTCAAAAAAGGAGAAAAGGAGTTTTCAGCTTACCTTAGTTGGGATCCTGTTGAAAAGAAAATTCAATTCGTATTTGATATACATTAACCCATCGAAACGACTCTCATAAGGGAGTCGTTTTTTTATGCTTATATCCTTGCAAAAGAAAAATAATTGTAATACGGAAGTTTAATTTCAAGATAAGAGGATAAAACAAAAGAGTAGGATAATAGCTATATAAAAATGGAGGGTACACATTGAAAAAGATATTAATGGTTTTAACGAATGAAAGCAAAATTGATGATGAACACGAAACAGGTCTTTGGTTATCTGAGTTCGCTGAACCATATGAAGAATTTAAGAATCAGGGATTCGATGTAGATGTGGCTAGCTTAAAAGGAGGCCGCATTCCTTTAGATCCTAACAGCCTTGATGATGAACAGGTGGAAAAGTGGAAGGGTGTCACCAAAGAATTGGATCAAACGATGGTCCTTTCGCAATTGAACGTTAACGAATATTCAGGGATTTTCTTACCGGGTGGACACGGAACGATGTTTGATCTCCCTGACAGTCCGGAACTTCAACAAGCACTGGCTCACTTTGCTGAAAACAACAAAGCCATTGGGTCTGTATGCCACGGTCCTGCTGGATTCGTTGGAACGAAACTGTCAAATGGAAAATGGCTGGTTGAAGGAAAAAGCATGACAGGATTCACCAACGAAGAAGAACAGCAAACGGGCCTCGATTCATTAATGCCTTTCTTATTAGAAACAAAATTAAGAGAGCAGGGAGCTCAATTTGAAAAATCTGAAGCATGGAGTGACCATGTCATCACCGATGGGAAATTCGTGACTGGGCAGAATCCACAATCCAGTCAGTCAACTGCCGAAGCGTTCGTAAAAATAATTTAAAATAAATGATTAAATGAATAGGAGCTCTTTAAAGAGCTAATCCATACTATTCTTTCTAAAAGAGCATGGGGTGAGAACCTCATGCTCTTTTTTTGAGTTCAACACTATTCTCTATTGACCTGCCATTTGTGATAAAATCGTGAGAAGACTATAAAGCGAGGAGAAAATTATGCAGGTTGTTCGGATCATCATTCAAATTGCCATTCTATGCTTATTTTTCGAAATTGGAAAGTGGTGTACAGACTTCTTTCATTTACCCATTCCCGGAAGCATTATAGGGATGCTTTTTTTGTTTCTACTACTATTAACGGGAGTAGTAAAAGAAAGATTATTAATGGACGGTACAGGATTTTTTCTAAGACATTTTTCCTTCTTTTTTCTTCCATTGTCTGTTAGCGCAATGGTTTTGGGGCCATATTTTATTGATTTCGGTTGGAAACTCATTGTCATTCTGGTTATTAGCGGGATAACCGGATTTGTAGCGACCGCCCTATCAGCAGAGAGTTTAATAAGATGGAAGGAGAAACGAGACCATGATCCATCTCATTAGTTCACTGATGGCATTAGGCATTACAGTATTGTATTTTATCTTTGGCGTAAAGATTCACCGACTTTGGCCAAACCCCGTAACCATTCCTATATTTATTAGTACGATAGCTCTCATTGTCACATTATTGATCATCGATATTCCTTACGAACAGTATGCAGACTTCACTTCGTTTATAACGTATTTACTTGGACCTGCTACTGTGGCCCTTGCGTACCCCCTTTATCAGCACCGAAAGTTATTGGTACAGCATGTACAGCCTATACTTTTCGGTATCCTGTCCGGAAGTGGAATGTCTATGCTTATTTCTTATTTCTTCAGTATGTGGTTGGGGATCCCATCTGAGTGGAGCCGCTCCTTGCTTATTAAAACCATTACAACCCCCGTAGCAGTCGATATAGGGAAGGTGATTGAGGCGAATATAGAAGTCATTCCCACGGTCGTCATTGTGACGGGTATGTTCGGAGCTATGATCATACCATCTATATTAAAGTGGCTGCATGTAAAGCACCCCATCGCAAAAGGACTTCCATTTGGAGTGATTTCCCATGGAGTAGGGACGGCACAGGCTATTAAAGAGGGCGAAAGGGAAGGGGCGGTAAGTGGTGCCGCCATGGCATTAACCGCCACGATCATGTCCTTCGTCATCCCCATCCTCTTTCTTTTTGTTTGATAGAGTAATTGCAGGAAGCGAATCCCATCATAATAAACCACCAGACTAAACAACAGCTTTCCCTTTAAAAACAGAGTGTGTTTCGGTATAGTAAGGGAAGGTAAAATTTCAAAAGAGAAGGAAGATATTATGATTGTCAAAACTGATGAAGATTTAAAAGCGTTAAAAGAAGTCGGCCGCATTGTGGCAATGATCCGTGATGAATTACGCTCTCTGACAAAGCCTGGTGTAACGACTAAAGAGCTTGATGATATTGCCGGAAGACTGTTTGAAGAAAACGGAGCCATTTCAGGACCTAAAGGAGAATATGATTTTCCTGGTTTCACATGTATCAGTGTGAATGAAGAAGTGGCTCACGGGATACCCGGTGACCGTATGATCAAGGAGGGAGACCTTGTCAATATTGACGTATCCGGATCTAAAGATGGCTACTATGCCGATACAGGAATCTCATTTGTTGTTGGAGAGGGAGACCCGAAGCTTACAGATTTATGCGAGGCGGCATTAAATTCATTCGAAGCAGGACTCCAGAAAGCGAGAGCAGGATCTAAACAAAACGGTATCGGCAAAGCGGTTAATAATGAAGCGCGAAAAAATGGTTATACGGTGATTATGAACTTAACCGGCCACGGTGTAGGACGGTCTCTTCATGAGAAACCTGACCACATCTTAAATTATTTCGATCCATGGGATAATGCACTGTTAAAAGAAGGGATGGTCATCGCATTTGAACCCTTCATCTCAACCAAAGCACAAAACGTAATCGAAAAGGGCGACGGCTGGACCTACATCACACCCGACAACAGCTTCGTTGCCCAAATCGAACACACCATCATCATAACCAAAGACGAACCAATCATTTTAACACAATAAAGCAGTGAGGGACGGACCTTGATTCCTAGGAGTAGCTCCTAGGATCAAAGGTCCGTCCCTCTTTTTGTATATGTTTTGTACAACTAAATGCGACTATGATACATATGAGGAAAGGAAAAGGGGGGAGTGGAAACCTGGACTTTGGGCATTGTTCACTTGTAGGACCAACAGGGCCACGCTCCATTGAATTATTTAAATTTTACAAACAAAATGATTGTCATAGGAAAAAAGTTGGGGTAAAGTAGATATATTAAAGTTATACAAAGTTTATACATATAACATTAAAATTATCATTATTTATCGGAGGAACCCCCCATGGCTGTTTTGTTTTCAAGAAAACCCAAGACTGA
Organism: Rossellomorea aquimaris; assembly: GCF_003315075.1. GTDB lineage: Bacteria > Bacillota > Bacilli > Bacillales > Bacillaceae_B > Rossellomorea > Rossellomorea aquimaris_C. Next base: position 322,679 of record NZ_QNRJ01000001.1, read on the forward strand.
ACCTGTAATCGTCCCTACATCCAACATCATTGTCCTGCAAGACAAGAAACTGAATGAAAGATTGCATTATATGCAATTCCAGGAACACCATTTGAACGAATTAAAAGAAGTTCTCCCCGTCTATGAGCAGTTATCCGATTCCTTGCTTGAAACGGTATTGGATCATCTATACAAACATCCAAGTTTAGTAGAGATTGCTGTGAATCATTCCAGCCGAGAGCGATTAAAGAAAGTTTTCCATGATTACTTTCGTTCTCTATTCTCTGGTGAATTAAATAAAGAATATTTCTCCATGAGGGAGAGGATGGGGAAGACCCATAACCGGAATGGCGTTACAATTGATTGGTTTATTTCCACCTACACAACCATTCAGCATTTATTGATCCCTAAGATTGTAGAACTTTATCAAAACGACCCATCTAAACTCGCTTCCGTACTGGTCGCTATTGACCATGGTATTCATTTAGACGCAAGTATTGTATCTGAATACTATATCCAAAGCAGAATGGATGAGCTCGAGAAACTTCATCAGGAAAACCAGGCCCTGCAAGTAGAAATGCTCAACATGAATACAGAACTCGGCTCTTCATTAAGCCAAACAGAAAAAAGTCTAAATGAGACCGCTACGAAAGCGGAACGTATCCGTGCAGAATCTGAAAACACAGAAAAGAGCAGCAAAAATCTCCTTCAGCTTTCCAAAATGAACAAAGATCAAACAGATAATATGATCGACAGCTTTGGCATCATAACTGAACAAATCAAAACGCTATTAAACGAGATCCAAGGGGTAAAATCAATAGCCGAACAGATTACACCTCTTTCTAATTCGATTCAGCAAATAGCCGAGCAGACAAATCTTCTTGCACTAAATGCCTCGATTGAAGCAGCCCGGGCCGGTAATGAGGGCAGGGGGTTTGCAGTTGTTGCTTCTGAAGTGCGAAAGCTTGCCGAAGACTCAAAGGAACTGAGCCACTCCATCCATCAGCTCGTGAATGAAAGCAACCAGCAAATCGGAGTTGTTTCAAACCGTGTTCTTAACATGACTGACTTAACGGAGAACTCCCGAAAAGAAATCGGGAATGTACAAAACGGCATTATGACCGTTCAAATGGAAATGGAAAACTATATGGGTATGTTCAAACGAAACCAAACTGAATTAAATCATATCGTGGAAGCCATCAGGCAAATTAATCATACAACAGATGAATTGGTTCAGTTTGCTTCTACGATCATTCATAAAATGAATAATTAGAAAAAAGGGAAACCGGCATCAAAAACCGGTTTCCCTTTTTTCTATTAAACGATTTTCGTTTTACCACACTCTTGACACTTCCGATAAAACTTTCCATCTAATACACGTGATTTAAAAATATTGTTCCCACATTCGCAACGACCACTGTGTTCGTCGGGATCATCTTTATAAAGTACGATATTTTCTTCCTGATTATCCAACCTTGTCATCCTCCAATTCAACCATTCCTTCTTATAGTATAGTAGGGATCTTCCAGCTTGTTAAGATTAAACTTCCTTCTTCTTTAAGACTAAATCTTGTTTTATTTAAAGTTATAAAGAGCATTTACTAATTATTCACCTACGAAAAGACCACTGTATTTCTAAATTCAGCGTGAAAATAGAATAGAACTCTTTAACTATTTCATCCATAAATATCCTTTATAACTATTATTTTCATCTATAATTACCATTGTATTCCTCTATATGATAGTTTATACAGGAAATCGCTTTCTATTACAGTCGTGAAATATTCTTGACGCACGATATTAAAGTTCCTGTTATTGAATTGAGATTTTACTATGTTAGTATTTTCCCTGTTAGCAAAAATAAATAAACCGCTAGCTACATAAGGAGGAATTTTTCTATGAAACTAAAAAAATCGATTATTTCTGTGGCTGCATTTACTACACTTGCAGTGTCTGGTGGAGCTAGCGCTTCAGCACAAGACATCGAAGTTAAAAAAGGTGACACTTTATGGGGAATTGCCCAGGAATACGGCACATCCGTTGATCAACTCATGAAATGGAACAATTTAAATTCACACTTAATCTATCCTGACCAAGAACTCACGGTATCATCCAAAGAGTACTATACAGTTAAAAAAGGTGACACACTCTGGGGAATATCTTCACAATATGGAGTTTCCGTCGACAGTTTAATAAGCTGGAACGCACTTGAAAGTGATCTGATTGTCCCTGGACAAGAATTAGTCCTTAATTTAGAAGATAAAAAAGCACCTTCAGCTACTGCAAATACTTCTGAGCAAGCAGCAGCTCCTGCTCAAGAAGAAACAGCAGAAGTAGCTCCAGAAGCTGAAGCGCCTGCAACAGAACCGGCTGAGGCACAGCCTGCAGCAGAAGAACCAGCTGCACAAGAGGAAGCTGTAAAGGAAATCACAGTAGAAGCAACTGCTTACACAGCAAGTTGTGAAGGTTGCTCAGGTACGACAGCCACTGGTGTTAACCTTTTAGAAAATCCAGATGCTAAAGTGATTGCAGTAGACCCGAATGTAATTCCACTGGGATCTAAGGTATATGTTGAAGGGTACGGCTATGCAACGGCTGAAGATACAGGTGGAGCGATTAAAGGTAATCGAATCGATGTATTCATCCCATCAAAAGATCAAGCAGTTGATTGGGGCAGAAAATCAGTTAACGTAAAAATTCTTGAAAGCAATTAATAGATTGGAACCACTGAGATGTCATTCTCAGTGGTTTTTTATTCTTCCATACATTTTTAATAGCTTATAGATGCAAATGGAATAATTTTCTTGACAGCCTCTCCATTACCATTTATTTTCCATTCATCCACGCTTTACAACTAAGATTTCCCTTCAAATGAAAGAGTTAGAAACACTTCCAGCAGTATCGACAGAAAACAATAAATATTACACGCTTGTCATCTAATTGTTATCGGTTTATAAACACTTTGTTATGTATCTGAGGTAAGTCTATGTTACTATTTCAACTGTTGGTCTCATAGACCGAACACAAAAGGAGGAATTTCACAAGATGAAAAAAGTATTATTTTCCATTTTTTCCTTCACAGTTTTTCTAACAATCGGACTTACTTCTGCCTCTGCAGAATCAGACGATACTGCAATGAATGATTATCATAATATAGAACAAGGCGATATTCTTTGGGAGATTGCAAATCGATATCATGTTTCGATAGATGAGGTTGGCACACGCCAACAACTTTTAGAAGAAGGATATACTGTGAATAACGGACAAGAAGAAGAACAAGCTGTTAAATCCGCTGATACGGAAACTTCCGAGGATAAGGTTGTGAAAGAGGTTAACGTAACCGCTACTGCGTATACAGCTTATTGTGAGGGCTGTATCGGCATTACAAAGACGGGAGTGGACTTAATCGAGAACCCTGATGCCAGAGTCATTGCCGTCGATCCAAGTGTCATTCCACTGGGATCTAAAGTATATGTTGAAGGATACGGTTATGCCCGTGCGGAAGATACGGGAGGGGCCATTAAAGGAAAACGCATCGACATTTATATGGAAAAAGAAAAAGATGCCCTTAAATATGGTGTACAAGATGTCAAAGTGAAAATCATTGAAGAGTAACCAATAGTCAGGACGCCGATTCAGGCGTCCTTTTTGTATCAAAAAACTATTTTCCTTGAACTTTTAAACCTTCTCTAGCAGAAGGAGCTACGGATTTTATCTCAATTTCCTCACCCATTTGTTGTTGAGCTAATTTTTCAGCTGTTTCATGTTGCGATTGGTTTTGTTTATTTTTCATGACTCGACCTCCTCCCATACATTCTTTTCTTAACATTCACCGATACATGAAAATTACTACAAAAACTTCACCCAGTATTCCCAATTAAAGCTTCAAGTGAATTTAAAGGACACCTTTAATTCTATCCATCAAAATCCTATTCTTCCTATATAAAAGTTAATTTTGACTGTCAACCAAATTTATCTACCCTGCGTTATAAAACGTATTCATTTCCAGTTTCTCATGCTGGAAAATCCCTAAATGGGCTTTCAGATCAAAAAAAAGAATAGGAATGAAAACGGTTAAATGACAAACACTATAAAAAAATATAATGGTTATCACTTGCAAAGTTAAACTTTTTTCTGATAGGGTAACAAATGTTGGTTTTATGAGAGTGTGGTGAGGGAATAGGTAATAAGTAATTATTCCTCCACAATCCTCAGAATGCACATATTCCCATCTGCATTAACTGAGACTCTTTCAAGTTGAAGATGATTGCCGCTGGTGTACATACCAATATAAACACCCTCAATCCGGCTGTCGTTACCTTCATACAGAAAAGAGCAAAAAATACATTGGAAATGGAAAGGAGAATTTTATGAAGAGGATATCAAATGTTTTCTGGATTACCATTGCATTAGTTGCAGCATGTGTTGCCTATGGTGTCATCGCGCCAAAGTCATTCGAAAGTGTAACAGCTGATATGCAAAGCTTTATTACCTCAACATTCGGTTGGTATTATCTTATTTTAGTCACAGTGATTGTTATTTTCTGCGTATTCTTGATCTTTAGTCCAATCGGAACGATAAGATTAGGAAAGCCAGACGAGAAACCTGAGTACACGAAAGGAACATGGTTCGCCATGTTGTTTAGTGCAGGGATGGGAATCGGTTTAGTATTCTGGGGGGCAGCCGAGCCGCTGTCACACTATTTGACGCCTCCACTAGCTGAAGGTGGAACAAATCAGGCGATTAAAGAATCAATGCGCTATACGTTCTTCCACTGGGGAATACATGCGTGGGCAATCTATGCGATTGTCGCTTTAGCACTTGCTTATTTTAAGTTCCGTAAAGATGAGCCCGGCTTAATCTCAGCTACATTGAAACCGATCTTTGGAGATAAAGTGAACGGTCCACTGGGAACGATCATCGATGTACTTGCTGTATTCGCTACTGTTGTCGGAGTTGCCACAACGCTTGGTTTCGGTGCAGCGCAAATTAACGGAGGACTTTCATACTTACTGGGAGTTCCAAATAACTTCACCGTTCAGTTCATTATCATAGCGGTTGTAACCGTCTTATTTATGATATCTGCATGGTCTGGATTAAGTAAGGGAATTAAATATTTATCTAATACGAATATGGTACTGGCAATTGGACTGTTCGTGTTAATGTTCTTTATCGGACCTACATTGCTCATCCTGAATATGTTCACTGATACAATCGGTGCTTATATTCAAAATATCGCTGCCATGAGTTTCCGGATTGCACCATTAAATGAAGAGCATCGCGGGTGGATCAATGGCTGGACGATTTTCTATTGGGCATGGTGGATTTCCTGGTCTCCATTCGTTGGAATCTTCATCGCACGTGTATCACGAGGCAGAACCATTCGTGAATTCTTAATCGGTGTACTCCTTCTGCCTGCTTTAGTCAGTTTCATTTGGTTCGCTACTTTTGGTACATCTGCCATTGAAATTCAACAAGCAGGAACAGATTTATCAAGTCTGAATACAGAAGAGGTATTATTTGCTATATTTAACGGTTTTGAATGGTCAACGATCCTTTCAGTCATTGCCATCACGTTAATCGGAACCTTCTTTATAACGTCTGCTGACTCCGCTACATTCGTTCTGGGAATGCAAACAACCTATGGATCATTAACTCCACCTAACTATGTGAAGTTAACTTGGGGGCTTGCTCAGTCTACTGTTGCATTAATCCTGCTCTATAGCGGAGGATTACAGGCCTTACAAAATGCACTGATTGTCGCGGCGTTGCCATTCTCGGTCATTATGGCCCTGATGATGGTGTCTCTGTATAAATCACTGAATCAAGAGAAAAAAGAGCTTGGATTATACATCAAACCTAAGCCAAGAAAACCAAAAGAACCGAAAGTACCGAAAGAACATATGTAAGAATCGGTTTAGCGCCTGGAATTTTTCCAGGCGTTTTTTTTTCATATCGAGCACTTCCTATCTAGACATTTTACTCATTTTTCGCTCCTCCATGATATGCAAAACCCACTGTTCATAGGCAATCTGCTCCAGATGTATTTCATAGTCGAAAAGTCAATGCTGATTTTAATTAACCTACAATTTGTCCACTACATACATTAATATCGTAGTAAGATAACTGGAGGTGACTGATGATGTATGGATACCCTGGATATGGATATGGCTGCGGTGGTGGGTACGCTGGTGGCTTTGCGTTAATCGTAGTTTTATTCATCCTATTAATTATCGTTGGAGCAGCGTTTGTTTGTTAAAAATAAATAAATAATGGTTAGATGACCTCAAACCAAAGTCAATGATTCCTCCACCAACATCCGGTGAAGGAAGAACCGACTACAGGGGTCATCTTTTTTTATACATAATGATTGTCACAGAGTGGTTCTCGTATTAGAATACAAGAGGAATCAATATTCTTGTAAAGGATCGAGCCTCGATGACTAAAAAAACCGCCACAAAAAAGCGTCCCAGTAAGAAAAAACGGTCATCACCATTTACGATCGTCCTTATACCCATCATCATCCTTGCTATTTATTATGCCGTAAATAATGGAGAAGCCACTTATACCCTGTCCTCATTCGGTAAAGAGGAGGTACCTCCCGAATATATTCCCATTTATAAAGCAGCTGAAGAGGAATACGGGGTACCATGGTATTTACTGGCTGCCCATCACCGGGTCGAAACGAAATTCTCCACCATGAAGACTCTTGTGTCTCCTGTGGGAGCTGAGGGACACATGCAATTCATGCCATGTACATTTGTCGGCTGGTCACACCCCAGTTGCTCAGGCTTAGGGAAGGGGAATATCCCACAAAACCAAAAAACAGACCCTGACGTCATTGAAAAGTATGGTGGATATGGTGTCGATGCAAACGGAGATGGAATAGCCGATCCATTTCAAATTGAGGATGCCGTGTATAGTGCTGCAAACTATTTGGAACGAAATGGAGCAGCCGATGGAAAAATCGAACAAGCCGTATTTGCCTACAATCATAGCGACAAATATGTAGAAGATGTTTTGTACTATGCAGAGCGATTTGTAGAAGAGGAAGAAGAGTAGTCAAGCAGGGCTATATGAATTCTTAATATTGTCACTAAATCTCTAAAACACCCCATACTCACCAGGGTGTTTTTTTGTTATGGTAGTAAAGTCTCATTACCAAAAAAGGAATTTTTTTCTTAGAAAATAACAAAGAGGGGTAACCATGCTGCTATTAAAGAGGAAATCAAAACAAGAGAACGTTAACAGATTAAACGAAGAATCGAGATTGCCTGAAGTAAGCATAACAGTTTCACCGGGTGTAAAAAAACAACTAGAAATGATCCAATTGTCAGAAGCAGAATTAGCTGTTTTACGTTCAACGAAACAGTATTTAGAGGAGAATATACAAGAAATTATCGATGGTTTCTACCATCCAATCGAAAATAACCCAGTCCTACTAGCGATTATCGAAAAATACAGTTCCATCGACAGATTAAAACAAACACTTGCCGTCCATATTGCTGAAATGACGAACGGAATCATTGATACGCCGTTTATAGAAAAACGAAGAAAAATTGCAAAGATGCATATCCATATAGGCTTACCTACAAAATGGTATATTGCTTCATTCCAAAATCTTCAAACCACCCTTTTTAAAGTAATGTACCGACACGTTACCCATATGGAAGATTACAACAACGTCATCAATGCATTCACTAAGATTCTAAATCTTGAACAGCAATTAGTTTTAGAGGCATATGAAGAAGAAATAGAAGAAATCAGAGCCACTTCACTGCGTTTAAAAGAAAAAATGACGGAAAGGGTTCATGAAGCATCGACAGGTTTATCTGCTATTTCAGAAGAGTCGATGGCTTCTTTAGATTCAATTAATGATCGAATGAGCGAAGTTAGTATTTTAACTACAAAAGGAACTCAATCTATTGAAAAAATCAGTCATTTCTCTACTGAAGGAAAAGATAAGATGGGTGTTCAAAAAGAACATATGAGTAAAATTCTTTCAGATATGAGAGAAATGCTGAAGGAAATCTATCAATTGCAACAAATTTCGAATCAGATATTCGATATCGTTGCCATCGTTCAAACCATTGCAGAGCAAACAAATTTACTATCTCTTAACGCAAGTATAGAGGCAGCACGCGCCGGAGAACATGGAAAGGGATTTGCTGTAGTGGCAGAAGAGGTTCGGAAGCTTTCAGATCAAACGAAAAGTTCGGTCACCAATGTATCAAGTCTTATTTCAGGTACGAAACAGCAAGTTGATAAAATTTCCGCTTATATCATTTCAGTTGAAGAACTTGCTAAAAATGGTATGGGCTCAACAAATAAAGCACATATCTTCTTTGAGGAAATAGTAGAATCCATTGGCTCGTCTAAAAGCCAAAGTGAACAAGTTGAAGTAGAAATGAAAGAAATTTCCTTAGCTGTGGATGAGATATCAAACGCCATTTCTCACTTAACGATATCTGCAGAGCAATTAAATCGTTTAACATCTGAACTATAATCTGCTCGAGAACCGATTGCATATATCGGTTCTTTTTTTCATTTAGTGTGATTTAATACGTTTTATTGCTTGTTATTCCTTTATTCAAAGATTTTGCCAAACTGGGAACAACATCATCTGAACACTAACTATCCCCAATAAGAATTCCCCGAAAATCCATTTACCATATACACTCACATAATAAATTGTTATGATAAGGTTCGTGATTTTTTACGTATGGCAAAGGTGATTCAGATGAAAACGACAGAAATGATAGAAGAGTGGCAAACCGCTCTGGATATGGAAATTCTCCAACTAAAAAAACGGGAAACATCTGGGGTTTTGATAGAAGAAGGCAGATGTATCCGAAAAGAAGAAAATGCCTATATTTATTGGTTCACCCTTAGTTATCCTGCGTCTTTACCAGAAGGAGGAGGCGTAGTTTATAAGAGAAAGCAAACAAGGATCACAGGGGTGGTGATCAGTTCAGAGGACCGGGAGTGCATGATTGAACTCGATCAGTTTATAGGAGATACCATTTCTTATGGTCAAATATTGCATGAACCATGGGAAACATTAGAGAAGTTAATAGAAAGATTAGAGGAAGCAAAAGAGCGAACTGGAAAAACACAGCGTATTCAGCATATGATGAATCCAATGAAAGAAACAAGGCATCCGAAGACTGCGTTTAATAACCCTTTACACGAAGCATATGTGCGCAGTAAGTATAATCCTGTCACATACCTATGGGGACCACCTGGAACAGGAAAAACCTATACTCTTGCCAGAGTCGCCGCTTATCATTATTCAGAAGGAAAAAAAGTGCTGCTTCTTTCCCATAGTAATGCTGCAGTCGATGTCTTAATAGAAGAAATGTATCACTTTCTCAGCAGCCACAATCGGTGGAAGAGAGGGGAGGTCATCCGCTATGGTACCAGCCGGAAAGCGTATAGTGAAGATGTCACAGATTTAAGCGTGCTTCAATTATTAGAACAACTTGATCCCAGCCTAGCAGAGGAAAAAGGAAAGGTCGAAACCTACAGGAGAAGGCTAAAAAATAAACTGACTAAAACGTATTCAAGTTATGATTCAGAACGGTTGTCTCAACTGGAGGTTCATTATCAAAAAATCAAAGAAAAGTTTAAACGAAGAGAAGGTGAACTTGTCACAGACGCAAGGGTCATCGGTACGACTCTCTCTAAAGCTGCCATTGACGGTATTCTTTTTGAAGAAGAGTTTGACCTTGTTATCGTGGATGAGGCAAGCATGGCGTATATACCTCAGGTAGCATTTGCCGCTACCCTTGGAAAAAAGATCATTATTTGCGGAGATTTCAAACAGCTCCCGCCTATTTCTACGTCCTTTCATCCGATGGTAACCAAGTGGCTGAAGGAAGACATCTTTCATTCGGCTCAGGTAGCAAACGCCGTAGATAAAGGCAAGGACCATTCTCAATTATTATTACTTCCAGAACAGCGGCGAATGCATCCAAGTATTTCGGCATTTACCAATCACTTTATTTACCATTCGAAGGTGGGCGATCACCATTCGGTACGACAGATGAGAGCGGAGATTACGAATAAAATGCCTTTCCCTTCTCATGGAGCGGTGTTATTTTCACTCAAAGAAGGTACGGAATGGGCAGAGACGCAAAAAGGCTCCCGTTGGAACGTCCTATCCAGCTTAGCAACGATCAACCTTATTTCCGAAGCAATCGAGGATGGTATTCAATCTATTGGGATCGTGACCCCCTACCGTGTGCAAGCGAAATGGTATAACCTTTTACTGGACGAGTTAGTAAAGACCACACATCCTCAAACGAATTTATATGCCGCTACGGTTCATGGCTTTCAAGGTTCGGAAAATGACATGATCCTATTTGACCTTGTTGATGGAGCTTCCCACGGGAAACCGGGGGCACTACTTACTCGGAAAGGAAGCGACAGGCTACTGAATGTAGCCATTACGCGAGCGAGGGGAAAGTTCGTTCTTATTGCAAACGACCAATTTATTCAGGAGAAGACCCATTCTTCCCAACCCATTCATCAGTTCATACGTCATCTTCAACAGGAAGGGCATAAGGAAACAAGTTCATCACTCACCCCTTTCTCTACCAAGAAAATGAAGTGGATGGATGTGAGTGATCTAAACAGACTGGTGAAAGATTTCAAGGCAGCTAAACAAAAAATCGTAGTGAACGTGGGACTTGTGACAGATATCCCTGAAGAGATATTGAGCATATTAGACACAGTATCCCGTGAGATAAACGTCATAATCCAATGTAAAAACAGCAGCGCTTCGCAAGCGGGTAACAGCATCAAAATAGAAAAAGCAACTACGGATATTCCATTCATCGCGTTAGATGAAAAAGTCATCTGGTTCAATTCTTTTTCCAAAGAAAGAAACCGATTTCCTTATCATGTAAGGATTTTATCAAAGAGGATCACTGGCCAATTCCTCAAAATGATTGAAGAAAAATAAACGGGGGTCTTTTTGAAGGTTAGTAGCTCTCTTAAATAGGATAGGCATAATAGCAGAAAAAAGAGACTCGATTTACTTTGCATGATGTGAAACGATAAACCGAAAGTCGTGAGTTTCTTGTAACATCGATTGACCCCCTATAAACATGTTTAAAGGTCTGAGTTTTCACTTCAGACCTTTTCATCTATTTAGAGAGGATGATTACTCATTAGATAACCCCTGGACCCGGATGACGAAGGAAGTGGGGGAGGGACATTCCTTTTTAGGGACATTGATTTCAATGGTATGATGCTCGATTGAATAGGTGATTGCCCGTTGCTTTAAACAAAAGGGAAAACGAATGGTCCGGTTTCTCACCTTGATTTCGTCCTTCATCAGTATCGATACTACCAATTGTGTATCATTTTTCTTAATGATTAATTCCTCTGGATGAATATCTTCTGTTTCGATTTCTACGATGAACGCTTCCGTTGTATCGAGGAAGTCGACTCTAAATTCTTGTTCATCCAATTGAACCGTAGCAGGATCCAATAGCCAATCCTTCATATTCTCCTCCCAGTTCTCTAAATAGAAATCCTCCCTTTCCTTGCTCATTTACACCTGACCCCCAACTTTTCTTTTACACATTGTATTCTTTCTAATTTAATTGGTGAGGGTGTTATCATCAGCATAAAGAATAAATGGGTTTCATTCTGAAACAACTTGTCTGACAAATAAGAGGGAGTGCGGGAATTGTGTTAACACAATTCCCGCACTCCCTTATTGTTTCTTACATATCGTGATGGCTATGTTGTTTTTGTCGGGTGTGATTGCGATTCTTCACTTTATGTGATCCACTTAAAGGCTCCGGTTGTCCAGACTGCTTCGGAGCATTTTTACGCATATCTTTGCTATCATTTTTGTTCATATGGCATCCCTCCTGTTCTTAGAATGCTTTCTCCTGAAACAGTTTATTCATGGGTATAATTTTCAGCTGATCTGACCATACTAAAAAAGCTAATTTCAGAATAAGGAGAGATCAACCATGCCTTACCATAAGAACAAACAACAAGCGTACCAAGCTGCTGAGCAAAGTGTTACTGAAATACAGAATACAATCAATGAACTTGTTTTAGATGGAGCAAGTTACGGTTCACAATTGGCTCACTTGAAGAATGAAGTGAACGAAGCGTATCAACAAATTGAAAATGCACTTGAAGTGGCATCTGAGACACAAAGGGCGCAGCTCCAACAATTCAAATCAGACCTTTCTTCAATCGTCAGTGAAGTAAATGGGCAATCGTAAGGAATAAGAAGAAATAAAACCCGTTCTGCTAAACATTCGCAGAGCGGGTTTTATTTTTGAACAAACAGGGTAGGGGAAAAGAAATGAAGATATTTTACATGAATGATGGTGACTAAACCAAACTGAGTATGTCCATAAGCCTCGATTGGTCAATCACCGATCATTTGAATTACTGATTGGTTTTACGTTTTTTATTAAACTGACGTTGAGCTTCAGTTAACGGTTCATTTGAATACTCTTCATTGTAACCGGCACCTTTTCCTTGTGCCTTCGCTGCATTCATCCCGTTAATTACATGGTTTGCTTTACGTTTAGCCATTGTAGAACACCTCCATATGGATAGAATGCCACCATCATCAATCCTTTATAAGAGGAAAAGGCTAGCAGATTTATTTTCTCACGATAATAATTTCATGCAACTGACACGTTTTGACATGGTGAAAAATGTTGTTATACCAATATTTTTCAAAGACACTTAAGGAGTTTAATATTTTAGATAAGAAAAACTTATCAAAAACAATAACTTTATTGTTATTTACTTATGTAATCGCTTGTATTAAGATGTAAATGTGAGAAAAGTTCGTTAGTTTTTAGAACGAAAACTTTTCGACTTATTGTGTGATGTAGTTTAGAGGGGGAATCGAAATGGCAAAGAACGATGTATTTAATGCACGATCTTCTTTCGAACTAGAAGGAAAACGTTATCATTACTATCGTTTAAAAGCGCTTGAAGAAGCAGGAGTAACAAAAATTAATCGCTTACCTTACAGTGTAAAGGTATTGCTGGAGTCTGTACTTCGTCAGTTTGACGGACGCGTGATCAACAAAGACCACGTTGAAAATTTATCAAACTGGGGCTCAACTGAAGTGAAGGATGCGGAAGTTCCATTCAAACCTTCCCGTGTCATCCTTCAAGATTTCACTGGAGTACCAGCAGTAGTTGACTTAGCGTCTTTACGTAAAGCAATGGCTGATATCGGTGGAGATCCACAAAAGATCAATCCTGAAATTCCAGTTGATCTTGTTATTGACCACTCCGTACAAGTAGATAAATATGGTACAGTTGGGGCCCTGCAAGCAAATATGGATCTTGAATTCGAACGAAACGCTGAGCGTTATCAGTTCCTTAGCTGGGCTCAAAAAGCATTTGAAAACTATCGTGCCGTACCACCAGCAACGGGTATCGTACACCAAGTTAACTTAGAGTATTTAGCGAATGTCGTTCACGCTGTTGAAACAACAGATGGCGATTTTGAAACATATCCAGATACACTGGTCGGTACTGACTCCCATACTACTATGATCAACGGTATCGGCGTGTTAGGTTGGGGCGTAGGTGGAATAGAAGCAGAAGCAGGAATGCTTGGTCAACCTTCATACTTCCCAATCCCTGAAGTTATCGGGGTAAAAATGACAGGTGAACTTCCTAATGGAGCAACAGCTACTGACTTAGCCCTTAAAGTTACACAAGTATTGCGTCAAAAAGGTGTAGTAGGGAAATTCGTTGAGTACTTCGGAACAGGAGTAGCAACATTACCACTTGCCGACCGTGCAACAATTGCCAATATGGCACCTGAATACGGCGCTACTTGTGGTTTCTTCCCGGTTGATTCAGAGTCTTTAGACTACCTTCGATTAACTGGTCGTGACGAAGACCATATCAAAATGGTTGAGGAATATTTAAAGAAAAATGATATGTTCTTCACACCTGAAAAGGAAGAACCAACATATACAGATGTAGTAGAAATTGACCTTTCTGCAGTGGAACCTAACCTTTCTGGACCTAAACGTCCACAGGATTTAATTCCGCTTTCTGATATGAAAGAATCTTTCAATAAGTCAATTACAGCTAAAGAAGGCGTTCAAGGCTTCGGATTAGATGCGTCTGAAATTAATAAAACGGCAAGGTATTCAACGGAAGATGGTAAAGATGTGGTTATGCCTACTGGAGCGATTGGTATCGCTGCCATTACATCTTGTACAAATACATCTAACCCATATGTTATGCTAGGTGCTGGTTTAGTAGCGAAAAAAGCAGTGGAGCTCGGAATGAACGTTCCTGATTACGTAAAGACTTCCCTGGCTCCAGGATCAAAAGTCGTAACTGGTTACCTTAGAGATTCAGGCTTACTATCTTACCTTGAAGATATCGGCTTTAACCTTGTAGGGTATGGTTGTACGACTTGTATCGGTAACTCTGGTCCACTACGTCCGGAGATTGAGAAGGCTGTATCAGATGCTGACTTACTCTTAACGTCTGTGCTTTCAGGAAATCGTAATTTCGAAGGTCGTATTCATCCATTAGTGAAAGCAAATTATCTTGCTTCACCACCACTAGTTGTTGCATATGCTTTAGCTGGTACTGTAGACATTGACCTTCAAAAAGATTCTCTAGGAAAAGATAAAGATGGAAATGATGTATTCTTCAGAGACATCTGGCCTTCTCAAGATGAAGTCAAAGATGCTGTGAAATCTACTGTTACTCCAGAGTTATTCCGTAGAGAATACGAGCATGTTTTCTCTGAAAACGAGCGTTGGAACCAAATCAAAACAAGTAATGAGCCACTTTATAGCTTTGATGATCAATCAACATATATCCAAAATCCATCCTTCTTCACTGGATTAGCCACTACTCCAGAAGATATCCAAGGATTAAACGGACTGCGTGTTGTAGGTAAATTTGGTGACTCAGTAACAACTGACCACATTTCTCCTGCAGGTGCTATCGGTAAGGATACGCCAGCTGGTAAATACCTGCGTGCTAACAATGTTGAGCCACGTGATTTCAATTCATACGGTTCTCGTCGTGGTAACCATGAAGTGATGATGCGCGGTACGTTTGCAAACATTCGTATCCGTAACCAAATTGCTCCAGGCACAGAAGGTGGTTTCACAACGTACTGGCCTGACAATGAAGTTATGCCTATGTATGATGCGTGTATGAAATATCAACAAGATGGTACCGGATTAGTTGTTCTGGCAGGAAAAGATTACGGTATGGGATCTTCACGTGACTGGGCAGCAAAAGGTACAAACCTACTTGGTATCAAAACGGTCATCGCAGAAAGCTATGAGCGTATTCACCGTTCAAACCTTGTAATGATGGGAGTGCTTCCACTTCAATTCAAAAAGGGTGACAGCGCTGAATCTCTAGGTTTAACAGGTAGAGAATCGATTTCTGTCAATGTGACAAACGATGTTAAACCTCGTGATATCTTAACGGTTACAGCTGTAGCTGAAGATGGAACCAAAACAGAGTTCGAAGTACTGGCTCGATTTGATTCAGATGTAGAAGTGGACTACTACCGCCATGGTGGAATTCTACAAATGGTTCTACGTAATAAATTAAAGGCATAATGCATGCTGTAAGCCTCGGGTCCTCCCGGGGCTTTTTTTATTATTCTTTAGCAACCAAAAAGGCGAAAGTTCACTTGAAATTCCATGACTAAATAGAGACAAGCTAACATAAGATGATAGTAATATCATTCCTATGAGAGGAGCACACTCCTTTGAAATCTATCTTTGGCATTTTGCTTGTGGCTTTATTGGTCTTCACGTTCTACATGGAGAATAAGTCAGAGCCCACTTCCTTATCTGAAAGCACGTTCGGGCAAGCTGAGGAGTATGATCAATTAATCGATATAGAAGAAGGAGAGGTGTCGGAAACGACTCCTGTGGAGAACTATCCCGGACCGAATGTAGGGGACAAGGCCATCGACTTCAAATTGGATACTTTATCCGGGAAATCCGTCACGTTATCTGAATTGAAGGGAAAGAAAGTAATTCTCAATTTCTGGGCTACCTGGTGTCCACCGTGTAAAGAAGAAATGCCGATCATGCAGGAATTCTACACGAAATACGGTAAGGACATTGAAATACTGGCAATCAATATCGATCCCCAATACAACGTAAAAGAATACCAAAAAGCAATGGGACTCACATTCCCGATCCTATTAGACAAAGACGACAAAATCAACAACGCCTACGACATCCTAACAGTCCCAACCACCTATATCATCAACGAACAAGGAATCATCACCAACAAACAAATCGGCGCCATCACCAGCCTTGAATCCTTCACCGCGCTAATCAAGTGAGGGACGGACCTTCAAACGTATTAAAATGACGATTTATCGTTGGCGAGGGACGGACCTCTATAATTCAGAGCATTCAATATTCAATCGTCCAAATCCCATAATCCGTGGAGAAAACCAGCTCTACAATTGTGACCTTTGTTTAAAATATCTGACTTTTGGATATACTATTTATAACAAACCACAATTGAGAGTGAGGGGATTGGATTGCGAAGACCGCGAAAAAAATCATTTGCAGATCTTGTGAAAGAAAACAAAAAGCAGCTTCTTCTGGATCAGGATGCCATTGATGCCATTGAAGAACGAATCGATGCCAGACTGGAAATAAAGCGCCCTATAGGCAAAGCCGAGTAAGGAATTACGAGGCTTATTTTTTTTGCCCCAGAAATAATACTGCCAATTATTACGCCTTTTCTTCCTTCCCATTTTGGTAATCATACTAGTAAGGAGGGGAAGTTAATGAGCAATTCAAAGGGAAGTCCGAATCATTTTGCACCAAACCATATTGGTACTCAATCAAGAGCAGCAGGCGGAAACAAGGGAAAACAAATGCAAGATAAGTCAGGTAAGCATGCGCAGGTCATCCAAACAAAGGGTGAATAACGCTTGTGACAAAAAATGAAAAGGGAACGGCCTGAAGGTCCGTCCCTCATCACAATTAGCAGGAGGAATGAAGGATGGCATGGGATAAACCGAATCCGGATGATCGCAGTGATAATGTAGAGAAGCTTCAAGGTATGGTTCAGCATACGATTGAGAATATGGATAAGGCTGAGGAGTCGATGGCTTTCACAGACAGTGAAGAGCAGCTTCAGTCTATTAAAGCGAAGAATGAGCGTCGCAGAGAAAGCCTTGAAGCTTTCCGTAATGAAATTAAAGACGAAGCTCATCAAACAGAACAATAACATCCGCAACCCGAACGGACAAGGCTCTTTAGAGTACCTGGCTGTTCGGGTTCTTTCATCACTAAAAGGTTAGCTGGCTAAGGCTCCACACTCTTAAGCCTATTTATTCAATCCCTTCTCCATCTATGTTAAAATGAGGGAAGATAACGACTAGATGAAGAGGGTGTAGAGGATGCATATTGCTGAAAAAACCGTAGAGGTACGATACGCAGAAACCGATCAAATGGGTGTTGTGTATCATGCGAATTATCTTATATGGATGGAATTAGGGAGAACGCAGCTCATTGAAGATCTTGGCTTTAAGTACGCTGATATTGAAAAAGAAGGGATTCTTTCTCCCGTTATCGATCTGAATGTCAGCTATAAATCACCGGTTCGTTACGGGGAAAAAGCGTTTATTAAAACGTGGGTTGAAGAATATGATGGCCTCCGCATTACATATGCTTATGAAATTTATAATGGTCAAAACCAGCTGGCCATTACGGGACATTCGAAACATGTTTGCGTCAAGCAAGAAAACTTCCGTCCGATTTCTATACGTAAAATGTTTCCTCATTGGCATGAAGCATACGAGAAGGTCAAAAAGTAATTTCTACATATTGAAATATCTCTTGAAAACTACTTTACAGAAGCATGACAGAAAGGAAAATCTCCATGGCATTCGGGTTAAACAAACGTGAATTACTTGCATGGAAGCAGTCTGTAAAACGGGGAGAAATTGCATTTCTCACTCATTACTGGCTTGACGACCGATTCCCCCATGCACGATCTGTCACGAAAGTGGGCTGTTGTAATCTTGATACATTAACACAGTGGGGAGATAAGTACGGGTTGAAAAAAGAATGGATTCATGAGAGGGAAGACGGTTTTCCTCATTTCGATCTACTGGGAGATATTCAATATGACATTCTTCTTAAAGAGGGGCTCCACGACCATATCTCACGCTTTATAAACCGAAAATGAAAAGGCTGGCGAATGCCAGCCGCTTTCCATGCTACCTTATTTTTTGTACTCATATGAAGGTTCTTGAAGCTTATCGTCAAACTCGACGTATAAATCATGACCATCAAAGAACCATAAATCTCTCTCTTCAATAAAAAATTGCCTGTTCTCGATTTCAATTCGTTCGCCGAGATCAACCGGTTCGTCTTTGTTCACTCCTAATGAAAAACTATCATGCAGAGGACTGGAACCTCCATAGCGTACATAAAAACGAACTTGATCGCCTTCCTCTACAAGCATTTCGTTCTTAAACCACGTTAGAGCTTCTTTTGAAATATGTATTTTCATTGATGAGACTCCTTTCTCTACAGGTATTCCTCCAGAGTGTATCATGTTTCTTTACAAAGAAGGTTTCATTACATATTATATACATAGAAAAGAAGGAACATCTACTAATACGCATAAAGGATGAGATGAATGAATACACAAGCATTATTATATTACATAGGTGCATTTATATTTGCCGGATTAAGTGTATTGACGTTCCTGCAATTACACGATGCGAAATATCAGATAGAAGCCGGCACCTTTATTATCATTGCTGCCCTCATTTATTATGGGATGGTCACTCTATTCTTTAAGGGCAGCCGCAAAACTTTCTTGATTGCCAATGCCTTATTGGCTGTATTAGCCCTTGGAGGCATTTTCTTTAATTCATTGCTATTCGGTGGACATTAAAAAAAACGAGCTTCCCTTAGTGGAGGCTCGTTTTTGTATATCTTAGAAAGTTCAGGATAACACATGGGCAGATGGCTTTAGGAAGTCACCTTCTGCCGGCTTTTTATTATTCAGGCAGGCCATTCACCATATGGGAAACCATTTCTTCTTCTGAATAACCAATCAACCCATTCTTCTTAGCAAATTCAAGAGGGTAGATTCGGTAATTATTGTAATGATTTTCTGAAACAAAGGTTGGCTGGAATTCAATGGAAGGGTACGTAATTTTAGAACCGCCCGGATTCATCCTTTTTTCTACTTGAACCGTAACCATTCCTCCAATATCTTTGAAGTCATCTTTCTGTCCTGAAAGAAAATTCCCTAATGAATAGATGACTACAGCATCACGGCCATCGCTCGTTTTATATGTTTGGATTGGCTGCAGAACGTGTGGATGATGGCCAAAAATGATATCAACACCATTTTCCGTTAACACATTGGCCAGTCTTTCCTGTTCCTCAGTAGGGAAGCGTTGATACTCATTTCCCCAATGCAAACTCAATACGACTAAATCAATGTTCATGCTTTTAGCTTTCTTGACCTCTTCTATCATGTTTTGCTCGTCGATCAGATTGACTAAGTAGTCTTTCCCCTTTGGCACAGGGATCCCATTCGTTCCATATGTGTATGAAAGCAGGGCAAACTTGATTCCGTTTACATTGAATGTGCGAATTCGCTCCTTGTCTTCCTGACTTTTAAAGGCACCCACATATGGCATGGATATCTTCTCATAATAGTCGATTGCACTCAGAAGACCTTTTTCACCTTGATCCAATGAATGATTATTGGCAGTCGTGACTGCATCCACTCCCACGTCCTGTAAGGATTTCACGATTTCTTTCGGACTATTGAAGAGCGGGTAACTGGAAACGCCTAGTTCCACACCAGCCGGGGTTGATTCCTGATTGGCAATCAGGAAATCAGGGGCAGCCAGCATGTCCTTGATTGGTGAAAACATAGGGGTGAAGTTATACCCGTTTTCATCTTTGGCATCATTATATACGGTATCATGGAGAAGAATATCTCCGATGGCGGCAAGTGTTGCATTTGACTTTATCGATTTCCCCGAAGCTTGAACTTCTTTCGTCGTATGGAGCAAAGGGTAAAGCTTCTCATTCTGTTTTCCTTCAGCAGAGGTGTTCCAGTCTGCGTATTGCTTATTTACAAGAAACCCGATCACTAAGAGTAAAGGAACACAAAGGAATACTCCTGTCATTAATCGCTTTTGATTCATATTCATCATCCTTTATATTTACACTACCTCTATTTTACAAAATAAAAGGGGAAAGCGGGGCTTATTTATGAAAATACTGAAGTATATTATCATATTTTTGTGAATTTTAAACTATTTTGTTTAATCATGATGCTGTTTACCTTTTAATATCCATCATCTTTCTCAAACGAATGGAAGGGTATACCTATTTGATTGAACTAAAGCCATAAAAAAAAGCCACCTCTGCAGCCAGAAACTCTCCTATAGAAAAGGGAGGAGCCTGTTGCTTAGGTCGCTTTTTTACTAGAGCCACTTGATTTTAGGTTCTGTTTTATTTTTGATGCGGGTAATATTTGCACGATGTCTGTAAACAACGAAAATGGTCAGGATTCCAACGACAATAATGAGTGGAATATCTCCTGTGAAGATCGAGTACGTAAAGGCGAGCACCGCTGCTATCATAGAAGAGAGTGATACATACTTGGTTGCATACAAGCAAATGAAAAAGACAGCCAATAAAATTAAAAATAAGATGTAATTATAGCCTAGAAGAACACCCGCAGAGGTTGCTACTGCTTTTCCTCCTCTAAAGTTTGCAAACACGGGATACATATGACCAATCACAGCAAATACGCCAGCCAATAACATGTGTACATCACTTGCAAATAGCAATGGTAAGAGAGTGGCTATCGTTCCTTTTAAAATATCCATGATTGTGACAATCATCCCGGCCTTCACACCCAAGGTTCTGAACGTATTGGTTCCGCCAAGGTTTCCACTTCCATGCTCACGGATGTCTTTTCCGTAGAACGTCTTCCCGATCAGTAATCCTGAAGGGATGGAGCCTAATAAATAAGCTAATACAAGTATAAGGGCAAAAATCATCATCACTGCTCCTTTTAAAATAACTAATCCGTTCTTATTTTAACATGTTTTCCATAGGATGGGGAGAAAATAAACGAAAAAATTAGTACCTGTTCATAAAAGTAGATAATATTTTTATTCCTCATAAATCTGATTCACAAGGAGGGAAGTATGTTAAAATAGACACACTTTACATAGTTGAAATGAAGGTGTACACATATGCAATTATTTTTATCGGGCTTACAATGGGTGGCCTTTATGGTTGCAGGATCAATCGCCGCTCCTATTGCCATAGCTGACCTGTTTCAATTGTCTCCGGCAGATACGGCAGGGTTCATACAGCGGACGATCTTTGTGTTAGGGGCCGCCAGTCTTATCCAGGCATTGGTTGGTCATAAACTGCCCATTAATGAAGGACCCGCCGGACTGTGGTGGGGGGTTTTCGCCATCTATGCAGGTTTTTCAGGAACCTTGTACAGCAGTCACGAAGAAGTGCTGACCGTTTTACAGGGGGGGATGATTGTTAGTGGTGTGATTTTCTTTATTTTATCTGCAACAGGACTATTAAAGAAGTTATCAACCTTATTTACACCATCGATTACATTTATTTACTTAATGCTATTGATTCTTCAATTAAGCGGATCTTTTATCAAAGGGATGTTCGGGATACAACATGAAGGACAATCTCTTCAACCGTTTGTCTTATTAGGAAGTATCATAACCATCCTTTTGGCATTATACTTTTCAGGTCATAAACGAAAGTGGATCCAACAATACTCCATTATCCTTGCCCTACTATCGGGATGGCTGGTCTTCATTCTCATGGGATTGGGTGAAAGCGTGACTGTTTCTGACAGCTGGTTTTCACTACCGGATGTGTTCGTCTTTGGAGCACCTGTATTCGATACGGGAGTCATTGTGACTTCCATTTTCATTACATTCTTGTTAACGACCAATATGATTGCTTCCATTCGAGTGATGGAAGAGGTTATGAAGGCAAAGGGACAGCCCACATATGAAAGATTTACGAAGAGCGGCTTTGCTTCGGGATTGAATCAGCTGTTCGGTGGAGTATTCTCAGCCATTGGTTCTGTACCCATTTCCGGGTCTGCCGGTTTTGTTGCCGCTACAGGGATGTATTCCATTATTCCCTTTATCCTCGGAAGTGCGCTCATTATGATCATCAGTCTGATCCCGAAAGTGATGAATCTATTCGCAAGTCTTCCAGCTCCGGTTGGCTATGCCGTTACCACGGTCATCTTCATCAAAATGGTCGGGCTTGCTCTCGGAGAGTACAGAAAAGAAGAGAACGTGGAAAGAATCCATTTTGTCGCCGGCATTTCTCTCATTGTAGGGGTAGGAGCCATGTTTGTGCCCCCGTCCGCTTTTAAAGACATGCCTGTAGTGGTCGCCTCCATTTTAAACAACGGTTTGATCCTCGGAACCATCACAGGAATCATCGTAGAACAATTTATTCTGTTAAAGAACAAACAACACCCTGAAGCCGGCAGACAATAGTTTGCCGGCTTTTTATTGTCTATTGCAGCCAGGAAGTATCTTGTATGAGGAATCCACATTATTCATAAACTAAGGCCACAAAGGCAATTCCTTGGACTACATGTTTACCTTTTGTATAATGAGGGTATCCCTTCTATGTTTAGAAAAATTTCTCAGTTCATAAAGCAGGTGGAAAAATGATTGAATTTAAGAATGTCACGAAAGTCTACGAAGATGGTACAGAAGCCATAAAGGGTATTAACCTGACGATTCCAAAAGGAAAGCTTGTTGCCTTGATCGGGCCCAGCGGATGTGGGAAGACGACCACGATGAAAATGATCAATAAGCTCATTTCACCTTCCAGTGGAACGATTCTGATTAATGGTAAAGATACTTCAAAAACCGATGAAGTGGAGCTCAGGCGTAATATCGGCTATGTCATACAGCGTATCGGATTGCTTCCCCACATGACAATTGAAGAGAATATCAGTCTGATTCCACGTTTAAAAGGATGGAAGAAGGAACAATATGAAGGCCGTGTAGATGAGCTTCTATATCTTGTCGGACTTGATCCTGAAGTGTATCGTAAACGATACCCGCTTGAGCTTAGCGGAGGACAACAACAACGGGTGGGCGTCATTCGTGCCCTGGCAGCTGAACCGCCTATCATTCTAATGGATGAACCCTTCAGTGCACTTGACCCGATCAGCCGGGAGCAGCTTCAGGATGAACTGAAAAGCATTCAAAATGCGATACATAAGACGATTGTCTTTGTCACACATGATATTGACGAAGCGTTAAAGATCGCTGATGAAATTGCAGTGATGCGTGATGGAGAAATTGAACAGATCGCTACACCATCAGAGCTTCTGTCCCAACCTGCAAATGAATTCGTTCGGGCATTTATCGGTGAGGACCGCCTGAACGCTCGACAAACTCAACTGCAAGTAATCGACATGATGGAAGACAACACAAATTACGTGCACTATGAAGAATCGGAATATACTTCAATCCCTTATGACGCAACGGTCCAAGAAGCGGCAAGAGTACTACTTGAGGCTGGAAAAACCTATCTCATGGTGACTAAAGACGACCAAAAGCTAGGAAGCGTCACGGCCAGCGGGATTCTTCGTGCAGTAGCCTCAGAAGGGAAAAAGGAGGCACGCTCGGTATGAATACATTCTCACTAATGTTTATCAACACCATTTCAAATCGCTCGGATGCCATCGTAAACGGATTATTTGAGCATCTGTACCTATCATTCGTATCCATTTTTATAGCGATTGCCATCTCTTTGCCGCTGGGTATATACATATCACGAAAAAAACAAACTGCTGAATTTTACATCGGGATTACAGCCATTTTCCAAACCATCCCCAGCTTAGCACTATTTGGCTTTCTCATTCCCCTATTAGGTACAGGTAGTATCACAGCGATTATTGCCCTGACCGTGTATGCACTCTTACCGATTCTCAGGAACACGTACACGGGGATCATCGGGGTTGATGAGGGAGTCATAGAAGCGGGCAGAGGAATGGGGATGACAAACTCACAGCTTTTGTTTAAAGTGGAGCTCCCTCTCGCCCTGCCGTTCATT
Source organism: Rossellomorea aquimaris (assembly GCF_003315075.1). GTDB lineage: Bacteria > Bacillota > Bacilli > Bacillales > Bacillaceae_B > Rossellomorea > Rossellomorea aquimaris_C. The sequence continues at coordinate 346,797 of NZ_QNRJ01000001.1, forward strand.
ATGGCGGGTATCAGAACCGCAACTGTCTTAACGGTGGGGGTCGCGACGCTTGCAACCTTTGTAGGCGCGGGTGGACTGGGTGACCTCATTTACCGGGGACTATCCACTTGGAATAATGCTTTAGTTCTTGCAGGGGCCATTCCTGCCGCTTTACTTGCACTTTCTTTCGACTTTTTATTAAAGCTTCTTGAAAGAATGACAACACCTAAAGGATTAAAAGCACGTAAATAAAGCACTTTCAAAGGAGAGTAAGAATGAATAAGAAATTAAAACCAGTTATTTTATTAATAGTCCTATCCTTCATCATCGCAGGTTGCGGAAATGGAGGGGGTAAAGACACGATTACGGTTTCAGGTAAGATGTGGACAGAGCAGTTTATTTTAACACAAATGATGGCTGAACTTCTCAAAGAGAAAACAGACCTGGATGTTAAAGTGGAAGAAGGACTGGGAGAAGTATCGATTTTAACACCCGCTCTTGAAAAAGGCGACATCGACGTATATATCGAGTACACAGGAACCGGACTCGAAGCGGTGTTAAAAGAGCAAGCAAAGGAAGGGGCTTCAGCTGAAGAAATTCTATCTCAAGTCCGTAAAGGATACGAAGAAAAGTTCAATGTGACATGGTTAAAGCCACTTGGATTCGAGAATACGTATACCCTTGCTTATACTCAAAATCAGGACTTTGATGCCAAAACGTTCTCTGACCTTGTTCCCCTATCGAAGGATTTAAGCTTTGGAGCGCCGCATCAATTCTATGAGCGTGAAGGTGATGGGTACGATGCATTTGCCGAAGCCTACGGTTACGAATTCAAAGCGAAAGAAAGCTTTGACCCGAACATTATGTATGAAGCAGTGAAGAACGGAGATGTAGATATTATTCCGGCCTTTACAACCGATGGAAGAATACAACGTTACAATCTGAAAACGACTACGGACGACAAAGGATTCTTCCCACCATATGATGCCGCTCCCATCATCCGTCAAGAAGTTCTGGAAGAGCATCCTGAAGTAGAAGAAGTCCTGAATGAATTAGCAGGACAAATCTCTGAGGAAGAGATGAGTGAGATGAATGCCAAGGTGGATATGGATAAACAAGATCCTAAAGACGTAGCGCGTGAATTTCTCCTATCCAAGGGATTAATTGAAGAGTAAAATGTTAAGAAGTGTCAGAAAGGATAAAGGAGTAGTAACGTCCTTTGTCCATCTGACACTTCATTCTGTTTAGGTATATTTATAAAATTTTGATAAATTAGAGGGAAATATGGTATAAAAGAAGAATAGGACTTAAGGAACAGTTAAAGAATGAATGAAGGAACGATGAAGGAGTTGTAATCATCTATGGAAAACCCATCCCGACAAGAAATTGGAAGCATCCTTAAACAATCAAAACGCATTGCCGTGATTGGATTAAGTGACAATCCTGCACGAACATCTTATATGGTATCAAAAGCGATGCAGGATCAAGGTTATGAGATTATTCCTGTGAATCCAACCATTGACACCGCATTGGGCGTTAAAGCGGTATCTTCTCTGAAGGAGATTGAAGGACCGATTGACATTGTCAATGTATTTCGCCGCTCAGAATTTTTGCCACAGATCGCGGAGGAATTTGATGAAATCGATTCTAACGTGTTTTGGGCGCAACAAGGTGTAATGAATGAAGAGGCTTATCGCTTTTTGAAAGAACGTGGGTATACAGTCATTATGGATCGCTGTATTAAGGTTGAACATGCTTTAACCAAATAACTCTCACTCGTAACAAGCGGCTCTTACCGCTTGTTTTTTTTTCGGATGGGCTTTCCTACTTTCATTACTAAAAAAATCCGGTCCATACACAAGAAAACAGTCCGATATCAGAGCTGTTCTAGGAAAATACATTTGCGAAAATCAAATAAAACGCTACAATAAGCAATAGTGGTTTACCTCAGAAATGATCAAAACAGGTAAACGAACAAACGTTCTTGTGTTATAGTTAACATATACATAACCAATACTACCGTACAAGCACTATTTACGGTTAGAGAAGTTTTGAAAGGGGAATGTTCGTGGCCAACCAGAATAAGACCATGGATTACAATGATGATGCCATTCAAGTATTAGAAGGTTTAGAAGCCGTCCGTAAGAGACCTGGAATGTATATAGGCTCTACAGATTCAAGAGGATTGCATCATTTAGTATACGAAATTGTCGATAATTCGGTGGATGAAGCATTAGCTGGCTTCGGAAACGAGATTATTGTTACGATACATAAGGATAATAGCATCTCTGTCCAGGATAAAGGACGTGGGATGCCTACTGGAATGCATAAGCTTGGCAAGCCCACTCCTGAAGTCATTTTGACTGTGCTGCACGCAGGAGGGAAATTCGGACAAGGCGGATACAAGACCAGTGGCGGATTGCATGGTGTGGGTGCCTCAGTCGTAAATGCCCTATCTGAATGGCTTGTGGTGACGATTGAAAGAGATGGAACGAAGTATGAACAGCGTTTCACAAAAGGTGGAAAACCTGAAACCACTCTTGAGAAGATCGGAAAAACGAAAAAATCCGGAACGTGTATCCATTTCAAACCTGATACGGAGATCTTCAGTAATATCATCTATAATTATGAAACGATTTGTGAGCGTTTAAGGGAATCTGCATTCCTTCTTAAAGGATTAAAAATTGAAATCATTGATGAGCGTCATGATCAGAAGGAAGTCTTTCACTTCGAGAGCGGGATCCAGGCCTTTGTTCAATACTTAAACGAAGAAAAAGACGTGCTTCATAACGTAGCTTTCTTTGAAGGAGAAAATCATACGATCGAAGTGGAGTTCGCCTTTCAATTTAATGACGGGTTCTCTGAAAACATACTGTCATTTGTAAACAATGTTCGTACAAAAGACGGAGGTACCCACGAAGCCGGAGCAAAGACAGCCATGACCCGTGTCTTTAATGAGTACGCCCGAAAAGTTGGGATTCTGAAAGATCGGGACAAAAATCTTGAAGGGACCGACATTCGTGAAGGACTTGCCAGTATCGTTTCTGTGCGTATACCAGAACATCTCCTTCAATTTGAGGGGCAGACGAAAGGAAAGCTTGGTACGAGTGAAGCACGTTCAGCTGTGGATGCAGTTGTTTCGGAGCACCTTCTATATTTCTTAGAAGAAAATCCCGATACAAGCTCCCTTCTTATTAAAAAATCCATTAAAGCCGCCCAAGCCCGGGAAGCAGCACGTAAGGCAAGGGAAGATGCGCGAAACGGAAAGAAACGAAAGCGATCTGAAACCGTTCTATCTGGTAAATTAACACCTGCTCAATCGAGAAATCCTCAGCGTAACGAGCTCTATCTCGTGGAGGGGGATTCTGCGGGAGGTTCTGCAAAACAAGGTCGTGATCGTAAATTCCAAGCGATTCTTCCACTTCGGGGGAAAGTCATCAATACGGAAAAAGCCAAGCTTCAGGACATCTTCAAAAATGAAGAAATCAATACGATCATTCATGCGATTGGCGGCGGCGTCGGTCCTGAATTCAACGTCGGCGACATCAATTATGACAAAATTGTCATCATGACCGATGCCGATACGGATGGAGCCCATATACAGGTTCTGCTATTAACCTTCTTCTATCGCTACATGAAACCATTATTAGAAGCAGGGAAAGTTTATATTGCACTTCCTCCTCTCTACAAAGTAAGCAAAGGGGCAGGAAAGAAACAAAAGCTTGAATACGCATGGACGGATGAAGAGCTTCAAGGAGCCATTTCTAAAGTGGGTAAAGGCTATATGATCCAGCGCTATAAAGGTCTTGGAGAAATGAACGCCGATCAGCTGTGGGAAACGACGATGGATCCTGAAACACGTGCACTGATCCGTGTACGAATTGATGATGCAGCCCGGGCTGAGCGTCGCGTAACGACTCTTATGGGAGATAAAGTAGAGCCGCGCCGTAAATGGATTGAAAGCAATGTAGCTTTTGGGTTAGAAGAAGAAGGAAGTATTCTTGAAAATGAAAACATTACGGTCGCAGAGGAGGGGTAATACATGACAACTGTAGAAAGATATCAAGACTTACCTCTGGAAGAGGTACTTGGCGACCGATTTGGACGTTATAGTAAATACATTATCCAAGAGCGTGCATTACCTGATGCACGTGACGGGTTAAAGCCCGTACAAAGACGTATCCTTTACGCCATGTACGTGGATGGCAACACCCAGGAAAAAGGGTTCCGGAAATCAGCGAAAACCGTTGGTAATGTTATCGGTAACTATCATCCACATGGTGATACATCTGTGTATGACGCCATGGTGCGTATGAGTCAAACGTGGAAAGTGCGTAAATATTTAGTCGAGATGCACGGAAATAACGGAAGCATCGACGGAGATCCGCCTGCTGCCATGCGTTATACAGAAGCTCGTCTTTCTGCCATCTCCATGGAGCTCTTGCGTGATATCGATAAAAAAACCGTGGACTTTATCCCGAATTTTGATGATACATCCAGTGAACCAACTGTTTTGCCTTCACGTTTTCCGAACCTTTTAGTCAACGGATCCACTGGTATCTCAGCAGGATATGCAACTGACATTCCACCTCATCACCTTGATGAAGTCATTGATGCGACAATCATGCGTATGGAAAAGCCACAAAGCACGGTGGATGAATTAATGACGGTCATAAAAGGACCTGATTTCCCAACAGGTGGCATCATTCAAGGGGTAGACGGCATCAAAAAAGCCTACGAAACCGGAAAAGGAAAAGTGGTTGTTCGTGGAAAAGCAGATATTGAAAACATCCGCGGAAGCAAACAGCAGATCGTCATAACGGAAATTCCTTATGAGGTAAACAAAGCGAATCTCGTCAAGAAAATGGATGAATTCCGTGTAGATCGCAAAGTGGAAGGAATTGCAGAAGTTCGTGATGAAACAGACCGCGATGGAATGCGCATTGTCATTGAGTTAAAGAAAGATGCAGATGCTACTGGCGTCTTACACTACCTCTATAAAAACAGTGATCTTCAAATCGCCTATAACTTTAATATGGTTGCGATACATAACCGTCGTCCTAAACTAATGGGACTGTGTGAACTATTGGATGCTTATATTCACCATCAAAAAGAAGTAGTGACAAACCGTACCAGACATGATCTAAATAAGGCGAAGGATCGCCAGCATATTGTCGAAGGTTTAATGAAAGCTCTGTCAATATTAGATCAAGTGATAGCAACGATTCGTGCTTCGAAAGACAAACGTGATGCGAAGGATAATTTAATTCAGCAATTTCAATTTACTGAAGCACAGTCAGAAGCAATCGTCAGCCTTCAACTATACCGCTTAACGAATACAGACATTACCGCACTGCAGGCAGAAGCTGAAGAATTAGCGAAAACGATTGCTGAGTTAACGGCTATCCTGGAAAGTGAAAACAAACTTTACAGTGTAATCAAAAAAGAATTAAAAGGCATCAAAAAGCAGTTCTCTGATGCTCGCCGCACTAAAATTGAGGATGAGATTGAAGAAATTAAAATCAACCTTGAAGTACTGATCGCCAGTGAGGATGTCATGGTTACCGTTACCCGTGATGGTTACATGAAACGAACAAGTCTACGTTCGTATTCTGCTTCAAACGGGCAGGATCTCGCCATGAAAGAAACAGACAGGCTCCTTGGTCAGTATGAGATGAATACGACTGATGTACTGTTAGTCTTTACGAATAAAGGGAATTACATTTATTGCCCTGTACATGAACTTCCGGATATTCGCTGGAAAGACCTTGGTCAGCACGTTGGGAACATCGTGCCGATTGATCGCGATGAACAGGTTCTAAAAGCGATACCGATTAGAGAATTTGATCCATCCCACTATTTATTATTTGTAACGAAGAATGGAATGATCAAGAGATCTGAGCTTCCCCAGTACAAAGCACAGCGCTACTCCCGTCCTCTTGTAGGTATTAATTTAAAAGGAGACGATCAGCTGGTAGATGTACACTTAACCGATGGTTCCTATGATATTTTCATCGCTACACATCTAAGCTATGGTCTTTGGTTTTCCGAGGAAGACGTGAACATCGTCGGACCACGGGCAGCTGGTGTAAAAGGGATTAACCTTAAAGATGAAGATTATGTTGTGTCTGGTAAGATCATTAAAGACCCGGTGAAGGACTATATTTTCTTAGCAACCCAGCGAGGGGCAGTAAAGAAAATGAAATTAGCCGAATTTGAAAAGACATCCCGTGCCAAACGTGGAGTCATCATGCTGCGGGAATTGAAATCAAACCCACATCGTGTGGTAAGAATAGAAGTGGTTAAAGATACAGATAAGGTAGGCCTGATCACGAAAAAGGGAAAAACAGAAGAAGTGCTCCTTTCAGATCTTAGACCAAATGACCGTTACTCGAATGGATCATTTGTGATTGATGAAGGGGTTAGCGGATCTGTTTGTGAAACGTGGGCAGAATCACTACTATCTGGAACAAAAGAATAGCAACTCCAGAGAAACGATCAGAAACATTTCTGGTCGTTTTTTATTTACGGAAGACGAATAATATATGTATATTCATTCAATATTGTTGTACAATACCCGTGAAAAATTGTACAACAATTAATATTCTTTCAAAAAGATGAATTTATCAGTTGAATAGGCATTTATTTTTTGATAGATTAAGAAAGTGTCTGAATGGGTATACAAACATAGATTCATACATTATTTGTCATAAATACAAACATCTAGGGGGAACAATTATGGATATATTCACAAGTATAATAGGCAGCTTGAATGATTTTATGTGGTCATACATACTGATTGTGGCGCTTATCGGTCTTGGTTTATACTTCTCATTACGAACTAAATTCGCACAATTCCGTTACTTAGGAGAAATGGGAAGATTATTAACAGATAAAACCACGATTTCAGCAGAAGGAAAACGAGGCATTTCTTCCTTCCAGGCTTTCACGATCAGTACCGCATCCCGTGTCGGTACAGGTAACCTGGCTGGGGTTGCAACAGCGATTGCCGGCGGTGGACCGGGAGCTGTATTCTGGATGTGGCTGATTGCCCTTCTAGGAGGAGCGACAAGCTTCGTGGAGAGTACACTTGCTCAAATCTATAAAGTGAAAGATGGAAAAGACGGCTACCGAGGTGGCCCTGCTTACTATATGGAAAAGGGATTGAATGCCCGTTGGATGGGAATCCTGTTTGCCGTTATCATTACATTCTGTTTCGGTCTTGTATTTAACTCGGTCCAATCCAATACGATTTCTCTTGCCATGGAAGAAGCGTATTCATTTGATCGTATGACAGTAGGAATCATTCTAGCGGTTCTAACAGCACTTGTTATTTTCGGTGGGGTAAAAAGAATCGCCAGTGTAACTCAAATTGTCGTTCCAGTAATGGCCGTTCTTTATTTGATTTTAGCCTTCTTTATTCTTATTACGAACATTACCATGCTGCCAAATATGTTTGTGATCATTTTTGAAAATGCATTTGGTATTCGTGAAGTGGCAAGTGGCGGAGTAGGGGCAGCCATCATGATGGGTATCAAACGCGGTTTATTCTCAAATGAAGCCGGGATGGGTAGTGCGCCTAACGCAGCGGCATCTGCGGGTGTCACCCACCCTGTTAAACAAGGGCTTATTCAAACTCTTGGTGTGTTCACTGATACACTGCTTATCTGTACAGCAACAGCCTTCATGATCATCCTGTCTGACCAATACACCACAGGGATCGATGGCATCCAGCTGACGCAGGCAGCCTTAAGTTTCCATGTAGGGGAATGGGCAGATACATTTGTTGCTGTCGCTATATTCTTATTCGCCTTCAGTTCAATTATCGGAAACTACTACTACGGGGAAACTAATATCGAGTTTATCAAATACAGCCCGATCACTCTATTCATCTACCGAATGGCCGTTATCGGCATGGTGATTTTCGGAGCGGTTGTCAAACTGGATATTGTGTGGAGCCTGGCAGATTTATTTATGGGTCTAATGGCAATCATCAACTTAATCGCCATCACGTTATTAGCTAAGATCGCGATATCTGCACTAAAAGATTACCGAGAACAAAAGAGACAAGGTAAGGATCCTGTTTTCTACTCCAACTCTATTAAAGGGTTAAAAGGAATTGAGAGCTGGGAAGCAAAACCTGAGACGACAACAGAACAAAAATAATAGGAATGGACCAACCTTTTTATCGGTTGGTCTTTTTTGACTTGTTTGATGCTAAGAAAGATAAAAAGAGAAACGATAATCATTACATAGATTTTCCTTCTTTGGTGAAAATAAAAGGGAATCATTTTCTATCGAGGAGAGAGAATCATGAGAAAAGAATTACTATTTGCTTTCGGTGCTTTCTTTGTTATGTCCCTCCATGCCATTGCAGGAAACTTTTCCAGTGAACCACTGGAAAAACAGCCTGTGAATGAAATGACTGTCCATGTGTATAAAAAAGATGTAACCGGCGATGGTAAAAAGGATAAGATTACGCTTAAGGCCGTTCCATTTTCTCCTGATGCCCTATTTCTGAAACAAATTTGGGCGGATATTAAAACGTCTGAAGGCAGTGAGATTCGAATTGATTATGAAGGTGGCTATGAGCCGAAAATCCAATTTGTTGATTTAAATCATGATGGAATAAAGGATATGCTGTACTCATCAGCTACAGGAGGAAGCGGTGGACTCTATAATGTAGCGCTCCATACGTTAGCAGATAATAAACTGGTTGATATTGGATTACCTGAGCCCTTAACGATTCAAGCTCAGTTTGAAGATGACTACCAAGCTTCTATTTCATTTGTAGATACAAATCAATCCTACACAGTCGATTTACGTGACCGAAAAGAAGACTATGATCGATTGGGTATATACACCGAAGGAACCTTAAATGAACCTATGGAATTAATGGTTTTACCGTATGCATTTTTTGAGCCAACGAAAATCATCGGCAAACCTGGTAAGGGATTAAAAGGTTATCAGCAAATAAGCGGTGCCTATAAGGCGGATGGAATCGGAACGGCCACGTCTTATTGGTATTACGAAAATGATCAATGGAACCTGATGAAGATCAAGTGGAAAGCAAATAAGTAGCGGAACCGTTTCTAGGCTTTTATCATAATCTGTTGTAAGCCCATTTTTTGTAAAGGAGGCTTGCACATGAGTGAATTTAAGCCTGAAAAGCTAACGGTCACGTATTTACCACCAGCATCAATCTTCAATCCCGTTGATAATCGAAAATACACATTAACTCATTCTGATACGACGGGTGAACTATTTTTGAGTATTGGTTGTCACTTTGATTTGGAGAAGATCAATCCCTCCATGAGGGATTAAGTGTTGGGAGAATGGAGAAGAGACCTTGGTCAATACACTCTTGCAGGAACCGTGTATGTGAGTGGGGGAGAATTTGATCAACAGCTTTCCAACGTACGGTTTATGATTTTCAAAAAGGAGCTGCCATTGGCATTAGCAGCAATGGTGAACGGTGATAAAGGATTCTTCACGTACTATCCCTGGCTTTTGGATGCACCCATCATCGTCTGCTTTGAATCTGTATTCCCGGAATATCAGCAAACGCTTTATTTCGGGACACCAAGACAATATTTGTTGAAATAGTGCTTAGGCATAAAGAGGTAGAATCTGAACTCTTTGTGCCTTTTCTTTATGTATCCTGAAGTCATTGATAAAGGAGAGAGGTAGTGATAGGTATGATTAGATCGGGGTTAAGTAAGTTGGATTGAATAATTTAGTAAAGTAGAAAAAAGACGGCGGACAAAAAGACTCATCAGGGAATGTTATGTAAACTAATAAACAACTATGAACGCAGCAGCTAACAATTGGCATGAGAAGATAATTATAAGAATTAAGGAACCAAACTGTGTTAAAATCAACGAAATAAATTATCAGATAATAAGATGGAAAATCCGTAAAGATCTACAAATCCAGATATCAAATTTGATATCTGGATTCACAAAAATAAAGATGCATGACCAGACTGAATGGATCATGAGTAAATTAAATTTTAGGATCGGATTAATAAACCTAAAAAAATCAATAGGGTTAACCAAATTTAAGTGTTGATGTAAAGTGTCTCATTTTTTTCTTCTGTCTCATTGTTAACAGTATACTTGTGATACGAGACCGGGATCGATTATTTTATTCAGGTACCGATAATAAATATTATGTTAACTGTAAGCTAGAAACGATCGTTGAGTATACGATCCCTTTATCCTCCCTTCACCTCTGATACCGTGCGACACAGATTCGGTTCTTCTTTGTCTTTTAGTTCATAAAGGCGTTTCAACTTCATTCCCTCGATATTGTTGAAACGGTAAATGCCTCCGGACAAAAACAAATTCACCTGCATATTTTCCTCACACGATAATAAATTCTTATCATAGGATATGGATAAGATCTCTCCATTCACAAATTGGTTAAGAAAGCTGTGATTTGACAAGATGAAAAACTGTAATGATGATTACTTCTCATTTCAAAATCTACAGGAAATTGGAATGTCATTTGACAAGGTCTTTGAACATATTTTGAAGTTCATGCGATCGCAGCCAAATGGTCACTATCGATTAATGGTAGGGACTGATTCACAAGTTCATCAATCACATACCACCTTCATAACAGGAATTGTGATATTAAATGAAGGAAATGGTGTGTGGGCATGCATAAGAAAAGTGTTAATCCCTAGGAGAATGCTGCAATTGCATGAGCGGATTTCTTATGAATTGTCTTTATCCGAGGAAATTGTTTCGTTATTTACTAAGGAAAGAAAAAATCAGTTAATTGATATAATCCTTCCATATCTTTATGAAGGAGCTACATTTTCAATGGAGGGACATATTGATATCGGGGCTGGAAAACAGAATAAAACAAGCAAGTTTGTTAAGGAAATGGTCACTAGGATGGAAGCAATGGGTGTGGAACCGAAAATTAAACCTGATGCCTTCGTCGCTTCCAGTTATGCCAACCGTTACACAAAATAAAAGACATACTATTACATTTGAGTTAGGTGATGCCCCTTCTCTCTTCTCCCTATATTCCTCCATGAAATCATCCAATACCAATACGTTCTTTTGCTCCTTGGAGTACATCCTTACATATCCCTCCAAAACTTCAGTAAACAAAAGAATATCTGCTCTCACCTTATCTGATTAAAACACATAGAAATTAGGACTTCTGCCCAAGCACAGTGGACAAAGTTGCATAGTATATAGTAAGTCGAGGTCTACCTTGAAAATTTTATAGAAGTTAGGGGGATTTATAATGTGGTTCCCATTTTTCAATCAGTGTGATAGAAACAGAAGAGATGATTTTCCTAGTTGCCGTTTTTGGGACAACTTAATGTTCATCCACTGTTCATGCAATGATGACTATGACGTTTGCGACAAGCCAAGAAGAGAATTCGAAGAACAAGAAGTGAGATGTTTTAAAATAAAGGACAAACATGACTGTAAATGTCATAAAAAAGATCACCACCGCGATTGCGGATGTAAAAAACATGAACATCATTGTGAATGCCATAAAAAGAATCATCACCATAAATGTAATTGCCCTAAATGTAACCGCAATTTCTAAATGAAAACCTCTATTCCACTGATAGTTTTATCTGATAAAGAGGTAACTCTCTATGAGCATGGGGCTCCCCATGCTCAATTTTTTTTACGAAGTATTAGTTATATATTTTTAAGTTAACGATTTGCACTATCTTTGTTTTTCTCGATTTTACGTGCATTTACGCACCAACTTGCATTATTCCGCTAAAAAGAACAAATGTTCCCTCCGGACTCTTCCTATCCTTGCAAACCGGACTGAAAGACAGTTGGACAATCCGTACGGGTAGGCTGATAAAAGCAATGACTTTTAAATCGGCCTGAATTTGCTTGATTATACCATTGACTTGGACAATTACCCGGTGGCTTGAAAAACCACATGCTAAAACTTGCAGGATGTATTCGTCGACCATTTATAACTTTTCTGGCCATGTCAAGTTCGTTACTTCTTGCCCTTTGATAAAAGTATCCTTTTTGCGTGGCTTCGAATCCCCCAGGGCTTTGGTAAACCATTTGTTTAATGCTTCTGATATTCTTAAAATCCAAACAATCACCCAATACCCGATTTACACCTACATTCCCGACCATCATCATCCCTTGATTTCCTTCACCTTCAGCTTCTGCTCTCATTAACCTGGCAAGTAGTTTAACTTCCTCTTCATTATGCTTTATTAACGGCACTGTATCACCCTCCCTCATATCCTCATATCAAATATATGGGCAATCGGACTGTCCTATACTCGGTGCCCAATAGACTTCATTAGAAAATGTAAAGAAGGTCCCGCTAAAGGACCTTCGCTTTATCGTGTATTTTCTTTCCGGACAAGATTATCTCTAAGTAAAAACTTTTGAATCTTACCACTTGCATTCCGAGGAAGTTCTTCTACGAAAATATATTCTCGGGGTCGCTTATAATCCGCCAACAAATCCCCATTTTTCAAAAAGAGATCGAGATCTTGCGTAGACAATGAAGGATTTTTGGAAACAACAACGGCAATCACCTGTTCTCCCCATTTTTCATGAGGCTGGCCGAGGACGGCAACATCTACAACATCTTCATGGGCGTGCAGTGCATCTTCGACCTCACGGGGATACACATTTTCTCCCCCCGATATCACCATATCATCCACCCGATCAGCGACGTACAGATACCCATCTTCATCCATATAACCCAGATCACTGGAATGGTACCAGCCTTTATATAATGCTCTTTCCGTCGCTTCCTTACGGTTGAAATATTCAAGCATTGTACAGGAACCGCGAACAATGATTTCCCCGACTTCACCAGGCTTGCAAAGATCATCCGGTTCAGAAGGACCATTTTCATTCGGTTTGACTACCCGTATTTCATGATTATAGGCGGCCCTACCTGCCGATCCTGTCTTGGTTAGCTGCTCATCCTGAAGGAGGAAGGTAACTGCCGGACCCATCTCGGTCTGACCATAGGCTTGTATCAAGTCAATCTTCATTTTCTCATGGAGTGCCCTCACAAGAACCGGGGCCATTGGGGCGGCCCCGTAAAGACCGATCCGTAAAGAAGAAGTATCATAATCTTCTACCCCGTGTTGCAGAAGCATGTTCCACATCGTTGGCGCAGCGAAAAAGGAACTGACCTTTTCCCGCTCAATCACTTCTAATACGGTTTGCGGTTGAAACTGATGAACGATAATATTCTTCGCTCCAGCTTGAACACGGGGAAGGAAGCAGCAATGAAGCTCTGCGCAATGAAACATAGGCGCTGTAACAAGTCCGATATCATTTGGTGTCAAACCCATAACAGACGTACAAATCAAGCTTTGCTCAGCCATATCCCTATGCCTGTGCAGCACACCCTTTGGCCTCCCGGTAGTCCCGCTCGTGTACATAATCGCATATGGGTCCGTTTCTTCTACAGGGATGTTTATTAAGTCATTCGAACATGGATTCACAACATTTTTATAGCTATGAGAAAAGGTAGGGGCATCTTCTCCAACATACCAAAAAAGGGTCTGTGGAAAGTCTTGTGAAATCTGCTGAATCGGAAGGGTGAGGGCTTCCTCAAATATCAATACCTTTGGTTTGGCATCTTCTAAAATGTAGTGTATTTCTTGAGCCTTTAACCGAAAATTAATTGGGTTAATCACCGCACCGATCTTTCCACACGCAAAGTACAAAGTTGCTAACTCCAGTGTATTGAATAGATAAGTCGAAACCCGATCTCCCTTTTTCACACCTGCCTTTAGCAACGCATTGGCTGCACGATGAACTTCATCCTGCCACTGTGCAAAAGTTAACCGATTACCTGTTTTCTCTTCTACAATCGCCTCCTTATTCCGAAATTTTTCTACCGTTTGATCAAAAATGGATCCTGTCGTTGCGTACATATTTCTCCCCCTTTAATTTAAGGTAAATCCCAATATTGCAACATTCCCTAATCAATTATGTTCGAGACCGTTGTATGTATACCCTTCTTTACTATCTGATAATTCAGAAATATATTCACAAAGAAAAACGTCACCTTCCAATCGTGCAAAGGTGACGTTCTTTCTACAACAATGATTACGAAGCTTTCTGCTCATTCAACACAACATTGAGCTTTCGTTTAGAAAACACGTTAAAAAACAAATTCAGTCCAATGGCTGTCATACTTCCAGCAACAATCCCGTTATCCGTCAAGATTCGGATGCTGGATGGCATTTGAGCAAATAATTCCGGAACAGCGGTTACACCTAATCCCATTCCTACTGAACAGGCAATGATCAATAGATTTTCTTGAGATGCAAAATTCACATGACTAAGCATCTTAATCCCATACGCTACGACCATCCCGAACATGGCCACCATCGCCCCGCCCAATACTGAAGCAGGAATCACTGTCGTTAAAGCACCGATCTTTGGTACCAATCCAAGGATCACGAGAAATGCTCCTGTTGCATAAATCACACTGTTGCGCTTCACGCCTGAAAGCTGGACCAAGCCTACGTTTTGTGAATAAGCAGTGTAGGGGAATGCATTGAATAATCCACCCAGTAAGATTGCCAGCCCTTCTGCACGGTAGCCCTTTGATAAATCCTCTTCTGAAACCTCATTATCGGTGATATCAGCCAGAGCAAAATAAACTCCTGTAGATTCTACCAAACTCACCATGGCTACTAATATCATGGTGAGGATTGCCGTTATTTCAAACGTCGGCATGCCAAAGTAAAAGGGTTTTGCCATATGAAACCAGGAGGCATCCCCAACAGCACTAAAATCTACTTTTCCCAAAACAAATGCGACGGCTGTTCCTGCCATCAATCCCAGTAAAATGGAGACAGAGCGAACAAAACCGGTGAAAAATTTATAGAGGACTAAAATAAAGAACAACGTTCCAAAAGCAAGAGACAAATTTTCCAATGAACCGAAATCAGCACTCCCTTGTCCACCTGCCATATTATTCATGGCTACTGGAATCAAGGTAATCCCTATGATCGTTACTACAGAGCCAGTCACTACAGGAGGGAAGAAACGAACCAGTTTCCCAAAGTACTTACTGATTACAACAACGAATAACCCTGAAACCAGTATCGAACCGTAGATCGCCGAAATTCCATACTGCCCGCCAATCGCAATCATGGGCCCTACAGCCGTAAACGTACATCCGAGTACGACCGGAAGTCCTATCCCAAAGAAACGATTCTTCCATACTTGCAATAAGGTGGCGATTCCGCACATGAAGATATCAATGGAAACCAGATAAGTGAGCTCTTCTCCCGTTAATCCTAATGCTCCTCCTACGATCAGTGGAACGATGACCGCTCCCGCATACATCGCGAGAACGTGCTGAATACCGAGTGACGCCAGTTTAATTGGCTGATTTTTCATTATACCCGCGCCTCCTCTTGCTTGAATGTCACTTTCCCGTTTTCAAGGGATTGGATTTCCGCTAATGATTCAACTCTGTATCCCGTTTCACGAACGAGCTTTCCTCCGTCTTGGAAGGACTTTTCTATGACGATCCCGATGCCGGCAACATGGGCGCCTGCTTGCTTAACTAAATCGATTAATCCCAGGGCAGCCTGTCCATTTGCTAAAAAGTCGTCAACCAATAGGACACGGTCATTTTCTCCTATGTATTTACTGGAAATCGAGATTGTGTTTTCTTCCTGCTTCGTGTAGGAGTAAACCGTTGATGTAAGAACCCCTTCTGAAAGGGTTAACGATTTACGCTTACGTGCAAATACAAGTGGAACATTCAATTGAAGAGCAGCCATCACGCCAGGAGCGATTCCGGACGACTCAATGGTTAACACCTTTGTAATTCCCAGATCTTTAAAGCGGCGTTCGAATTCTTTCCCGATCTCCACCATCAATTCCGGGTCCACTTGATGATTCAGGAACGAATCTACCTTTAATACAGTATCTGAAAGGACGACACCTTCATCTTCAATTTTGTTTCTTAATAAATTCATAATCAAAACGCTCCTTTACAGTAATAGAACCTGGAAGTCTACAAAAAAACCCAAAGGCTATTGTCCTCTGGCTAGAGTGAGACAATGACCTTTGGGTTAGGCAAAGAGCGTCCGTATAAACGGACAATCCATTGCTCACTCATAGTCGGATCATTTACGGTAATCCGGTAGAAACTCGCGAGCCATATCCCCGCTATTATATGAGTGAAAACAAATATTGATTTGATATTGGATAGTATAACGGGAACTCATCCGTTTGTAAAGATTCATTTCTTAACAATATGTACATTTTTCACAAAAATGTTCGTATAATGAGCAAACGGGCATAAAGGTACATCCCCTTTACACCCGTTCAGAAAGTTCCTGTAATAGCTTCCTTTTCTCCCCTTCAGAGTAGTCTGATGCCTTGATTTCTCTTCTCTTAGAGGCAATGAAAGCAAGCTTTTCTATATAGCTATCATCAAATCGTTGGAAGATTTGATTGGTAAGTTTTTTAGCTAAGAATGGACTTGCTCCGCCGGTTGAAACGGCAATCGTTAAATTCCCTTTCTGTCTAAAGGAGACCATCTGCATATTTCCGCAATCCCCATCATCCACCACGCATAAAAGTTGATTTTCTTCAGAGTGAATTTTTACCTGTTCATTCACCCATCGTTCATTCGTGGCAGCGATGACGATAAAAGCATCTCGTAAATCATCAGGTTCCACTTCTCTTTTTACCCATAGAATTCTTTTTTCTTCATGTAACGCTTGAATTCCATCAACAGCGTCAGGACTGATGACTGTTATCATCGCTCCTTGCTCTAGAAATACAGAGAGCTTCCGATATGCCACTTTCCCTCCGCCTACAATCGTAACTCGTTTTCCGTTGACATCAATCATGACAGGCAGCATATGATTCTCCTCTATCACAAAGGCTTTCATTCACACGATCCAGGAATGCTTCTTCCACAAGGGGGTCATACCCTAAATAATCACCCAGAATGATATGCTCATTGTCCGTTTTGTTAATCTCTCTTTCAATTCCTTTCATGAGTAACCCGGTAAACAGCAAGTAGGGAATGAAAATGACGTTTCTCTCTGTATTCCTGACAGATTCCAAGGTCTCTGAAAAGCTTGGTGAGGCCGCTGTTAAGTAACAGGTCCTTACATCTGCTAACTTTGTCTTTCGATGCACAAGTTCGGCCAGGGCTCCTAAGTCCTTTGTAACATCGGGGTCTGAACTTCCTCTCCCTATTAATACGGCAACGGTGGAAGAGTCAATTGGAGCAGCATCGTGTATTTTCTTTATCACACTTTCAGCCATTTTATCGTGAACCCCAATAGGCTTACCATACGTTACCGTAATCCAAGGATAGGTTTGTTGACAGTTTTGAATTTCATCTGGAATGTCTTTTTTGGCATGAACCGCCGTCAAGAGGAGTAGGGGAACGACGGAAACGTGGGAAGCTCCTTTTTCCACGCATGCTTTAAACCCTTCTTCAATGGAAGGTGATGCAAGCTCAAGAAAGCTTATTTCCTGGATTTCCGCTTCCACTTGGTTCTGGCACCTTTTAATAAAATCAATGGCTTCTTCACGGGCTTTCGCAATACGACTTCCATGGCACACGTATAAGATCGCACGTGTCATTTAAAGTGCCTCGCTCATGATCGATTTCTTATCAAACCTTTCTTCAAACCATTGAATCTTCTCCCGGAAACGGACCACTTCTCCCACGATGATCATGCTTGGATTCTCAATCTTCTCTGTTTTCACAATATCGATTATCGTATCCAGTGTCCCGGTCACGGTTCTTTGCACTTCTGTTGTTCCCCAGTGGACCAGTGCCACAGGAGTTTCCTTGCACTTACCGTTTTGAATGAGCTTTTCTTTAATGTAAGGGAGATTCCCCACCCCCATATAAATGGCCAGGGTATCGATTCCTTTGGCCAGACTTTCCCACTTTTCATCTTCTTGTTGATTATTTTGTTTATGTCCCGTAACAAAGGCGACACTTGAACTGGCTTCCCGGTGTGTAACGGGAATCCCTGCGTAGGCAGCCGCTGCTATACCCGAAGTGATACCAGGGACGATTTCAAAGGGAATCCCTTTTTTTGCAAGGGCTTCCGCTTCTTCACCCCCCCTTCCAAATACGAAGGGGTCCCCTCCTTTCAATCTCACCACTACCTTGCCGCTGGCAGCATAACGAACGAGAAAATGATTGATCGTATCTTGTTTCATCGTATGATAGTTTGGCAGTTTCCCGCAGTATATCAAGTCGGCTCCTTTTTTCGCATAGGAGAGAAGCTCTTTATTCACCAGCCGGTCATATAAAATGACATCTGCTTTTTGTATGGATTTCAATGCTTTTAATGTGATTAATTCAGGATCTCCAGGACCCGCTCCAACCAAGTAAACCTTCCCCATTTATCCTGCCTCCTTAAGATTTGATGATTGTTTCCTGTTCATGCAGAACAAACCCTGCACCATTCCCACGGATTCTACGTTTCTCGTAAAGAGAGATGTCTACCACATCAGGCTTTTTCAAAAAATACTTCTCTAATTCAATTTCTACTAGATCAAAGGCTTTCTCATCTGATTCAGCCGCTACTACGACAATCGTGACGAACTCGTGAGTAGTCACTTCAAATCGATATAAGTTCATCCAGTATGCCTCCTTACGCTTCCTGAAGTAATTGATCTAACGATTCTTGAAGGGGAGCGGTACCGACCCGATTGATATAGTCAAAAAAGTCTTCTCCCGGTGCTTTTGTTTGTTTAAAATGAAGGAGCAATTGCTTGACCACCCCTGTCAGGTTGCCTGCTTCCACTTTCCCTTTTAACTTTTCATTCAGTTTTCCGCCGTCTTGAAGAGTTCCTCCGACGTATATTTCAAATGCTTCGATCATCTTCTTATCTTTTGTTCTCATTTTAATTCCTTGTAACCCGATATCGGCGATTTGTCGTTGGCCGCATGAATTCGGGCATCCTACCATGTGGATTCTGACAGGGACATCCAATGAAAGTTCCTGATCCAATTGATTGGCGATTTGTCTCATCCGTTCCTTCGTTTCCACTAAAGCGAGATTACAATATTCGATCCCTGTGCATGATACGGAATACCCGATGAAGGATAGGGGACTCGTCGAAATGCGATCAAAGATTTTCTCAGAAAGCAAAGCATCAACATGTTCATCTGGTATGTTGGGGATGATGAGATTTTGAGAATTACAGTTTCTCAGTTCTCCATTCCCGTATTTCCTGGAAATCCTCGCAAGTTCATACACTTCTTCAGAATTCAAGCGCCCAACCGGTACATTCAACCCCACATAATTGAGTCCTTCCTGTTTCTGTGGATGTACTCCGTAGAAATACCCTGCATTCCAACCTTCTACGGCATCAACTCCCGCAGGTAAAAGCTCAACATACTGTAATAGCGTTTCCTTGAATTTCTCTGGACCCCAATCTGCCATTAAAAATTTCAACCGGGCCAAATGCCTTTTTTCCCGATAACCGAAGTCACGGAAAATCGTGGTGACGGCTATCGCAACTTCCTTCACTTGGTGAGGAAGGATGAAAACATCCAACTCCTGGGCGAGGAATGGTCTGGCGGCCAATCCTCCACCGATCTTCAAATGGAAGCCGACTTCTTCTTTACCGTCAATCAGCTTTTTTGCCGGAACAAAGGAAACACAATTGATTTCAGCATTCGACGCATTCTTGATATTTGCGGAGATGGCTACTTTATATTTCCGAGGTAAATTTGAAAAATCTTCGTTGTGCTGGAAGAAATCATATACGTCTTTCACAATGCTCCTTGTATCGAAAAGTTCATCAGGGTCGATTCCTGCCAGGGGATTCCCGACGATATTACGTGTGATATCCCCACATGCACCGGCAGAAGACAATCCGACCTTCTCCAGACGATTAAAGATGTCGGGAATCTGTTCGATCTTCAACCAGTGAAATTGGATCGCCTGGCGGGTGGTGATGTCATAAACGTCTCTTCCATACTCTTTACAAATGGCAGCAAGTTCCCGTGCCTGTTCATAGGTCAGGATGCCCGACGGGACGTTCACTCTCATCATGAAATAGCCGTCTTCCTTTGGTCTTTGCAGATACAAACCTGCCCATTTAAACTTATCCCACTCTTCTTTCGGAATCGAAGAGAATCCGTTTTCCGCATAATATGGAATATCTTCAAAGATAGACAACCCGTCTTTCTCCAGTTTCCATTGTTCCGTTTTGTTCAATTTCTCATTTGACTCCCATGATTTTGAATATGCCATGCTTTTCTCCCCCTTAAATAAGCTGTTTTTGATTCAATACAGTTAGTAAGTACTCCACGCATTCTTCAATTGAATGTTTCTCTGTATCCAGTACCACTTCCGGTTTTTCAGGCGCTTCATAAGGAGCACTGATTCCCGTAAAATGAGTGATTTCCTTGTTACGTGCTTTTTTGTACAAGCCTTTCGGATCGCGCTTTTCACATTCTTCTAAAGAACAATGCACATAAACTTCGATAAATTCATCCGTCTCCACTAAATTTCGTACGAGAGCACGATCTTCCCTGTAGGGTGAAATAAAGGCTGTCAGCACAATTTGGCCGCTGTCGATGAAAAGTTTGGACACCTCGCCGATTCTCCTGATATTCTCCTTGCGATCTTCTTCCTTAAATCCCAGATCATGATTTAATCCATGACGGACATTATCACCGTCCAGAACATAGACTTGTTTTCCTTGTTCGAAAAGGGAGTGGGACAATGCATTGGCGACACTCGATTTCCCTGAAGCGGATAAACCTGTGAACCATAAAATAAAGCTTTGATGTCCATTTTTATTTCGTCTCTCCCGTTTCGTTACTGCGGTTTCATGCCATACGATGTTTTCTGTTTTTTCATTCAACCCTGTACCCTCCTTAAATCGTTTGTCCAGCTTCTTGTTTTAAACCTCTAATTAACACTTCGATCACTTCAGGGCGACTGAACGTTGAAGGGGGGACTTCCCCGTTACGGAGCATCCCTCTCACTTTTGTCCCTGATAAAATAACGTGATCGGTCTTATCATGAGGACATGTTTTCGTAGTCGCCATCCCTTCGCATCTCTCACAGTAGAAACTATGCTCGAAGCGGAGAGGGGTAATCCCTATCTCTTCTTCATCGAACTGATCAAATATTTTCTGTGCATCATAGGTACCATAATAATCACCAACACCGGCATGATCTCTCCCGACGATAAAATGCGTGCATCCATAATTTTTTCGTACCAGTGCATGGAAGATGGCTTCCCTTGGACCGGCGTACCTCATGGCAGCAGGGAAGACTCCTAAAAACACACGATCTTTAGGGTAATAGTTCTGTAATAGAACTTCATAGCTCTCCATTCTGATGCCCGCTGAGATATCATCCGCCTTTGTTTCGCCAACCAACGGATTTAAGAAGAGTGCATCCACGGTTTCCAATGCCGTTTTCTGAATATACTCATGGGCCCTGTGAACAGGATTTCTCGTTTGGAAACCGACAATCGTTTTCCATCCCTTTTCCTTAAACAACTTTCTCGTTTCACTTGGGTCAAATGTATACTCGTTGAACGGTTTGGAAAGACGTTTAATGAGGCTTATCTTCCCACCTACATACACATCTCCACGTTGGAATAGTTTCTTGACACCTGGATGATCCTCGTCGGTCGTTCCGTATACGAGAAGGGCTTCTTTCTGTTTGTCTGGTTCATAAATATCCTCGACTTCAATGAGGCCATATGTTTCTCCCTTATAAACAAGGCGGCTCTTTAAGCCTTTCTTTACGTCTCCTGCTTTTTCTTTTGCAATGGGCAGGGTAATCGGGATGCTCCACACGCTGCCGTTTCGCAAACGTAAACTTTCTACTACATGTTGATAATCGACTTCGGTCAAGAATCCATTTATAGGACTGTATGCGCCTATCCCAATGAGTTCCAAATCACTTAACGCGGTTTCGTCTAACGGGATCTCATGGAGAATATCCTCATAGGGTTCCTCTGGTAAATATGATTGAACAAGCGTTCCTCCGTGGGGCTGTAAACTCATCATTTATCCTCCTTAACATATTGTTTTAATCGGAATTAAGATTAAATTCCGCCTCCGTCTCCGTGAACGGATCGCCTTTCTTCGTTAATCACACGCATGAGGGATAGTGCTCCCACAGTAGCGATAATGACACTTATCGGAACCACGATCGAATACAGATCGCTATCGATCACGAGCTTCACTAAAAAATATGAAATACTGAGTGAAATCAGGGGAGAGACCACCCATATTTTGACGATTTTTTTGACGATTTTCTTTTGCAGCATATGTTTACCGTTCTTCGCCATCCCGAGGCCAATGATCGAGGACGAAGTAACCTGAGTCAGCGGGATCGGTAATCCATACAGTGAGCTCACCATCACAAGGATCGCTCCTGTAGAGGAAATGACAATTCCTTCGGCTTTTGAATAGTGTGTAATTTTTTTCCCGTTGGTTTCCACTACTTTTTTCCCCAGTAAGATCGCTCCGAGGGCAACGAATAAACCACCCAGCCAAATCCCCCGGGAAGGAGACAGTAAACCCGCACCCACCAATGGACCGACGGCGTTGGCTACATTATTCATCCCTGCAGAAAAGGCTTCAAAGAACCCGGCGATGATCAAAAGGTACGCAAGCCACCTTTTTTCAAAATGGTAACCACGCTTTTCAAGTTTTACTATACCTATGCCGAATACCCATGTAACCCCGAAGGCAATGACCGGGACAATCACCCAGAATGACATAATCGTCAATAGTGACTTCACATATAGAACTTGATATGCGACTCCGACGCCTACAACCGCTCCGACCGTAACTTCACTTGTAGACAGCGGAATTCCGATCACATTTGCCAGAAACAAGGATACGGTGGCGGATAACAAAATGATGACCACGATTTTGATGGAGAGTACATGCTGCGGGATAATCCCCGAACTAATGGTTTTAACTACTTCTCCGCCACCCAGAACCGCTCCGCTCAGGACCCCTGCAGCGCAGATCCATAATGAATTCCTGATGTTTTTTATTGCTCCTGCACCATATGCAACCCCCATCGATGCTGCCGCTCCGCTGGCACCAATGTTCATAGCGAAGAACAAACTTATGATCAGGGCGAATATTTCAAGCAAGGGATGTCACCTCTTTTAATGAAGACCGCATTCGGTTTTCCCTTTTCCTTTCCATCTTCCGGAGCGGAGATCATTGATGTCTATGGCTTGCGTTGTACAATGGGAGCATCCGATACTTGGATACCCATGATCATGAAGTGGATTATAGGATAGGTTATGCTTATGGACATACCTCCAAATCTCCTTCCAGGTCCAGTGAATCAAAGGACAAATCTTAACTGATTGGAACTTGTCGTCCTTATTGATGAATTCAACCTGACTTCTTGTAGGTGATTGTTCTCTTCTTAATCCTGAAATCCACGCATTCCCCTTGGATAAGGAATCTTTTAAAGGGTCGAGCTTTCGAATTTGACAGCATTGGTTCGGATTTCGCTCCCACAACTTATCACCATATGTTTCTGCTTGCTCTTCTAGCGTCAATTCAGGCTTTTTCATATCAATGGTGATACCAGGATACTTCTCCTTCACCTTTTCAATCGTTTCGTAGGTTTCTTTGAAATGAACACCTGTATCAAGAAATACTATGGTTGCTTTCGGTTGTACTTTGGTTAGGAGGTCGATTAATACGATCCCTTCTATCCCAAAACTGCATGCATATACGACACTTTTACCATAATGTTCATACGTCCACTCAAGTAAGTTTACCGCTCCTTTATAGACCGGATCAATTTCAAATTGGACAGATGGTTTTTTCCAAGTTTGATAGGTTAACATGATACACCCCTTTCCCGCTCATCCAAACAAAAAGAGGCGATAACAAGATAATAGGGATTTCCTTTATCTGTGTTATGCGCCTCTAGTTTGTCTAGTCAGCTTATTTAATTCGCACTTTCTCGTTTTTCTCCAATTGAATGACTTTACCGTCCTGAACCACAATGGTAATCGACCCAAAACTCATCGTCTTCAACATCGATGTGATCTTCTCGACTACTACATCATACTCTGCTTCTTGATTTTTTTCTTTAGTCACATGATTCCCCCAATTTTCATCTTATCCAGAAAAATCATGAATGAAAAAAACAACTCTCCATTTTGGAAAGTTGTTCAGGTAAGGATACCTTATCTTCCAAAATGACTTCACATTTTGCTGGAATTAGCACCTTACATTACGTAGGTTGCTGGGCTTCGCGGGGCCAGATCCCTCCACCACTCTGGATAAGAGTTATTAATTTTAATATTCTAAATAATATCATATTCTGCAGGGAAGTCAACCCGAGTTTTTCTATCGGATTTAAGTCTTTTGACTTATTTTTCTTTCAAAAGCTTAATACTCTTTATTTCTATTCGTTTTATGAACGCTATAGGACTTTATTTTTACAAGAGTGTTCAAAATAATTGAAACTTTAATTTACCTTCGATTACTTTCTTCTGGTTCTGATTGACAGCAAAAACTTTAAAATGTAAGAGATCATCCTGTTTTTCTGATACTTCCGCTATCAATGTAATGACATCGTCCAAAAAGACCATCCCTTTAAAGCGGACGGTGTACTCTTTGATAAATCCTTCTTCATAATGATCACTAAAAAGCTTGGAGACATTGCCCATTGTCCACATGCCATGAGCAATGACTCCTGGAAGACCCAGTTTATTGGCTTCATCATCGATCGTATGAATGGGGTTATAATCCCCCGATGCTCCTGCATATTTGATTAAGTCGATTCTCGAGACTGGAGATAATTCAACAAGGGGAAGGGTTTCACCTATATTAAGGGATGATAGTTTAGTCATTTTCCCAACCTCTCTCTGACCGCTTCAGTGATAATCACAATCGCCTCGGAGGCGAAAATCCTCTTCCCTCCTGAGTCTTCACCGATGTCTTCGATTACCAGAAAACCAAGTGTTCCACCCGATCCTTTCCGCTCATAATAATCTTTTATCTCCGTATAACACTGAATACATTCCCCAACCTTCAGTGGTCTTTCATAGTGAAAAGTTTGTTCCCCATGAATTAACCCGACGTTCGGTAAATGAAAACCCTCAATCGTTCCATAGTCAAGCACTCTCGGAAAAGTGGGGGGAGCGATATTCCCCCTGTATCTAGAACTCTTTCCTGCTTCTTCATCCACATAAATGGGATGTGGATCACCGATGGCTTCGGCAAACTTACGAACCGCCCCTTTTTCCACACAATTTTCTACGGAAGGTGAGCGTTTACCGATATAAGCTTGAAACATATCCTTCACCTCTTTCTCCCATTAGGCTTTCGGCCCTCCAGCTACGTAGAGGATTTGTCCATTAACGAATGACGAGCTTTCATCCGCAAAAAACGCCACTGCATTCGCTATATCTTCCGGCTGCCCGCTTCTTCCGACAGGAATTCCTTGAAGACTCGCTTCCACCAGTTGTTCAAAGGGTATTCCGATTCGCTTCGCCGTTTCCCTGGTCATTTCCGTTTCGATGAATCCGGGGGCAACTGCATTGGTCGTTATACCCAAAGGACCAAGCTCTATAGCCAAAGTTTTCGTTAAGCCTTGAAGACCCGCTTTAGCCGTGGCGTAATTTGCCTGGCCGCGGTTACCCAGTGCAGAGGTAGACGAAATATTAATCATACGGCCATACCTGTTTTTCACCATATAACCTTGTGCGGCTTTCGCTACGTTAAATGATCCTTTCAAATGCACATCCATGACCGTTTGCCAATCTGTATCGGTCATTTTAAATAGCAGGTTATCCCTTATGACTCCTGCATTGTTGACGACTATATCAACGGAGCCGAAACTTTCATAGACTTCTTTTAGGGCCACTTCTACTTCCTCGGATTCTACTACATTCGCAACTTTTGTATATATTTCATACTCTCTCAATTCCTCACTGACTTCCAAAAGTGCCTCTTCATTTACATCAAGGATGGCAACCCTTGCCCCTTCTTCTGCAAAGAGCTTGGCAATCGCTTTACCGATCCCCCGGCTCCCGCCTGTTACTAAAGCTACTTTTCCTCTGAATCTTTCACCCATTTTCATTACCTCCATATCGCTTTAAACAAATTGGCCCACTTTCACATGCCCTTTTAATAGATTCCTTGAAATGATCAGTTTTTGAATTTCATCCGTACCATCATAAATCCGCCACAATCTTGCTTCACGATACCAGCGTTCAATGGGGAGCTCTCTTGTGTAGCCCATCCCTCCGTGAATTTGAAGGACCCGATCCACTACCCGGTTTCCCATGTTCGATCCGTACAGCTTGGCAATCGAAGCAACATGGCGATTATCTTCTCCTTGATCCAACGTGAATGCTGCATTTAACACAAGCCACCTGGCTGCTTCAATTTCCACGGCAGAGTCAGCGATCTGCCATTGAATCGCCTGTCGATCCGCAATTGGCTTTCCAAATGTCTCTCTTTCCTTTGAATAATCAATAGCCATTTGGAGTAAACGTTCCGCTGCTCCTACTGCTTGTGCCCCAACAATCCAACGTGCGAACCCGATCCATTCCAAGCCCAGATTGTAACCACCATCGATTTCGCCGAGAATATTTTCTTCAGGTACCCGCACGTCATCAAAAAACAGACTGGCCGGTCCCCATTCCCCCATGGTATGAATGTATTCAGATGTCCACCCCATGCTTCGATCGGCAATAAAACAGGTTACTCCGTCCCGACCCGTTTGCCGATGCTTTTCCTTATCGGTCACCGCCATGACCATGACAAAGTCTGCTTCATTTCCTCCTGTGATAAAGGTTTTTTCCCCATTCAACACCCATTCATTTCCATCCTTCACCGCGGTCATCCGAATGTTCTGTGTATCGGATCCTGCTCCCGGTTCCGTCATGGCAAAACAGGACTTTTTCTCTCCGTTTATCGTGGGGATCAAATAGTTCCTCTTCTGTTCTTCGTTTGCATAGTATAGGATGTTGTCTGCGTAACCACCGAAACTGAAAGGCACAAAGGTTTTGGAGATTTCCATATAAACAATGGCCATCATCATTTGCCCGAGATCCGCTCCACCGTATTCTTCTGGTGTATTGATACCCCAGAACCCTGCTTCCTTTGCTTTTAACTGCAGATCTTTTCTTTTTTCCGGGGAAAGACTTGGTTTTCCTTCCCGTTCATTTCTTAGCACTTCATTTTCTAAAGGTATTAGTTCTTTCTCAACAAATTTACGGATGGTTTTTTGGATCATCCTTTGTTCATCTGATAACCGTAAGTTCATCCCGTTTGCCCCCTATTAGATGGATTGTATACTAACTACTCAGTATTATGGCTGCAGGATTACCTTTCCTACCGTTTTTCTTGCTTGCATGAGTGTATGGACCTTAGCTGCTTCTTCTAAAGGAAATACATGACCAACCGTTACTTTCAATTCTCCGGACGCGACATAATGAAAGATTTCATGAAGGGTTTTCTGGGTTAGTTCGGCATCTCTCATGAGAGGAGGGAGGAAGAACCCGATAACAGACTGATTCTTTGCCATCAAAGAAGACGGATAAAATCTGCTCTGTTCCCCGCTTGCTACTCCGTATATGACCATTCTCCCGAAATAGTCGAGACATTTTAACGTCTTATAGAAAACATCACCGCCTGCCATCTCCAATGCCAGGTTTACACCTTTTCCATTTGTGGCTTCCAGAACTTTTGCTTCCCAGCCATCCTGAGTGTAGTTGACTAATACGTCTGCCCCCATGGCCCCTGCAAGACTTAATTTCTCTTCTGTACTGGCCGTGGCGATGATCTTACCTGCACCAAAACGTTTTGCCAGTTGGACGGCAAGCAGTCCAACGCCACCAGCCGCTGCATGAATGAGGACGATTTCTCCCTGCTGCAACCTTCCCAAGGTTTTTAATATATGATAGGCACTTAATCCTTGAACAGGGATGGCGGCCGCTTCTTTGAAATCCAATCCATATGGCAGGGGGATCACCGACCGCTCATCTGTCAGGGCAAATTCTGCATAACCTCCTGAGTCCATCATGGCTACAACCCGGTCTCCTCTTTTCACCCTCGTCACGTCTTCCCCCACTTCTGTTACAATTCCTGCCACTTCGGCACCTGGAATGTATGGCAGAGGGGTTTTCACCACATATTGCCCCTCACGACGAGCCGTATCAGCATAGTTGACTGCAGAGGCCTGTACTTCAATTACGACTTCTTTCCCTCGAGGCAATGGAATATCAATCTCCACATTTTCTAAAACATTGGGACCACCGAACTCTTTGAACTGAATCGCTTTCATTTTAACGCCTCCTATTTTCCTGAAAAAGATGGTCTTCTTTTTTCTTTAAACGCTGAAACTCCCTCGGCATGATCTTCCGTTGAAATCATCAATGTTTGTGTGATTCGTTCCTGTTCAAGTATTTCATCCAATGATGTGGTGAATGAACGATCAATCATTTTCTTCATCATTCCATAGGCTTTACTTGGTCCCAAGGCTAATTCTCTAGCCCAATCAGTTGTTTCCTCTTCAAGTCTTTCAGAAGGAACCATACGGTTTACCACACCTAAGTCATACATTCTTCTTACAGCTACAGGTTCACCTGAAAAGAAGAATTCTTTCGCTAAATGAGAGCCGATGATGCGTGGAAGAAAATACGAACCTCCTCCATCGGAAATAAGACCTACTTTAGAGAAACTTAAAGCAAATTGACTATCTTCTGAAGCGATGATCAAATCGCAGGCAAGGGCTAAATTAAAGCCGGCACCTGCTGCAAAGCCGTGTACCGAGGCGATGACCGGTTTATCTATTTCTTTTATTGCTTTAATGCATGTATTTAATATCCCGATGTGTTCATAGACTTCGGTTGATGTGGCGCTTCCCATCGTTTTCACGTCGCCGCCTGCAGAAAAGGCCCTCCCGGCACCGCGAATCACAACGGCTCTGATTTCCTGATTATGTTCTGCCTGCTCTAGTGCTTCAACGATTCCCGTAAGCATGTTCTCATCAAAGGAATTCAAGCTATCCGGTCTGTTTAATGTCAATGTAAGCACCCGGTCAGTGGTTTCTATTAGTAAAGAGGATTTCATCGTTTTCGTTCATCTCCTTGTCTTTATTCCTGGCGATCGAATGCAGCTTGATTTCCCAGGGTGATCAAAGATTCCGCAAACCGATCAAATTGAGAAAATCGTGAATCTCTGGTTTGCCCCATCTTAAAGCGGTAATAGATTTGTTGCACAATGACTGCGAGCTTAAAGTAAGCAAAAGATAAATAAAAATGGATATGGTTCACGTCCCTTCCGCTTTTCCTGGCATACTCTTCGATAAATTGCCTTCTGGTGTAAAAACCGTCCATAATCGTTACTGGAGGCTTCCCCAGACCGAATTTTAATAACTCGGGATCATCATTTTGTATCCAATACCCCATAGCAACACCTAAATCAGCAAGAGGATCACCAACGGTCGCCATCTCCCAGTCAAATAACCCCACCATGGATTTCAGGTCAGAAGAAAACATGGCATTGTTTAATTTAAAATCATAATGAATGATTGTCGATACAGCATTTCCTGGAACATTCTTTATCAACCACTGTGTCAGCTGATCCACTTCACGAATCTCACTTGTTTTGGCACGCTCGTAACGTTTGATCCATCCGTGTACTTGTCTCTCCATAAAATGTTCGGGCTTACTGATTTCATGAAGAGTTGTTTTTCTGTAATCAATGGAATGAAGTTCCACCAGTTTAGAAACCATTTCCTCCGATATTTCCCTGCAGACATCTGGTGTGACATGGAGATGCGGGGGAAAGGAAGTATCAAACACTTCACCCCTTTTTCGCTCCATGATAAAAAATGGGCTGCCTACGATCCTTTCATCATCAGAGAATACATACGGCTCCGGTGTAACCCCGAATACTGGTTGAATTTCTGCAAGAATCCTATATTCTCTTTTCATATCGTGGGCCTTCGGGGCGACGGGTCCTAATGGAGGACGCCTCAGTACACCTTCCCATTCGCCCATTTTAAGTAGATACGTAAGATTTGAGTGTCCTGCAGAAAATTGTTTAATAGACAGCTCTTCATGAAGGAGGCGAGGGAAATGTTCATTCAAAAAGTTTTTTAGATTGGTGGTATTCAGTTCTTCTCCTTCTCGCACCGATACCGTTTCATACCCTGTTTTTTCAGACATCTTATCCCTCCAACATTAAGAATATTCAGTTTTTAACGGGCGCAAATGAGTGTTTAACTGATTCTTTAACAACTCAGGGATCATTTTGCTTTGCTGCTCAAGAAAATCAAAATAAACGATCACCGCATTCCCTTTTGCAATCAATTGATGAGTGTTCGCACAGGAGATTTCATGTTCTAACTGAAAGCTCTTTGATCCAATTTTTGATAGATAGGTGGTGATCTTTAACTCTTGATTAAAATACCCTTGTGATACAAAATCACATTTGGTTGAAGCCAGAATAAAACGCCAGTCTTTCACATCCATATCAAATCCGAGTGATTGAAAGAATTTAATTCTTGCTTCTTCTAAATAAACAAAATAAGTAGCATTGTTGATATGACCTAATGCATCCGTTTCGCAAAATCTACTCGTTACCGTAATGGTTTCCATTAGCACACCTTCTTCCTCTATAAATACTAACCAGTCGGTATGTTAATTCAAAAGGAAATCCTCTACATGATTTCCCCTTTATTCTGACTCAATCCCTTTTAGTACCATATCGACAAAAGTCCGGGCAATTTCCTGATCGGATTTCGCACCATCAGGTTTATACCATTGATAGCTCCAGTTCATCATACCCAGAATTCCAAAGGCTACAATCGATACGTCAAAGTCCTCATGAAAGTCTCCGTTCTTCCTACCTTCTTTCAGGAGAGTTTCTATATTATAGCGATACATATCCCGCTTAGGCTCAATTGCATCCAGACTTTCCTGACTCAAGTGCCTCATTTCTCTAAAAAACACTTTGGCACTCGGCCCTTGCTCTTTAATATCCAAAATGGAAAGATGGACAATATCATATAGCTTTTCCATGTAGCTCTTCCGATCGTCCCCAAGTACTCTTTCCTGTTTAGATAATAAGCCATCAATATAGCGCATATGAATTTCCCTTAACAGTTCTTCCTTACTGGAAAAATAGTAATAGAATGTTCCTTTCGTTACACCGATGGATTCTACGATGTCCTGGATGGAAGTAACGGTAAACCCTTTTTCATCAAATAAGCGTACAGCATGTTCTGTAAGTTTTTCTTTCATCTGAAATCCTCTCAATCTGCAAATATCACCTGAATTATATCATATTACCTCACACTATCACGCAGAGCTCTTCGCAATATTTTCCCAACACTCGTCTTAGGAAGCTCCTCACGAAACTCAATGATTTTTGGAACCTTGAATGATGACATATTCTCCTGACAGAAATAAACCAATTCCTCTTCAGTTGCCTGTTTCCCTGACTTTAAGACGATCACTGCCTTAACGGTTTCACCTCTATAAGAGTCCGGGACACCAATTACGACCGCTTCCTGTACGCTTGGATGCTCGTAAATGATTTCCTCGACTTCCCGGGGATACACATTGTATCCTGATGCGATGATCATATCTTTCTTTCGGTCCACAATGGAAACATAACCTTCTTCATCCATTCGGGCGATGTCTCCCGTGTATAGCCAGCCATCTCGAAGGGCGTGTGCAGTCTCTTCAGGTAAATTCCAGTAGCCTTTCATGACTTGAGGGCCTCTAATAATGAGTTCGCCAACATCTCCTAAAGGAACCTCCAAAGTGCCGGTTGCTAAATCGACTACCTTATAGTCTGTGGATGGTAATCCAATTCCAACGGTTCCGGGCTTTCTTTCAGCAAAAGCAGGGTTGCAATGAGTCGTTGGTGAAGCCTCTGATAAACCGTATCCCTCTAATATTTTCGCTCCTGTTTTCTTTTCAAATTGATTCAATAACTCTACTGTCATTGGGGCGCTTCCGCTATTACAAATCTTTATTGAATCAATGCCGTACTCTTCTGCCTGCGGATGATTGGTGATCGCCACGTACATAGTCGGAACACCTGGAAACAGGGTGGGCTGCTCGTTCTTAATCGTGGTTAATACTTCGGTCAATTCGAACCTGGGGAGTAAGATCATTTCATTTGCCGAATAGACTGCAAAGTTCATACAGGAATTCATCCCAAATACATGAAAGAACGGAATCACACTCAGGCTTCTTTCTTTCCCTGTTTCGATGCTGTCTTTAAAGAAGAATTGGCTCTGAATGACATTTGAAAGAATGTTTTTATGAGTGAGCATGACTCCCTTGGATGCCCCGGTAGTTCCACCCGTATATTGAAGCACTGCCACATCTTCTTCAGGATTGATCAACACTTGGGATACTTCACCATCCCCCACCCTTAAAAATTCATCAAAGGAGTAGTCCGAAGCGCTGTTTTCCCCCTGGAGGCTGACTACGATAATCGTTTTGATCTCTGTTTCCTGTTGTATGGATTTGACCATAGGATAAAAACGGTCCAATACGACGATTGTCTCTGCCCCCGAGTCGTTAAGCAGATGGATTAATTCCCTCTCAACCGACATCGGATTCACCTGTGTGACAATTCCCCCGGAGGTAAGGATCCCATAATAAGAGATTACATATTGGGGACAGTTCGGAAGCATGATCGCCACTCTGTCTCCTTTCTTCACTCCACTATGTTGAAAGGATGAAGCAAGCATGGTGACGGCACCCTGAAGTTCACCATACGTGATCCGTTTTTGATAAAAGCTGATACATGGATGAGCAGGGAATGAAGTAACGGTTTGTCGAAGCATTTCTGGTATTGAAAAATCCACCACAGGAATTTCAGTTTCAAATGTCTCAGGGTAATGACTGAGCCAAGTTTTAGTTGTCACAAAATCATTCCTTCCATTTCAGATTACTAATGTACCAATTAGGTTTGTACCTTTCCAATACGCCTTAGAGCATTTGATTGAGAGATCGCCGACCATTTCCTCTCATCCTTCTTGTAATCTCTTCATCATCCTACTCTCTTCCTAGCTCTCTACAGGAGAAGGTTTTTCGTGTTTTCTCAATTCCAATTTGGCCAATTGGGCACGGTGTACTTCATCTGGTCCATCAGCAAGCCGCAGTGTACGGGCGTTCGCCCATTGAGCTGCCAACGTGTAGTCATCCGATACACCTGCTGCCCCGAACGCTTGAATGGCCCTGTCAATCACACGTAAAGCCATGGAAGGAGCCACCACTTTAATCATGGCGATTTCCTGTTTAGCTGCTTTATTGCCGACGGTATCCATCATGTAGGCTGCTTTCATCGTGAGAAGACGGGCTTGCTCGATTTCAATCCTTGAGTTCGCAATCCATTCTCTTACGACCCCCTGACCTGCTAATGCCATTCCAAATGCATCACGCCCATGAACACGCTTACATAAATCTTCAAGTGCCCGCTCGGCTGCTCCAATCAATCTCATACAATGATGAATTCGCCCCGGTCCCAACCTTCCTTGTGCGATAGCGAAACCTTTTCCTTCACCCCAGATCATATTATCTAAAGGAACTCTTACATCGGTAAAGGTGATTTCTCCATGTCCATGAGGAGCATGATCGTAACCGAACACAGGGAGCATGCGCTCAATTTTCACACCTGGTGTATTCAGTGGGATGATGATCATTGATTGCTGTTCATGTCGACTCGCTTCTGGATCCGTTTTCCCCATCAAAATGGAAAAGGTGCATCGAGGGTCCCCGGCGCCTGATGACCACCATTTCCTCGCGTTAATGATGTATTCATCTCCATCCCGAATGATACTCGCCTTAATATTCGTTGCATCGGAAGACGCGACATCAGGCTCGGTCATAGAGAAACATGAACGGATATCACCATTTAGAAGCGGGATAAGATACTGTTGTTTTTGGGCGGGAGTCCCGTAACGTTCCAACACTTCCATATTCCCTGTATCAGGAGCATTGCAATTAAACACTTCCGGCCCGATCAGGGATCTCCCCATGATTTCACAAAGAGGGGCGTATTCTACATTATTGAGCCCGGCACCATATTCGCTTTGAGGAAGAAATAGGTTCCATAATCCCCGTTTCTTCGCTTCCGCTTTTAATTCTTCCATGATTGGGGGAACCCCACTCCAACGGGTTTCTTGCTGATTGAGCTGATTTTCATAGAGCGATTCATTCGGGTACACGTATTCTTCCATAAAACGGGAAATTCTATTTTGATATTCTTGTACTTTTGGAGAATAGGAGAAATCCATTACATCCATCCTTTCTTGACCAAAACATGTATGCCTTCGCACTCCGTTACATCGCTGAAGATCCACCGTCTACGACGAGAACTGAACCAGTGACAAAATCAGATGCACGAGCCGCCAGGAAAAGTGCCGCACCTTTTAGATCATCTTCGGTACCGAATCGATTTAATGGTGTGCCGTCTAAAATGGCTTCCCCTGCATGAGACAGAATTCCTTTTGACATTTTTGTTGGAAAGAATCCCGGTGCGATTGCATTCACATGAATCCCGCGGGATCCCCATTTCACGGCTAGATCCTTTGTGAAATTGATGACCGCTGCTTTACTGGTACTATAGCCAATGGCATCCATATACCGTGGGTCTGTACCCTGAAGACCTGCTACGGAAGCGATATTAATGATTTTTCCTTCCTGCTGCTCGAGCATTAATTTCCCCACGGCCTGTGACATAATAAACGTACCATTTACATTCACATTGATCACTTTATGCCAAGCGTCAAGAGGCATTTCTTCTGCTGGCGCCCCCCAGGAAGCTCCGCTGTTATTCACTAAAATATCAATGCGGCCAAACACCTTCTTCGCTTCGTCCACCACACGCTGTACGTCTTCAGGATTAGTGACATCACACTTCAATGCCAGTGATTGGACACCTATTTCTTCTAATTCCTTCTTCACGTTTTCACATGCTTCAACGTTTCTCGAGCATACTACAACGTTTGCCCCCGCTTCAGCAAACCCTGTCGCGATTTGTCTTCCGAGCCCCCTGCCTCCTCCAGTCACAAGGGCAACTTTACCTGATAAATCAAATAATTCATCCACATGCATATTCGTGCCTCCTCATCTTTACAGCATTTCATTTACACACCTCAAGATACTAACCGGTTGGTATGTTTAATTCTATAGTAAAGAATATAGTCTGAATTTTCAATCATAAACACTGGAAATAATTGAATTTATTTTCAAACAAAAGAAAAACCGGCTCATCCACGAATGAGCCAGCCCACTTGTTTAAGCTTCTGCTTCAATGATTTCTTTGTTATACGTTTCGCTATCCAAGTCCCCTGTCACTTTACTTGTTATGATTCCCGATGTCATCGCACCACTTACATTTACTGCTGTTCGCCCCATGTCAATCAAAGGTTCAACAGAAATCAATAGACCGGCTAACGCTACTGGAAGATCCAAGGCGGATAAAACAAGGATAGCCGCAAATGTAGCTCCGCCTCCTACGCCTGCAACACCGAAGGAGCTGATGGCCACCACCACGATGAGCGTAAGAATAAAGGAAGGGGTTAATGGATTGATCCCGACAGTCGGTGCAATCATCACTGCAAGCATGGCAGGATACACACCAGCACAACCGTTCTGTCCGATGGATAACCCGAATGATCCCGAGAAGTTGGCAATCCCTTCTGAAACCCCCAATTTATTCTTTTGTGTTTGAATGTTAAGTGGCAGTGTTCCGGCACTGGATCTCGATGTAAAAGCAAATGCTAATACAGGAAATACTTTTTTCATGTAAGTGACCGGATTTAAGCCTAGAAGAGTAAGCATGATTAAGTGAATGGCAAACATGATAATCAAGGCCACATAAGATGCTCCGACAAATTCTCCAAGCTTCATGATGCTATCAAAATTACTTAATGCCACTGTTTTAGCCATGATGGCCAACACACCGAATGGAGTGAGTCGTAACACCAAAGTCACAATTCTCATCACTACAGCATAGACGGATTCAACGATCTTTTTGAAGAATTCAGCAGCCTCAGGCTCTTTGCGCTGAGCACCCAAGTAAGCGATACCGATGAAAGCTGCGAAAATCACGACAGCGATCGTCGAGGTTGCTCTTTGTCCCGTAAAGTCAAGGAACGGATTCGCAGGCAAAAGCTCGAGAATTTTTTGGGGATAACTCTGACCTTCTAAAGCTGTTGCTCTCTCCTCTAATTGCACACCCCTTGCCGCTTCTGCCTCTCCTTGATCAATCTGGATCGCTTCCAAGTCAAAAGCCACGGTCGTAGCAATTCCGACAGCTGCAGCAACGGCTGTTGTACCTACCAGCAATCCAATGATCAATACAGAGATCTTTCCTAAATTATGAGAACGTTTTAATTTAGTGAAGGCTGAAATAATCGAGACAAACACTAAAGGCATGACAATCATTTGCAGTAGTTTAATATAGCCGGTTCCGACGATGTTAAACCATTCAATCGATTGTGTGACATTTTCATCCCCGGCTTCATATACCCACTGTAATCCAAGACCAAATAATATTCCGAGCCCCAGAGCGGTAAACACTCGTTTTGAAAACGAAACATTTTTCTTTTGCATATAAAGTAATACGCCAATGAGAACAAGAAACACCAAAATGTTTAACAAAACAAACCAGACATTCATTCTTACCCCTCCCTCTTATCGTTGATGATGATACAAGTTAGACCGAGGTCTACTGTATAGTATGATGAGGGAGTGAGAGATATGTTGCAGTAGTCGTTTAATTTTTTTATTGTGCATCCATTACAATCGTAAAAGCTTTTGTTGGACAGCTCGGGCTAAGTTCTCCGTTCGAAACGGGTGTTTTGCAATCGCAGAAATGACTGCGACACCGTCCGCACCTGCTTCCGATACTTGAGAAGCATTACTTCCCTTGACTCAACAACTAACCTGGCTTCATTCACGTCATGAGAGGAGACACCAAGTATTCTATTTCCTATCTTCCGACGGACTTTTCCCTCCTCCCTCTATCCCAAATATCGATGATAAACCGATTTTGCTTCCCTAATATCTTTTGTTCCGTGAATGAGAGTACGCCCATCACGGAAGAGTACGATTCGATAAGATTCAACCTCGAATGAAATCAAATATGGATTTCTAACCACTTGTTTTCCCTGAATTTCCAACAATTTCGATTGTTCAATAAGATCGATGTCATGTTGTGAAACTGGACGGATCTGAACTGAATCCCTTCCACAAAGGACGGCAGTTTTGGTTTGATTTTCGTACTTCAGACTGGGGAATGTCCGATGTTCTCCGCATGAAGGGCATCCATCCCTTTTCAGCTTGCTCACATCCAGGGTAGTATGCTCATTTTTCCATAAATCAAAAGAGACCACTTTATGACCCAGTGCCTTCACGTCTTCTACCAGTATCTTTAATGCTTCAGTCGTTTGATAGGCCACAACCGTGGATACGGCAGGACTGATGATCCCTGCTGTATCACAGGTCATTCCACCGATCGGAACAGTGTCGATCAAACATTGAAGACAGGGAGTGATACCGGGAAGAATGGTGAATGATATTCCATAACTCCCGACACAAGCACCATAAATCCAAGGAATGGAATATTTTTGAGAGATATCATTTATGATCATTCTCGTATCAAAATTATCCGTTGCATCGATGATTAGATCTACGTCCCTGGCAAGTGTCAACATCTCTTCTGGCATGGCATCCAGTATATGCTCTTCAATATTTACAGTTGAGTTAATTGCTTGGAGTCTTTTTTTTGCTGCTACAGCTTTTGGAATTCGATTTCTTGCATCTTCCTCGTTATAGAGCTGTTGACGATGCAGATTGCTCCATTCTACATAATCACGATCCACGATCGTCAACTTACCGATACCTGCACGCACAAGGGCCTCTGCATTTCCTGTTCCCAGTGCTCCTGCCCCGATCAACAACACATGTTTATCTCTTATTAACTTCTGTCCTTCTATTCCGATGGGGGAAAACAGCCTTTGTCTTGAATATCTATCATCTATCAAACACTCATCCCCTCCATCGGGCTGCTTGCTGTTGCATAACGTTTCTTCGGAATTCTTCCAGCCTCATATCCGAAGCGTCCCCCTTCAACCGCAAGCCTCATAGCATTCGCCATCATAACCGGATCATTAGCCGAAGAGACGGCTGTATTGAGCAATACAGCGTCAGCCCCGAGTTCCATTGCAAGAGCTGCATCTGAAGGAGAACCAATTCCGGCATCCACAATGACAGGTACCTTGGCTTGTTCAATAATGAAGCGAAGATTGACTGGATTGATGATTCCCTGTCCAGATCCTATAGGGGAAGCGCCCGGCATGATGGCATGTGCCCCTAACTCTTCTAATCTTCTGGCAAGAACCACATCGTCAGACGTATAAGGAAGCACTGTAAAGCCTTCTTTTATTAGTTCTTCTGTTGCTTTCAGTGTTTCGACGGGATCGGGCAGCAGCGTTTTATCACATCCGATCACTTCTACCTTAATCATGTCACAGAGCCCTGAAGCTCTCGCTAATTGTGCATGTCGAACCGCTTCCTGAGCACATTTAGCCCCTGCTGTATTCGGTAATAACGAATAGTTTTCAAGATTCAGTTTTTCTAAGAAATTAGGTTGGCTAGGCTCAAAGATATTCATGCGCCTTACCGTGAACGTAAGAATTTCTGCACCGGAAACCTCGACAGCTCTTTTCTGAATATCAAGATCAGGATATTTTCCCGTTCCCAGTAAAAGTCTTGAATGAAAAGTGTACTTTCCGATTTTCAACATTTCAACCGCCTCCTACAAATTGGACTAACTCTATGTTGTCCCCATTTTTCACCTTGGTGATCTCATGCTCCTGTTTTTCAAGGATGGTTTGGTTCTGTTCAACGATGATCATTCGGTTTTCCAGGTTAAAATGATGAATCAATTCCACTACTGTTGAAATTGATTCCGGCACCGTGACCAGCTGGCCGTTGATTCGTAATTCCATCTTCTCAACTCCTCTCGTATTCATTTATTGAATGAGTATCCTTCCCTTCAATAACGTCTGCCATCATCACTCCTGTTATTGGAGCGAGGAGGATGCCATTACGGTAATGCCCCGTTGCAATGGACAGACCGTCCCATTCTTCACTTCTCCCCATAAATGGGAATCCTTGATAAGTCTGAGGACGTATGCCGGCCCAAGCCTTTTCCCACTCGGCGTAAGCTAAATCAGGCAGTATGCTTGTCGCCAGCTGCATGAGGTTTAATAAACCATCTACGGAAATAGTTTCATCAAAGGTATGGGGCTTCTCTGTTGCCCCTATCAAAAGCCTTCCACCAATTTTCGGAACAATGTAGCAGTCATCCGTAAAAATTGTACGCTCTACCACTTTGCGGGATACTTTAACTGAAAAGCATTCTCCTTTGACTGGATACGTATCGAAAGTCATATTCAGCTGTTTCAGTAGAGATTGACTCCAAGCACCTCCCGCTACGATCGTTTCGTCTGCGTAAAAGGGACCAATAGTTGTTTGGATCCCCGTAATCCTGCTTCCTTCTATAATAAAATCATAAACGTCCGTAAATTCCTTTATCTCTGCACCTAATCTCGATGCTGCCAAACCTAACGCTTGAGTAAGCTTTAGGGCTGAGACATTTCCATCTTTCGGAATATATAAACCACCAGCCACAACCTTTGATAGATGAGGTTCGTAGATAGAGAGGCTTCCAGGAGACAACCATTCAACCTGTTCCTCCTTTGCTGCTATAGATGCAACTTCCAGTAAGTCCTTGGCTTCTTCCTCTGTTTTCGCTAGTTTAATCATTCCATTTTCTACATACTCAATGGCCATTCCGCTAATTTCTTTGAGTTCCTCAGCTAGAGTAGAATACATATTCCGGCTGGCCATCGCTAAATGATACAGAGGACTCCCCCCATGTAATTCTGTTTGAACGCCAAGCATGCCTGCGGCGGCTTTCGACGCTTTTCCCGCCAATTGATTCCTTTCAATCAGGAGAACTTTCTTTCCTCTTTTGGATAACTGATACGCAATCGAGCAGCCAATAACCCCTCCACCCACAATCATGACGTCATACAGCTTGACCAAGCTACCTCACCTCCATATGTACTTCTTTATAATAGGATCGGGCTGAATCTAATGGATCTTTTGAAAGGAAAATACCTGATAAAATTGCAACTCCTCTTGCCCCTGTTCGCATGACCTCTCCTACACGATCAGGTGTGACCCCACCGATAGCGATAGTAGGAACAGGGATGGATCGAACCATTTTTTCTAAGCTTGCTACTCCCACACCAGTCTTTCCCGGTTTCGAAGAGGTAGCATAGATATTTCCATAGAGTAGATAATCCGCTCCGTTTTCCATTGCCTGTTGTGCTTCTTCCAGGGAATGTACAGAAGCTCCTATCTGCAAGGAAGGAAAAGCACTTTTCACTAAGCTGATATCCGCACTTTGATGGCCAAGCTGCACCCCTCTTACACGCTTCATAAAGGCAATGTCTGCCCGGTCATTGACACATAATTTTGTTAATGGGACTCCTGCTGCTAATAGTCGATCAATGGCCACAGCCATTTCTTTCCCCGACCACTGCTTTTCACGAAGATGGAGCATGTCGATATATGGATATATGGATTTCGAGATTTTCACTAATTCTTCCACTGATTGTATTCCTGTTGAAATCACATGTAATTGTTTTCTCGTTTCAATTCCCATGGCGAACATCTCCCGTCGGAAAAATGGGTAGATGGATAGAAGAATAATAACTGAGCACAACCATGAAGAGAATGCTCCCCAAAAAATATCCATCATATTTCGAAAAGGTTTCCCTGTAGTAATAGGTTCGGTTTCCACTTCCTTTGAAACCCTTTGTTTCCATGGCCACGGCAATTCTGTGCGCTCTTCTGATGCTCTGGGCAAGCAGGGGAATGGAATACGATTTCATTTTATGGAATAAGTTCTTTATTCCTCTCCGTTCTTCAACTCCCCTGACTTTCATGGCGTTTCGTATCGTGAAGTATTCTTCAATCATAATGGGTATTAATCTGAATCCGGCCATAAAGCTATACGCATACTTAGGTTTTAATTGCAGCTGCTGCATGAGGGAGTAGAAAAGCTTCACCGGTCTCGTTGTAAGAGCGAATAATAATCCCAATATAGCGAATACGATGGTACGCAATCCAACATGGATCCCCCGATAAAAACTTTCTTCGGTAATGTGGATCAAATCGAATTTCATCCATGTTGTTTCACCTTTCCCAAATAAAATCATTGATGAAGCTGTAGAGATGAAAACAAGGAAAAAAGGTAGAATCATTAAACTGACCGTTCTATATGAATATCCTGAGAACACCGATAACAGGAGAAAAAAGAGTAAGCTCAAATATAACAACCAGTTAAGATAATGAATAAAAAGCAGGAATACAAAAAGCCCGATCAAGGTCATTAGCTTGAAGCTGGGATTTATTTGATGAAGCCAGGTTTCTCTATGCTTGAGTACTATATTCATATTGCTTTACTACCTGCAATCTCATTATAGAAATCCTGGGTAAGACGCCCATTTTCAATTACCCATACTCTGGATGCAAAGTGAGTAATGATCTTTTCATCATGTGTCACCATCAAAATGGTAGATCCTTCTTTTTGATAGTCTCGAAGCATCTCAAGTAACGCAAACGTATTTTGGGAATCCTGGCCAAAGGTCGGTTCGTCCAGTAATAGAATATCTTTATTCCTGACAAGGGACGCTGCGACGCTTAATCTGCGCTTTTGCCCCATGGATAAATGATAGGGATGATGATGATTGTATGAATCAAGCTTGAATCGCTTCAATAGTGCATGCACCTTTTTCTCCACTATACCTTCATCCACTTTCCCACGCCGAAAGGTATACGCAACTTCATCAAACACACTGTTTGTTACAAACTGAAACTCGGGATTTTGAAAAACAAACGTACATTCCTCTGGAACATTCTTTCCTTTTACCTGACTTCCATATAATTCATACGTCCCGGTCGTTTGGATGAATTTCATGAGACTGTGGAGTAATGTTGATTTCCCGGCTCCGTTCTTTCCGGTGATTGCAATCCATTCACCTTTAAGGATGACGGCATTTTCAACGTGGATCTTCACCTCTTTTTGTATATACCCTTTAAAGTTCTCCAGCTTTAAATTCGTTTCTCCAAACTGGGCAACCTTCTGCGGAGGGTGGGAAGAAAGATAGTCATTCCACGCTTCCGGATACCATACCCCGACTAATTTCAATGTTTCCTTGAAATTTGATAAAATGTGAGCCTTTGGTCCATCAGCCACTATCCTTCCATTAGCATCGAAAAGAATAATACGGTCAATGATCTCCAGTACGTGACTCAGCTTATGCTCAACGATAAGTAACGTTTTATCTTCACATGTCGTTTTCACTGTTTCCCATACAGATTTTGTACTCTCTTCATCCAACATGGCTGTAGGCTCATCCAGAAATAGCGTGTGGGGATGGAGCGCAAG
This sequence comes from Rossellomorea aquimaris, assembly GCF_003315075.1. Taxonomy (GTDB): domain Bacteria; phylum Bacillota; class Bacilli; order Bacillales; family Bacillaceae_B; genus Rossellomorea; species Rossellomorea aquimaris_C. The sequence continues at coordinate 389,295 of NZ_QNRJ01000001.1, forward strand.
GGCAGAAGCAATGGCCAGCTTTTGCTTCATCCCCCCTGATAGAGAGGAGATTTTTGTATGGGAATCCCCCAGACTTAAATTCACCTTCTCTAACAGTTCTTTAATTTCCCCTGGCATTTCGTCTCTTGGAATTTGGTTGTTCTCCAAAACAAAGGCAATTTCCTCATCAACATACGGCATACAAAATTGAGCATCCGGATCTTGAAAGACATACCCGAAAGATTCAGGACGCTCAATCGAGTTAGCTTTCATCGGTACATCTATCAAATGGGGTATGACACCGGATAAAACCTGGAGGAGTGTGGATTTTCCACAACCAGAAGGCCCGAGCAGCAATACCTTTTCCCCGTCTTCTATCGTAAGGCTTACGTCTTTAAACATCAGTTTATCTGAACCGGAAAATGTAAGGCGCAGATTTTCAACATGCATCGTCATTCCCTCCTTTACTGATTCAGGGCATCATAATCTTTTTGGTCTGCACGTCTGACCAAACTGGTTACCCCCGTTTTCTCCAGAGCCTTAACGAGATAAAAGGCACCTATGCCTGCTATCACGATGGATCCTATCAATCTGGCACCAATAAATAGAGATAAATTCCACAAAACCAGGTCTCCCATGTATCCCTTAAAGTAGTCCATCAGGATTGAGCCAATTGATGAGCCCACAGCTGCTGTACAAATGATGATGACATCAAAGCGCTTATAGCGGGAGAAAAGGAAAATCAACTCTGCAAACAAACCTTGAATCAGACCGAATAGGAGTACCTCCAGACCCCATTCACTTCCCATAAGAAATTCCCCTGAGGAGGCGGCAACCTCTGCCAGAAGCGCGACGCCAGGTTTCCGAATGATTAAAAAAGCCACGGTTGCCGCCATGAACCACATGCCATAGATAAGTTGATCAGCATGCAATCCAAATGGCTTTAACAGGTTGTAAACCGGTCCCCAAAGCTTATAAATAATTCCAAAACCTATGGAGATCACGACCGTTACTAAAATGTCCGTCAGCTTTAATTTAGACATGCATTCTACCTTCTTTGCCCAGAGATGACTGAAACGGCCACTGCTCCAGTGTGTATGCCATTTCCCAAAACTGTAATTCATAAATGCTGCTCAAAATGAAATTCTCTTTCATTCTTTCCTTATCTGTTTCTGTCATCGTTTCTGCCAATCCATCAAGTCGCTGAATCTGTTCTTCCACTAACTCCCGAAACCATTCTCCACCATAAGCTGCGATCCACTCTTGATAAATACCTTCCTCAGGTGTACATAATTTCAAGCGCTCACCGATCTCATAATAAAGCCAGTAGCAGGGGAGTATTGCCGCCAGAATATCGGCCAGACCTCCATACCGTGCGGAACGATACATATGCGACGTGTAGGCATAAGCCGTAGGAGCAGGTTTGAATTGCTGTTTTTCTTCTTCCGTAATCCCTAAACGGTTTGAGAAATTTTCATGAAGGGAAAGCTCCGCTTCATTTGTCCCCACTGCGTGCGTTGCCATTCTCGATGTAGTATGTAAGTCTGTGGCTTTGGCTGCCCCAAGTGCCTGCACCTTTGAAAAGTGTGAGAGGTAATAGGCATCCTGGAGAATGTAGTACCTGAAGTTTTCAAGGGGGAGGGTTCCATCCCCGATTCCTTTAACGAAAGGATGGTTGAAACTCGCATCCCAAATTTCCTTCACTTCGTTTCTTAAGAGCGTTGTAAATGACATGGTATTTTTCTCCTTTTCCAGACGACCCGAAATGGGCAACAAAAAAAGCCACTTTCATTATGCATACCGCATACAGAAAGTGGCTTGAGATCAGTTTGGTAGAATTCGATTCTATGTGACCGTCAAACACCACTTCCCTACGCTGGTCTCAACCAGATCAGGTTCAAAGGGTCTTAAAGTCACACTTTAATCTCAGCCTTTTAGAAGGCACCCCTAGTGGGTCGTCCTATGAAATTTTGTATTCGATGTTATCGTACCACGATTCTTTTACTTGTCAACACCAAAAAGAAAACCTTTCATCATTTTTCCATTTTTCCTTTCCATACCAAACCAATCATAGCAAAGGATACCCACTACGAAGATTCAAGTGAAATTCATTTAAAATAAAGCACTTGTAAAGCAAAATTAAATGACTATCAGAATTGTATAAATATACATCTAATAGATTAGGGCAAGACAAAAAACGACCATAAAAGCAGGGACGGACCTCCAATATGGAGGTCCGTCCCTGCCCATCATTTAAACCATCCTTTTTCTTTTGATTGGGTGATGGCTTCGATTCGATTTTTAACTTCAAGCTTGTCGAGTATGGTTGAGATGTAGTTTCGGACGGTACCCGTTTTGAGGCTGAGCTCATCGGCTATCTCCTTCGTGTTTTTCCCGTCAGCAACCAGCTCCAACACTTCTTTTTCACGGTCTGTCAGGGGGTTCTCTTCACTATACACATCGTCCATGAGCTCTGGTGCATACATACGTTTACCCTCCATCACAAGTCGAATGGAGTACGCCAGTTCTTCACTTGGGCTGTCCTTTAACAAATAACCCTTCACTCCACCTTTTAATGCACGCTGGAAATAACCGGATCTGGCAAAGGTCGTCAGGATAATCACTTTGCAATTTTCGCCTTTTAATTCCTCTGCTGCTTCAAGACCGGTCTTTTTAGGCATCTCAATATCCATGATACAAATATCCGGCTGCAGCTCGTGGACGAGGGCAATGGCTTCTTCTCCATTGCCCGCCTTTCCGACCACTTCCATATCATCCTCTAAACTAAGTAACGAGCCTAAGGCACCTAATAGCATTCGCTGGTCTTCTGCAATAACAATTCGAATCATTCCATTCCCTCCCTGTCTGTTTGCTTGATTACTTTCGGCACTCTCATAATCAAAGTGGTCCCATTTTCGGAAAAAACGTCTAAGCTCCCATTTACAAATTCTAACCGCTCTCTCATCCCGATTAAGCCGCTGCCTTTAGACAGTGTGTAATCTCCCTCGATTCCCATACCATCATCCTTCACTATGATGGTCATCTCTTTATCCGACTCTTCAATGATTAGCTCACAGTGCGACGCCTTGCTGTGTTTGACAACATTCGTCACAGCTTCTTTCAGGCACATGCTCAAGATATTTTCCAGAAAGAGTGATGCTTGGGGGATCATGACCTCATCATCCATCACGAAATCAATTTCCGCTGCCTTTAATAGCTGTTTGATCCGGACGATTTCGTCTTTTAGCCGGATCCCCCTCATCTGAGAGACCATTGTCCTTACTTCACTCAAAGCCGTTCGTGCCGTTTGCTGAACATCCTTTAATTCGCTTCTGGCCTGCTCTGGATCTTTGTACACCAATTTTCTGGCCAAATCACTTTTCAGGCCGATAAGAGAAAGCTTTTGACCCAATGTATCGTGTAGATCCCGGGCAATCCTCTGGCGTTCTTCCTGCTTGACCAAGTCTGAAATACGTTTATTTGCATCTTCCAACTGATCTTCTAGCTGCACCTGTTTATTTCGATTATAAATATTAAACGGCAACAGAATGACGCTTATCCAAATGATCAGAATAAAAGGAAATTGGGATAAAAATAATTCGTCCTGTATAACAAAATTATAATTGATCGATGCCGTCGTTAATACCAGGTGGATAATATAAAGGGTTAAAAACGCCACCCGGTTTTTTATATTCCCATTATAGTAGGCAATGTAAAAAGCAAAATAGATAAAATTAAATTGAATGGTCATGGTAATGGATATCGCGATTAAAATCGATGTCCATAAATAAACCGGCCAATCCTTTGAAATAAAAGCAAATCGTAAAGAAATAAAGAACATGATGGTCAAGGAAATCCCAACAACAATTTCGATGGAAGAGGAGGACTGAAAGATAAAATAAAATGGCAGGATGCTGATGATGCTCCATATATAAGGGGAAATTCCTGATCCTTTTTGAATATTGATTAACTTTTTTGGCATTTGCACAATAAAATCACCTCTTTTACTTTCAGTTTTTTAACTATGTAACCTATAGTATGACATAAATAATACCCATTTTCATACAAACGGTTTAAGAATTGTCCCACCGTATAGACAAGAAACTCGTATAAAATACTTCATTAAAAAATACTAATATTTCCGATTTTGAATCGCTTTTTGCTTCTGCATGATCTCATAGGATTTATGGATGATATCCGTTAACACATCACCTTTATAAACTCTTCCAATTTTCGTGTTTTGCTGATAGTATTCAACGATTTCATCCAATTTCTTTGATGTTTCCTTATCAACCCTTACATTAAGCTGCATTCTTCCTTGATTTGACAAGGTTCGCCCTCCTTCAACTATCTATCTGTTAGCAACTGCTAGCACTTTGTTATCACTAGTATAACAAATGCTATCAAATATATATACCTGCAAATGACCTAAAAAAAGTGAAAAGCCCAAGCGTCAATCTGCTCAGGCTTCCCGTTCATCTATTTGTTTTCAATCGAGATTTTTACTGGTACGATATCCATCTTTACATTGAGATATGAGTAATCATCTTGACTTCCATCTTTATAACCCCAAAAGCCTTCCGTGTGATCTCCTTTTTTGAAAGTCAGTTCGAAGCCTTCATCCTGAAAAAAACTGTAGCTCTTCACTTCATCCTGTCCAACGTTATCAAGTAGGCTATAGCTTAAATAGTTTGCAAGTGAAGGATGAGGCGTTAATACTCCTGTATGAGGAGCAGCATTATATTCGTAGTATTCATAGTCTTTTGTTGAAACCTTGTGATCACTGATCGTATATTCCTTTGTATTTAAATTCAATTGATCACCTGAGGTAATCCATGATAAATGTACATTTTTATACGTATGTGATGATTGTGAGAGATCTGAGGGACTCAAATCAACTACTGATACGCCGCCTCTACCTTTTACTTCAATGGTCTTCGCTTCGTTATCCACTATCATCGCCGTATCTTCATCGATCCCATAGGAGAATTCATTTTCTTCTCCATGTTCAGCAGTGGTTGCAATTAAACGTCCCAATCGTGCTTTTTTATCAAAATGCTGGTCCACGATACCGTACGGGAAGAATCCTAATCCCTTTTCAAGATATCCAGGTCCTCCTTCTTGTTGAGACATGCCTTCATACGTATCAGTGAAGCCTTTTGATAGAGTGTCATAGCTTCCACCACCTGCGATCATCACATCGCTCATGATCGCAGCTCCTGCACTTGTACCGCCGAGAACGGCTCCATTACGATAGATCTCCCAAATATTTTCAAGAGCTAATGATAGAGTTCCATCTTCGTTTAACAATGTTTGAGTGATATCCGTTTGATCTCCACCTACAAACCAAATGGCATCGTACTCCAGAATACTTTCTGCTATATCCGGATTATTTTTATTATTCATCCAGTTAGACTCATCTTCTTCTGTCCCTTTAAAGTCATGATTTGATAGAGGAAGAATGTCGATATTTTCTTGAGGTACACCGTATGATGACAAATCCTCTTTAAATGCATGTGAAGACTTTAAACTGGAACTTGCAGCAGGGATAATCCCTATCTTCCCGTTTTCCCCGGCCCGATTGATAAATTCGCTGTACACTTCTTCATTACTACTCCCTAAAGCTCCTCCAACAATCACCAGGCTGCCTTTTGTCTCAGCATCAAAAGGACTTTCAGGTACTTCTAATGATGATGTATTAAAGTCATGTGAAAGCTGATCTTCTTTATTAAAATGGACGGATACAGGTGTAACATTCATTTCCACATGCAAAAGGGAGTAAGAATCTTTTTGACCATCCTGATAACCCCAATACCCGTTTGTTTCATCTGTCTTTTTGAACCCCAGCTCAAAACCATTTCCTTCACTATCATAAATATATCCATATACCTCCCTTACCGCCTCATTGTCCACCAGTGAGTACGACAGGTAATGCGGTAATGTTCCATAGGATGAGAGAACACCCGTAGCTGGAAGAGGCTTAAAGTTATAATATTCATAGTCTTTTGTTTCAACCTTATCTTCGCTTATGTTAAATTCTTTCGTTTTCACATTGAACACATCACCAGGGGAAATATAACTAAGATCTATGTTCTTTATTTCTTTTCCTGTTAAAGTAGACTGAGATGCATCCACTACCGTAATGTTACTTCTTCCTAATACTGAAATCGTCTGTTTTAGATTGTTGACCACCATCGCTGTATCTTCATCAATTCCATAGGCTAAATGGTTTTTATTCGTTTCATAACGGATGGCTGTAGCCGCCAGTCTACCCAGACGTGATCTTTCATTAAAATGTTGATCTACAATTCCCCATTGAAAGAATCCAAGCCCTTTTTCAATATAGACAGGTGCATATTCTTCATCCGGATTCGATACATCATCAGTTATAAACTCTTGACGAAGCCCTCCTAAACTATCACCGCCTGTGATCATCACATCACTCATGATGGCTGCTCCGGCGCTTGTCCCACCAAGAACGGCTCCTTTGCGGTAAACCTTCCAAATTTCATCTAAAGCTTTCGTGTTTTTCCCATTGCCCTTCACTAATGTGTCTGTGATCTTAAGCTGATCTCCACCGACAAACCAAATACCTGTCAGCCTCTTGATTTTTTTTGTGATTTCTTTCTTTTGAGCGTTATCTTTCCATTCGCTTTCGTCTTCTTCTGTCCCTGAAAAATCATGAGAAGATAGAGGAAGAATTTCAATAGCTGATTCTGCTACCCCATAGGAAATCAAATCTTCTTTAAATTGATTGGATGACTTCAGAGAACCTGAAGCAGATGGAATGATTCCTATTTTCGCTTTCTTTTTACCACCTGATAGGTTAATAAATTCTTCGTATACAGCCGAGTTGCTGCTGCCTAAAGCTCCTCCGACTATCAATAGACTCCCTTTGATGCTGTTTTCGTTTTTCTTGGCAAATGAACTGGAAGTTGCCAAACTGCTTATAACTGCAAATACAGTTATTACAATGAAAAGTTTCTTCGCTTTACCCCAATAACCATTCATTAACATTTCTCCCTTCTATTAATCTATTTTCAATTCATTATTATGCAATTTCCATGCCAACTCTGAAGTCTCTGAATTATCAGTCATTTAAGAAGGAAAGGGTTAAAATTGGATGTTTATGGTGTGGTTATAAATGAACCAATAACAAAAAAACCTCTACATTCGTTTGATTTCGAATGTAGAGGGTGCAGCTTATATCGATTATCCGATATTTTCCTCGCAATATGAAAGAAGGAGACTTTCTTCCTCTTCTTCTAATTCAAAGTCAAGATACGACTCAGTGTTTCTTTCTACAATGGTCGACTGTACGATCCTGGAACCGTTCTCGTCTCGAACAAAAATGACTTTTATGTAAATACCCTGTTCTCTGTAAAGCTCATCATCCTCAGGCACTTCAATATCAAGAATAACTTCATATCGATCTCCATTTAGTATACCGGTAGGATCTTTCAGTTCCTCGGCACTATGACTGGTAATGTTCATTTATCTAACTTCCTTTCAATGTGAAACAAGTTTCTTTCATCTTCCTATTATACACCTAAATCGGTAGATTTTAAAAACGTATTCCTCTAATCAGCCTCACAAGTAAATGAATGGGCTTGATCCACAAACTTCGTTATAATAGAAGCAGATACGAAGTTTAAGGAGAGAATGCAATGAATTCTAAAGAGATGCAAGAAAAAATCATTGAAAATTATCAGAAGGACGAGCATATGATGATTCTTGTGTTTGCACAATGGTGTGTGAATCACGACTTTGACCCTGCAACCCTTTATCAGAAAGCCTACCCCCATCAAGGGGAAAATCCCGCATTAATGCAAGGGATCGACTTAACGGTCCCTAAAGAGGAGTCTGAAGAAATTCCCGACACGACTTTACTGGGTGTCCTCTCCCTATTCGGAAATGACGACTTGGCTCATGTCGTCACAGAAGAAATCAGCAAGCGCCCTGGTAACAAGGGATAATAGTAAGAGGGACGGACCTTCACAAGGTCCGTCCCTCTATTTTTATTCACATATTACTTAAGCTTCATCCACCGTTTGAAGGAGGTGAAAAAGGAAATAATATATGAGCTCGTAGGAAGCAAGCAGCGTCAGTCCTTCATGAAAATCAGGGAGATCGTTTAAAGTAATGTTTAAATCCCATAAACCATCCTCACCATTAAACAATAAATCATATGATGATTCGCCTTTAAGAGTATGTTCCAAGTAATGCTCAATTTGGCTGCGATATTTTTTTTGAAGCTTCAAACCCAACATTGCATCATACGTTCCAAACACGTCGTCCACTTCTATTGAAACAGCCTCCACCCCAATCACATCAAACCATTCCAATTCCAGGAAGACGAACTCGTTTTTATGTTTTTTTAAGTAGGTGATCGGCTGATCGAGAAATACGAGTGATTCTTGAGCGATTAGTTCTTCCGTTTCCTTATCGCAACGCTCGATATATGCTTCTTTAAATCGCGAACCGGATTCCCGTCCAGTTATCTTCTCAGTATCCAATAACCCATGCTTCTCTGCATATTCTTTTTCCAGTGGAAATAAAGCAACGCTACCATTCGATTCTTCGATATACTGCAACAATCTCTTTCTTAACATCCTTTACCCTCCGTAAATGTAATTTCTCTACTTCTTTTATGCACTACTCTAACTCTAAGTATACAGGACAGTGATCACTCCCAAGTATCTCAGAGTGGATCTCTGCGGTCTTTACAGCAGGCGTTAAACGCTTTGACACAATAAAGTAGTCAATTCTCCACCCAATATTCCGTTCACGGACATTACTCATATAGGACCACCAGCTAAAGGCATCATCCTTTGTAGGATGGATATACCGAAAGCTATCGACAAACCCTTCCTGCAGGAGCATCGTCATTTTCCCGCGTTCTTCCTCTGTAAAGCCTGAATTCCCCCGATTTGATTTGTCATTTTTCAAATCTATTTCGGTATGTGCGACATTCAGGTCCCCACATAGAACAACAGGTTTATGTTGGTCCAAATCAAGAAGATACTTCCGTAAAGTATCCTCCCACTCCAGACGTTCACCGATTCTTGACAGATCCCTTTTTGAATTAGGGGTATATACATTCACCAAATAAAAAGAATCAAACTCACATGTAATGATCCTACCCTCTGGCTCTATCTGGTCATCATCGAAACCATATGAGACAGCCAGCGGCTTCTTTTTAGTGAAAACGGCCGTCCCTGAATATCCCTTTCGCATCGCATAATTCCAATATTGATGGTATCCCTCTAATTCTAATGAGATCTGCCCTTCTTGAAGCTTTGTTTCTTGAAGGCAAAAAATATCTGCGTCCACATGCTGAAAATAATCTAAAAATCCTTTTTTCACACACGCTCTAATTCCATTTACATTCCATGATACTAATTTCATATTAATCTATTTAACTCCTTTACTCATAGCAATACCCTTTATTATCCTACCATAAAATCACCAGAAGACATTCATTATACTGATATAACATAAGGAATCACCCATTACTATTCTGATATAATTTAAGCTCCCCATTGATATTTTTGCACAATAAAAACCATGCCTGCGCATGGTTTTATCGTTTATTTTTTTCGATTATAAGACTGCGAGGAAGATTTTTTTCTTGTTTTTCTCCCTTTAAAGTCAGTCTTCATATCTGCTGCTGTCCCCTCGGAAGATTTTTGTTGTAGAGAGTTAGAGGACTTTCTGCTCGTCATTTGTTTATCTTTGAAATCGTCCTTTTCCCTTGTCAAGGATTCCCGATCCTTGCTTTTCCTATTTCCTTGTCTTTTATCTCCCTTTTTCTTCGAGGGTGTTTTTGACTTTAGAGAAATGGTATTCCCAAGGTTTTGCTTTTGAATTCGACTATTCAGCTCTGCTTCAATTCCGTCCAGGAGGCTTCTTTCTTCAGAAGAATAAAGGGTATAAGCTAAGCCTGTTTCACCTGCTCTTCCGGTTCTTCCAATTCTGTGAATATAGGTCTCGGCATTCTCAGGCATGTCATAATTAAATACGTGAGTGACTCCCTCAATATCCAATCCCCTGGAAGCCACGTCAGTCGCAACCAACATTGGTACGTCGCCGGTTCTAAATTGTTCCATAACAATTTCACGCTTCTCTTGTGGAATATCCCCATGAAGTTCAGCCACTTTAAATCCTTTTGACTTCAGCACTTGATATAATTTCGTCACCCGTCGTTTCGTTCGGCAAAAAACGATGGATTTACTTGGCTGAAAGGCCTCTATTAATTGAATGACTGTGTCTTGCTTGGCCCGATCCACTGTAAAAATGGCAAATTGATTAATGGAAGTGGATCTTTCTGATTCCGCCACCTCGATATATTGGGGAGTTTTCATATATTTGCGACCCAATTTTTTGATTTCAGCAGGTATCGTCGCAGAAAATAACATCGTTTGACGATGAGCTGGCGTTTTCCTTAAAATTTCTTCGACTTTATTAAGAAAACCTATTTGCAGAAGCTGATCTGCTTCATCAATGACCAAAAACATAAGATGAGATAGGTCGAGATTCCCTCTTTTCAGATGATCCAATAGCCGTCCTGGAGTTCCAACCACAATATTCACATTCTGTTCCAGTTCCTTGATTTCCTCCTCATGGCTTTTACCACCATAAACGGAGAGAACGCTAAACCCTTTGTTTTTCGTTGTGAGCTTTCTTATTTCACTTGTCACCTGGATAGCCAGTTCACGTGTCGGGGTAATAATCAAACTCTGAATATGATGTGTGTTGGATTTACTTTTCTCCAGAATGGGTAAAACGTAAGCAAAGGTTTTTCCCGTCCCGGTTTGAGCCTTGGCCATGACATCTTTTCCCTCCAAAAGGGTCGGTATCACATTTTCTTGTATGGGTGTCGGTATACTTATACCGTTAGTAGATAAGTTTTTCTGAAGACCTTTTGATAGTCCCAGTGATTCAAACGAGTTCAACGATCATTCCTACTTTCTTAAAACGAGATTTGACTTGTCTACTAATAGTGAACGTTCCGTGGTGAAAAAGCAAGAACAAAAAGGATTCCGAATTGGAATCCTTTTTGTTAATCATGTATTAAACCTACTGATCATCGCGTTCTTGTGTGCGCCCCATATATTACTTCTTTATAAACTCTGTTATTTCCTGAAAGATTTCTTCTCTAATCGTATTCACCTTTGAAAAGTCCATGGCTCTTATATAGATGGACTCAAGTTGTTCACGGAGGCATTTAGCTTCTTTAAGATATGAGATTGCTTCTTTCATTTTATCCTTATAGGCTTTTGTCGTTCGCTCAATGTCGGCAGCATATTTTTCATCGGTCCCTTGGGTGATGCATCTTTCATACATATCGATGATTTCATCAGATTCCCGATCCGGGAAATATTCATGCGGTGCGGTACTGTCGAAAATTGCGATTCCTTTTTCTCGTATGATTAACATATCAAGACTATTGGGGTCAAATCCACAATGATAAACCTCTACATCATAGCCTTTTTCTTCTCCGGCAGAAGCAATTTTCTTTAACATCGTTGATTTTCCAGATCCTGCACGTCCTTTGATAAAGTATCGCTTCTCGACATCCTCTGTTAAATTCTGAATGTAGTCAACTGCTCCATCAGGAGTCGCGGCTCCTAAGAACCGATGTTTGACTGTAGAGGATTTAGAAAGGTTCTTATCTTCAAAGAAGAGTGAAATTAACTCATTTGTCAATTCATTCGCTTTTGTGAAGTTCATGTTGGAAATGTAGATTTCTTCAATGTCATCATGGGCACGAAGGGATGCAGCAAAGGTATCGTATGCTTTCTGAAAGAATGAGGCAATTTTATCATTTAAGCCAAGGATTTCCTCTTTATGCGGCAAGAGTTTCTTTGAGTCCCATGCCGCTCCTAAATTCACATATTCTTCAATAACACCAGGAGCTTTCGGTTCTATAATATGAGGAGCCGTCCCATCCACAATGCCGACCCCAAATTCAGGGAGGAGAACGCCATCGATTGAGTGATTATCGGAAGCGCAATGTAAATAATCAACCTCTAACCCTTTACTCTCAAATCGTTCACCAACCGACTTCATCAATGAGGATTTACCTGTCCCGGGACCACCCTTCAGGATATAAACCCGCTCTAATCCCTCTAACACCGAATCATATAGGCTGTAAAAACCTTTAGCCGTATTTCCCCCAGCATAATAATGACGAACCTTACCTGTCATGAAATCACCCTTTCACATCATTTATTTAAACATATGATGTGAGATCTAAATAGGTGAATACCCAACTAAAGCGGAAACGGCTTGACCATAAAAAAACATTTCCACGAATGGAAATGCTTTTTATGTATCGCCGTGAATCAATCGTCTCCGTTTAGAAAATCACCGATTCCACCAAGTAAACTTCCCTCACCAGTCGAACGACCTCCCCCCTGGGGAGCGCTTGCATATATTCTTTCTGCTAAACGACTGAATGGAAGTGACTGAATCCAGACGGTTCCAGGTCCACGGACCGTGGCAAAAAACAATCCTTCTCCGCCAAGGAAGGCAGATTTGATTTTTCCAACATATTCGATATTGTAGTCCACATCTTTCGTCATGGCCACTAAACAACCCGTATCTACCCTTAACAACTCGCCAGGTTGAAGTTCTTTTCTATAAATCGTCCCTCCGGCATGAAGAAAGGCTAACCCGTCGCCCTCAAGCTTCTGCATAATAAATCCTTCACCACCGAAGAAGCCAGTTCCTAATTTCTTTTGAAAGTCGATTCCAACGGATACTCCCTTCGCTGCACATAGAAAGGCATCCTTTTGACAAACAACTTTCCCTCCTAATTCACTGAGATCAACCGGGATGATTTTTCCTGGATAAGGAGCAGCGAATGATACATGCTTCTTACCCATCCCCTCATTGGTAAATACGGTCATGAACAAGCTTTCACCCGTTAATACACGTTTTCCTGCACCAACAAGCTTACCCAAAAAACCCCCGGTCCCACCACCCTTGGATCCATCTCCAAAGATTGTTTCCATCCCGATTCCGTCTTCCATCATCATCATTCCACCAGCTTCGGCTACGGCACTTTCTCCTGGATCCAATTCTATTTCAACGAACTGCATATCATCTCCATGCAATTTGTATTCAATTTCATGTGAATTCATTCCTTGTTCCTCCTTCTAATTTCAAGCATATTTACCTATTCTTCATGACAGATACATTTCCCTTCTCTCATTCTATTTTCGCAATAATGAGATTTCATACAAAAAAACACTCCGACACGAATCTGCTCGTGACGGAGTGTGTTTCCCCCATGATTATGGTTTAGGAATGTTCTTACCGTAAAAAATTTCATCCATTTCCATTTTCACTTTATCTGTAATTTCTTCCATTTCACTTTCATCCAGCTTTTCTTTTGTATAGCCGAATAAATAGTTATTTAAATCAAAATCTTTCAACTTACATTTTGTATGAAAGATATTCTGAGGATACACATTTACATCAATCATGTCATACTCATCTTTGATTTCCTCTGGAATGTAATTCTGAATCGAATTAATATCATGATCGATAAATAATTTTCGTCCATTGATATCACGTGTAAATCCTCTCACCCGATAATCCATCGTCATGATGTCTGTGTCGAATGAGTGAATAAGATAATTCAACGCCTTTAGTGGAGAAATCTCCCCGCAAGTAGAGACATCGATATCTGCCCGGAAAGTAGAAATCCCTTCGTGAGGATGATACTCAGGATACGTATGAACCGTAATATGGCTCTTATCAAGATGCATCGTAACCGTGGATGGCAGTGGTCCCGGAGATTCATCAAAATGTTCTGTGGGTACTTCAACAATCGGTCCTTCAGACACCAGGATTGTCACACTCGCACCCTGTGGGACATAATCCTGCTTAGAAACGTTCAAGACGTGTGCGCCAATAATATCCGATACATGTGTCAGGATCTTCGTTAACCGATCCGCGTTATATTGTTCATCGATATATTCAATATACGCTTCACGCTCTTCACGGGTCTTGGTGTAGCAAATATCGTACATATTAAAACTTAATGACTTCGTTAAGTTATTAAATTCATGTAGTTGAATTCGTTCTTCATGAGATAATTTCATCGTGAATTTCCCCTTATATGTAAGTTTGTCGTGCCTGCCTATGCTTTTATCTTACCCAGAGCCAACCATACTAAAACAGGTTCTTTTGATTGAAGATGGTTGAGAATGGGTACTGAACATAGTGAATAAGCATTTCCTTTTTTACTTATTTATTAATTTGGATACAATGGAAGATAGAATGGAGTGTTAGCGATTGAGACGATTGTTTTTACTTATTATGATAGTTGCTTTTGCCTATATATCAAAACCCGCATGGGAAGACAAAGTGGAAGCAACAGAATTCGATTCTGTGCTCACAAAAATTGAAAAAATAAAGAACAGTCCAAAAGTGAAAGACACCTTCAATCAACTATACAACGAAGTAAACCTACTGCTCATTAAATTGGACGAGTCATTTAGAGATCTCGAAAATCCCTCTAATATAAAGGAAGAGAACCCTGTAGAAAAACCTACTTTAACAGTACCAAGTGATCAAACCTTCTCTATCTATAATATTGAAATGGGAGATTCAAAAGAGAACCTTGAGCAAGAGCTGGGAGAAGCAAAGAGACAATCCACTAATGAATACGGAGTTTCCTGGTATGCCTATCACGAAAACTACCGTAATTTCTTAATGGTTTCTTATGATGAAAATAACCGGGTTAATGGGCTTTACACCAATCAAGACCTCCTTTCCTCCTCATCGGGAATTGAAATGGGGGTATCCAAAGAGGTGGTTCAGAATGAACTCGGTGAACCACTCTCAAACATCCGAAAAGGATTGACTCTATATCAACTCCAAAACAATGGAGAACAGGAAGTCTATCAAGTGGATGGAAGCTACGTAACTGTGTTCTATGACAAGCATGAAAACGACACCGTCACGGCCATACAAATAATCGATGAAAGCCTGGAAGCAAATAAGAAGAATTTCTATTCAGAAGCGAGTTCCGAGTTGAAGGAAGGATTTGAATTCCAGCTTTTTGACCTCACAAATGCTACTCGTGTGGAAAAAGGATTCAATGCACTCTCTTGGGACGATCAAGTCAGGGACACGGCAAGAAAACATAGTCTGGACATGGCGGAACAGAACTATTTCAGTCATACCAATCTCGAAGGGGAATCCCCATTCGACCGCATGGAAGAAGATCAGGTAGCCTTTCGTACCGCAGGGGAAAACTTAGCCTATGGGCAATTAAGTTCCATCTTCGCCCATGAGGGATTGATGAACTCAAAAGGGCACAGGGAAAACATCCTTCAACCCCATTATGAACATTTAGGTGTCGGAGTCGCATTCAACGGAAAAGCACAGCCGTATTTCACAGAGAACTTCTTTAGTAATTAACATTGATCTTCATAACCACTAAAAAAAGCAAGTGAGTAACGATCACTTGCTTTTTTTGTGGTTATGATTTAGATGGAGGAACATCGCATCCATTTTCGTCACAAGCCATACCATCGGTTCCCAGTGGCTGGAGCGAATCCGTTTGATTCTCTTCTTCCCATACTTTTTGGATGGAGCTTAAAAATACGTCACTTGGCTGTGCACCTGAAATAGCATATTTGCGGTTGATCACAAAGAATGGGACACCTTGAACACCTATTTGTCTTGCTTCTTCTTCATCGGCTCTTACATCTTGGGTGAATTCATCACCTTCTAGTACAGCTTGTGATTCTTCTGCATCCAATCCGGCTTGTTCCGCTAATCTCACCAGCGTTTCCTTGTCACCGATATGCTTTGAAAGAGTAAAGTGAGCGTGTAACAGTATTTCAGTTAGCTCTGTTTCTTTCCCTTTCGTTTTTGCATAGTTTGTCAGGCGATGTGCATCGAATGTATTCGTGGGAATACTGGTATCAAAGCGGAAGTCCAGTCCTACCGTTGCTGCTTGTTTCGTCATGCTGTCAGTCATGTTTTTTGCTTGTTCAAGAGAAGTACCATACTTTTTCGAAAGAATCTCCTGAATGCTCATATCTGTATCCACAGGTGCATTGGGATCTAACTCAAAGCTCTTGAAAGCAATCTCAACTTGATCTCTTTCAGGGAATTGATGGAGAGCTTCCTCTAAATGACGTTTCCCTATATAACAAAATGGACATACATAATCTGACCAAATTTCAATTTTCATCCTATACACCTCTATTTACATTTTCAATTCGTATCTGATCGTACCATAAATCGCATGTTTCCACTTTGAATTTGCTCAAGGCTTACGAATATGGAGGCTTTCTTCTCGTTCTTCTTTTCACCCTGGCTGCATGACACCGATCACAAATTGGAAACCCGAAGTTTGGAGGTAATTTCTTTCCGCATTGTTTGCACGTCTGACTCATACTGGTGACCTCTGTCCTGAGACTTTCGTGTACACCATCGGCGATTTCACTTCTAACCCGCTCCCAGTAATAGGCCTCCGTCTGTCTTCCCAATCGATATAAGAATAAAAGATGCAGACCGACAGCCTTGTAGGATACTTCTTTTTGTTCCAGGTTTTTGTTATTTATAGGTGGTTCGGGTAACTCTTCTCCGTGTACAATGGCGTACATGCACTCTAGCCACTGCTCGGTTAACTGAGCCTCTTTTTTCGAAAAAGGAAGATGTAAAAATCCGTACAGGTCATTCAATGTAAGCTTCGCCTCGATATCGGTTCCACGAATGAGTTCATATAACTCCCTCTCTTCAAATAGGGAGGCTTTTTCCGTACCATAAGGACTATTGAATTTCTCCCAAAAGTAGAAAAACGTATCAAGGTCATGGTAATAGCGTTGAAAACGTTCAAACACAGCGCTTGTCGGTGCGATGGCAAATGTTTCGAGAGATCGATCGGGCTGATCTAACAGATGTTTCATTACTTTAATATCCTTTGTAAAAGCTACTTTCCCTTCATTGTACAGTCCTTTTCTGCCGGCACGACCGGCAATCTGCTTCACTTCCTGGGATGTCAGCCTTCTCCTTCTCGTTCCGTCAAATTTATCGGTTTCCAGGAATACGATTCTTCGGATCGGTAAATTCAAGCCCATTCCGATTGCATCGGTTGACACAATCATGTTTGTCTTCCCTTTAATGAATTGCATCATTTGTTTCTTTCTTGTTTCAGGAGGCATACTTCCGTAAATCATGCTGACCTTATGTCCATTATTTTGCAACCTTGATGCCGTATCCAATACTTTCTTGCGGGAAAAGCAGACGAGAGCATCTCCTTTTTTGGCATGCCGTAATTGGAATTCTTTCGATTCGACCTGTAAAGGAATTTCTCTTTTGTAATCATGGACTTCAATGTTCCCTTCACCCACTAATTCCATTAGCAGCTCCCGGACATTTTCACTTCCGATGATATGTACCTCTTTTGCCTTTGCTTTCGTAATGGCACGGTACCAGGAAAAACCTCTATCTTGATCGGCGAGCATCTGAGCCTCATCGATTACAATCACTTCATATTCGTCCTTTTCACGGAACATCTCTACGGTAGACGATACGTGCTTTGCCAAAGGGACTTCTTTTTCCTCTTCTCCTGTTTTCAGATTACAGGGTACTCCATCTGTGTTCAATGTATCAAATACCTCCAGGGCGAGGAGGCGGAGTGGAGCTAAATACATGCCGCTTTTCGCTTCTTTCATCCGGCTTATGGCATGATGGGTTTTCCCTGTATTCGTTTCACCGATATGGAGGGTATACTTGATATCACCCCGGAATGAAGGACTATACTCCCTTCCAAAAATATCTTCCATCATTCTCTGTTCTTCTTCCTGCTTCCTTTCCAACTCTGCTAACTCAGCAGCCTTTCTCTTCTCCCGCTCTGTTAAATCTCTTTCATAAATGGAAAGGTGAATATCCTCATCAAAAGGAACTTCTACCACCTGATATAAGTCCACAACATACTCCTCTTGAATCATTGTGAAAAAGGTTGACTTCAACGTAAGGAGAAAATGGTGACTCAGCCTGCTCAATCGTTCTTCCGATAAGGGCTGACCGAATACATCATCGTATTCAGACAATAATTCTTCAGGCATATGACTCAGGAGTGAGCGGTATACAATTTGCTCTGAATAATAAAAGATGAAACGCTCGTACGGATAGAAATAGGTTTCATATTCCCATACGTGTCCATCCCAGCTCTCACTCTTTTTGTGAATGGAGCCTGTAAATTCCTTAAGGAAATCAGATACCGTCGTAAAAGAATCACTAGTGAAGTTTCCTTCCTCTTCCAGTTTCTCTTCCAGCATATATGGTTCAGTATGGCGATATTTTGTTTTTGATTCCAGATCTTGTACAAATTTTTTAGCAAATAAATGGCGTAACTCCACATACCAATACAGTTCAAGCTCATCCATTTGCTTGTTTATGAAGGAGAGGATTTCTTTTTGAATATCTTTTTGAAGGGCTGCTTGCTTTTTTTCTTCGTGCTTTTTTAAATAGTTTTCTCTAACATGTTGATGGCGCTCTTTCCAATCGATTGCTGAAGGTGGATATTCCATTAACCAGTTTAAAATATGAAATGGCTGAAAATCTCTTATCTCATTGCGAAATAACTTGTTAATCAGTTTCTTATCTGTCCCTTCGATATCATAACCTTTATTTCTCAAGAAGGCTTTTTTATGGCTTCGAAGAACATCATTGGTTACCTTGTTAAGCCAGATATTCGTCCAGATATTGTGAAAGAAAGCACTTCTTTCTGTAACATAATCCTGAAATGAAGGACAATTCTCATGTTTCTCTAAGTAAAGTGTGATATCATCTTCTATTTTTCGTTTTGTTTCTTCTACGGCTTCTTCACGAAGTATTTGAAGGTTTTGCATGATTTGACCCCTTTATATGTTTTACACGTTATCCCTATATGTACTTTATAGTGTATGTATTTCTTCTATATCTAACAAATCTCTTGCTTACAAATAGTTCATTATAGCATAGAAGCTGCCCCTGAATGATGATAAATGATAATAGAACTACGCGGGGCCCCATAGTTCAGGGCATGCATGTCATTGCTTGCCTCTCTCAATCGCTTCACCAACTGCTTCCGTTAGTTCCTTGGTGAGCTCGTGCACCATTTTATCAAATGTAGATTCAAGGATTTTAGCCAGTGAACTTGTGGATTCAATCATGAGACACCCCGTCATAGCCGTGATGGAAGAGTTTACTTCATCAGCCTTAAAAAAACCTTCACCTATAAACTTTTGATTGATCCCCCTTAATATGAACATGACTTCGGATGGTTCCTTCCATTCTGTAACCAGTACCTTCACATGCACCTTTTTGCTCAACACTCCAAAATGCAGGGTGAATTTCCAAGTCGATTGAACATCTGAAACAATAGTATGCTCTTTGTACCCAGGAACAAGAGGAGCCCAGGCATTCATATCACGAATGAATTCCCATACATGTGAGCGTGATGCATGAACGTTAACATGATGAATTCCCATTCCCATGAAAGTACCCCCTTCCTTATTAAATGAGATGTCCGTGAATAGTATGTAGGGTAAGAGGCTATTATGACTGGTGGGAATGAGTAAAAAAAGAAGCTTCACAAGGAAGCCTCCTATTTCATGTTATTTACGATCTCGAGAACTTCATGGAGCTCTTTGATTTCATAATCAGGGATAATATCTTGAGGATTTTGCTGACGTCGATTAATCCAAACCGTTGTGATACCGAGATTTGAAGCCCCGCGAATGTCTGTATTTAAATTATCTCCTACCATGATCACTTCGTCCTTTTGAAGCTTAAGCCTCTCTAAAGCATGAAGAAACATTGCTGAATCCGGTTTGCCTTTACCGATATCTCCTGAGATGATAATTTCTTCAAAATAAGGCACGAGTTCAGGTGTCTTATCAAGTTTTGTATTCTGTAAATGAGGTGAGCCATTCGTTAATAACAACAGTTGAAAATCCCCCTTCACTTCATTTAACACACGAAAGGTATCTTCATAAACGTAAGGTTTCTCTTTTCTTTCTTTGCGAAATCGCTCGGATAATTCTGCCCCAAGCTCTGCATCCGTAATGCCTAAAGATTGTAACCCTGACGTCCAGGCCTTTTTGCGGTAAGTTGGGACGATTTCTTTCATCTTATGGAAGCCTTCATCATGTTCGTCCAGGAAGTCTCCCCAAAGTCCTTCAAAGGGATTAATACCAATATTCTGTGTAAATTCATATGTATCATAGGTTGAATACAACTTTGTCGCAGCTTCTCTTACACTTTGCTCTAAATCTTGGGGATCCACCCCCACTTTCGTCTGTGCATAACGGCAAGTTGCTTTAAACGCTTCTTCAATACTTTTGGAGTCCCATAATAATGTGTCATCTAAATCAAACATGATGGCTTTAATCATCTTTTTCTCTCCTTTTTTCGTTTACGTTAATCTTATATTTTAGATTACTAGCTATACGGGAATTAGTAAACCAGAAAGAAAAATAAATTATCCTTACGTTATTATCAACGTTTTTAGGGAATACAACTAAAAACAACGTTTATTGAGGTGAACTTTACATGTGGATTGTATATGCAAGTATTGCGTTAATTGTGGTTGCGATAGTCATGTTGGGAGTCGCACTAATGAAAACAGTGAAGACGACCCGACCCGTTATTAATGAAATGAATCAAACGGTGGCAAACATTCAAACCAGAATGGACAAAATTTCTTCTGAAACGAATCAGCTACAAGAAACACAAGGAGAGATTCAGGGAGATATCGAATACAAAAAGACGACCATCACCAACACCGTTCAAGAGGTCAAACGCACACCAGAAGTATTGAAAGGATTTTTAGCCAGCTTGAAGAAATAACAATGATCACCTTACTCTTTAGTGAGGTGATATTTTTTAATTGTTATAACAGTTTACATAATATAATTAAAGTTCACCTCTCCCCCTTCGCTTCCATCCCCTGCTTTAAACATGATACAATCGACTGGACTAGTAATGAGGAGGAGATGGTATGAAAAAATGGGCATTTGTTTCGGACTTTGATGGCACGATCTCTAAAAAGGATTTTTATCATCTTGTACTGGAGAAGTACTTTGAAGAGGGGCAAGCTTTATACAAACAATGGAAGTCTGGAGAAATGAAGGACATCGAATTTTTGCGTCAGGTTTTCACGTCCATACATCAAGAAGAAAGTCAGATCATTGAAGATATACATTCTCTGGAGATTGATGAACACGTTCCTTCCTTCATCCGTAAAGTGCAGGCACAAGGAGGGGACTTCTATATATTAAGCGCAGGTACGGATTACTATATTCATCATATTCTTGGGCAGTACGCAATTACTGGCGTTGAGGTGTACTCAAATGAAGGATACTATAAAGAGAAGAATGTACATATGAATATTGATCCTGAACATCCACATCACTCCGAACGATATGGAATCGATAAATCAAAAGTTCTTACTGATCTCAAAAAAGAGTATGAGACCATTTATTTTGCAGGTGATAGTGAACCAGATAGTCATCCTGCCAAAGTGGCAGATATCACTTTTGCCATGGAAGCATTACAGGATATCCTGAATGAAAACCATACTCCTCATATTGAAGTGAATGATTTCATCGACATTGAGCAACATCTAATACGTCTTGGAGTGCTGCGCTAGATCTTTTTGCTTATCTTGCCTTTGCGTGATACAATTATCTTGCCTCTCCCGAACATTCGCTTGTTGCGGGACACTTAACCATGTACGGAGGGGAGGGGCCTCGCTATAAAAACCTTCAGACCGAATTCCCTTTAGGAATTCGGTCTTTTTTATTGACTGATTATATTCATGGATATGAAAAAAGCCAGCCCCCGATTGGGAACTGGCTTGAGATACTAATGTAAGGAGCCACATTTGCCGTAATTTGATATAAGAAAGTTTTAAACCACCACTCCTCAAAGTGGGTGTTTGCAGAAGGTTTCCTGTCGTCCTCAAATCGTGGAGGCTTGACATTCCAACTTCGATGTAAAACTCCCTATTACAGTTTAAAGGTTAAAACTTCGTTATGATTACGTACAACGCAGCCTGTATTAGTATAATACATCATCATGAATGGCATTTCAACTATTGTTTTTCTCTACCATCAATAGATATTCGTTCACAAAAGAACGGGACCAAGGTCCGTCCCTCTTTCATTACGCGTCGTATACTTCCATTTTCTCCATAACGTCGCCGTTTTTCATTGATTTCGCGATGTCGATTCCTGATGTCACTTTCCCGAAAACGGTATGAACGCCGTTTAGGTGAGGCTGTGGCTCATGAACGATGAAGAACTGACTTCCTCCAGTATCTTTACCAGCGTGGGCCATGGATAATGAACCTTCTTCATGTTTATGTGGATTTCCTTCTGTTTCACATTTGATTGTATATCCAGGACCACCCATACCATTACCATTAGGGCATCCGCCTTGGCTTACGAAACCAGGGATGACACGGTGGAAGCTTAAACCGTTGTAGAAACCTTCGTTTGCTAATTTTTCGAAATTTGCCACTGTTCCAGGTGCTTCATTTGGAAATAAGTCAAATTCGATTTTTTCACCTGTTTGAAATTGTATGTATCCTTTTTTTGCCATTATAAACAGCTCCTTTTTATATTAAGTCAATCAATATAATATCATTGAACAATTACTATGTCACTTTATAGGTCACTTTTCATTAGGAAACATTTCAATGAAAGTACCTCTTCATTTATTTTCACCGTATGTGCTTGTTGTTTTCACTTTCCCCTGAATCTTCGGGTACAGGTTGTCATGAAACACTATCCTCTTCGAATAAGCTTTTATAGTAGTCATATTTCATTTTAGGGAGTGAAACATATGGTCGAAAATTTATTGAGTGGGATCTCCATCGATCCTCAAGTTACTTTACTCGTTCCAATGCTATGGGTTTTAGGGTATGCATTGAAGAGGACTCCTCACATTCCGGATTGGTTGATTATCTGGATTTTGCTGCTGGTGGGAGTAGCTGCCAGTGGATGGACATTGGGCTTTGATTTTAATGGAATTGCTAATGGATTCATCGCAACGGGTGCAGCCATTACCACCCATCAATCTGTTAAACAGACGTTTTTCTCACGGGTGAATGATCGAAATAAAAGAGAAAAAAAGAAATAGGGACGAAATAGGACTGGTCCACGTGAAACTAAAATCACAGTTTCTCTTGGCACCAGTCCTTTTTATTCGTTCGTTTATTTTGCTAACACTTCAATGAATTCTCTCATATAGTCTGGTAAATCGGGTGGTCTACGGCTTGAAACAATATGACCATCTGTGACGACGGGTTCATTTACCCAGGTTGCCCCTGCATTTTCCATGTCATCTTTTATTCCTGGTGTGCTGGTGACTTTTACACCTTGAAGAATTCTGGCTGAAATTAAAACCCAACCCGCATGACAGATTTGACCGATTGGCTTCTTACTCTTGTCCATGGTTTGAACCATAGAAATCACATCTTCATAGCGGCGCAACTTATCAGGTGACCATCCACCCGGTACGAGGATTGCATCATAGTCTTCCGGATTGATATCTTTAAACGCGTATTCTGAAACAATCGGAACCCCGTATTTCCCGATGTATTCTTGATTTGCATTTTCGCCGACAATATGTACAATTGCTCCTTCTTCACGCAAACGTAATACAGGATACCACAGTTCAAGATCTTCAAAATCTGCACTTACTAATTGAATGACTTTTTTACCCGTTAGCTTCAACAGGACCCCTCCTCACTTATCTTCACTATCATTGTCTAAGTTATGTTTGGATATTGCAAACAATAGATCTTAATTATACGGACTATACTTCTTAATTGCTTGGATGATTGTTTTCGTTTGGAAATAAGATACAAGGAAGGCAACTACGGTCATGATAGAACCAAACGTGTATATGAGTGTCGAAAATTGCTTAAACGAATTTCTTTTCAAAAGAATCACCATACCTTCAAATTAGTAACAACACTCTTCTATCATTCCCAATTAATAGTAAAGTATGATAGGCAGGCAGCCGTCGCTGTTATGTCTCCAATAATTTTATAAGAGCTTGAGTGCCGCTGTTTTCTTCCCCATTATGAGCCAATTCTTCATATAATGAGAGGGCGAGCTCTAACCCCGGAGTCTTGATTCCCATCTCCCTGGATGATTCCAGGGCAATCTTAAGATCTTTGATAAAGTGCTTTATATAAAAACCGGGAGCATAGTCCTCATCAATCATTCGCGGAACCAGATTACTAAGGGACCAGCTGCCTGCCGCTCCCGAGGTGATACTCTTAAGCACATTATCCGGATTCAGGCCTGATTTCTTCGCATAAAGAAGGGCTTCACTTACTCCCATCATGTTAGAAGCAATCGTGATTTGGTTACACATCTTCGTGTGCTGTCCCGCTCCTGCCTTACCTTGATACACAACATTTGAACCCAGAAGGCCTAATAGGGGCTTGGCCGTTTCGAATGATTCCTCGTCTCCTCCTACCATGATTGAAAGCCTTGCTTCTTTGGCTCCGATATCTCCACCTGAAACAGGGGCATCCAATGTCGATATTCCTTTATCCTTGCCTATATCAAAAATTCTCTCTGCTAATTTTGGAGATGAAGTGGTCATATCAATGGCAAATGAGTCACGTTTTAAATGATGAAGAATTCCATTTTCACCGAAGTATATTTCTTCTACATCTGTTGGATATCCTACGATCGTAATGACTGCATCCGAAATTTCAGCCACTTTCCTTGGAGTGTCTGCCCATTTTGCACCTCTATGTATAAGCTTCGCTGCTTTCTCTTTCGTACGATTATATACGACCACCTGGTAACCGGCCTCGAGCAGATGGCCTGCCATGCTTTGTCCCATGACACCTGTTCCAATAAATCCAATGACACTTTGTTTGGTAATATCCTTCATTGATTTCTTCCTCCCTTTGCTTTACATCTATTATGTATATTTTTAACTAGAACTCAATAATTGTCCACTCCTGTAATTATTTGAATCTATCCCTAATGTTTAAATTCATGTATGCCGGGAAAATAAAGAACATACTATACAAACTATATATTCCCTGAAGGAGGAAGAATAAAATGAGAGTAAATAAAACCTTACTTGTTGGTGCGACGGTTACGGCTGGTTCATTAGGATGGATCTTATCATCGAAGGAGAAGCGTAATCAGCTGCACAATGTGAAAGAAGGATTGGTAACGAAATTCAAGAAGAGAAGAAAAGAAGATCTACCTGTTGAAAAAGGCGGAAATCCAGACCCTGGAAATATTGAAGACAATTCCATGGTGAGTGAAGGAGCCATGACTTCGGTTCAATATTACAATGAAAAAAAGCAAGATTAATAAAGCTGAACGAGTGGGTTAACCCCCCTCGTTCAGCTTTTTCAATTCAGCATAAAAAAATATACGGTTACAAATATAAGGACAATAGTTGCTACAATCGCCATCATCTTAATGAAGGCATCTGCAGAAACAAATGTTTGTGTGTTTATATGTCTTCTCGTCCGGTAGTAGTTAACGGTCGATCCAATAATGATAACTAACCCGATAATGATCGATACAGCACTGATGGAGACGGCGATTCGATCTTGGACGGCATCTCCTTGAAGCGAGTTATAATGCAAGCTTGTTGTGAGGAAACCAATCCCGATAATAGCGATCGCTGTACGAATCCAAGCCAGGAATGTTCGTTCATTTGCTAGGTGCTGCTGAATATATTTTGATTCATTTGTTTCGTTCATACATATCCACTTCCCTGGTTCTTCCATATACATGCAAGCATCCTCATTGAGGATGCTTGCATGATTTTACTATGCTCTTTTCAAACCGCCATTTTATTTTACCGCACCGCACATCGGTTTGGACCTGTTTCCATTTCCCGTTGTTCCTCTTCTTCCGGATGCATTTTCCCCATGTTGGTTTCACGAATTTTTTCATAGCTATTGGGTTGAGGCGGAAGATTTTCTGTAACTGTTCTTCTGAATTCCTGCTCATCTTCTATGTTTAATCCATGATTTTCTCTATATAGAGCATTTAGAGGATGAGACACCGATCCATCTTCATTCATCTCATCGATTGTCATAAAGTGGGCAGGTAAGACAATCAATTCATCCGCAAGATCTTTATACCTCGAATACAAAGTTTTCCTTAAGTCCCCTACCCAGTCTTCTGCTTTACCAGCTAAATCAGGTCTGCCTATCGAATCAATAAACAGAATATCGCCTGTTAACAAGTAATGACCGTCCACAATAAAGGAGGTGCTCCCAATCGTATGTCCAGGAGAGTATACAGCTTTAATGGTCGTATCACCAACATTAATGACCGTGTCATCATTTAATTCTTTATATTCGTATTGAACGTCCTCTGCATCTTTAGGAGGCAAATAATAAGGAGAATTGTATTCATTACTTAAAGACCGTCCGCCTGAGATATGATCTGCATGCAGATGCGAATCAAATACTGCTTTGACCGATACTTCATGGTCTTGAATAAATTTCTTATAAGGTTTCAAAATTCGGCTGGTGTCAACGAAAGCTACTTCTCCATTTGAAACGATAGCATAAGATAGACAACCTTTCCCGATACGGACAAATTGATAGAGTGAACCGCCTGAGACATCCCCAATTTTTACAGGCTCATGATATTCACTCCAAGCCTGCATGCCTCCATTTACGGAATAAATGTTGTCCATTCCTGCTTCTACCAGCATTTCTGCCGTTTTCGTGGAAGAATTTCCTTTTGCACATATTACGTAAATGGCTTCATCACGTGGTAAAGTGGATTGAACAGCTCCAATATTTTCCTTCAGTTCGGAAAAGGGCTTATTTATTATTTTTACGTTCTTCCCTTCTACCTTCCAATCATCGAAGGCATCCTTTGGACGAACGTCCAGAATAAACATGCTGTCTCCATTGAGTATCTTTTTCGTTAGTTCCTTTGCCGTCAATTCTTTTACATTTGTCATATGATGAATTCCTCCCTCTTTCTATTTTCATCCCAACGTATATAAATTATCCTATTTCCCACCTTTTAAACCTGTAGGGGTATTTAAAATAATTATTTTTCCAATAATGAAAATCGAAGAAAGAATGATTTAATCTACTTTACCTTCCCATGCGAGCATTCCGCCGTCCATATTTGTTACATTGAATCCTTGATAGTCGAGAAACTTTACAGCTTGACTGCTTCTGCCGCCGGATTGACAGACCACGATGTACTCTTTCTTCTTGTCTAATTCATTCATTCGAAATTCCAGAAGTCCCAATGGAAGGTGGATACTTCTTGGAATTCTCCCACTTCTTACCTCAGCTGTTTCGCGAACATCAATAATATTTAATGTTTCTCCAGCTGTTAATCGTTCATTTACCCTACTTGCTGAAATTATTTTCATTAATATTCCCTCTCCCTCAAAGGTTATAGCTCTATTAATTGGACCAAGAATTCATTCCACCCTTAACATTTGTAACCGTTGTGAATCCTTGCTTTTTAAGCACTTTACAGGCACTGGCACTTCTCATTCCACTTTGACAAATCACAATGATTTCTTTATCCTTCGATAATTTGTGAGCATGTTGTTGTAAAGACTGTAATGGTATGTTCTTAAAGTGTCTGATGTGATTTTGTCTGAATTCTCCCGGTGTACGAACATCAATGAATTGCTTGTCAGTATTACCAAACAATGATTTTAATTCATTCGTTGAAATTTGTTTGATATTTTCCCCTGGTTTCTTCATCATCACATAAAGATAAATAAGTATGGCTAGTACAATTACTCCAATAAATTCCAAAAATATCACCTCATCTGTTTGAATTAATCTGATTCCAAAGCATTTACTTTATAGCTTTATAATATACCCTACTAGGTATATAGTCAAGTGCTGTGTATATCCATAGAAAAACCGACTCTGTCCTTAGAGTCGGTTTGATATATTATAGATAATAATAGTAGCGTTTATGTGGGCCCTTAAATGGGTTATTTACAATCTGCCCTCCAAGAAAGCCTAATCCAAGACCAATTAAACCTGCACCGATTGGATTAATACCATACCCGTAGCCTCCTGCCGGACCAAATGGTGGTGGACCGTAACCGGGCTGTGGAAATCCTGGTGGCGGAAAACCTTGGGGTCCCGCTGTACTACCATAAGGTCCTTGATTATAATAACCTGGTCCTCCACCGAATCCCCCTCCTTGACCCTGGTTCCCTTCCCATGGTACATAGCCTGGATACATGCCTGGAGGATTGCCGCCATATCCAGTCCCAAGGTTTGGAAATCCGGATCCGGAGTTAAATAGGCTCATCAAGTTCTTTCTGTACATGGTTCTCCTCTCATACATCTTCGTCACTCCTCTTTATTAGCCTATTAAGAAATGAGAAAAAGGGAAGGGCAAATGTCCCTGTTTGGGA
This sequence comes from Rossellomorea aquimaris, assembly GCF_003315075.1. Lineage (GTDB taxonomy): Bacteria > Bacillota > Bacilli > Bacillales > Bacillaceae_B > Rossellomorea > Rossellomorea aquimaris_C. The sequence continues at coordinate 417,705 of NZ_QNRJ01000001.1, forward strand.
AAAGTAGTGAGCCATGAACGGATTTCCTCTTCCGACCCCTTCCGTAATTCATGCTAAAATGGATAAAGCTACTACGGTAAATGGTTCTTATATCATAAAAAATTCACTAATTTCGTCTATAATAAAACTTATCATTGCATGTGTAGTATGGATAGGAGTGGTTTACGTTGAAAAAATGGAATGTCCTGATTGTGGATGATGAGCCGGAAATGAGGCAGCTGATCAAACTGTATTTAAACAGAGATCAGTATTTCTGCTTAGATGCAGAGAACGGACTCGCTGCCCTTGATCAGCTGAAGAAAACACATGTGGATATCATGGTTGTGGATATCATGATGCCATTCATGGATGGTTATCAATTACTAAAAGAGGTTCGGGAAACAAGCCAGGTCCCTTTCATCTTCCTTTCGGCAAAGGGAGATGATTTAGACAAGGTGAAAGGACTTAGGCTCGGAAGTGACGACTATATGGTTAAACCATTTAATGCTGAGGAACTTGTTGCACGAATCGAAACGATTCTGAGAAGATCCTACGGAACTCAATCGTCCCAACATTCAATGATTGAACGATATGGACCGGTGTCATTTAATTTGGCATCAAGGACGATTTCAGTTGGTGAACTTTCACCTCGTTTAACCTTAAAAGAATATGAACTATTCTTGTTCCTGGCCCGTAATAAAGGAAGAGTGTATAAGCGAGATCAGCTTCTCGATCAAGTATGGGGAAGTGATTATGAAGGAAGCGATCGTACAGTGGATACCCATATTAAGACATTAAGGCTGAAATTGAAGAACCATGGACCTTTGATCGAAACGGTGTGGGGCCTTGGCTATAAGTTCGAGGGATCCGTTTGAAAAATTTCAATCTGACTCTCAATAAAAAAGTCTCTCTTCTATTATTAAGCAGCTTATTTTTAACCATTGTCTTTTCATTTCTTTTTATTCATTTTCTCTATAAGGATCTATATATTGGGACCGTTAAGGAGTCACTGCTTTATCAAGGACAGAGAACAGCTGATCACTATCACTATGGTGACGTAAGCGGGAGTGTAAGGGATAAAATCCTTTGGTATAATGTGATCTCCCCTTACGAAGTGTTTGTTGTGGAGAAACTTGAAGACTTAACCAAAAGCTTCCCATATCGTATTGATCAAAATCCTCTCATCAATAACAATGACAAAAGAGAATTGGCTAAAGGTAATCTGGTAATGAAAGAAGGATATGTAGAAGAATTTAACCGGAATGTGATTGGAGCTATCTTTCCTCTTATGAACCAAGAAAGATTAATGGGGTATTTACTCATATACATCCCCTTGGCTGAAATGACGGAAGTGTTCAGTAAAGGGATCCCTATATTGGTACTTACAGGTGTCATGTTTTATTTTGTATTGTTCTTGATCATTCAATCTTCTTTAGGATCATTATTTAAACCTGTTAGGGAAATGCAACAATTTTCAAATAAAGTGGCTAAAGGTGATTTTTCAGACAGGCTTAATGTCAACTCGAGAGATGAAATGGCAGAACTTGCCCTGACATTTAATAGTATGGTCGATTCTCTTCAACATCAAGAGGAACGGAAGCGTCAGTTTCTTTCGAATGTTGCCCATGAATTAAGGACTCCCCTTACCTATATTGGTGGATATGCAAAGGCACTGACCGACAAGGTTCAAACGAACCCTGAAGAAATGGAGAAAAGCCTGCGCCTAATTCAAAAAGAATCGATACGGATGCAGAAATTAATTACAGAGCTACTTGAATTGAATAAATTGGAGGATAGCTCTTTTTCTTTAGATATTGAACCAATTGTACTCTCTCAGTTAATTATGGATTCTTTAACACTTATCCGCCCTCATGCAAAAAACAAAAAAATGGATGTCCAACATGATTTAAATGAAGAATCCATTATTAATGGGGATCCCAACCGGGTCATGCAGGTATTCTATAATATTTTGGATAATGCCTTGAAATATTCTCCTGAAGAGAGTCGCATTCTCATTCAATCGTACGAAGAAGGTGGAATGGCTGTTGTAAAAATCAGGGATACCGGTATTGGCATTCCTGCAGGTTCCTTATCCCGTATCGGAGAAAGATTTTACCGCTCCGATTTGTCAAGAACAAGAAATACAGGAGGATACGGCCTCGGTTTATCCATCGCCAAAGAAATCATGAATAAACACGATGGTTCTTTGTCTATAGATAGTGAAGAAGACAAAGGAACAACGGTCTATCTAAGGTTTCCTTTACTTGAAATAAAAGACTGAGTCAATAGCAGACTCAGTCTTTTTTGTTATTTTAAATACAAAATAGTCCATTATCCAAATAGATTTTTAATGGATTTAAAGAAATCAGCGATGGCATTTAATAAGCCAGTAAAGAAGTCAGACACTTTTTGCCCGAACCCTTCATCTTTGACAATTTCCTTAATCGTGGTTTGGATGTCATTGGTCAGGTCATCTAATTGTTGTTGAACATTATCAAAGTTAATATCCAGTGACCTCATTTTTTCAAACAAATCGATTAATAACTGGCGATCCTCCGGGCTTAGCTCGATGTTCAGAGTTTGAAGCTTCTCTTCAACGATTTGTTCAACTTCTTCTTTCGTAGCGGGATCCTGTTCGGCTATTTCCTTCTTTATTTCGGTTAACAGGTTGCTGACTTCTTCCTTATCAATCCCAGCTTCTTTGGCAAGTTCTGTTGCCACGGTTAATTCCTCGTTGGCAACCTCCATACGCACCGTATCAAGCTTCTCTCCACTAACATCATACGCTTTATAAATTCCGACTAATGCAGAATGACCACTTACCTTTATAGGAGAGGCCACATCCACTACTGCGTTCTCGACGCCTGCAGTTAATAAAGCATTTGAATACATAGAATTCGTCACTTCCGTAATATTTTCCGGTGTCACAATATTAACCTTCAGACCCTCGCCTTTTTCTTTGCGAGTAATCATGGCGGAGGAAAACATACGGGCATTACGGTTTTCACCTTCAATATACTTCACAAGGTCTTCGCCCGTTGCCGTAAACTCTTCCACTTCGGTTCCGTCTTCCATTCCTAATTGATCTTGAACCTCTTTCTTTTGTTCGCCGGTAAGGGTTTCCCCATATACAACGATAGGCAGGCCGAATTTTTCATTGATGCTTTTTTTATCATTATCTGCAGCAAATGCTGGCTGGGTGAGGCCCACCATTAGTGATAATAGTAAGGCAATGGTAATCAATTTCTTCATTAATCATTCTCCCTTTTTCATGATGGATAGATAATAGAGCTATTCCACTCTTCCATTGTACTAGTCTCATTAAGTATGTTCATCCATCTAGAGTCTTATTTCTTTCTGTTGATTAGACGAACCATACCAGAGGAAAGTTACAATGACTTTTTTGTGCACTACTATAACACGCACGAAGCTACAACACAAAAAAGCTTCGTTCTGTTCACTAGAAATCCTCTATAGGGTAGAAGATACCAGGTGAATCAGAACTAAGCTTTAAATGGTTTACAGTATATCGAGCCAGATTTTAATCGCTGTAGCCAGGATTAAAACGGCTAGTATCATTTGAAGAACCTTTGTATTCATTTTCTTTCCTGCCATAGCGCCCAGTGGAGATGCAATTAAACTAGCTACGACCATAATCATAGCTGGCAGATATTCCACTTGACCTGTCGATATCTTTCCGATTGTTGATCCGATTGAAGAAATCAACGTGATGGCAAGGGATGAAGCGATCGTCATTCTTGTCGGGATCTTAAGGACCACCAGCATAATCGGAACTAATAGGAAAGCTCCTGCCGCTCCAACGATACCTGCTCCAACCCCGACGATCAAGGCAAGTATCGCCGCTAACCATTTGTTAAATGTAACGTCCTCGAGTTTTATATCGTCAATGCCTTTTTTGGGAATGAACATCATGATAGCGGCAATTAATGCAAGAATTCCATACACAATATTAATTCCAGCCTCACTCATGAATTTCGAACCATACCCGCCAATGAAGCTACCAATTAATATACTTACACCCATGTAAGTGATGAGGGTTTTATTAAGATAGCCTCCTTTACGGTAAGCCCAAACCCCACCAAGTGTGGCAAAGAAGACTTGAACTGCGCTAATACCTGAAACTTCGTGAGCAGTGAATGTTGCTACTCCAAGCAATGGCGGAATATAAAGGAGCATGGGATATTTAATGATACTACCGCCGATCCCTACCATTCCTGATATATACGAGCCGACAAATCCGATTAGAAAAATAGTCATGATAAATGCCAAATCCATCGTGTTGTTCCTCCTCTTCTAATAAAACGGGAACCTCTCTGGCAGGTTCCCATTTTGATTATTTCTTTAGATTAGTACGCTTGATTATCGAACCGCACAGCGGTTTGGTCCAATTTCCATCTCACGCTGTTTCTCTTCATCTGGACTTACTTTACCCATGTTCGTTTCACGAATTTCCTGATACGCGTTTGGTTGAGGTGGAAGGTTTTCAGATACCAGCTTTCTGAATTCTTCTTCACTCTCGATATTTAAACCATGGTTTTTTGCAAATAATGTTCCCAGCTTTTCACCTACGGAGCCATCTTCATTTAATTCATCAATAATCATAAAGTGAGCCGGTAAAACGGTTAGCTCCATAGAAAGGTCTTTATACCGTTTGTAAAGACTTTCTCTAAGGTCAGCTACCCAATCTTCCGCTTTCCCGGCAAGATCCGGACGTCCGATACTGTCCACAAATAGAATGTCTCCAGATAATAAATACTTTTCATCAATCACAAATGAAGTTGAACCGATTGTATGCCCCGGTGAGTAAAGAGCTGTGATATCAATCGTTGTATTTCCAATCACGACTTTATTCCCATCTTCAAGTGCAGCATATTCAAAGGTAACTTCTTCAGCATCTTTAGGAGGTAACCAATAGGTAGCATTTGTTGCTTCTGCAATGTTACGTCCTCCAGAAATATGATCGGCATGCAAGTGAGTATCAAATACATTTGTAATCGTTGCACCTTTTTCTTTTGCAAAATCGATAAAGATATCAGTCATACGAGTAGCATCGACGATCGCTGCTTCACCATTTGACACGACCATATAGGATAGACAACCTTTTCCTAAACGTACAAATTGATAAAGCTCTCCGCCTTTTGTTAATTCACCCACTTTAACAGGCTCCAAATGTTCGCTCCAAGCTTTCATTCCGCCTTGAAGGTAAGAAACGTCCATCCCTTCATCTGAAAGCATTTCCGCTACCATAATAGAAGAACCTTCTTTCGCACATACAACAAGAATGTCTTTATCCTTAGGGAGTTGATCCATTATTTCTTCTACACCATCTAAAAGAACGAAGTATGGGATGTTCAGGTATTCAAATTTTTCACCTTCAATTTTCCAATCTTCAAAGGCATCTGCATTACGAACATCTAAAATGAATAAACCTTCTCTGTTCATGACTTTTTGAGCCACTTCTTTTGAATTCATTGGTTTGACTGACATAATTTAACCTCCCAGTATTAGTGTTTATACTTTACTTCACGTTCGATTCAACGTCTCCAGTCCAATCGCTCATGCCTGGAACAACATTGATAACATTAGTAAATCCTTTTTCAGCTAATAATTGCGCCGCCATGTCGCTTCTGTTTCCTGTACGGCAAACCACATAAATGTCCTTGTCTTTATTCAATTCGTCTGCACGTGTTTCAAGCTCTCCAAATGGCACCGAGATCGAGCCTGGAATATGTTTGAATGCATATTCGGCTTTTTCACGGACATCCAGAACAACGACATTTTCATCGCCCAATTTACCGGCCAATGTATCATTATCCGTTACTGATTCATGTTTACGCTCTACAGCCTCTTCACCACTTGATTTGCGGACAAAGTGCTTCAGAACATCTCCTTCTTCAATGGTTCCGAGATAATCATGACCAGAACTTTTTGCCCAAGCTTGAAGATCCGCCTTAGAACCCTTGTCTGTTGCTTGGATCTCAATCACTTGTCCTGCTTCCAGGTTATTCATGGCCTTTTTTGTTTTTACGATCGGCATTGGACAAGCTAATCCTTTTGCATCTAATACGAAGTTTGTTTCAATCGTGTTCATTTATAAAACCTCCAATTACCTCATAGGGTATATTTTATTTCAAAAAAATTAGATGAATAAGTTCACGTTACCATTTTCAGCATCCGCTAAATACGCAGCTACTCCTGCATACTCGATTTCTTCTAATAATTCATCTTTGTGTAAACCTAATAAATCCATTGTCATGGTACACGCAACCAGATTGATTTCTTGTTCCCTTGCCATGTCAATTAAATCAGGTAAAGGCATAGCATTATGCTTCTTCATAACACCTTTGATCATTTTAGGACCCATGCCCATGAAATTCATGTTGGATAATCCCAGCTTATCTGCTCCGCGAGGCATCATACCCCCAAACATTTTCTCCATAAATCCTTTTTTCACAGGTACCATTTCTTCTTTTCTTAAAGCATTCAATCCCCAGAATGTATGGAAAATGGTTACGTCATGATCATAAGCTGCCGCACCGTTCGCAATGATATATGCCGCCATCGCTTTATCATAATCTCCACTAAAGAGAATAATATTGGTTGTTTTTCTTTCTGACATTGTATCTCCTCCTAATTACTGTAAGGGGTATTGATCCCCTTAAAAAAATTTATCCTTTTTTAATCCAGAATGTAAATACATCATTTTCTTCATTTGAATCGAGCAATTCATGTCCTGTAGATTTAGCCCAGGCTGTTAAGTCACTTTTAGCACCTTTATCCGTTGTTTGAATCTCTAAAATTTGACCAGTTTCAATTTCTTTTATTGCCTTTCGAGTTTTTACAATCGGCATCGGGCAGGCTAATCCTTTAGCATCTAGTACTTTATCTGCGTTCATTTATAATTCCTCCTAAGAATGATTGTATTTAAAATACCTATAAGGGTATATTATATGATATAAAAAAAGATGTCAACTTCTTTTTTTATCGACTCTTCACTAATAAATTCACTGCTTCTTTTACAAGGGTTTCTGTATTTTCACCCGTCTCTTGTGAATCCCTTACGCACTCTACAAGATTCATACTGACGATTAAGCCTACGGAACGGTCCAGAGCTGTTTTTGCTGCGGAAAGTTGAGTGATAACGTCTTTACAATCTTCCCCTTGCTCCATCATTCTAACGATTCCACGGAGCTGCCCTTCGACACGTTTAATTCGATTCTTAACTTGTGAATTGTATTCCATAAAGACACCTCCTGTTGGCTTGTTGTTTCCTGCTACAATTACAATAATATACCCCATTAGGTATAATGTCAAGAAGATAATCCACCATTTTTTATAAAAACAGCTAAATAAAAAAATGAGCACAATTTCTCCAATTGTACTCATTCACTCATTATATAAGATAGAAGCCCATTTGCCTTTTCGCCATATATTCCAATTGATTCTGTATGAAGGCAACGGGCTCTTCCAGATAAATCGGGACAATCTGATTCCATTCTGGAACGTATTGCTTGATGTTGAACTCCAAGGCATAGCATGTATTTGCTGTTAGAGGCAGATCCCCTTTTATGGGGATGTCCCTTTGTTGATCATATAATCCCATTAAGGCCCCTGCTTCATGACAGTGATACCCGATGGGGTGAGAATAAAGCATCGCCTCTATCTCCTCACCTCTTGCCTTGTTCATTGCCCGTTGAAATACTTCATTACCTGTTCTTCCCACCTTCATTTCTTCTGTGATGATATCTTCAAATCTTAGAGCTGTTTGTAATGCGGATTGAAGTCCTTCAGGAGCTTCTTCCTCCCCTGGATAGAGAACGTATGCGAGTTGCTGGGTGTCTGTCGCTAAACCGAGATAACGAATACCAAAATCCAAATGTACAATATCTCCACATCGAATGATTTCCCCTTCTAATCGTTCCATCGCTGCCCCTTTTCTTTGTAAATCCACCGTAGGGTAAAAGGACGTTTCCATTCCTAGATCCAATACGCATTGCCTTATCCAATCAACTACATCTTCAGTCGTTGTAATACCAGGATGGATCACCGCTCCGGATAAAGCTTCTGCCGCTATTTTCCTCGCAAATTCCGCTATTGAAGGGTAGGCTGTGAGTTCCTTCGATGACCTGATCGACAGCCAATCAACAATGATGTGTTGGGCAGACACAAATTTATGTGAGTACTCATCGAGAAGTATGCTCAAATGTTGGTAAAACGAATGACTTAAACCATCACTTGCAGCAAAAGTTGGGGAATAGTTCAAGGCAATGGTATCAGGGCAGTGAACTTCTACAAGTCTTTTAAGGCACTCCCATTGATCACATTCTTCAGGCTTCCAGACCCGTTCATAAAATGGCTCAAAGTTCGGATTAGGGTGCAGTACCCACCTTTTCACTTGTTGATCTCCGTCAAGATAAAACACTAGAATCGTCAATCTCCCGGAACCATCTATTGATGCCGGGTAGAGACTTTTCAAAACAGGATCTTCATTATACTCTCTGCCCGCAATAATCCACATATCTAGATTATTCTTTTTCATTAAGGAAGGTAAAAGGGTATTAAGTCGATGAAACAGCCATCGGTTCTGTGTTTCTTCTCTTTTCTTCAACGGAAGAATTCCCGGTAAATGTTTCATATCTCCACTCATGGGTATCACTCCCTCATTTCATTGATTTTATTACATTTTCGACAAAAGATGATTATTCCCTCCTGAAAAATAAAAATGACCATTGGATAAAATACCCCCAATGGTCAGCAAGTCCATATGTATACTCTTATATTAGATGGTTCTTTCACTACTCATTACTTCTCTCTGTAGATAATCTACAAACTCTTCGAGATGACGCGGTGAACAAATATCTTCTTCTAATAGAGGAATTCGATACAATGTCTGGTTTGTGAATTTCTCCCTCATCAGCTTTAGGTATAACTTTTCCTGGTCCCTCCTTTTTTGCAGGAACTCTCCATCTGCCTGATTCGGGAGGATCTTATTTATGATCAGTCCCCCAATTTTCAATCCGTGCTTAGACATTAATTCAATGGCTTTTTCCGTTTCCAGTATCGGGAGCCTCTCAGGAACGAGGACAAAGATAAATCCTGTTCTTTTTTGATCCAGTAGGATCCCCCGTACTCTTGAAAACTTTTCACGACGCTTTTGCAGGACATCATAAATGGGGTCCTCTACCGGCTCGCCATCATTTAATAGCTGTGAATAGTTCTTGTTTGTTTTCTTACGCCTTTCAAGCATCCCGTCCATCCAGACTCCCATGAGTTCAGGAAGAGATAGAAGTCGGATCGTGTGGCCTGTAGGTGCTGTGTCAAAAATGATCTTATCGAACTCATTTCCTTCCTCGAGAATGATGGAAACCATCCGGTCAAATAATGCTGCTTCTTCTGCCCCTGGTGCCGAAGCAGCCATATCGATTTGACGGTGAACCTCATTCACCATCTTTGATTTAACCATTCCCTTTAAATTTCGTTTCACTCCGTTAATGTAATCCTTTGTTTCAATCTCCGGATTAATTTCTATCCCCCATAGATTTTTGAGTAGTGGAGTTTTCTCCCCCTTGATTTTCTGGTGAAAAATATCACCCAGGTTATGCGCGGGGTCTGTTGAGATGATTAGCGTCTTTTCTCCCATCTTCGCAAACATTACCGCTAAAGCAGAAGCAGATGTGGATTTCCCAACACCTCCCTTACCTCCTACAAAAAGAATTGACTGTTGTTGTAATTCATTCATGTATATATCCCCTCCCCATACTTCAACAACATCTGATTCCATCTAAGGGGGAGTGCTCCATTCCCATTCTTAAATGCCAACCGTGAAATTTCTCTATTATATATGGATAAAGTTCCAATGTGTAATAAAAAACGGGATTCGGCAGGCCAAGCATATCCGAATAGAGCAATAATAAGAATAGATCATCCTCATCTCTCAATTCCCTGGCGATTTCCGTTTTGTGAGGGAGGCGAATCATTTCATCGTATAGCTGAATGATTCTTTTGAGCTTTTCTTTCATAGACGAATCCATTAGTGTTCCCCTCCTTATAGTTGTTTCGGTAATGAGGCATGCTGATTCTGATATTCTTGTTCCTCCTTCAAAATAAGTAGAAAAAGGGGACTAAGAGCCCGGGTCCCCTTTTTCTATCTCCTGACTAAGCAGAGAACTGTGAAGGATCATCTCCCTTTTTGGATAGGGAAGATGCCGCAGTTATTAATATCCATAAGGTGAAAATAAGAATGATACTTCCAAAGATAAAGAGCAGCATATTCCCTTCTGATTCACCTACGCCTGACCATTCAAACACGACTTGGTTAATCATCGCCCATAAGGTCATGAACATAAGGAATACCATTGGGATTAAGGTAGCGATATAATTCCTGCCTTGGCGCTTTAGCCAGATGGTAATCAGAAGTAAACTGATTCCCGCAAGCAATTGATTCGATGTACCAAAAAGCGGCCATAGAAGGTATCCACCCGACCCGAATCCTTTAGGTCCTTGAGGTAATAAAGTTAAGGCCGCACTTGAAACAACGGCAATCGTCGTTGCAACATGAGCATTTGTTAAAGGATTTACGTTGTACTCTTCTCCCAACTCGGCAATGATGTATCGCATCAGTCGTACAGAAGAGTCCAATGTTGTTGCAGCAAAGCTCACAATGATTACTGAAACAATCGTAGCTGCGATATCAGCAGGAATTCCTACACCTGTTGCAAGTTGTCCGGCCCCTTGGATGAAGACACCCAGCCCTGCTCCACTTGCTGCAGCAAAACCGCTGTATGTCGCTTGGAATTCTTCCACATTCGGAAAAAATGTAATACATGCAATGATCGCGATCAATGCAAGCGCTCCTTCACCAACAGCACCTAAATATCCTACAAAGCGTGCATCCGTTTCTTTATCCAACTGTTTGGACGATGTGCCCGATGAAACCAACCCGTGGAATCCGGAAATGGCACCGCAGGCAATCGTGATAAATAATAACGGGAACCAGGATACATCTGCTGCTCCGTTTGTCATTGGTGCGGTAATTTCAGGGTTAGTAAATAGAAGACCAAGATAAAGCAATCCTAAACCAACAATTAGTTGATGGGAGTTGATATAATCACGTGGCTGTAATAGCTTCCAAACAGGTAGAGTTGAAGCTATGTACACATAGATCATCAGAATGACGATCCACACCAAGAAAGCCATGCTTGTTGAACTCAAACCAAACAATGATGTGGCTTCTTGTCCTCCGAAATAACGAACTAAATCAATTTGCAAAAATTCAACACGACTGGCAATGACAGCTGATGCATACATGACTGCCAGTGCAACGATTGAAGGTATTAACATGCTGCCATTCCGCTTGTAAACTGAATATCCAATCCATATCGCTAGTGGGATCTGAATGAAAACTGATACGACACTTGCAGGGAATGTAATAAAAAGATTTGCGATAACCCATGCAAATACTGCATTAACCATTAATACAAGAATTAATATAATAAACAGAAATAGTACTTTTGCTCTTTTTCCAATTAACTTATTGGCCAATGAACCGACGGATTGTCCCTTATTTCGAACGGAAAGAACCAAAGTTCCAAAATCATGCACCCCGGCTGCAAATACTGTCCCTAAAATGACCCATAAAAATGCGGGAAGCCATCCCCAGTAAACGGCGATTGCCGGTCCTACAATCGGAGCCGCCCCCGCCACTGAAGTAAAATGGTGACCCCACAGAACAAACTTATTCGTCGGGACGAAATCGACACCATCTTTGTATTGGTGTGCCGGTGTCACATAATTGGGATCCAGACGGTACACCCGCTCAGCAATAAGCTTAGAATAATATTTATACCCAAACAAAAAGACAAGCCCTCCTATTACCGCTAACCATATACCACTCATCAAATTCCTCCTTCATCTTTTAATGTGTATACATTTAAATATCTGAATTTTTAGAATGTATACGCTTACTACATTTTACATTGGGTTTTTATGGTTTTCAATGAGAACATTTACTCTTATTGGTCTTTTAAGCCAAATAAAAAGACAGATTCTATAATAGAATCTGCCCTATAGTTAAACGACGTATATGCTATCCTCATCTGTCGGATCTACCGCTTGGGGTATGTCTACTGTCGTTCTTAGAATGGTTTTGTTAGCATCCGTTGTTTTCGGATGATCTGAAGATGTAGGAAACGTGAAAGAGATCCTCTTTTCTTCACCCGCACCGATTGTACCGATCTTATCAAGGACAATCGTATCTAAATCTTTTTCATGATAGGAAAAGTCACTATCTTTTTTATCCTCCTCATACTTCTCAAGAAGCAATAAATGAATTTCATTAATAGGCTGATCGGCCATGCCACCGATCAAAACGACTTCACCTTCAATTGAATCCCCAGGGGAAATTTTAGTTTTGTGCACGATTGTATCTACTTTAACATGTCCTATCCCGATACTGGACAAAAACTGTTTAAACATATTTCAGCCACCTTTCATATACCTGATTGTCTTTACCCTAACATGTACCCCTCTTATTCATCCATTCCTACATATTCTGCGAGTTTTCCGCAAAGAATATGAGAGAAACATTGGAAAGGAGTGAATAAAATGAAAAAAATGGTTGTATCTATCTTAGCTGTATTCCTGATTAGCCTGAGTGTCGGTACATTTGCAGCAGCAGAAGGTGAACCACAAACACCTAAGGTAAACCTTACTGAAGAACAAAAATCAGAGCTTGCCCAATTGCATGAACAAATGTATTCAACAAAAAAAGAACTTGTGAAGAAATATGTAGAATATGGCGTCTTCTCAAAAGAACAAGGGGACAACGTACTTAAAATGATGGAAGCTAAGTATCAAAAACTGAAAGAAAATGACTACATGATGAGATGGCATCCTCATCCACACCATGGAAAAAAACTAGATCACAAAGAGTAGGCGGAAGGGCTATTTTGGCCCTTCCCTCCTTAAATGATCAGGAAATTCCCTCCCGTAATTAAGAAAGGCTCCTTAAGATTCCAGACACTTTGTTTATATCTTCCATTGAAACATCATAATGAGTGGTAAAACGTACAAGAGTAGGTCCAAAGGTCACTGCCAGTATCCCCTTTTCTTTTAACTCATCAATAAATTGCTCTGATGTGATTCCTCTTCCCTTTACATCTGCCACGACAATATTTGTATCAACAGAATTGATTACTTCAATTCCCTTGCAGGCTTGAAGGGTTTCTTTAAGTACGATTGCTTTCTCATGATCCTCCACTAATCGCTCTCTCATAGTTGTTAATGCAACCAATCCTGGAGCAGCAACCATCCCTACCTGTCTTAACCCCCCGCCTAATCGCTTTCTCCACTTACGGGCACGATTAATGAATGAATGATCACCTGCGATAATAGACCCTATAGGGGCACCCAACCCTTTGGATAAGCATATTTGCACAGTATCACAATGATCAGTGAACTCCCTGATATCTCTCCCACTGGCATTTACTGCATTAAAGAGCCGTGCTCCATCGATGTGCACGGGAATTGAATGTTTTTTCGCAAGAGTATAGATCGCCTTCATATTCTCTGGGGACACAATGGCTCCACCTGCGCGGTTATGTGTATTCTCCAAACAAATGAGCCCTGTTTCTGGAAAATGCTGATCTTCAGTACGTATAGCCTCTTCTACTTCAATCGGATCCATCTCACCATTTATCCCATGGATCGTACGTGTTTGAACACCTGCCAATGCGGCAACCGCTCCTGATTCATAATAGAAAATATGGGAATTCGCTTCTAATAGAATTTCATTCCCTGGACGTGTGTGTGTTAAAACAGCAATTTGATTACCTTGAGTACCACTTGTTACAAATAGCGCCGCTTCTTTACCAAGTAAGGTGGCCGCTTCTCTCTCAAGCTTTATGACTGTAGGATCTTCTCCATACACATCATCCCCTACTTCAGCCTCAAAGGCAGCCCTACGCATTTCTTCCGTTGGTTTTGTAACTGTATCACTTCTTAAATCAATCAAAATGAAATACCTCCTCTTAAAACTTCCCTAGTGTCATTATATCAAAGGAAGGCGTTTGATGAATCAACCTTCAGATGAATAAAAGACCATACAAAATACCCAGAAAAAATATAATTATAGGAATATTCAAAACATTTACCTCTTTTATATGTTACTATTTTAATAATCATTTACCTAAAATAGAAGAGCCATTAAAGCCAGTTAGAGGAGAAGGATCATATGACAATCGGTTCTAAAATCCGCTTTCACAGACTAAAACGAAATTTAACACAAGAAGATTTATCAAAAGGGATTATTTCCGTATCATACCTTTCCAAACTGGAAAACAATCAAGTTACTCCGTCAAATGACATCATTCATTTACTCTGTGGCCGATTAGGTGTAAATAGTCTGCTTGATACGACTGCCCATTTGAACAAACTACTTCAGAATTGGAACCATGCCCTACTGTGGAATAAAACAGAGGAAGCTAAGTCGATCCATGTGGACGTTAAGAAGGACCTGGAACAGACGGATGATCTCATTCCGCATTTATTCTATAAAATCCTTTGCTTCCGTGTTCAATTAATTCAAGGGAACCTTAAGAATGCGTTGGAACACATGAAACAAATCCAATCCAATTATAAAGAACTGACCGATACGCTGAAATTCTATTATCACAAATACAAAGGGAACTATTATTATTTGATTGAAGAGTACGATAAAGCCAAAGGAGAACTGAAAGAAGCTGAAACCTGCTATGTAGTTGGAAATGTGATAAATGAAGAAGAAAGAGCAGATTTATATTATTTATTCAGCCTGGTCTTGACCCGTTTAAGTATGTACCGATTAGCAATCTTCTACGGCGAGAAGTCACTCTCCATTTTCCAGGGCGTCTACTATCAGAAGAGATGCGCCGAGGTGCATTTGATTCTAGGAATTTGCTATCGGCGTATACGTTATAGCGAAGAAGCGATAAAGCATTATGATTGGGCCAATTTCATTTCTCAATCCATAGACTATACGTCGTTAAACTCAAAGGTAGAGCAAAACTTAGGATATTTAAAATCATTTATGAACAAGAGCGATGAAGCCATTCAGCATTATTTGCGAAGTATTGAATTGAAAGGGTCAGACGAAGAAGGAAAGCTCTACTCTATTCTCTCTTTGGTTAAGGAATATTATAAAAAGAACCAATTTTCCGAAGTGCGATTCTGGTTACCTAAAGGATTACATCTTTGCTCTAAAGAAAAGTTCCCGGATAAATTCTATCAATTATCATATTATCAGTTTGCTTTAAATGATTTCCCACAAGGTTTTGAAGCTTTTATGAAGGAGTATGCACTGCCCTTCTTTAAAAAGAGCGGATCCCATCTATTATATGCTGAGTATTCTAAATTCCTTGGCCAATATTACCAGGGGGTTAGAAAATATAAATATGCAGCATTTCATCTAAATGAAGCCAATCTCATTTATGAAGAAATGTTAACTTTATAGGAGGTGAAATGATGAAAAAGGTGAAAAAATTTTTACTAATCACCAGCCTTACCGCTATGGCACTCTCTGGTGTTGTGGTAATCAACTCCCCGGAAGAAGAATTCCCACCATTCTCAAGTAAATTATAAAAACAAAACCATCAGGACTGGCCCTTTTTAGGACCAGTCCTTTTCAATCTTTCAGCTCATCTGTCAATCTACCATATGTGAACAAGTACAAATCACGGTAAAAGAAGGTTCACTTTCTCTACGTATTGATCAATTGATTTGAAAATATAATTATTCAATGAAATTTTCTGAATAAAGAGATATAGTTAGTATTGAATACATATCAAGGGGGATTATTGATGAATACTGCATTTGAAAGTAAATTAGAAAGATACGCAGATTTAATCGTACAGGTAGGTCTAAACCTGCAAAAGGATCAAGAACTTCTGATTTCTGCACCTATTACAGCGTATAAATTTGTTCGACTTGTTACTAAGAAGGCCTATGAAGCAGGTGTATTAAATGTACTTACGGACTTCTACGATGAAGAGTTAAAGAAAATCCGCTTAGACAATTCTTCTGAGGAAGGCCTGAAAGCGTATCCTGATTGGAAGGCAAAAGGGTTTATTGAAATGGCGGAAAACAATGTAGCGCTATTAAATTTAGCGGCACCGAACCCTTCCCTATTAAGAGATGCGGATCCAAAAAGAGTTGCCATTTTGAACAGAGCTTCCGCTGAAGCAATGAAAGATTTTTCTGCTTATATCGGCGGTGGCAAAATAAGCTGGCTAATAGCGGCATTCCCTACAATCGAATGGGCTCAAACTGTTTTCCCTGAACTTTCTCAGGACGAAGCAATCGATAAACTATGGGAAAACATCTTTTACACTACCCGGACGGATCAGGAGAATACGGTCGCACTTTGGGAATCTCATATTAGTAATCTGAATAAGAACGCTGACCGTTTAAATCAAAGCAAATACAAAAAGCTTCATTATAAAGGACCTGGAACAGATCTTTCCATTGAATTCCACCCACAAACGAAATGGATCAGTGCCCAGTTCACAAATGATCAAGGAATTCCCTTTGTTCCGAACCTCCCAACGGAAGAAGTGTTTACAATCCCAGTCAAACAAGGTGTGAATGGGACTGTCTCAAGTACGAAACCACTTAACTATAGCGGTACGTTGATCAGGAACTTTTCCCTCACATTTAAAGACGGTAAAGTGGTAGAATTCACAGCTGAAGAAGGATATGAAACCTTGAAAAATCTGCTGGAAACAGATGAAGGGGCCTCCTATTTAGGAGAAGTGGCATTGGTTCCTCACAACTCACCCATCTCTAATACAAACATTATCTTCAACAACACACTTTTTGATGAAAATGCTTCATGCCATATAGCGCTGGGTAGAGCTTTATCAGTGTGTGTGGAGGAAGGGAAAAATATGACGGCGGAACAATTACGGAAAGTAGGTTTTAACGAAAGTATGATTCATGTAGATTTCATGATAGGATCGGCTCAGTTAGATATTGACGGCGAAAAGGAAGACGGATCGATTGAACCTATCTTCAAAGCTGGTGATTGGGTTTAAAATTTGATTTCGAAGGAAGAATAATGGTGTAAGGCTTAAATAATTTATTTAAGCCTTTTTTTGTTGAGGTTTATCTTAACAAAACTTTTGGAGACAAGAGTTTTTAATATAAACCACTATAACACTATTGGTAAAACTTACATGTAATATGACAAACAAATTTCTTTTTTAACATATTCAATACTTCACGAATACTTTACAATAGAAGTATACCTTTTTTAAAGGAGCGATTTTATTGTCGATCAATCACAAACATTCGTTTATATGGAGTGGCATCATTCTCTCTTTCTTCACTTTATATATAATATTTCGCACTACAAATGTACAATCCAGTGAAAAACCCTTAACCGTTGAAGAAAAATACCCCACTGTCTTTGTGCACGGGTATAAAGGTACATACAATTCTTTCAGAACGATGCTGGAACGTTTTGAAAACCAGCATGGCTGGGGTCAAAAAACGTTGGAGATTTACGTGTCTGAGAATGGCAGTGTCGTGTATAAAGGATCTCTTCCCACAAATCTCACTTCACCTCCACTCGTTCAAGTCATCTTTGAAGATAATCGGGCATCATTGGAGAAACAAGCGATTTGGTTAGAAAGTGCCATGAAGCTTTTACATCATCAGTTTGACGTTTCAAATGTAAATATTGTGGGACACTCCATGGGCGGCCTTGCGTCAACAAAATATATTCTAAATACCAGGGATAGCTCGTTTGTCCCTAAGACCCATAAATTCATTACGATTGCTACCCCTTTCCTTGGTGTTACGAAGGAATCCTATGATGAAATCAATACAGGTGCAGCTGTTATAGACTTAAAACCTGAATCACGTGCATTGAAAGAAATGTTTTTGAATCGCCATTTAATCCCTTCCAATATAAACGTATTGTCCATAGCGGGATCGGGTGATGATGTGGTGAATGTTCAAAGTGCTATAGGCAGTCAATCACTATTTGAAAAAAACCAATATCAATCCAGGATCGTGTATGATCCATCCATTTCTCATAGCGGCCTGCATGAAACGATAAAAGTAGACCGGCTTGTAGGAGATCACTTATGGGGTAAATGACCAGCTTCCCTATTCAGACCGTTTTATATCTGAATAGGGAAGTTTTTTATTGTGCAGTTGCGTAAACTTCCTTTACGTTCTATACTACACAAGACTAAACCTCAAGGTTAGGATGAGTAGAATGACAAAAGAAAGAATCATTAAAGCAAACCCAAAATACATACATCATTTCCAAAAAGGATTCCCCCTTCTTAATAAAGAAAATGTGACGTCATCGATTGAGAATATTCAAGAAGGAGAAATTCTTAAACTTGTAGACCATAACAATGACTTTATCGCCAAAGGCTACTCTGGAATACAGAACAAAGGAATCGGATGGCTGCTGAGTTGGAAGGAACAAGAAGCAATTGATAAAGACTTTATCTTAAAAAAGCTTCAAGCTGCCATCAATCAACGTCTTCACTTCTATTATAGTGAAGATACGACAGCGTTTCGAGTGTTTAATGGTGAAGGAGACGGATTTGGAGGCATCACCATTGACTACTTTGATGGATACTACTTAGTTCAATGGTATTCAAAAGGAGCCTATGCCTTTAAGGAAGAAGTGATGCAAGGATTAAGAGAATTAACGGATTACAAAGGTATTTATCAGAAGAAGCGATTTGCACAGGAAGGAAAATATGTGGAGAATGATGATTTCGTTGAGGGAACCCGCCCTTCATTCCCCCTTCTCGTCAAGGAAAATGGCGTTCAATTTGCCATCTATTTGAATGACGGCGCAATGGTAGGGGTTTTTCTTGACCAACGTGAAGTGCGTAAACGAATTCGTGACTCGTACTCTGAAGGCAAACGTGTATTGAATACGTTCTCTTACACAGGAGCATTTTCTGTTTTCGCTGCACTCGGTGGTGCCCTGGAAACAACCAGCGTTGATCTCGCTAATCGCAGTTTAAGTAAAACGATTGAACAATTCAGCATTAACGGGATCGATTACGAAGCACAAAACATCATTGTGGAAGATGTCTTTAAATACTTTAAATATGCCGTAAAGAAAGAACTCTCCTTTGATCTTGTGATTCTCGATCCGCCAAGCTTTGCCCGCTCAAAGAAACATACATTCAGTGCAGCTAAGGATTATAAAGATTTGTTAAAAGAAGCGATTGCCATCACTGAAAAAAAGGGTACCATTGTGGCATCCACTAATTGCAGCACCTTCAATATGAAGAAATTCAAAAGCTTTATTGAAACAGCCTTTAAAGAAACCAATGGAAAATATAAAATACTCGAAGAATACACACTGCCCGAAGACTTTAAAACCCTCAGTCAATACAAACAAAGTGACTACCTTAAAGTCGCCTTTATTCAAAAACTATAATGGATAGGGACGGACCTTTAAAAGGTCCGTCCCTCCTCCTTCCTCTTCCTCCCCGGGGAATATTGTGCCTGGAGCGGAAAGGAACGGTCACGGCCTCTGTTTTCACACTATCATTCATTCAAAAGATTAATATACCTTTTGGAATCTGTGTTAAGGTTTATTCTTTCCGCAGATGACAGAATAATCTGTCATTATTTCCTCGGAAACCGCATAAAGCGACATGTAGTAAGGATTTATTGGAGAAAAAGATCGAATAAGGAGGTTTACTGATGAAAAAAGCTGTTTTTCTTGATCGTGATGGCGTAATCAATGAGGTGAAAACAGAGAGAGTGACATTTGTGAATCGACCCGAACAATTTTATTTCCTGGAGGGAGTCCTTGAAGCTATCAAATTATTGACAGATTCCGATTTCCTGATTTTCGTCGTCACCAACCAGGGTGGAGTTGGGTTAGGTTATCTTTCTCATAAACAACTTCAATCCATTCACGATCATATGTTAAGGGAAATTGAAAAGGCCGGGGGTTTCATTCAAGAGGTATCCTGTTGTACTCACAAGCCGCATGAGGGGTGTAAATGCAGAAAACCTGAAGCAGGGATGCTCTTGGATCTTGCACGAAAACATGATATTGATATTGCCCAATCGTATATGGTAGGTGATCGCGAGGTAGATATCGAAGCTGGTCGCAAAGCGGGATGCACTACTGTCTTACTTTCAGATAGCTCCCCTCATCTATATGAAGCCGACCACATGTTTACTAACCTAATGGATGCTGCTGAGTTTATCCTCACTAATAAATAAGTCTCAAAGGTGCCCCCGAATAACGGGACACCTTTTTTTATCCCATTTACAGATTATTAATTGCTATCGTGAAGCCTTCAATACTTCCATCCAAACTTACATAGGGACATCAGGAAGATCCCGTTTTATCGTTTTCAAAATAGGGAATTCTATGGTAAAGTACTATGGGACTAATGAGAACGGGAGGTATTTGATGAACCAGCAGGAATTATTACAAATTATACAAGATCACTATCCCTTTGATGTTCTAACCACTGAACAGTTAGATTACATTATTTCCGGTTCTAAATACACCACCTTCAAGAAGGGTGAATTCCTTTTTCATGAAGATGAAACGGTAGAAGAACTTGATATATACTTCCTTGTCTCGGGACTTGCGAAAAATGTTCTCCATCGCTCAAGCGGCAAACAGTATTCACTCCGATTCTACTATCCAGGAGACTTAATCGGGATTATGATTATGCTTACAAGCGGTGAAATGACCTTTTCCGTACAGGCAATAGAGGATTGTACCGTGTTCCGCATTCAAAAGGATCGACTATTGGAGATTATGACCAAGAACAATGACTTTTCAAAAATCATCTTCGAAAGCATCGGAAATCGTATGAAAACATTGTACGATGAAATAAAAGTGAAATCTGCCACTGAATCCGACGACGAAAATATCAATCTGTTTCGTACTAAAGTGCATACGTTAATGGACCGCCCCACCTTCATTGACGAAAATGCCACTGTTCTTGAAGCAGCCAGAAAGATGAAAGAAGAAGATACATATGGTCTAGTGGTAGTAGATCAAGAGAAAAAGATGCATGGCATTCTTACCCAACGGGAAATCCTGTCTTATATTACAAACCCAATAATCAGTGAATCAGTTAAAAACTGGATGAAGAAAAAACCGTTTTGGATTCGTGATGAATCCTTTGCATATGAAGCCCTTTCTTATTTCAAGCATGAAGAAGTGGATTTTGTACCCATCATTCGCAACGATGAAGTTGTGGGAGTTCTGACCAGTACTTCGTTTCTCAATATACAGGATTCCAATTATTTGGATCTTTCCTATAAAATCCAAAAAGCCGTTTCCAACGACGAACTGGTAGAGCTGGCAACGGTGAAAAGCAATACTTTTCAACAGTTCATCCAAGATCTGCTCCTTCAAGATAGTTTTGGCTACGATATTTGCGAAGTGATCTCAAACTATAATGATCGCCTTCATCGAAAAATCATTCAATTAACTGAAAAAGAAATGCGTCAGGAAGGATTCGGATCTGCGCCTATCAATTATTGTTTTATCGTAATGGGCAGTCAAGGCAGAAGCGAACAAGGCTTTCATACGGATCAGGATAATGGGATCATTCTCGATGATTATAACCACTTGTCCGATCTTAACAAGGTTGATGTGTATTTCCAGGCATTCACGGAAAAACTCAATTTAAAGCTTGCTGCATGCGGTTTTCCTGAATGTACTGGCGGGATCATGGCGAAGGAACAGAAATGGAAACGATCCTATACTGATTGGAAAAAGGCGATTGATGAATGGCTATCCGAAATAGATGCACAGGAAGTTCAAAACATTACGATGTTCTATGATTTCCGCCCCATTTATGGTGATTACTCCATCGCAGAGGAAATTCGAAATTATTTAGCGGAAAAATCGAAACGGTCTCTCAATATGCAACAACTATTAAGAAAAGATGCCCTTCGTTTCAAACTTCCTGTAGGCCCTTTGGGACGAGTGAACCTTAAGCCCAGGAATCATTTGTTTAACATCAAAAAGTCCGGGCTTTTGCAAATCGTCAATATGATTCGCATTCATTCTGTAAAATACGGAATAAAAGAAGTTAATACGATAAAGAGGGTTCAAGCATTGAAGAAGATGCAGGCTTTCCATCCAAGGGATGCTGAAAATGTAAAAACAGCTATGCACATTCTTCTCACTCTCCGTACAAAGCAAAACCTTCTTGAACTTATAGAAGGAAAACCATTAAGTAATGATATTGATGTGCGTACTCTTTCAAAAGAGGATCGTCAGAAATTAAAAGAATCCATCCAGATTGCCAATCGACTTCAACAAGTGATGGAAATTAGTTTTAATAGGAACCGGGTGGTTTAATGAATGATATTGGAATTAATGTGGGCTACCGCATTCTGAAATATTATTTATGGCAGCAATTTTTCTTTCGCTATCAAGTGAAACGGGAAAAAGAAAAGCTATCCTACCATAAATTATCTCGTGCCCTAAAAGAGTTTGAAGAAGAAAAACCCACGCTTCAACAAAAACATTTGTTCGATTGTGATTTTACCATATTTGACCTGGAGACAACGGGCTTTTTTCCGGAGGTCGGGGATGAAATCATCTCGATCGGAGCGGTTAAGGTTAAGGAAGGTAGAGTTCAACGGAAAGACACCTTCTATCAGGTCATAAACCCCCTTCAAACGGTGTCGAGGGATACGAAGCGATTTACAGGTCTGAGACGAAAAGACTTTCTGAATGGTGTTACGTTACCTATCGGATTGGAGCGATTTATTGAGTTCAGTAAAGGAACGATCCTTGTCGCCCACCCTGCCAGTTTCGACATAAATTTTCTCCAAAAAAGGATTTATAAGTGGCAGCTCCCATCATTTGATCCTGAATATGTCGACTCCTTTTCGCTTGCCAATGGGTTATTGGAACGGGACGATTGCTACCTGGACGCCCTTGTAAAACGGTTTGACATCGACTACCGGACACGACATCATGCGCTGAATGACGCGATCATGACCGCCGAAATCTTTGAAGAGCTATTAAAAATCTGTTATCAGCAAGAGGTTCACACGATACGGGGATTGAATGAATTTATACTGGAGGAGACAAGCTCCGGGTTCTGATCTGAACTCCTCCCTCCTGATAGCTGATAAATGAAAAAAACGCTTGAGAAAATTTCCTCAAGCGTTTTTCCATGTTTATTATCGGATTTGTCCGGTTCCATGCATCATATACTTAACGGTTGTGAGTGCTGGTAGCCCCATTGGTCCTCTAGCATGAAGTTTCTGTGTAGAGATCCCTATTTCAGCACCAAATCCTAACGCTCCTCCATCAGTGAAACGAGTGGAAGCATTATGATAAAGAGCGGCAGCATCAACGAGCATCATGAATTTCTTCGCTGTTTCTGTATTTTCCGTGACAATGGCTTCTGAATGCTTTGTACCATATTGTTCGATGTGATCGATTGCTTCATCCAAAGACGGGACAATCTTCACGGCAATATCCAGACTTAGATATTCATTTGCCCAATCTTCTTCTCCTGCAAGTTTCGCATCTTCAATCGCTTCGACCACTTTTTCATCTCCGTGAATGGATACATTGTGTTCTTTAAGCTTTTCTACAAATGCACCCTTATTTTCTTTGAACCAGTCTTCATGCAGGATGACGGTTTCAGCTGCATTACATACCGCTGGACGGTCTGTTTTTGCATTGATGATGATGTTTAATGCTTTTTCCACTTGAGCTTCTTTGTCAATATAGATATGACAGTTTCCTACGCCAGTCTCCAGGACAGGTACAGTTGCATTATTAACGACAGCATTGATTAATGCACCTCCACCGCGGGGAATCAACACATCGATATGCTCTTTCATCGTGAATAGCTCACTTGTAGCTTCTCGATCGGTTGTATTGATGAATTGTACGGCATCTTTAGGAATATCCGTTTTCTCGAGTGCTTCATGCATGACGTCCACAATTGCTTTGTTCGAGGTAATGGCATTTGAACCACCTTTTAGGACAATGGCATTACCGGATTTTAGTGCTAATCCAGTTGCATCAACCGTTACATTAGGACGGGCTTCATAAATCATTCCAATGACACCAAGTGGGACCGTTACTTTTTGAACTTGCAGTTGATTTTCAAGAGACCAATCGGATACTACTTTTCCAGTGGGATCCTCCAGGTCAGCAACTTGACGGAGACCACTTGCGAAATCTTCAACACGTTCTTTAGACAGTGATAAACGGTCCATAAATGCAGCTTCGAAGCCCTTTTCTTTGCCTCTTTCAAGGTCTTTTTCGTTTTGCTTTAATATAGCTTCGTAATTCGCTTCTAAATGATCGGCAAGGATATGAAGGGCTTTATTTTTTTGGTCGGTAGTCAGCATACTTAGTGTTTTAGAAGCTTTCTTTGCAAGCATGGCTTGTTTTTTTACATTCGTTTTTTCTATAGTTAAAGTCATCAAATACCTCCTGATTTTTTTGAAAAGAATTCGACCGGATTGTGCAGGGTAAGAAGGAGACTAACTCCTTCTTTTATACTCCTACTGGAATGGGTAAATCCACATGACATACTAATTGGTCAATTTCGACTGCGATTTGATCCGCTTTGATGTCTGTAGGATTTTTCAGTTGACCTGAACGGTAATTGACCATTCCCAAACCAATTTCTTCATTTCGATTATCAAGGATTCGTACCACTGCACCTTTATTAAATCGGCCTTTTACAGTATAAATATCATCAATTGTTAAGCTTTCCTTTTGTTCAAGAATACGTTCTTTCGCATCTGAATCGATGGTGATTTCACCTTCGGGACCTGAGTTGAACGCAATCCATTGCTTTTTGGAATCAAGGTTTACGGAATCTTCTGCCGTTTCAAAGTAGGTCCCTTTTGCTGTATGTTGGACAGCATCGTAAATAACATCTGAGTTTCCTGATTTACCTAGAAACGCAGGAATTCCAGAAGCCATTGTGATCTTGAATGCATCGATTTTCGATCTCATTCCGCCAGTTCCTACAGAACTTCCAGGCTCTCCTGCCATGTCTTCGATATCTTCAGTAATTTCCGTTACGCTTTCTAACAGTTCAGCATCTGGATTTTTACGTGGATCAGAATCATACAGTCCGTCAATATCAGATAGAATGATGAGTTGATCCGCATCCACTAATGCCGCAACTTTGGCAGACAGGGTATCATTGTCTCCGAATTTCAGTCGATCAACCGTTACTGTATCATTTTCATTGACAATTGGAATGATCCCTCTTTCAAGCAGGACATTGATTGTATTTCTTGCATTGTTATATCGGTCTTCATCAGAAAAATCACTACGAGTGATCAGAATTTGAGAAGCCACGTATCCGTTGGAAATTAACAGATCAGAATACGCTTCAATCAATAGTCCTTGACCAATAGCTGCTGCTGCCTGCTTCTCCGGAAGAGAGCTTGGACGTGTCAAACATCCTAATTTACGATAACCGGCAGCGACGGCACCTGATGAAACAAGCAATACTTCATGGCCATCATCCTTTAAACGGACGACTTCATCAACGAGACGTTCCAGTTTTCTACGACTCATTTCTCCATGCAGGCTTGTTAATGAACTACTTCCAATCTTGATTACGATACGTTTCTTCTGATTATTTTGGGACATTCAATCACTCCTAGTAAAAAGGTCCGTCCCTCGCCCCTCTTTATGTGTGTGGGGACGGACTTGTATTTCTTGTATGGTTGGTATAAGTTATTTGGGGTGCTTACGATTCGATGTTTGTTTAGCTGGTTACTAATTGTTTGGACTGTAAGGATGAGCTTATTTCTTTCGATCGTTTTTCTGCTCCCTTGACAGCTTCTGAGATAGCCTTACCTCCGCCGAACTCTGCTAATGCATCAAGTCCTGCAGCTGTAGTACCATTTGGGGATGTTACATTCTCTCTTAGTTGAGTTGGTGATTCTTCACGCTCAAGCATCATTTTGGCTGCACCGAAAATGGTCTGAGCTCCGATTTTACGTGCTAATTCCGGATCTAACCCGGCTTCGGCACCTGTCTTTTCAATGTGTTCCATTAAATAGTAAAAGTATGCTGGGCCACTTCCGGCAATACCAGTGAAAATGTCCATCTGACTTTCTTCAATCACGAACACTTCACCAATGCTTGATAATAACTCTTTTGCATTTTCCATGTCTTCTCTTGAAGTAAAGCGACCAGCACTAATGGCTGTAGCAGATTCTTTCAACATACTTGACGTATTTGGCATGACCCGGATAACAGGCTGACCTGCAAGTAGTTGCTCTTCCATATGAGAAGTAGTGATTCCTGCCAGCACCGACATAATCACTGTATCGTTCCTTACTAAGTGATTAATGGAATCTAATGCTTTATCAATATCCTTTGGTTTCATCGCGAGAATAAGAATGTCTATCTCATTAAAGGGTAGATCATCTTTTGTTAGAGCCGTTATATCATATTTAGCTTTCATTTCCTGAAGTCTTCCTTGATTGCTTCGATTAGAAACAATAATTTGTTCTGATGGGATCTTTCCGCTTTGTACAGTACCTGAAATCATTGCTTCCGCCATGTTTCCTGCACCTAGAAAAGCTATCGTTTTATGTTTTAACAATCATATCCACTCCTGTTCCTATATTAATTGTCGGGTTTTTAATCGTACATTCATTTTTTAAGTTTAATAATAATTATGAAAGAATTTATTGTTATTGAATTTCCTGGTTAATGTGTCTAAAAACCTTTGTTGTCGTGTGTTTGTTCACAACGTTTATAATCGTAACATGCTGGTATATGATATCAAGGGCATTAAAGGAAGTAGTTAGGAATTAGCCGTAATACGAAGTGGAAGCGTTATCATTACCATTTATGTTAATCAGATTCCTTCTAAAGGCTATATATTGGCTCAGAGAGCGTATAATCAGAATTTTTGCTTTTACTTAATTGCTTGAATGCGAGTCGACT
Organism: Rossellomorea aquimaris; assembly: GCF_003315075.1. GTDB lineage: Bacteria > Bacillota > Bacilli > Bacillales > Bacillaceae_B > Rossellomorea > Rossellomorea aquimaris_C. Next base: position 444,661 of record NZ_QNRJ01000001.1, read on the forward strand.
TTTCCTACACATACTGTCAGAGCAGTTCTTAGCGCCGTATTCATTCCTACTCCCAATCCACAAAAAAAAGCCCGGTAAGCATTTTTCAGCTTACCGGGCTTTTTTCATTCATTCAGTTGTAGCTTCGTCTGAGCTCTTTCCATTAAGAAAGTCTTTCAGAGCTTGTATATTTTCTTCAAAATTAATATCCAGTACAGACCCTACACCGCTATAGCTTCCAAAACCATACGATCCTTCAACTGGGATGGTGAGCTTATCCATATCGCTGCTGTTACTCAACAGGATATCTTTAGCGATGGAAATTTGATCAAGCTTACTCATATTTGTCTGGATATAGGGTTGAATCGATCCCGCCATTTTAGGAAGCTTTGTTACTCCACCTATTGAGAGGACCTCATCTTTAAGAGCGTTTATGACTTTTTGTTGTCTTTCAACCCTGCCAAAGTCCCCCTCTGCATCAGCACGGAACCTTGCATACCCCAATAATTCTTTCCCATTTAAGGTTTGAACACCAGGCTGAAGGGAAACGCCAATGTTTTCCGACATCGCCTTTTCCACATCCATTTCAATGCCCTCCGGTGCCAGTACATCAACGGATTGTTCAAATCCTTTGAAGTCGACGACCATGAAATATTGAATATCAATATCAAAGTTTTGTTTGATAGTCTTTCTAAGCAATTCTGGTCCACCTAAATAAAAAGCTGTATTCAGCTTGTAGTTTTGGTATCCCGGTATTTCTACATATATATCCCTCATAAAGGAAACAAGTTTGGTTTCATTTGTTTTAGGGTCGATCTGTGCGAGCATCATCGTGTCGGTTCTGGATTTCTCCTCGCCTCTGCTGTCGACTCCCAATAGCAATACGTTAACCTTACCGTTTTTATCTTTCACGCCATTAAATTTATAATCTTCTTGAAGCTTATCGTCTCCAGCCATTTTGTATCCACTATAAAATTGAAACGCTGCATAACCGAGTAAACTAAATATAAGTAATAATAATATCAATATCACTTTTCTTCCGCGTTTTTTCTTTTTAGACTTGCGATCTAATCGTGAATCCATTTCTACACCTACTTTTATGTCATTCATGAATTACTGATGATAGTATGAAATAGTACTCTATTCTAATGAAATTGACAATCGAAGAATCTTGGATAAACTAACACATTTCTCCATACCATTTGAAAGTTTATTTTATCACAAATATCCATAAAAGTATTTATTTGTTCCTACCCCTGCAAATGAAGTGAATGGAAGTAACCGTTCGTAAGTTCTATTACTTCTGGTTCCTCGACTTTGTTGTAAGATATGATGAATGAAGTAGAAGGCCCACTGGATTTGTCCAAGTCTTGGGATGTGGTGACATCCTCTTTTCTTAAAGGCTTCCCTAATAAGAGAGAAAGTTCGTGAAAAACGCCTTTAGAGCCGACTGGCATTATATCGATGATAGCAGGGTGTTGAACACAGTTCATAAATAGAGCCAGTGGTGCAATGGAAGCATGTTGCTTCATCACTTCAATTCCTACCAGGGGGGTTCCGATAAGCGCATAAGCAAGGTTTGTACAAGAGGGATAGGGCCTCTTCTTGTTTCTTATGCCAATACACGTAACTCCAAGGGCCGATTGATTAAGACCGATATTCGATTCAGTACTCCCCGTAATGGGAGTACCTTCCTGTTTCATTTCACTTAAACCTTTCTTCACACCATTGCAATACTGATCCCATACAGCATCACTTGTAAAGTTCAGTAATTGAATAGCTTTGAGCCTTGCTCCCGCGGCCAAACATTCCATCGCTGCTACACGGAAACAGTAATAACCCACTGTCTCCGGATCCGCCAGGACCACATCTCCTTCTTTATTTCCAATCCCTCCGCTGCAATCAGAAGCCAGGATCAACTCTTCTTCCTCTGAAATTGAAATGGATATAATATCCCGAAACTTGATCATGCGATTTTCCCCTTTTTCAATCTTGAACGTAGAGGAGGATACAAGAAGTGGGCAATCGTTAAATTAATGAAACTGGCTATTAGTAAGGAAGGAAGAAGGGCATAGTAAAATGAAGAACTAAGGATAAATATAAATGGAATTCCCGCGAGTAGACCGTTTCCTATAAAAAAAAGGATGGCTGCAAGTACCCGTTTCCCATTCGAGAACACATATCCAAATATCCACACAAAGAAGGCCATTTCAGCAGCAATGAGCACATGAAATGGCCCAAGTGGGAAGCCTGCGTACAGGCTCGAAAGCAAGTGACCTCCGCCTGCAATGATTGCCCCCCATCTCCCATTGTAAAGGGAGGCAATCAATAATGCAGGCATACTATCCAATGCTACCGTACCTATTACGGCAGGTATCTTCACCATTCCGCCAATCGCAGAAAAAGCCATAAACAATGAAAGAAGCAAAAGAGTCTTAAGATTACTTTTCATTTTTTTTCTGAACTTTACTGGTTGAAAATACGTTTGCGCTTCGGATATATTCGACATCATTTACATTACAACGATAATTGATCACACGGGCCAATGCGAAAAAGTAATCGGATAATCGATTGATATACTGCAGTGTCACAATGGGAAAGTCCTCGTCCGTTTTTGAAAGTGAAACCATGATTCTCTCTGCTCTTCTTGTAACCGTTCTGGCAATGTGAATACTTGACGATGCTTTCACGCCACCTGGTAAAATGAACTTCTCAAGTGGAGGCGCTTCCTTCGTAAACCGATCAATCTTCTCCTCCAACGCATGGACGGATTCGGGCTGAAGCTTGATTTTTCTATGCTTAGAAACGTTGGATAGGTCACCGCCACAATCAAATAGTTCATGCTGAATCGTCTCAAGATCCTGTAGGACATCCTGAAAACCCTCTACATCCAGTTCTGAAATGGCTTGCCCAACAAAAGAATTCACTTCATCCAATGTTCCATATGCTTCGACACGAATATCATCTTTATCTACTCTTCCACCGATCAAACTCGTTTGACCTTTATCACCAGCTCTTGTGTAAAGCTGCATGTTTACCCTCTCCTTTATCCTTTTAATGATGTAGCAAGGCCGTACCAAACAACCCAAACTTCCTGAGACATTTCCGCCAGATCTTGATAAATCCAACCTGTCATATCCCGCCACTCCCTGGACAGCTTATCCATTGGGACAATTCCTTTCCCGATTTCTGAACCTATCCAGATTACACTGCGATCAGAGTCTTCTTCTTCCCACTGCTTTAAGGATTGTATCAAAATGGTAAAAGACTTTCTGATTTCGGAATCATTATTTAAAATGGTTGATCGAATTCCATACTCAAATCCCTCCATTACGATGACAGAGTTTGAAAAGTTGATCTCATCCAATTGAATCCTTTTTCCATTAAATAATGGAATCCAGGTTGTATCCGTTTCTTTAAGATTAAAATGGATTTTCACCCATCTGCTTTTCCCATTAAAGGAACCTCCCGTAACGAAGTACATGTTTGATTCCTCCAATCATTTTCTGTCTTCCATACCAATTCATACCCTTCCCCATGGTTGACCTCCCATTCCCAAAACGTTCTGTGAACATTTTTGGGAGATAACGATGTTAATAGATGTCGAATGACTCCACCATGAGTAATAACGGCGTACCGCTTCCCGTTGTGCTCTTCTATCTGTTTGATAATCTGTGCCCAGGCTAGCTCGACTCGATTTCCAAATTGATTCATCCCTTCCCCATTAGGTGGAGAAATGGATGGGTCCAATATCCATTCTTGATATACATCATCTTCTTTTAAGCTTTCATAGGTTAAACCTTCCCAGCTTCCAAAGTGTAGCTCTCTTAAAAGGGATGAAGAGATCAATGGAGCATGAGGAAACAGAAAATGAGCGGTTTCTATACAGCGGTTAAGATCACTCGAAAAGCACCGTTCATACTCTTCAAAAAGAGTATTTCGCCTTTTAAGTAATTCGATTCCTTTTCGAGATAAACTGGAATTGGTCCAGCCGAGGTATTTCCCCTGCTCATTTTCATCAGTTAAACCATGGCGAATACATGCAATAACCATATAGTCATCCATAAACACAACTCCACTCCCTCTACACTGGCCCCGATTGTATCACCGGACATACCGCCAAACCATTTGATGGATCTAGAATAAACAAACCAGAATACAGCTAACGCCACCAGGGTGAATAAAGCATAAAAATAAAACCAATTTAAATAGAAGCTGCCGACTCCACCCAGCAATAAACCAGAAACAATCCATATAAGATCATAACCCGTCATATTCTTACGGAAACCATATCCCATTCCAGACGTCTGGGCTGCAGGGATAAGAATCAGACTCGCCCCCATCATCATTCGACTTAAAAAGGGAATGGACACAAGGATCATAACAATAAAAAAAGGGGAATGGGTTTGCAGTATGGTTTCATAAATAAATAAAAACTTTGAAGAAAGCAATACCACCAGTGACAAAACGCCAAAGGCACCTACCCTCGGGTCTTTCATGATGTCTAATCGTTTCTTTTTATCTCTATAGGAAAAAAAGGCATCACTTGCATCCATATAGCCATCTAAATGGATACCACCCGTTAATACGATTGGCATTACCCAAATAAAGAATGCTATTCCTAAAGGGCTTATGTGGGTAAGAGAATTCAGAAAAACATATCCTCCTAAAAGAAACACACCTACAAATAAACCTAGCAGAGGAAATGTGCGGACCATCCACTTCATTTCCCTTTTGCCGATTGAAAATTCTTTACGGATCGGCAGAATCGTAAAAAACTGCAGGTTAAGGAGAAAGCTCTTAAATAGGATCATGAGTAAACCGTCCTTCCTCATTCGGACCCCTCTTTTTCACAACCGGGATTCCCGCCGTCATTTCAATCGCCACACATGCTTTTTTCACCATTCTTATATGCAATGCACCAAGCCGTTTCTGGAAAGTAAGGATATCGGTTGAATCAATTGGAAGGTCAGAAACCAATTCATTACTAACCAGGAGCAGTACATCAACTTTATTTAGCAACCGTATGATAGACTGATAGATTTTCTCTTCTATATCCTGGTCTTTCTCCTCTCTATTACCATACATCTCATTTGTTAAAAGAGTCGTGAGGCAATCTAACAGAACAACGGAGTGTTGAGGAATGTGGTTGATGATCCTTTCAATCGAATTGGGACACTCAACCGTCGTCCATTCCACCTTAGAAGATTGCCGGTCCTGCCGGTGTTTCGAGATTCTTTGCTCCATCTCCCTGTCAGTGTTCACTCCACAAGCAAGATAGACCAATGGAACGTTTGACTTTTTCTTCTCTATTGCCCATTTTTCAGCAAAAGAGCTTTTGCCGCTTCTAACCCCTCCGGTTATAAAATACAGGATTCCCAAGTCGATTCCCCCTCTTCTCAATCACCCTGTCATTGATTTAGTTCTCCTCTGTTTGATCCAAATAGCGTTGAATGGCTTTTTTCGTTACCTCATACACACCTCGCCCTATCAACTTCCCTATCGGTGTAATCGGCCCTGCGAACGGTTCCAGCTCACCTTGTTGACTCGAGGAGATCAGAATACTGTCCGTCGGTGTCCCCGTTGCCAGCTGACCAGTTCTTCTGTCCCTCACATTCATGTCGTGAAGGGCCCTCACTTTTGCTTCTGTTGAGGTTACAAGGGCTTCTATATATGCTTCATCTGACAGATTCCCATTTATGAACACCCACGTATTAATCGTACCTGGCCTTAAGTCAATATCATATTGATAACTTGTTGAGACATCAATCGCATTTCCGACACCGGCTGTCACCACAACGAATACGGAATGCCCTTGAACTTCGAAGCGATCGCAAACCATATTATTTAAAGGAAGAGCCGTCATCATACCTACAGAAAATGAGGGATCCAGGTCTTTATGAACAAGAAATTCTTTCATATCCTCTTGATAATCTGAGCAGTCATAATCTGCAGGGACTCTACGATTGATAAAGTGCCTGTACCATCCGATTCCTGCACCAATGATCCCTGAGGACATACATTTTAATGGGTAAGGGGCAGAGAAATGTATGTATTCTTCCCTCACGTTCAGGAAGCTTTCATCTAACACAAAGTCCTCGGTCGCACTCTCCTCAGGAACAATGACCATTTGAGGTTTTGCCACTAAAGGATGAGCTTGTTTCTGAACCTTTGTACGATACACCTCTTCGATATGCTTCTCTTTCAGAACCTCTTCCGGGTGATGAAGAAGTTTGGTTTTTCCTTTGTCTAAGAGAAGTAAGCGATCACAGTATAAACTTGCTAAATTCAAGTCATGGAAGATCGCGATTACTGTTAATTTTTCGTGTACCGTTTGATTCTTAATTAAATCCAACAATGATTTCTGATACGAAAGATCAAGGTGATTAGTAGGTTCATCAAGCAACAGGACTTGTGGTTCCTGAGCGAGAGCCTGGGCAAGAAATACCCTCTGGCGTTCTCCCCCGGACAACTCATGAAGGTAGCGGTGCTGAAAGGACGTAATGCCCGTTTGATCCATTACCTTTTCTACGATATCAACATCTCGTTCAGTCGTTCCTTTTAAAAAACCTTTTTGGTGAGCATATCTCCCAAGCATAACCGTCTCCCTCACTTCATACGAAAAGGATTCCGTCGATATTTGAGGAAGTACCGCTATCTGTTTGGCTAAATCCCTTGAAGTAAAATGATGCAGTTCTTTTCCTTTTAATCTGATGTTTCCATCCATTAATGGAAGCAGACCCGTCATGGCTTTTAACAAGGTCGTCTTTCCACTTCCGTTCGGTCCAAGAATCCCAAAGAATTCTCCTTTATCTATATGAAAATTCATATCTTCCACAATTATTTTCTCGTTATATCCTACTGTGACACCTTTTAGATCTATCATGATGAAAGCCCTCTTTTCTTCAGTAGAATATAAGCAAACATCGGGGCACCGATAAGAGCTGTTATCACTCCAATCGGAAGCTCGGTTGGTGCAATGATGGTTCTTGAGATGAGATCGGCCAACACGAGGAAGCCTCCGCCTACAACGATGGACAAAGGAAGTAAGTGTCTATGGTCATGCCCTACCATCCTTCTTAGAAAATGAGGGATGACAAGCCCCACAAATCCAATTGTACCTGAAACTGCGACAGCCGCCCCCGTCAGTATACTTCCTGCTATTAAGATGAGGAGTTTCCTCTTTTGTACGGATATCCCGATATGATGGGCTTGTTCTTCACCAAAGCTCATGCCATTCAGTTCCTTGCCATTGAGAAACAAAACGATCACTCCCATGAAGAAAAAGGGCAATATAATCGTAATGTAATCCCACCCTCTCATGGATACACTTCCAAGAAGCCAGCCGATGATCTGTCTTAATTCCTCTCCCGTCAGGGCAATCATTAAGGATATAAGGGAACCTAAAAAAGAGCTGAAAATGATTCCTGTTAATATGATGGTTTCTACCTTCATGGTTCTTTCAACCTTCTGTGCAAACCATAATACGAGGAACACGGTTATAATCGAACATAGAATACTGAGAAAGGGAAGCGTAAACTTCCCAATGAACGGAATGCTCCAATTAAAGAACAATGTAATAACCGCACCGACCGATGCTCCTGAAGACACACCCAATGTGTATGGATCAGCGAGCGGGTTGCGCAATAGTCCTTGAAAGGAAGCTCCTGCAATTGCTAAGGAACTTCCAACCAATAATGCCAATAATACTCTGGGCAATCTTATGGCATACACTATATTTGCAAACATTGGATCAATCTCTTCCGGTAAAGGGTATCCAAACCATTTAGCTCCAACGATGAACAGAATATCCTTTGGCGGGACAGAGACGGTTCCAATCGAAATACCGGCAAAAATTGCGAATAGTAAAAACGATACAGCCAACCCGTATGTTATCCATATTTTATTCTGCAAATAACTCCGGATAGATCGACTTTGCAATTTCCTCTACTCCTTCGACTAATCTCGGACCAGTACGTGTGACCAGATCTGAATGGACGTCATGGACATCTTCATTTTTCACAGCGGTTACATCTTTCCAACCTTCTCGGCCCATCACTTGTTCTTTAGGATTTTCACTATAAAAACCATAGGTTGTAATGATGACGTCAGGATTTGAAGCGATGACCGCTTCTTGATTTACTTGGACCCATCCCTTCTGGTCACTCATCACATTTTCGGCATTTACCAGTGAAAGCATTTGATCAATAAAAGTATTTTTTCCTGTCGAATATATGTCAGGGGAAGGTGAAACCTCTACATATACTTTTTTCTTTTCAGATACACCACTGACTTTTTCCTTAATGGATTCAAGATCCGCTTTCATCTCAGAAATGACGGACTCAGCTTCATCTTTCTTGCCGACCAATGTGCCGATGTTTTCCATCGTGGTGTACACTTCCTCAAAGCTATTGGCATCACGTACGATATAGACCTTTACCCCTGCCCCTCGAAGCTGTTCTAATCCTTCTTCTGCCGACACAGCAGTGGATTCATGGGCAAGAACCAAATCCGGATTCAGACTGATAATCTTCTCAACGTTAAATTCCATTCCACCTATTTTTTCTTTCTCCGATGCTTCTTTTGGATAATTATCAAAATCTGAAACCCCTACGATTTCCTTATTCAACCCTAACTCGAATAAGATTTCTGTGTTGCTCGGAATCAATGAAACAATATGTTTAGGTTGCTCATCCAGCGTGACTTTATTATTCAGGGCGTCGTTTACTGACAAAGGAAAAGCAGATTGTCCCTGGCTGACTTCACCGCTATCTTTATTCTTTTCTACATTTTCATTGTCAGTACCGCAAGCTGAAAGGAGTCCTAGAGATACTATTAGAGCAAGAATGAGTTTGAATGTGTGTTTCATACGTTTTCCTCCTGTGAATGAACTTATTTCCAGACAAAAAAACATCTCCAGTGGGACTAGAGATGTTGTGTAAGATGCATAGAAGGCTTTAAACCGTTAAACATGCACATTACACCCTTCTATCCGCGTAGATTTGGTGCGAAAGACATTAGGCAGGTCTCCTGGCTCATGGTCATTGTTTGCTGCACCTTCCCATACCTATTGGTACAGTGGTATTCATACAGCTCACTTCCATTTACAGTGGCGGGACCGCGTTGGAATAACACCAACTTCCCTATTATGAAGCTAAAAAGTTTGCTACCGAAACTTCCGCTTCACCTAATCTCATATCGTATGTAATTATTCCGTTCAACAGAATTATACACAAGATTCTATGGATAGTGAATGAAATTTGATAAACTTTGCTGAAAATAGCAGGAATACTTCTTTCCGAAACTTTTCCCGGTGCAACCTTTCGAGCTAATAGATTGTCCCCTCCATTCTTTCGTGATAAAATCTTTTTCAAGCAATCGCTTTACTGCTTTAGAGGAGCACATATGGTACAGGAGGTTCAGCAATGAAAGAAAAAAAAGAAATCGCTACCTTTGCAGGTGGATGTTTTTGGTGCATGGTAAAGCCATTTGATGAATTACCGGGAATAATTGATGTCGTGTCAGGTTACTCAGGGGGCCACCTTGAAAACCCAACATATCAAGATATAAAAGCAGGAAATAGTGGACATTACGAAGCTGTTCAAATCACATTTAATCCTGATGTATTCCCTTATGAAAGATTATTAGAGCTATACTGGCCACAGATTGATCCAACAGATGATGGCGGACAATTCCATGACCGCGGGGATCAGTACCGGACAGCTATTTTCTACCATAATGATCACCAAAAACAATTAGCTGAAAACACAAAGAACGAAATAGCAGACAGTGGACGATTCAAGAAGCCTATCGTCACAAACATCCTTCCTGCTTCCACTTTCTATCCGGCAGAAGAATACCATCAAAAATTTTACAAGAAAAATCCAGATGAATATAAACAAGACCGGTCAAAATCAGGTCGCGATGAATTTATAGATAATCATTGGAAGAACTAAATAGCGGGATGAAAAAAACTCCTTTCGCCAAACTAATGGCAGGAAGGAGTTTTTGTATGAAGAAAAATGAGAAAAATACAGAAGACAAAGAGCAGGTTATCGGGTTTGAAGGCCCAGGGAAAGTCGTCAATTTCTTTGACCCCTATCCTGATGAAGATGAAAAGAATGTAAATAACTCGGATACGGTAGATAATCATTCTTCAGAAAAACAGTAAGAATATAAAAGGTGAAGATTATTTAAATGTAACCTTCACCTTTTCATATTAACCCCTCTTTTAATGGTGGTACGTTCGTCAACACAAACAGGTTTTCTTTTCCTTCAGGAGCCTGTGAAGGTATCACCTTTACCGAAAATGGTTAAAATGTCGATAATAATCAAAAGATTTGAGGGTGAAAAAATGTATATTTGGTTAGGATCTGTTATTCTTACCGTTTTCCTTTTTACTAGAATCCCGACAGTCAAAAAGTCCATTCATGTAAGGAATAGTTTTCTCGTAAAAAAATGCTCCATCATCATTCCTGCCAGAAATGAAGAACAGACGATTGGAAATCTATTATCAAGTATTCAGAAGCAATTTATTCAGCCGTTTGAAGTGATCGTTGTAAATGATGGATCGAAGGATCGGACGAAGGCTATAGCCGAAGAATTTGGAGCAACAGTCGTCGATACTCCCCCTCTTCCAAATGGATGGAACGGAAAATCTTGGGCTTGTTGGAATGGGGCGGAAGCTTCAAAGGGGGAATTCTTACTGTTTGTTGACTCAGATACATGGTTCGAGCAAGCAGGACTTCTGAGAATATGCGAGACTTATCAACGACAGCAATGTCAGGGAGTTCTGAGCATTCATCCCTATCATAAGATGAATAGTGGATATGAAACATTATCCATGATGTTTCATTTAATCGTATTCGCCGCAACAAGTGTCACTCATCTCCTTTCAGGGTTGGTCAAACCTTCGGGTGGGTTTGGCCAGTGCTTCCTGTGTTCAAGAGATGTATATCGGCGAATCGGTGGGCACGAAGCAATCAAAGGAAATATGGTGGAGCATTTTGCTTTAAGTCAACGTGCTAAAAAGTGTGGAGAATTAGTAGAGGCAGTCAGCGGAAGCAATGCCATATCCATGAGAATGTATGGGAACGGGTTGAGCGGGTTATTCCACGGATGGTCTAAGAGTTTCGCTTCCGGGGCAAAATCGACAAACATCATTCTTTTGGTACTATCTTCATTGTGGATTACCTCTCTCACTTCTTTTGTCATACATTCGCCGGTAATGGTGTGGACAGACCCCTATATTTATTTGATTCAGTACTTGTTTTTAAGTGTTTACTTGTATTTCATCCTTAGTAGGATAGGGAATTTCACCATTTTTGAAACGCTCCTATTTCCAGGCCATATTCTATTTTTCGTGATGACCTTTTCCCACTCGGTGTTTACAACATTTTTTACGAAAGACACAAAGTGGAAGGATCGATACGTTTATATAGAGAGAGGTAAGGATGAAAAGATGAAATGATCATCCATTCGAAGCATTTTACAAATAGTGAATAAATTTTTAAAAATTAGACCATTTTAATGATAAGAACCGAGGAAGTCCTCCACTTCAATAGCCATACATCACCTGATTTGCTCGGTTCCCTCTTCTAGTTCCCTCCTTCTTTCATTTTACCACTATGTTATCCATTATGGCAGTGACAGGATATTCCTCTGTATTGATCGGATGTGCTTTCATCGCATTAATCGGCACACTCCTGCCTATTAAATCCGTAAGTATACAGAAAGGCCAGCAAAATGTGAAACAAATAGGATCATAATATAAAAGAGTGCTGACAGTTATGGTCAGCACTCTTTCTTATGTTCAAGAAATTCAGGGAGGGGCCACACTCTTGGCGAGCCTCCTGTTATTGTTTTTACTTTTTTAAGTAAGTCCATCCTTCTTCTTGATAAACCCGGTCTTCCTTCATGAGTTTTCCAAGAGCCCGTTTAAAGGAAGCTTTGCTCATATTAAAGCGATCTTTGATTTCATCCGGCTGGCTCTTATCCCAAAAAGGAATAGCTCCATTTCTTTCTGCAAGATACTCAAGAATGACCTCCGCATCGTCCAGCATTTTGTCCTGCTTTAACGGTAAGAACGAAACATTTAAGTTCCCGTCATCCTTAACGTCGATGACTCTCCCTTCAACCAGCTCTCCCAGTCTTGGCTCCGCTTTGCGTTCATTCTCGTGAACGAAGCATCGATATCCTTGTTCGGATAAGAAGAAGGTTCCGACTCTCAGTAGTCGATACACTCGTCCTTGCACTTTTGCGTTCATCATTTCTGAAGATGCTCTTCTAGACACCTGTTCAATGATATTTTCAGTGGCTAATCTTCCGTATAAGCGGTCCTGCTTGTCACGATTCAGTGTTAAAAACAACTGATCACCCGGGTTTGGCCAGAGTTCCAGGAATTTTGGAAGGTCATCTGCTGAGACTAAAATATCCTTAGGTAGGCCAATGTTAACGAAAACGCCCAAATCTTCCCGTTTATCCACCACCTCAGCCCATCCGTAAGCACCGACTTGTACTTTAGGGATACGCATTGTGGCCGTAAGGCGAACATCCTTATCGTGATAAAGAAACACCTTCACAGTATCTCCTTCTTGAATTTCTTCTGTTATCTCGGAATGGTGCAATAGCACACGATCTATTTCATTCGTTAGAAAGAAACCATAAGGTACTTCATGATCAACGAATAAATCCACTACCGTACCTGGTTTTAAAGAAGACATTATTCTAGTTCCTCCTATTTCAATTACTTATTAACTTAAGTTCTCTCTACTCAAGTTTTGTATTCACTAAATATAGCTTTTTTCAGTGATTATGTATAGTACATGAGGCGATTTTTATAATAAACCATCAATTTAGAAAATAATGAATTCACGAACATTTAGTCGTTCCATTGACCTGATGAAAGTGACTTGATATGATGCTTCTAATTCAATTATAACAAATTCTCATACACCTTGTATAAGTTCAAGAATAAGGCTTGAACGTTTCTACCAGCTACCTTAAATGGCTTGTCTACAAGATAAAATAACACGATTATTTTTATCCTGTGGATATGACTCTGGTTAACTTTTGACCAGAGTCTTTTTATTTTCTACTTGGAGGGTTATTTATGAAAACATTCTTTCAATTTGCTGAAAGAGGAACAACTTATAGAAAAGAAACGTTAGCAGGTATAACGACCTTCCTTTCAATGGCCTATATTCTTATCGTCAATCCAATCATCCTCAGTCAGGCGGGAATGGATAAAGGCGCATTATTTACAGCTACTGCCCTGTCGGCGATTGTAGGGTCCCTTTTAATTGGGGTACTTGCAAACTTTCCAATAGGTATTGCACCCAGCATGGGACTTAACTCTTTCTTTACCTTTTCTGTATGTATCGGAATGGGCGTTCCATGGGAAATTGCACTGACCGGAGTATTTGTGGCAGGCATAATCTTTATGATCTTAAGTGTCATGAAAATTCGCGAGAAAATCATCAATGTCATTCCACAGGATTTAAAATATGCGATTGCAGGTGGAATCGGATTCTTCGTAGCCTTTATAGGATTTAAAAATGCAGGACTTGTAGTTGCCAATCCAGAAACCTTTGTCTCGATCGGAAATCTTTCTTCTTCTAATACACTTCTTGCAGTCTTCGGATTCGTTATTACATTGATGATGTTAGTTAGAGGCATTCGTGGAGGAATATTTTACGGAATGGTCGCAACCACTGTCCTCGGTATGATTACAGGGAAAATCGAGGTTCCTCACTCCATTATTGGTAAGGTCCCTAGCTTAGATCCTACATTTGGAGTTGTTTTTACTCATTTAGGTGACATTTTCACCCTTGAAGTTTTGGCGGTGATCTTCACATTCCTTTTTGTAGCATTCTTTGACACTGCAGGGGCATTGATTGCTGTTGCCAGTCAAGCGGGGATAATGAAAGATAATAAGATTCCGAATACAGGTAGAGCTCTTTTAGCTGATTCTGCTTCAGGAGTGGCTGGAGCGATCTTCGGGACTTCAACGACAGCCTCCTTTGTAGAATCCTCTGCAGGAGTAGCCGTTGGAGGCAGAACGGGATTCACTTCAATAGTGATTGCTTTTTGTTTCTCTATCGCTCTCTTCTTTTCTCCAATATTATCTGTTATTACTCCTGAGGTGACAGCACCAGCATTGATCATTGTAGGTGCTTTAATGGCCACCGAAGTAAGGCATATTAACTGGAGTCGCTTGGAAATCGTCATTCCTACATTTGTAACCATCATTATGATGCCCTTAACGTTCAGTGTTGCAACCGGGATTGCCTTAGGGTTTGTCCTTTATCCACTAGCGATGATTTCGTTGAAAAAATGGAAAGACGTTCATCCGATCATGTATATCCTTTGCGCGTTATTCATTGTTTACTTTGCTTTTTCTTAAAACAGAGAGAGTGATTGCTGGATGCAATCACTCTCTTTTCGTTCTATGGATGTTTATGAAGACTTCGAACAGTTTCGTCGGTAGGCAGCAGGAAGGTCATCATCCCTAGTAGTGGGAGAAAGCTGCAAAGGATCATGACGAAACGAATGGTGTATAGATCTGCGAGTCCCCCGAAGATGACTGCACCTACTGCCCCCATTCCAAAGGCAAGTCCAACGGTTAATCCCGACACCATTCCAATTTTTTGTGGCAAAAGCTCTTGAGCATACACAACGATTACACTAAAGCTTGAAGACAAAATAAACCCGATGCAAAAGATAAATGGATAGACAATACTTAAAGATAAGTAAGGTAAAGTAAGGGTTAACGGGGCAGCACCCAACATTGAAAAGAATATGATATTCCTTTTTCCAAAGCGGTCTGAAAGCGGCCCTCCCAAGAAGGTTCCCAGTACTCCCGCAAACATAAATACAAAAATGTATGCCTGCGCTTCTTTAATGGAAAGACCGTAATCGTCAATTAAATAAAACTGATAGTAATTGGATAATCCGGCTCCATACCACGAACGGGCAAACACTAAAAACACCACTAATACCATTGCCCATTTAATTCTGGGATGAATCGGTTTTTTCTTCACGTTTGTCTTGCTATGTCGGTTCACCTTTTCATTAAAACGTAATTGCTCCGAATACCAATTGGATACATGAAATAAAACAATGACCCCCAGGATTGCTACAATGGAAAACCATAATGCCCCTTTTTGACCGAATGGAACAAAAATAAACGCCGTAATCAATGGGGCCAGTGACTGCCCGGTATTCCCACCTACCTGATATATCGATTGAGCCAGGCCCCTGCGGTTTCCGGCTGCCATATATGCTACCCTGGAACCTTCGGGATGAAAGATGGCAGAGCCGAATCCGATGAATAACACAGATAAGATTATCCATAAAAAATGACCCGATAATGCAAAGCCCACCAAACCAATTAAGCTTGACAGCATTCCTAGTGGAAGTAAGTAAGGTTTTGAACGTATATCCGCATAATAACCGAATACTGGCTGCAACAATGAAGATGTCATATTGAGGGCAAATGCGATCCAGCCAATTTGGGTATAACTCAGCTGCAAGGACTTCTCAATGATCGGAAACATGGCCGGAACAACTGCCTGTAACGTATCATTTATAAAATGACCAGAGCTAATGGCTAATAGAATACCGTATATAGTAGGATTCTGCAGGGGTTTCACAGCTGCTTGGGCCAAATATTGTCACTCCTCCCTTTTATTTCGTTACTCTAAATAGTATACTGAATTCTCTATCCATTTCCTACAGACAAATAAAAAAAGTCGAAGCAATGTTCGACTTTTCACGATTCTGATTACCCTCTGTTCGGAAAAACGCGTTTCAGCATCTCTGCCATTTCTTCTCCGAGACCCTCAATCGGCTTTCCGTTCTCTGCTTTGTTAGTATAATCCCTCATACGATCAGTGAAATCAGGATTTGTTGAAATATAAACATTATTTATATTTCCGTTTTGACTTTTCACTTGATCCGAGATCTTTTTCTCCAAATCCTTCGAAACTTTCCCATTCATTTTATCTTCAAGTACCGCCGCTACATACGCATTTTGATCTGTTGTCAAAACATATGCGCTTTTTACTTCATTAAGACTGGCCACTTTATTTGCCTCTTTTTTGGCCAGTGAATAATTCTCTCTCCTTGTTCCGTCATTGACATACTCACGATTATTCACATAATCACGATTAGCCTGATTGTTTTTGTAGTTTACTTTTTCCAAATTACGGTTATTCATTTCTTGTCCTTCTTCATTCATGTCATTCCCCATACCGCAGCCTGTTGCAATGCTCGTGAACATCAATCCCAAAAGGGCTATCAATAGATATTTTTTCAAATTTACTACCTCCTAAATATTATTCATCCTTACTATCCCCACAGCACTTTAAAACTATTCAAGGACTGATTTAGCGTTTAATTCCACTCCCATTTAGGGAAAACTCATTATGTAGAATGTTTACGGAGGTGGAGAAATGTTCCAGGCTGCTTTATGGGGAGGGATCGTCAGTTTATCCCTCCTAATCGGTGCTGTTATGGGGATTTATTTGCACATATCAAAACGAATAGTCGCTTATATCATGGCATTGGGAACGGGGTTGATCATAGGTTCTGCCACCTTTGATTTACTAAGTGAGGCAGAAGGGAAAGCGAACCTGCTCCATCTCACATCTATGTTCTTACTAGGGGCCCTCTTATTCACTCTCTTCGAAATCTTCATTTCAAAGAAAGGTGGAAGTGAAA
Organism: Rossellomorea aquimaris; assembly: GCF_003315075.1. Taxonomy (GTDB): domain Bacteria; phylum Bacillota; class Bacilli; order Bacillales; family Bacillaceae_B; genus Rossellomorea; species Rossellomorea aquimaris_C. Next base: position 461,362 of record NZ_QNRJ01000001.1, read on the forward strand.
GAAAGAGATCAAAGAAGAATCCCCATGGTCATTCAGGATTAGCTATTTATGTAGGAACGATAATGGATGCAATACCCGAATCCATCATTATTGGAGTCAGCTTTATAGGAGACCAACCTATACAATGGGTGTTTATCATCGCCATTTTCATCAGTAACTTACCTGAATCATTATCAAGCAGTATCGGTTTCAAGCTTGATCAATATAGTACAAGTAAAATTCTTACCCTCTGGGGAAGCGTAGTGGTTCTCTCATCCCTTAGCTCCTTGCTCGGGTATGTACTCTTACAGGATGCCTCGGAGAGCATATCTTACATAATCGGAGCGTTCGGGGCAGGCGGATTATTAGCCATGGTATCCTCTACGATGCTGCCAGAGGCGTTTGAAGAAGGAGGTCCCATTGTCGGATTTCTGTCTTCATTAGGTATCATACTTTCTTATATACTGACAAACTTGTCGTAACCCATTTCCTTTTAATCCCTTTGGTATCATAAAAACGTCCTTAAGCGCTTGCTTAAGGACGTTTATTTTGTTTATTCGTCATGATCTATGGTTAAACCTTCAACAAATCGTTTTCCCATCAGCTTATCTTTTTTCCGGTTTTCTTTACTGTTAAAGATAATATCAAAATCATAACCTTCGGGGTATAGCTCTCTCGCCGAAACATAAAGATCCAGACGTTTATGATTAATTATTCTTCTTTCACTCTTAATTTGCACGGTGTAATCACCTCTATCATCTGGTCCTTCATATACAATCCCGAATTCTCCACTCGTTGAAATTTTAACATTATCACCTTTATTAAATAATGGACCTCCACTCTCCCCCTTTGAGGAAGATTTACTATGGTTCCTTTTTTTATATTTGTTTACGATAACCTGCCTTTCCAACTCCTTCTTCACATGATAATCGATTTCTCCCAGGTCCAGGTCATAGCATTTCTTTTCCTTATACGTAATTTCATGGGCTTTTTCAATGATTTCAGGGTGCATTCCCAGCTTTAATGCAATGGCAAATGCTTGGCTCTCGCCTCCCTTACCCACTATGAGCTTATACGTAGGTTGTAATGTATCAATATTGAATTCCATACTCCCATTCACGAAGCCTTCATGCTCTTCTGCGAAATGCTTTATTTCACTGTAATGGGTAGTTGCGAGTATCGTGGCTCCTTTTTCATATAATTGATCCAGGATAGCTGTTGCCAGCCCCATTCCTTCTAACGGATCCGTACCGGAACCAAGCTCATCTAACAGAACCAAGGTTCGATCATTTGTATCCTTTAATATATCGATAATATTTTTAATATGGGAGCTGAATGTGCTTAAATTTTGCTGAAGGCTTTGACCATCCCCAATATCTAAAAGAATATCTTGATAAATACTGACTTCACTACCCTTTTCTGCCGGAATATGAAGACCGCATTGGGTCATGAGGGTGAGAAGGCCCACCGTTTTAATGGTGACTGTCTTACCTCCAGTATTCGGCCCGGTTATGACTAACGCATGAAAATCCTCACCCATCTGAATGGATAATGGCACTGCCTCTTTTCCAAGCAGGGGATGAACCGCATTTGTTAAATGTATTTGATGATTTTCATTTACTAGGGCGCTCACACCATCAATGGAGCGGCTATATTTGGCCTTTGCAAATAGGACGTCGTAATGCACCATCGTTTCAATCGCCAGCTTTAATTGTGGTTCGTACGTTTGAACCAGCCCTGTTAGCATCCAGAGGATGTTCTCAACTTCACGGTCTTCCTCAAGCTTATAGTATAAAAGCTGATCTTGCTGAATGCTTAATTCCTCAGGCTCAATATAGAGAGTCGATCCTGAAGCAGATGAATCCATAACGGACCCTTTCATTTTTCCTTTATATTCTTTCTTGATGGGGAGAACATACCTGCCATTTCTCTGACTAACAATCGATTCTTGTAGGAATGATTTATATTTAGCTGACTTTACAATCGCTTGAATTTTATCCTTTAACCGATCCTCTTGAATCCCCATTTGTTTTCTGATCCTTAACAACTCTTTACTGGCGTGATCGTCCACTCTCCCATTACGGATGCATCGATTGATTTCTTCCCCAATTTCAGGGATCTCTTCAATCGAATAAACATATGAAGATACCCTTGGAGCCACCCACTGTTTATCCTCCATGAATTTTTTGATTTTTTTACACGCATCCAGAAAATAATAGAGGCTTGTAAATTGATCTGGCTTCAATGGCACCCCTTTATTCAGGTTTGCTACAATGTTTTCCACGCCATCCAAAGCATGAATCGGTATACTCGCACTTTTCTCCAGGATTCTTACGGCTTCCGCTACTTCACCTAAACGCATTTCAATTTGGCGTTTGTTGATTGATGGCATTATTTTCATCAATTCCTTTTTCCCTTCTTCTGTAAGGGCATACCGTGACAGTTCTTCCTTGACTTTGTTAAATTCTAAAGTTTGAAACGTCTTTTCGTTCAATGTTTTCTCCTCCATATAAATAAAATAGACCACAACGAACAATGTCCATTGTGGTCTTACTCACTCGTATACTGACTTGCCAATAATAATCGCATGTGTCTACGTAAAACGTGAATCGTTCATAACCGAACGCTAGAAACGACTACACAGATTTCCCGATTCATGTACACAAAAAGAGCTGTGCACAAAGACACAGCTCTCCTATTAAAGGGTTGAGTATGCTATGACCATTGTTCTTAACTACACTTTGTAGGCAAGGCTAAATAAGCTTATTCCATAACCTGTTTTTAAGGCTATTGCCTGCAAAATGTCCGTATTCATTTCACGGTTAGTTAAGAACGACACCTAACATAGAACATACTCCCTTTGTATACAATAATTTAATTCATGAATAGTTTACGATGTATGGAATTCATTGTCAATAGGCTACTGTATAGACCTTTTATATTGGAACCTTTTCCATTGAAAACGGATAAAACAACCGACACAGAATCCCCCAAGCGCGACGGTCGCTGCGAGGAATACCATTCCTGAGAAAAGGTAGAATCCTGTACTCCACCCAGCCAGAGCACTCATAATCGCTGCTCCTAAGCAAATCACGGCAATCATGTTGTTAAATCGCTGCTGATCAGCGTCTTCAGGAGGATACGATGAAAGCTCTTTCTTTAAGAAACTCCTCCCTGCCTTTATGACGGGATTGAACTTAAATATCATAGCTGATAACCCCACCATTAATGGAAGCATTATGAAGAATTCTATTTGAAACACCCATGAAATGGCTACTGTAGAAACGATGAACCACTGATTTAATTGAACTAAAGGTTTCGGTATTGAATTGAGTGAAGGTGAACCCATTTTTAATCCCTACCTTTCTGATTGGAATTTATGTAATTATAGTGTAGTGGATTCATCAGAAAAAATCAAAAGAAAAAACCGAAAGCACCCGCCCATTTTTTGGCTGCTTTCGGTTCTCATCATTTATAGGTTCCTTAGTATTTCTGCATGACGCTGTTCATCATATGCAGCCCTCATAAATCTACGTTTGGCTCTTGGCTCGGTAAGCCTGTTGGAAATAGACAAATAAAAGGATACCGTTTCACTTTCATCTTTAATGCTTTCTCTTATCCCTTGCCGGTAATTTGAAGGCAGGTCTCTAGGATTGACTAAATTAATGGGTGGGTATCGACCTGTTAGTTGCAAGTACGATTGTGTAAATCCATTAAAGTGACGGATCTCGTCCTGCCTTATTCCCAAGATTGCCAGCTTGGCTGTATCATTCGGTGCAAGCTCTGCCAGTTGTGTATAGTAAGATATAGCTAAAAATTCATCATTAATGGCTTTTTGTATATCTCTTCTCAGTTGTCGATCGATTTGACGGTCATCCTGATTTTCAAAATAATATGGATATTGATCGTACATCAAACATCTCCTCCTAAAGCATAGCCTTTTACAGACTATGCCAGAAGCCCATCCATAGTGATGCTCTGCATCATCTCATTAGCTCTTATCGATGCCGTAACTCTCCAGGAGCCATCTTCACTATAAGCTGAAGAATTTCTCACTGTTCCGGCTAACACTCTATCTTTTTAGCATACTCGCGTGTTATAATCTTTTAGATTGAGTATTAGGAGGTATATCACACATGATTCAAGTATCAGATGTAAGCTTACGTTTTGGTGATAGGAAGCTATTCGAAGACGTGAATATAAAGTTTAATCCAGGGAATTGCTACGGACTTATCGGAGCAAACGGTGCTGGTAAATCAACATTTCTAAAGATCCTTTCAGGAGAAATCGAAGCTCAGACCGGCCACGTATCAATGGGTTCAGGAGAGCGACTTGCTGTATTAAAGCAGGACCACTTCGAATATGAAGAATATGAAGTGCTGAAAGTTGTCATTATGGGGCATACCCGTTTATATGAAGTCATGCAGGAAAAAGATGCCATCTACATGAAAGAAGATTTCTCTGATGAAGACGGCATGAGAGCTGCAGAATTAGAAGGTGAATTCGCCGAGCTTAACGGTTGGGAAGCTGAATCAGAATCTGCGATCCTGTTAAAAGGCTTAGGAATCAACGAAGAGCTTCACACGAAACAAATGTCCGAACTAACAGGTGGAGAAAAAGTAAAAGTATTATTGGCACAGGCACTATTCGGCAAGCCGGATGTTCTTTTACTGGATGAGCCTACCAACCACTTGGACATTCAAGCGATTCAGTGGTTAGAAGACTTTTTAATTAACTTTGAGAACACAGTCATCGTCGTATCACATGACCGTCACTTCTTAAACAAAGTATGTACACATATTGCTGACCTTGACTTTGGAAAGCTCCAAGTTTATGTCGGGAACTATGATTTCTGGTATGAGTCCAGTCAATTAGCACTTAAAATGGCTCAAGATCAGAATAAGAAGAAGGAAGAAAAAATCAAAGAGCTTCAGGCATTCGTTGCCCGATTTAGTGCAAATGCATCTAAATCGAAACAAGCCACTTCTCGTAAAAAATCGTTGGAAAAAATCTCATTGGACGATATCAAGCCAAGCTCACGTCGTTATCCTTATGTACAATTCAAGCCTGAGCGTGAAATCGGAAACGATGTTCTACGTGTAGAAGGTCTTACAAAAACGATCGATGGAGTAAAGGTCTTAAACAACGTTAACTTTATCCTGAATAAAGAAGACAAAATCGCACTTGTCGGAGCCAACGAAATTGCTAAAACGACTCTTTTCAAAATCCTTGCAGGTGAGATGGAGCCGGACAGCGGCACATTCAAGTGGGGAGTGACGACAACTCAAGCTTACTTTCCGAATGAAAACTCCAAGTACTTTGAAGGAAATGAACCTTCGCTTGTAGACTGGTTACGTCAATACTCACCGGAAGATGAAAGTGAAACTTTCCTTCGCGGATTCCTGGGTCGCATGCTTTTCTCAGGGGAAGAAGTAATGAAGAAGCCAAGTGTTCTTTCAGGGGGAGAAAAAGTTCGCTGTATGTTATCCAAGATGATGTTAAGTGGATCAAATGTTCTGTTATTAGATGAACCAACAAACCATTTAGATTTGGAATCTATCACTGCATTGAATAATGGATTGATTAACTTTAAAGGTGCGATGATCTTCGCCTCCCATGACCATCAGTTCATTCAAACCATTGCGAATCGCATTATTGAAATCACCGAAGATGGTGTCATCGATAAAGAAATGACTTATGATGAATTTCTTGAGATGAAAGCTTCCATGAAAGCTTAATGTGAACCAGAAAAAGCAGGTAGCCTGATGCTACCTGCTTTTTTTCATTCATATTGACCATGTTTAACCAAGTATCCTTTAATCTGAAAATAGCTTATTTTTTTCGGTAATTCCTCTTTAATGGGCTTTAAGAGGTCCGTCCCTACTTTCTGGACTGCGTCTTCAATAAGTGTTTCTTCTTCTTCTGTAAAGAGGATGGTCCAGTCATTCGTGATGCGTTCCTGATAGGCTCGGATAATGTGATTTTCAATCGTTGCTGTACTCATTCCCCGTTCTTTCGCAATTTTTTTTATATCCAAGTTATCTTTGAACAACTCATAGCTGATTAAATAGGAAGCCGTGTCAGATTTACCTGTCTTACGTGGTGGTGCAGGTTTGACCACTTCGACTTCATGCTCTGGATTTTCATCTAAAAAGGAGGAGATTTCCTTGATGAAAACTTCTCCATACCGAATCATCTTGTTTTCCCCCACCCCGCTCACTTGGAGGAATTCATCAGGTGTTTTCGGCACCTTCACACACATATCCTGTAAGGATTTATCGGAGAAAATAACGAATGGCGGGACTCCTTCAGAATCTGCAATCGATTTACGGAGTGTTCGCAAGGTCTGGAACAAGCCATCTTCTTTAGGAATGATGGCCGAAACAGTAGGCTGCACCTTTCTCGTTATACTTCTTTCCCCCATTAACACCTCTTTGCCTTTTGCTGAAACTTTCAGGATAGGAAAGCTCCCCCCCTCGACTTGTATGACCCCCTCTGAAATCAAATAATCAATGAACAGTCCGACATCCTTCTGTGATTGTTCCTTCATTAATCCATATGTGGAAAGCCGATCGAACCCCCATTCCAGGATTTTTTTGTTCTTTGACCCCGTTAGTACACCGCTGATGAGTGAGGTTCCAAATCTTTCATTCATTCGCATCATACAGGATAATACCATTTGAGCCTCTCTCGTTACATCCTCGGATTCCCTATCATCCAAGCAATTGCTGCAATGACCGCATGCTTCCTCTACTTGTTCCCCAAAATACGCTAAAATGTAGTTCTGCAGACATGCTTCTGTATGGACAAAATCAACCATTTCGCGTAATTTCTGCATCTCATTATCATGTAATTCCTGATTTACGATATTTAGGTCAATGATATACCGCTGTGTCTGGATATCCTGAGGTGAAAATAATAAGACACATTCGCTGTCCACTCCATCACGACCTGCCCTACCAGCCTCTTGATAGTATCCCTCCATATTCTTCGGAATTTGGTAATGAATCACAAAGCGTACATTTGATTTATTAATCCCCATCCCAAATGCATTGGTCGCAATCATGATGGTAATGGAATCATTCAGGAAGGCTTCCTGCTGTTCCTGCCTTACCGTGTCATGCAGCCCGCCATGATATTTCCCGACGGAAAATCCCTTTTTATCAAGATAAATATAAAGGTTTTCAACTTCCTTCCGTGTTGCACAGTAAATGATGCCGGAATCCTGATGATTCTTTTGTACATACCTTTCAACCCAACGCTTACGATCTTCACCTTTTACAACCTGGAAGAACAAATTCGTCCGTTGAAAACCAGTTAATACTTTATATTGATCTGGAATATGTAAATGATGAAGGATATCAGCTTGTACCTGTGGAGTTGCAGTCGCGGTCAGGGCGAGAATGGTGGGATTTGATTGTAGTTGATTAACAGCGTTATAAATCCCTAAATAGCTTGGTCTGAAGTCATGACCCCATTGGGATAAACAATGGGCTTCGTCAACAGCTACCAGGGGAATGGGTAAAGAATTGAGGAATCGGATGAATCCAAATGATTCCAATCTTTCAGGAGCAATATAAACGAGTTTGTATTCACCTGAAGAAATCTCTTCCATCCTGGTCTCTACTTCACTATTCGATAGCGTACTATTAATGTAGGTTGCTGGAATCCCTTGATGAAGTAACGAATCCACCTGATCTTTCATTAAAGATATGAGTGGAGAAATAACAAGTGTAACTCCATCAAGCATTAGAGCAGGAATTTGGTAACAGAGCGATTTCCCTCCTCCTGTCGGCATGATCCCTACTGTGTTTTTTCCATCCATTATGTATTCAATAATACTTGCTTGTCCATCTCTGAATTCGTCGTATCCAAAGTACTGCTTTAATACTTGTTTTGCTTCTACAATCACATTTTCCCCTCCCAATAGATCTTACTATTCCTTTATTGTATTCCAGAACGGGGAACGTGCCAATAGGGTTTCCCATTTTTTAAACAAAAGGCTGTACATTCGTATTCTTATACGCAATGTACAGCCTTATCATTAGATTAAAACCACTTGACTATTTTTTCTTCTTTATTTACTTCAACAGGCTTCGACAGCTTCCAAAAGCTATCCCATACAGTATCTTTACTCTCAGTTGAAGAGCTTTTAACTTCTTTCTCTTTCTTGTTAGACATGGTGCTACCTCCTTTAATACATAAATACATTACATCCTATTCAAATATAAAAAAAGAGTTTAATAATTTTTTCAAAAACACCTAATTTTATGATGCTCATTTTGCCTCGACAAGAAAAAAGAACCAATCAGATAAGATTGGTTCTCTACGATCCACTAGGATGATTTAATTGTAGGATGTGGATTGTCTACAACTTGTAATACCTTTGTAGATGTCACCATATCTTCTTTACAAAGCGGACACTTAGGAGTATCTTCACTTTTGAAGTTATCTCTCATCCAGCCTTTACAATCTTCGGCGGAACAAGCCCAAATCTTTGTATCCTCTGTTTTAATTTCTTCCTCAACTTGATTTCTACGACCAAAAGCCATTGAACGTCCTCCTTTAAGGTAAGTAGGATTTCCTTGCTATGCTTTCTAACAGGAAAATAATGATTGTGGTAATTTATGCTGCAGATAGTATGTGGTCATTTATGTGTAGCCAGTGTAATCGTATAATTTCTGCGATTGTTTCCATTATACCATACTTGACTCCAATTTAATATATGAACTCCTCAGTAAAGGTAACAAACGCACCATTATGTAATGAAGGAAGAAAAAAGATCCTTCATCATTTTTTCTTTCTGTTTCTGGAAGAAGGGGCCTTTACTCCACCTGATAATTCCTGGTTGGTCGTACCTTGTCCTTCCACTTGAGAAGAACCCAACACAGCTTTTGATGCATCTTTTTTCTTCTTGCTCATCTGCTTCACCTCCACTCCTACCTTGCCCAAATCCATTCCAGAATATGTATGAATCAACCACCTTTCTCTTTAATGAAGACTCTTTTCATAAACATTGATGCTATTTGCAAAGAGAGCAGAGGTCGAATTTCCTTATAGATGGTGAGGGGAACTGCGCAGACTCCTGCGGAAGTACGGTCGTGCCGAGACCCCGTTCGGCTAAGCTGAGGAGGCTCGGCCGAACGCTAGCTGCAAGCGGAGCAGTTCCCCTCACCATCCAGCACACACTGATTGACAGAGCCGGAGCAGATCTTTTGTTATAAAGCAATAATCTTTGCGAAAAGAGACTTAATGAAAAAATCCCATCTTGTGATTAAGAACAGGATTCATGGGAATTCTAATCTATAAATTAAGGTTTAGGGTGTTGAATTCTGTGTTTAGACGTAGAGAAGTGAAGAAAGATATTGAAAACGGGTCCCCCCATAGCTTTGATATAGAAACATTTCATAAAGAAATTCTTTCACTGGTAAGCAACAGTGAAGATTTGGTATTCAGAATCATTACAATAGGCGAACAGAAGCTTGCAGTAGTATATTTTGATGATTTAATCAATACTACAGCGATGCAGGACAGTATCATCAGGCCACTTGAGGAATCCACAGGTGACCTGAATTATCAACTGATCCAGGATACGATTAATATTGCGAAACTTACACAGACGAATCAAATTAATGACGTTGTAAATAACATCGTCAATGGAACTGCTTATATACTCAAGCAGGGTGATACCCATGGGATATTAGCGGATGTTTCTGATAAGGGCACAAGGGGGTTGGAGAAAGCTGAAACAGAATCCCTTGTGTTTGGTCCTAAAATTTCTTTCACAGAATCCATCACGAAGAATTTAAATCTGATTCGTTCTAATATTAATGATCCTAAACTATGTGTTGAAACATTCATGATTGGATCAAGAGCTAAGAAAAAAGTTCAAATGGTTTACATAAAAGACATTGCTGAAGAAGAGAACGTAAATACGTTTAGACAGCGCATTACGGAAATTGAAGTTGATAGTATAGTTGATTCCACAGTACTCGCTCAGATGATTGAAGATAATTCATTTACATTCTTTCCGCAATTTATTACAACTGAGCTACCGGACCGCTGTACCATCTCACTCCTTCATGGAAAGATCTGTTTACTTGTCGATCGCAGTCCTACAGCGGTCATCGGACCATCTACGTTTATGAATTTCTTTGAATCGACGGAAGACATTTATATGAGATGGAATATGGGAACGTTTTTAAGATTGGTTCGCTTTGTGGCAATCTTCTTCTCCATCCTATTGACACCTGCTTATGTGGCGGTATTAACATACCATTACGAGGTAATTCCATCTGCTCTTCTGGTTTCATTAGGTCAGTCACGATCTAACGTTCCATTCCCGCCTTTTTTTGAAGCTCTATTATTGGAATTCATCATTGAGCTCCTAAGAGAGGCTGGAGCAAGATTACCAACAAAGGTTGGGCAAACCATGGGGATTGTAGGTGGTATCGTCATCGGTCAAGCGTCAGTGCAAGCTGGGTTCACCAGTAACATTTTAATTATTATCATCGCGATATCCGCCTTGGGCTCCTTCACTGCTCCAAGCTATGCAATCGGAACAGCCGTGAGAATCATCCGTTTCCCAATCATCATCATGGCCGGGTTATACGGTGGTGTGGGAATCATGTTTTGCCTCTGTTTCATTCTCATTCATTTACTGAAAGTGACAACATTAGGCAGACCTTATCTATCACCAATTTACCCATTTAGGTTTGCAGACTTCAAATACAGTCTATTCCGCTTACCCTATCAGTATTTAGTCCAACGTCCCATCTCCAATCACCCCATGGATCAGGGAAGAATCCCTGAGAAGAAAGCAAAAGAGAAGAAAGACGTTGATGAGTAAAGGATGAATTGTATGAATATTAATGTGAATCCAAAGGAACGGTTAATGTTTAATGCCTTTTTGATCATGTTTATCTTACACACTGCCCAAACGGGAGTCGGGATTGCAGGGCTGCCAAGAGTCATTTACATGGAGGCGAACAGAGACGCATGGATTTCTGTCGTATTAGCTGGAATTCTCGTTTCGATTGTTCTATATCTCATGGTAAAAATGCTTGAAACTTACGATAGTACCGACTTGTACGGCATTCACTTGGATGTTTATGGGAAATGGATCAGCAAAGGATTTAACATTCTCTACATTGGATATTATCTCAGTGTCACCTACGTGATCTTAATGAACTATATTGAGATGGTCCAAGCCTGGATATTTCCCAAAATGCCCACATGGCTCTTGATGGCGTTATTGATTTTTTTAATGGTTTATTGTGTGTTGGGGGGAATCCGGGTAGTCGTCGGAATTGCTTTTTTAGGACTCATCCTTGCCTTCTGGTTAGTATTCATGATCTACACCCCCATTAAATATATGGACTTCAATCATCTTCAACCTGTATTAACATCCTCCCCCAAACAGATACTGATGGGCATATATAAATCAAGCTTTACCCTCATTGGCTTTGAATTGGTGTTATTTGTGTACCCTTACATCAAGGAAAAGAAAAAAATACTAAGATATGGCCTTATTGGTGCAGGATATTCCACCTTTCTCTTTACGGTTGTGACCGTTGTAAGTATCGGCTTTTTCTCAGAAGATGCCCTTTTAAAGACTATCTGGCCAGTCCTGTCCATGTTCAAGATATTGAGGATCCCAAACTTGGAGAGATTCGAATTCATCGCCGTCTCTTTCTGGATGCTCGTCATCCTTCCAAACATTTGTCTCTATTTTTGGACAGCTTCTAGAGGAATGAAAAGAGCATTTAATGTTTCTCAAAAAAAAGCCATCTACCTCTTCGCTATCCTGCTTTGGATTTTATCCCTTTGCGTGCAGGATCGTATCACGATGAATACCATTACAGACAAAGTTGGTACTACTAGTTTTATTCTTTCGTTCGTTTATCCATGCTTCCTGTTCATGCTGGTTAAATTGAAATACATTTCTAAGAAGAAAAAGGGTGTAGATGTATGATTAGAAACATCATGCTCCTCCTGCTTTGTCTTTGTACATGTTTCTTAAGCAGCTGCGTGGAGCAAAAATATTTAGAAAAGCTTGGATTGATCACTGCAGTTGGATATGATCAGGCTGAGGATGAAAAAATAACCGGTACGATGGTACTCTATCAGTTTAACCCGGCCATGCAGGATGTTGAAAAGGTCCTTATAAGTAAGTCAAAGACCAGTAAAGGAATCCGTCTCTCACAGAATTTAGAAACCGATCATAAGCTTGTTTCCGGGCAGCTGAGGATAACAGTTTACGGAAGAGAGCTTGCGGAAAAAGGGATTTCCCACTTGGTTGATACGTTGGAACGGGATTCTTCCATTGGGAATATGGTGTACTTGACAATAGCTGATACGACTGCCGAACAAATCCTGAATTATCAAATGACGGAAAGACCTTCGAATATGGGGACGTACTTATATAATTTGGTCAGGCAAAACGTTGAATCGGAGTTGCTGGTTTCTCCAACACTCCAAGAATTCATCACCGATTACGGCAGTGTTGGCAAAGACCCCATCCTGCCATTGCTAAAGGCAACAGACGGGAAGGTTGGAGTGGATGGATTCGCATTGTTTACAAGGGATAAATTCATTAAAGAGATTAAAAAAGACAAGATTTTTTTTATTCGATCTCTTATGGAAGATTATAATGCCGGCAGTGTCGAAGTGGAACTACCATTAGAAAAGTTCAAACCTTACTTAACAAGTGCTCATCTTGGCCAAGAAAAAGATAAGGTTTATATTATGATTGATAGTATAAAATCATCTCATAAGGTAAAAGCAGAGAAAAAAGCAACACCGACCTTTGAAGTGAAATTGAAGATCGAATCACGTTTACTCGAAATGTCTGAAGAAATGAAGTTGTCAGATCCAAAAGCGTTGAGATTGCTTGAAAGTGAGATTGGGGACTATATCGAAAAAAACATCAAAGAAATTATTTTGATGCTTCAAGAGGAAGGGACGGATCCAATCGGATTTGGCACGGAGTATAAAAGTATAAGGGGACACGAAGATTTATCGAGGGAAAAGTGGGATAAACTGTACAAAGATGCTTCTTTTCATGTGAAAGTAGAGAATAAAATCATACGAACAGGAGTAATTGATTAATAACCAACAGGTCCATCCAATTAAGAGGGACCTGTTTTTTTATTCCTGTGGAATTCGTTCTGCGATTTCATCGATGATTGACTTATTGTTAATTTCCATCGGTTGATCACCTTCGAAGATAATCAAACCGTAATAGACCTGTAGATCATCGTCACACGCTTCGCAAAAAAACTCTTCACCCGGGTTCCAAAAAGCAATTGAGTGCAACCTCTTACTTTTTGACTTACGATAGCTTTTACTCAATCGTCTCATTTCTTCAAGAAACCTTTCGGTTGCTTCATCCCTGTTATTAAATGTCCACTCTTGAACAATATCTTTTTTCCAGCCTTCAAAAAACCACCAAGGCTCTGCATCACTTTTTGTTGTCATGACTCTCCATGTATTATTCAATGCTTCACCCTCCTTTTTTCCATGTCCAAATTGTACATAAAATACGAACGAAAGAAAAATATTTAACTTATACTACTCTAAATTATTGACAAGTTCCCCCCTGTACAAGCATAGGTTTATTAGAAAAGACCTATGTTGATCAAGGTTAATAATAAAAGGGAGGAAAAACATTTGAATTTTATTGTATTGAAGAAAGGCTCCATCATCGCCATATTAGTGACCATTATGATCATTACTGTCGGGACGATATGGGCATTATCCTCTAAAAACTCCTATCCTACCGTCTCATTATCAGATAAAACGGGTGACAAACAAGTAATCCAGCTGGTCACTGGGGAATTCAAGTCTGAAACAGCCTCAGGAAAAAAGATTGAGTCCTATCGATGGGACCCTGGAACGATTGTAGTAGAAAAAGAGGTGCCTGTAGAATTACGGATATACGGAGTAAACGGCATGGAACATCCATTTTATATTGAGGGAACGGATATTAAAGGTACGGTGAAAAAAGGAGAAGAAACCGTAGTAAATGTGGCGTTCTCAAAAGAGGGAACGTATAGACTGATTTGTGAAACACATGAAACCATTGATCGTAATGGTCCAATGATTGCGTATATAGTGGTTGATTAATGGATGAATTGCGGGCTCTCTAAAGGTGGGATTTAGCCCCTTGGGAATCTTTCAAAATGGGTATGTCATCATCTTAAAATGCCATACCCATTGCATATCCAGCCACTCCAAATACAATTCCAACGAAATAACTTCCGAAGAAATAAAAGAGCCCCATTTTCACTTCCCCCTGGAGAAGCCTCAATACCTCCCAGTTAAAGGTTGAGAAAGTAGTAAATGCTCCACACACTCCGATTCCGAAAAAAAACATAGCATTCTCTTCGGCACCACTTCCAACCAATAGCCCCAAAAATAAAGAACCCAATGCATTAACCAACAGGGTCGCTTTCGGAAAATACGAACTACTGCACCGCTTAACGGCGTTCGCAACCAAATACCGTCCGATTGCCCCAACGCTTCCCCCTAATGCTATCAACCATATGTTAACGCCCATGACTGATCACCTTCCCTTTTCTTCCCGAGACAAAACCCAGCCATGCTAAAAGGACCCCACCAAAAGAAGTTATGGTCATATACACGAAAAACATGCCCCACTGCTTCTGCAATATAAAGGTGATCAACTCGATACTAAGTGTCGAAAAAGTTGTAAAAGATCCCAAGAACCCTGTTGCAATAAGTAAATACGATTTTTCATATTTAGAAGACCATCGACTATAGAAATAAGCCAATAGAAAGCTTCCCAGGAGATTCGCCGTTAGTGTCGCAAACGGTAATCCATTTTGAATCGTCCAGAGGTAACTAATTCCCCACCTGCACAAACTTCCTAACGCTCCACCTATCCCGACTAATAGATATTTCATCCTGTATAACATCCCTATTTAATAAATTATTTTTTTGAATCCTTTTGTTCACTTATTCGTATGTACAATTACCATAGTTTCTTATTCCATTTAGCTGTATACTTTAACTGGAATAGAGTTTAAGCTTTAACCATTCATTTTATCAGTAAATTGAAGGAGTCTTCTCCAGTGACATTTATCATTATACAAGACTTAGTAGACTTTTACTTTAGTCCATTACATTTAACTATAGTATTACTATTTATCGTCGCTATGATTTGGAATCACATCCCTGGTACATTTCATCTATACGTACGACCCTATGATAAGAGGGCTGAAGGACCAAATATCATTGCCAAGTGCGTTGAGGCTAGTGATATTATTCCTATCGGGATCAGGTTCATTACATGCATGAAATTTCAATTTTATCATACCGATAATGACGAAGAATCCTCTTCTGTTTGTTTTTAACCAACAAGCATTTATACAGAGGAGGAATTATCATTGAGAAAAATTTCATTCATCATGCTACTTACATTATTCACTCTATCAGGGTGTCAAAGTGCAACAACTGAAGGAGCGTTCTTTCACGACTATCTTGTTAACCCATTTTCGTTTCTCATCCATGAAATAGGTACCTTCCTGGATGGAAACTTTGGTCTTGCGATCATTCTCATTACCATTTTCATACGTCTCGTCCTTTTTCCTTTTATGCTTAAAACGTATAAGAATCAACAGGATATGAAAGGGAAAATGGCTTTAATAAAGCCGGAGATGACGGAAATGCAAAAAAAGATAAAAGAAGCGAAAGATAAAGATGAACAGAAGAAACTGCAGCAAGAAATGATGTTGCTTTACCAAAAACATGGAGTGAATCCTCTTAATATGGGATGTTTACCTTTGTTAATTCAAACACCCATATTGATCGGGTTATACTATGCGATTCGGTCATCATCTGAAATCGCAAGCCACTCGTTTCTATGGTTTAATTTGGGGCAGCCGGACTATATAATGGCCATTATTGCTGGCTTGGTCTATTTAGCCCAAGCTCGGGTATCTTTGATGAATATCCCTGCAGAACAGCAGGCCCAAATGAAAATAATGAGCTATCTTTCGCCCATTATGATCTTTATTTTTTCATTTAATGCGCCAGCTGCCTTACCCCTATATTGGACAGTGGGAGGGGCATTTCTCATCTTACAAACGCTGATTGGTAAAACCCTTTATCATCATCAACCATCATTAGAAAAACAAGAAAGTCAATGAAAAAAGGGAGCCCGCAAGCTCCCTTTTTTTACATTTAAAAGATTATTTTTTGACAGATCCTCTTCTGAAAATGGAAATTCCCATAATGAAAAGCAGGATCATGTAAATAAAAAATGGGTAAAAAAGGATTTGTTGACGTAATTCATCTCCGAAAAATAATCCTGAGCTTTCACTCGAAGCAACTGCGTTTTTATGTGTTACGGGAGATTTCATCACAGGACTGAGCTTTGTTGAAGCCATTTCTTCCTGATCTTCGTTATATAGTGTTAATACTCCATTTCGATCCAGGCTCTCAGTAAACTTCCCATTCGCAGGCTGAGTAAATTGGAAATCCTGATCAAGCTCAAAAGAAGTATCCTCATAGTGAAAGACCGAATTCTTTGGAATAGAGCTTCTGGTGAAACCACTTAATCCATAATCAAGTAGTTTTCTGGTATCTGAGTAGATAGCTCTCTTGGACTGAGCCTTCATCGTAACAACGACCAGAGAGAGATTTTTATTTTCAGCTGAAGTCACAAGCGTATGTTTGGATTCATCAATGAACCCATTCTTCCCTCCGGTCACTTCCGGATAAGGAAGTTCCCCTTTCACCATCTTATGATGATTATAAAGAGTAGTCTTCCATCCCTCAGTCGACCAATCAATTGATTTCAAACTAAAAAGCTCTTGAAATTTTTTGTTCTTTAAAGCATAGCTAGTAATCACTGCCATATCATAAGCCGTTGTATAATGATTTTTACCGAACAGTCCATGAGGGTTTTCAAAATTCGTATTCTCTACGCCAATTTCGTTTTTTAAAAAAACGTTTAATTTTTCAACAAATTGCTGAACGGAGCCCTCGGTGTGTTCAGCAATGGCAACCGCTGCATCATTACCGGAGTTGACCATCAGCCCTTGTAGCAACTGCTCCAAAGAAACCCTTTCTCCTGCTTCCAAGTAAACGGTGGAGCCTTCTGTATTACTTGCTTTCTCACTTATTACCACCTCGTCATTCAGGTTGGCATGCTCGATTGCATAAATAGCTGTAGCAATTTTTGTAATACTTGCGGGATTCATCCGTTTAGTCGAATTTTTCGAATACAATATACTCTTTGTTTTAGAATCTATAATGATAGCCGAATCACTAATGATATTTTTAGGTTTATTCACATTATTTTCTTGTGCTGATACGATAGAGGCAGTAAAACAGAATAAGATCAGAACAATGAACCATTTTTTCATATATCCACACACCTGTCTTGTCAATGTACTTACCCATTCTATCAAAAATGTTTTTTATTTAATCATGAATCTGAGAAATGTTAAGAAATTGAAAGAATGGTGTCAAATCCTGACATCGATTTCAGACTTTGTAATAATAGGTGTCTATATTTCCATTTCACCTTCGTTTACAATAAAATAAGAGTATGAATATGAAACCTTTTTGCTCATTAAATCGTATCTAACGTAAGCATCTTTATGAAGGGGTAGATGAAATGAATACATTTCTTCAATTTTCAGTAAGAACAGTCATCTCATTCAGTATAGGGATCAGTAGTTTTATCGCCTACTTACTCCTATTTGACTTAGGATTCCCTCTTACATTCTTGTCAGGTCTCGGTACGGGTATTCTCCTTTTCTTCATCGTAAAGGGGCTGCAAAAGAGATGGTGGCTGAAAAAAAATGGACTTTCCTCACAGGAATTTCGATATATTAACAAGAATTTAAAAGAAGCGAAAGAAAAAGTAAAACGCCTTCAAAAACAACAATTAAGGGTAAGGTCACTTGGGGCTTTTAAGCAAATCCTCGAATTGAACAGATTGAGCAGAAGAATTTATCAACTCGTAAAGAAAGAGCCGAAAAGATTCTTTTCTGCAGAATCATTTTTCTTCTACCATCTGGATTCAGTTGTTGAAATCACAGAAAAATATACGTTTCTTGCTGCACAACCCGGGAAGAACAAAGAAGCCTTCTTATCCCTTCAACAAACCCGGACCACACTTGATGATCTGACAGGGTCATTGGAGAAAGACCTGCAAAACGTATTGGCTAATGATATGGATACACTACAGTTTGAACTAAACTTCGCCAATCAACATTTATCTCATAAAAAAGACTTAAAATAGATATCGGAGGTTTTATGATGGAGCAACGAAATGAACAATCTGAACTGGACCTGCTGCTTTCCAACCCGTTTGGAGATGAAATGCCTGCTGTAAGTGAACAGACAAAGTCTCCTTTGCTACTCGACCGCTTACCAAAAGAACAGCAGGAAAAGGCAAAGCAATTAGCTGCTCAGATCGACTATAAAGACTATGAAGCGATTTTAAAATATGGAACTGCCGCTCAGACCCAGCTTTCTACTTTCTCCCACTCCATGCTCGATCATGTACAAAAACGGGACATCGGTCCCATTGGCGATGTGTTAGGAGATTTAATGAAAAAGCTCGAGCAAATGAATCCTGATGAACTGAATACCAAACAAAAGGGAGTTTTCAAAAAGCTTTTCCGTAAAGTCACTTCCTCCCTGCAGGAGGTCCTTTCCAAATACCAAAAGATCGGCTCACAGATCGATCGCATTTCAGTCAGACTCGAACATTCAAAAAAGACCCTGCTTGATGATAATCGACTATTGGAAACCCTGTATGAAAAAAATAAAGACTATTTTCAAGCCCTGAATATGTATATTGCAGCAGCTGAAATTAAACGGGAAGAGATTCAACATACGCTGCTTCCCTCATTACGCAAGAAAGCAGAAGAAACGGATGACGAGTTAATTTATCAGGAAGTCAATGATACGATGCAATTTCTGGATCGATTGGATAAACGGATCCATGATTTAAAGCTAAGTAGACAAATGACCATTCAGTCTGCCCCCCAAATACGCCTAATTCAAAATACGAACCAGGCACTGGCAGAAAAAATACAGGCATCTGTACTCACAGCCATTCCTCTTTGGAAGAATCAAATTGCCATAGCCCTGACTCTCCTGAATCAACAAAAGGCTGTAGCCGCTCAGAAACAGGTTTCGCGGACCACCAATGAGCTCCTTCTTAAAAATTCAGAGATGCTTAAAACGAATAGCATTGAAACAGCAAAAGAAAATGAACGAGGAATCATTGATATTGAAACATTGAAGAAAACACAAGAAAACCTTATTTCCACCATTGAAGAAACCTTGGCCATACAAGCAGAAGGACGACAGAAACGTCAGCAGGCAGAACAGGAAATGGTCACGATGGAAAACGACTTAAAACAGAAACTCATTGAAATCAGAAAGTAAAAGAGGAGCCGGTTGGCCCCTCTTTTACTTTCTGATTACTATATTCTGAGCCGAAAAACAACTAAATGAACCTTTTGCTATTTCTCCTCATTGTGAACAATGCTATCCGTTATTGCATCATACTCCTTTTCCGCAATGGAGCTTGTGATGATTTCTTCTTTTTCCAGTTTTGCGACGGCCTCATATTCTGCGTATAGTGCGTGTTTTCTCAGTGTCGTTAGCTGATCTGCTTTTATTACTGGATTTTTTTTGAATAAATTATCCAATTGGGCTTTTAACATGTCGATTCTTTTTGTATACATATCGACCAGCTCATTGGATACAGGATCTGTAATATAGAGCTTTTGTTTTACACGATGGATCTCTCCAATGGCTGTTTCATATCTGTGGAGTTGACTGAGCAATTTTTCAAATTCCACATGTCCCCCTTCTTTTGGTTTAATCCCTAAAAGATTGATCAAGGGTTTGATTGTCAATCCTTGGATGACAAGGCTGAATAATACCACACTAAACCCAAGGATCAAGACGTCTTCTCTTCCTGGGAAATCTCTCGGAAGGCTGAGGATCAAGGCGATTGATAACGATCCTTTCAAGCCTCCCCAATTCAAAATATGCTTCCATTTATGAGGGAAGTTCCCGATGAGAGATAAACTTGTATAGACTGCAATACTTCTTGCCAGAAGTACTAAGAGAATGGCTGCGAAAATATAAGGCCATTTTTCAATAAAGTCTATCCTCGTTATTTCAAGTCCGACCATTAAGAAAACGAGGGAATTGGCAAGTAACGCGGCTACATCCCAAAAACTATTTATGTTCAATTTTGTTGTAGGGCTCATACCGATTTTCCCGCCGTAATTACCGAATATAAGAGCTGCAATCACGACCGCGATAACACCTGAAGCATGGACGCTCTCTGCAAGGAGGAATGAACCATAAAACAAAATCACACTGAATATAATTTCCAACGGATAGTCATCGAAGTACTTGGTTAAAACGGAAAACGCATAACCGAGGGAACTTCCAATAATGACACCCAAGGATACCACCCGGATGAACTCCCAAATGCCACTCCCGAGTCCGGACCAGCCTGCATCAATATAGGATAGTAAATAATAAGCGGATATATTGAACAATACAACGGCTAAACCGTCATTAAATAAACTTTCACCTTCAATGACAACCTCCAACCTCTTCTTTACTCCTACACTCTTGAATATGGATAGTACACTGACAGGGTCTGTCGCACTCATCAATGCCCCAAAAACAAATGCTGCCGGAATGGAAAAGTTAAAAAGGTAATACGCTGAAAAGCCGATAATTAAGAACGAAATGAATGTTCCCCCAAAAGCCAAGGCAATAATCGGCTCCTTATTCGCACGCAAATGGGTAAAAGGCAGCTTCAAAGCTGCTTCACCCAGAAGCGCTGGTAAAAATAATGTGATAATGACAAAATTAAATACTTCTCCTTCTGTTATAAAATCCTTGAGGGGCCCAAGGACTGGTATATTGAATAACCCGATAAGGGCACCTACAATGACTAGGGCAATTGGATATGGTTGTTTGAATTTCTTGGCAATTGCCGTGATACCTGCTGCGATCATCACTAAAATAAGTCCCAGTTCAAAAATATGGTGCATATCTAACTCATGCATAATCACCGTGACCTCCCTTTTTTTATAATTTTTTCCTCATCTCTTTATTTATTAACCTTCCCTTCATCGTGAATACGACTCGCATTTATATCATTTTTCACCATACAAAAAAGAATGACCTTCTACGAATAGTGAGAATAGTCATTCTTTCATTATACATTTTTTTCCTCTTTTTTTCGAACTTGACGGATTTTCCACTTACAGATTCTTACCAAACCATGGAGAGAAAACTTGTTTCTTAGTGGTTTTTTCTTGCCTCCATCCTTTTTGATTCAAGATGTGATTCATCCTGTGATATTCATGAATCGTGGCATTCATATCAGAAATATTGTTCATCTTATCCATCGCCTTTCATTTTATTACTTTCAGTATATTGCAGGTAAAGGTAATCCGAATGAGATGGATGATTGATTTTATTTCAGCCTAAGGACTGATTTTAATTCCTCCTTTCCCAAAAAAAGACGACCACATGGTTCCCATGTAATCGTCTTGGTCCTTCATCTATATACTTTTGTACAGAAGCTTCCGTAATAAAGGAAACAACACTTCAGGGAGTTCTTCTACATCTGAAACAAGAATACTGTAATTCCCATAAATGTTCTGAATGGTTTTTCTTTGCCCCTCATCTATTTCTCCGTTCGCTAAAAAAACGTTGATGACTTCAATTCCTTGTTTTCTTGCGTCTAATACAGCCTCATGAGTATCAACGATCCCGTTTTGCTCATAATCCATCGCTGCTGGCTCACCATCAGAAAAGACCAGAAGGAATTTTTGTTTTTCGTTCCGTCTGAGGATCCGTTCTGTCATTAACCGAATGGCAAAGCCGTCCCGATTATCTTCTTCAGGCTGGAGCTGCATGATTTCTGAGCCACTGTTAGGTTTTAAGGAAGAATAGAAGTCCAGTACAGGATTCATGTAATTTGGTTGACTGGTCTTTGTGGCCCTGTTGGTATCTTCCCAAAAGCCGATAACCTCATGCGGCACGCGAACGGACTTTAACGATTCATGAAATAACGTGATTCCCAGCTTGGTTTGATCCATCTTGTCATACATAGAACCGGAACAGTCTACCAATAATGAAAACACGGCATCTATTTCAGAAGATGGATTCAGTTTCTTATAGAAAAGTCTTGGATTATCGTCAGTAATGAACCGCAATAACTTTTTGTTCAGCCTACCGAAGTGCAAATCACTTCTAGGCTGGATTCGCTTATGCTCCAATGTTTTCTCGATCATTCTTTGAAGCTTCTTTTGATAAGGAGCGATTAACCCTTTGTTAAGGTTATACAAGTGCTTGTCTTCTGAAGTAGGAATGGTTGGCGAAATAAAGTGAGGTACAGCAAAGCGATTGTCCTTTCCATACTCACCTTCCCCTCCACCAAGTTCATCTCTTTCTTGCTCCTCTGCCCTCACATTTTGGTACTGCTCCTGCTCCGTTTCTTTAGCTGAGCCCTGTACCATAGCCATTGCCTGGTCTCCATCATCCCCTTCACGGACACCTTCGCCCATAAGATCGGATTGACTTCCTTGGTCTAAGTCAAACTGAAGGAATGACTCCCCTTTGTCACTCGTTTCCCGGTGCCAGGTACGGAATTCTTCATCTATCACTTCTTCCTCCCCTGTGCTCTCTTCTTCCAACACATCCTGATTAGCAAGGGGATCTTTTCTCTTTAAATCGTCAAATGTTTCAGTAAACATTTCCTCCGTGTTATACACATCTTCAGGCAAATGGAAGTATTCATTTAACATATCTTTTCTAACAATCTCATCGATTACGTCTACCATTTCCAGGCAAATTCTTACTACATCTTTTGTGTTACGGGTTTCAAAGAAGCGCGTGATTTGCCGATGTAAAAAGGGCATTGCTAAATCAATATCCTCACTTATCCGAACAGGTTCTTCTAAAGGAGATTGTGCATGGAGAAGTAGGAATATTGAATTAAATAGAGCATCTGTGAAAACACTTTTCGTAATATTTACTTTAAGCTGTGCCTCGAAGTGCTGGCGATATAATTTTCTTCTCGTTTCAAATGACTTCTTTGTTCCCGGACGCTTGGATTTACAAATTTCCTCTAAGCGAGCTTCTTCACCAATGACAAATAACTGCTTGGCAAACCGGGGAACAGAAGTTGCTTTCACCTTCTCAATATAATCGATAACATCATCGTTCGTGGTTTCATGAAGATTACCGATCGTCCTTAAATAAATATCACTTTTCAATCCATGTACTTCTTCTTCTTTTTTTCGGTGATCCCAAAAATGACTGACATAAACCGTTCCTTCTTTATAATCCAGATAAGAAAACGGTCCGTATTTCAAGTTCATATCGGCATTTTTGGAAAGTGTTTTCGTCAAATCAGCCATTTCCATTACTAAAAAAGAGTCTATGGTTTCATCATTAAATTGAATAAATCGATGCATTACAAGTCCCTCATTCAAATAAGGTTTCAGCTATATTTTGAATAGCCGCTTTTTCTCGTTCATCTTCCAGTTTATCAACGATTCCGCGTTGTATAGCCCTTTTTGCCGGTAAGTACACGGCTAAATCACAGGCATCCAATAGGGCACGTATGGAAGCCGCTTCCTCTGAAATTTGGCCATTTTTCACTTGAACCAATAAATCCGAAGACAAGTCTACAAATTGAGTAATAAGCTTAGAATCGGACAGCTTGCTTTGACTTTCAATCACACTCTTTAACGTTTCCCCTTCGATATATGGCACATCGATTACAACAAAACGATTTTTTAACGCTTCATTTAACGGGACCGTGCCTACATACCCTTCATTGATGGCCGCTATTACACCGAATGTAGGGGCGGCTTTGACTATTTCCCCTGTAAATGGATTCGTTATACTTCTGCGGTAATCCAACACACCATTTAAGATCGGCAGCGTTTCAGGCTTGGCCATATTAATTTCATCAATATAAAGGAGATGCCCATTTTTCATCGCTTGAATAACAGGTCCCTCAATGAATTCAATGGTGTTTTTTCCGTCTCTTTCGCTGATTGTTTTATAACCCAGTAATGCTTCTGCATCTAAGTCAACCGAGCAATTTATACTGTGCATCGGTTGAGAGAAGATGGATGATAAGGTATCAGATAGCTTCGTTTTCCCTGAACCAGTGGGTCCCTTAAGAAGAAGATTTTTCCCTAAAGACAGAGAGATGATACTATCTTCAATAATATAGTCTTCACTAGCGGTATACCCTCCTTCTCCAATTAATGAAGAATGCTCAGAAGAAGAGAATAATTGCTTTCTCTCGTTTATAATATAAGTAACCGATTCTGGTAATAATCGTTCAACATTCATTTTAAGACATCCTTTCCATTTCACATACTAGACATTCTACATGTAATAACGCTTACACTGCAAAGGCTCTGCCTAATTTTGTTACGAAGAATATATTTTAGTCCTGGACTAGCAACCCATTGATATATCAAAATGTTAAAAAACACCCATTATCGGGTGCTTTTCAGCTTCTATACTTTTAAATCATATCGAGTGAACCCTCGAGATACGTACATACCAGCTTTTTGATAAACGATGGTTGCGTCTGTATAGCTATCACTGTCGACTGATAGAGCTGCTGTAGTCATTCCTTCGTCTTTCAATTTTGAAAAAGTATAATAAAGCAAATAGTGGGCGAGCCCTTTCCGACGCCACTTTTTGCGAATCCCCAAATGGGTGATTTCCCCTAAATTTGTTTCATTGTTAACCGTGCAAAAGACAAAGCCTACAAGGTCATTCCCTTCTCTTAATACAAACCAGAGATCAGGGTCAAATGAAGGACGAAGAAAACGCTTCTTAAATTCATCCAAGCTGGATGGATGATAATCAAAGTGGTCTGAGAACACCTCTTCAAATACCTGATGAAGACTCTCAGCGTCGGTATCGGGATTGAAACTAGAAATACAGTAAGATGAAGAGACGGATGCAATAGATAGATCTTTTAGCTCTTTTTTCATCTGGAACCAATAACGGGTTGGTATAAATCCATATTTCTCAAAAGCCTTCTTCTCTTCCTCAAGATTAGCAGAAAGGATAATGGTTTTTGAGTCGGAACTCGTTTCTTTCTTTCTCCTGGCTGATATAAAAAGCTCTTCTGCCAACTCACCTATATAGAGATCCATATGATCGTTTGGAAGGGCAATGAGTAATGAAGGTAAACGGTGATCTTTTTCAGTAAGAATGGAGATAGCTACTAAATTCCCATCATGCCACAGCCCTCTTCGGTCAGCTTCAGGAATAGATTCAATCATTTCTTGAATATCAGCCTCACTCGTTTGAACCTCTCCATATACTTCCGTTTCATAACTATTGAACAGGTTAATGAGAGATGCATGGTCCTCCATCGAAATGATTCGCTTACTAAAAGAGTGTTTCATTCTCTTCTCCCCATTTGCATCATATTTTAGTAGCCATCAAAAAAAGCCGGTCTCTTCATATTAGAAGAAACCAGCCAGAAAGGGGTGGCTTACACCTCTTCAAAGTACTCTTTGTAGAAGCCTCCCATTTTACCACTTTCATCAATGACGAAGTAATACTCTTCAGATTCGTTTTTCACTTCGTATTCTTTTCCAATGGATAAAACATTTTCAACTGTATATTTCTTTGCGTCCGTATGTACACATTTTACCTTTTTCCCGGTATTGTTTTCCGTCCAAGTTTTGTGAATCAATTCAATAACCTCCTTTATGAATGTACTATGCTAATAGTATATTCTTACAGAGCTATAAGTTCAACTACTAACTGATTTGTCATTTTTTTGTGAAACTACCACTTTTAATAAGAAAATATGGTATATTATAGGAGGAAATTGTAGGAGAGGTTCGATTATGGTGAGAGACGGATTAAAAAGAATTGGTATGTTCACTTTAGTATTAATGGTTTTTTACATGAGCACCCACCGACCTAATGAAGAACAATTTTATTCATGGCTTTTGGATGAATACAATATTGAATGTCATGAATCTATAACCTGTACGAAGAAACTTGAAGGAAATTCTTATTCAACCCTGATTGAAACAGGCTCAAATGTTAAAAATGGCTACTTGCTATTTAACACAATCGGTAAAATATATGAGGATGAAAATGGCTCAAGGACCACAATTAAAGCGTTGGGTGTATTCGGGAAGTATTTTACTATAATAAAAGATGAACAAGATAGATAGACTGATTAAAGGAGAAGGCATCTTTGATCAGTCTTTTCTTATTTTCTATAGCGTACCTTTTTCCATTTCGAAGTATTAGAGGTTTTTTTCAAGGTAATAACAATACTGTACACGATAACCCCGATGAATAAAATGGAGAAAATGATTCCTGCCTTCACGCTCACTTCTTCCAGTAATCCCTGAAAACTTTTTGGAAAATACCTCCCAATCTGAAAATACACAAATCCCCAAACAAAAGCAGACGGAAGAGCATATAAGAGAAACTTCAGGAAAGAAATCCCTTTAGACGTTCCTGCAATATAAGGCATGAATAATCGGATGCCTGGTATAAAATAACTGAATGAAATGGCAAATGGACCATACTTATTTATCCATTTTTCACCATTGTCAATGAGTCTCCTTGATTTATCTCCCTTCATAAAGCGAGATATTAGTCTTGTTCCGAAGTATCGGCCATTTAAAAAGGCGAAGATTCCATAGGAGATTAATCCACTATACATAAAGAAAAAGGAGGTATACGGGTTGAAATTTCTCCATTCAGATAAATATCCCGATAGTGCAGCAGCGAGTTCGTTAGGTACCGGTAATCCTAAAAAAACAATCCAGCTAAAAAGAAACATGGCGATATATCCAAATTGATCGACCAATTGTAGTAAAACATCCATCGTACTACCCCATTTCACACAAAGCGACTATTTTCACGTGCTTATCGCGCCTTTCTATTCACTACCCAGTATTGATAGGTTGAAAACGCTTGGAACCCTAACCTCTTAAGAATGGGAGCAGAGTGGCCGACTCTGGCCTGACAGGTAACAAACCGACATTGCGCACGTTTTGCCATTTCCAATCGATGGGCCACTAATGAAGAATATACTCCTTCATGCCTTGCTTCTTTTAGCACCCCTCCTCCATTGAGGTATAGGAATTCATGATCACGGCTCAACCGATAATTTCCGTATCCAACGGGATGCCCCTCCTTATTGTAAGCTAATGTGAACCCACCATCCGTTCCCCATTTGCTTATAAACTCTTTTCTTTGTTTAAAGATGACCGGCTTGTCTTCTTCCCGATATCCCCATATGGAGGAACTGATTTCTACAAGATCATGAATGTGAAGGTCACTTTCAACTGTAATGACTCTATGAGAAGGTGAATTGATGAAATGATTCTGATTCAGATCAAATACCAGTCCCTCATAACGCTCTTCCATCATACCATCATGTGATTGGATGAACTGCTCTTCCTGATCGATAAGTGGCTCCCTGATCCACATACTAAAGGATTCCTTTCCATAAAAGCCTTCAATCACCTTCCATTTTTCATGAAGTTCATTCAAATCGTTTATAATGAATTTAGGTACCTTATTAGCAAAGACATTTTTCAACTGTTTGTTTTTGATTGCAACGATTCCCTCACTGTGTAAACTATCCACTTCACTCGGTATCAATCGATCTGGATAGTCCCAGTGATGTGATTCTATTGCAGTGAATAATAGATCATCACTTACCTTCATGACTTCACCTCCCGGAACTCATTCGTACATCTATTCTTATTAGTCAAGAAGATTCTGCACCTGTTCTTCTGTCATCCCTATTCCAACTAATTGTTGCTGTAATTTCTCATGATAGGACTTGCTTACATGTGGCCGACTGCCACGTAGAATCTCTTTTGCATAATGATCTGGGGGACAGGTTTCCTGACACTTACCTTTCACAATAAAGGTCAATACGTCCTTGTAAAGCTTCCTGCCAATCCGTACGTCGATGAAAGCTGCTCTATACCATCCAGGGGCTACCCCTTCTCTCGTGAACAAGTATTCTACTGCTTGTTGAGGGAGATCATAAACTACCCCTTCCATTGTCCCTCCATCCTCAATAATGTCGCCCCGGCCACCATCATGTACTTTAAAGAGATACTTCATAGAATATCCTTCCAAAACTCCTCCACCAAGACAGTTTTTGAAATGGTGATCTACATGAGCTAATTTAAAACGCTCATCATCCATGCACGAACCATACGCAAAATAAAGTATTCTATCAGGCTTGTCATTTAGAAACTGATGTACTTTCCAATCTCCTGATTGAATTTCTTCCTGGAACAATTCTTCGTTTTCAGAATAATACACAAAAGCTTCCTGCGGTCCATTATCTGTTTGAACCAGTTTAAGCTTTCGTATATAAAGGTTGTCTTCACGTTCTTCGATGAAATCCTCCAATTCATCCAACGGTGATAATATACTGGAGTTAATTTTATATAATTTGCCATAAGTAGTCCCATTGCCTTCTTTTAGTGCGGGATATCCTCTTTTTGTATCGTAAAGAACACCTTCCACCCAAGCTTGTTCCCTCATCAATATGGCTTCCTTTAATAAAAAATGATTGCTTTCGTGTTTTCTTAACGTCCCATAAACAAAAACGTACACAGATAATCCCCTTCCTGTTGTTAACATAATTATATTATCGTTAATCATTTCTTAAGTCTTTCCTTTATTTTAGCAAATAGTCTCTGAAGTTTCAGTTATCTACTACTCCTATTATACTTATGTATCCCTATGAAAAGGACATTCCCGATGAATTGGGAATGTCCTTTTTAAGGAAGCGTTTTCAAATCGTTAATTACTTTTAGGCAGGGCTGCTTCTTTCGCCTGCTCTCTTAAACGAAATTTTTGAATTTTCCCTGAAGCTGTCATTGGGTAGGAATCAGTAAACTCGATATACCTTGGAATTTTATGACGGGATATCTTCCCTGTACAATATTCTCTAATCTCTTCTGGTGTTGCGGTTAGACCTTCCTTCAAAATAATCCAGGCCATAACTTCTTCACCATAGACTTCATCAGGGATTCCAATGACTTGAACATCTAATACCTTTGGATGGGAATAAAGAAATTCTTCAATTTCTCTCGGATAAATATTCTCACCGCCTCGAATGATCATGTCTTTTAATCTTCCTGTAATTCTACAATAGCCGTGTTCATCCATGACCGCTAAGTCTCCAGTATGCAGCCAACCTTCAGGATCTATGGCTAACCTGGTAGCCTCTTCATTCTTGTAGTACCCTTTCATGACGTGATACCCACGAGTACACAACTCACCCTGTACCCCGTGGGGAAGTTCCCTGTTCGATCCAGGCTCTACAATCTTCACCTCTACATTTGGCAAGGCTTTTCCAACCGTTTCTACCTTTAATTCAATCGGGTCATGGGTACGTGTCTGAGTAATGACAGGGGAAGATTCTGTCTGACCGTAGGCAATGGTTATCTCATCTGCCCCCATTTTATCCATGACGCCCTTCATGACTTCGATAGGACAGTTACTTCCCGCCATAATTCCAGTACGCAAATGGGAAAGATCGTATTGATCAAAGTCTGGAAGGTTCAACTCCGAAATAAACATGGTTGGCACCCCGTGAAGACCAGTACATTTTTCATCCTGCACCGTTTGCAGAACCTGTCTCGGATCGAACTCCTGTAATGGAACCATAGTAGCCCCAACCGATACACATGCAAGTGTACCCAATACACAGCCGAAGCAATGGAAGAATGGAACAGGAATACATAAACGGTCTTCGTTCGTCAATCTCATGCACCCGGCAATATTATATCCATTATTTACGATATTAGAGTGAATAAGCATGACTCCTTTAGGAAATCCAGTCGTGCCTGACGTGTATTGCATGTTGATGGCATCATTGGGGGACAGGCTCGAAAGTCTTTCATCCAACTTCCCTTCCTCAACATCATTTCCTCTATCCATAATATCCTGCCAGCTATATGTACCTGGATATGCGTTCTCCCCTAAGACAATGACATTCTTTAAATATGGAAGTTTTGAACTCTCCAATTCCCCGGGTTTAGACGTTTTCAATTCAGGACATATTTCATACAACATGTCTATATAGGAAGCCCCTCTGAACTCTTCCATCAAAATAATCGTTTTACTGTCGGATTGCTTTAATAAATATTCTAATTCAGCAGTACGATAATTAGTATTTACGGTTACCAGTACAGCTCCCATTTTGCCCGTCGAAAACTGACTTACTAACCACTCAGGAGTGTTAGAAGCCCATATCGCGATATGATCTCCTTTATTGATCCCAAGATCCATAAACCCCTTTGCAGCCTGCCTGCACTGTTGATTAAATTCATGATAAGACCATCTTAATCCTCTGTCTGCGTAAACGACCGCTTCAACCTCAGGCTGTATACGAGCTTTTTCTTCGAGTAATTCACCTACAGTTGTTTGTATTATCTCGGACAAATGGATATCCCCCTTTATATGTATTCATGTTAAGCCTGGAACCTTACAGTATAGGTAGTCAAAGAGGTTAAAGTTCCTTATGCGTGTAATATTATCACAAAAATTAAAATTTTCAAACTAATTAATCGTGATATTCTTTTGACTTTTATGAATCTAAGGTGAATAGCGATCGATAGGAGTTAGATGACAAGTTTCTACATGACCTCGATGAGTCCAACTTTTTTATATAGACAAAAAACGTCTCCTCTAAACCTTTTTCTACATAATAACTAAAAATACTACTTTAGACGTAATTTATAAAAAAACCTTTTCAAATGAGTGTTTTCTATGTAGAATAAATAGAAAATATAGAAAATTCTATATTTTATACATTCCTGGGAGGTTGGTCATGAAAATCTTAAGTAATGAACAGTTGGTGGCAGCTTATCGTGATGCTGAGAAACAAGGGAATGATCAAGACTGGATTCTGCTTCTTAAGAAAGAAATTCGTAACCGAGGATTGAAGCCTTTTAGGAAATCTTAACAATGAAAATCAAAAAAGAATACTAGCTTATATCTCACCCCCTGAGATGCAATTTTTACGACAGACTCAACTTCACTTGAGTCTGTCTTTTTTCATTTTTGAAACAGACGTTAACTATGCTTCTTACACTTGAATCCATGGTATTCCTCAATTTGTTTGAATTGCTTACTATCCAATAGCCCCATCTTATGAAATAGATATGAATACTGAATCACTTTTTTTGAATTGAAGTTCTTCATCATTACATCTCCCCTCCTTACTCATGTCCGAGAGTTTCCTTTGGTAAACTTTATTTTAGTTATCCATATTTTATTCTCTTAGTAAAAAAACGTGAAAAAAAAGCTGATTCATCATCCACTAATGGATGTATGAATCAGCCAAACATTCATCTATTCTTATTCAATCAGGACTACTTAGCCTTCAAGTAGTAAGTCTTCTGGATTCTCAAGTAAATCTTTCACCATTGCCAGGAATCCAACTGCTTCTTTCCCATCAATGATTCTGTGATCATACGATAAAGCAATGTACATCATAGGGCGATTTTCCATTGTATCTTTATCAATGGCCACTGGGCGAAGCTGGATTTTATGCATTCCTAAAATCCCAACTTGCGGTCCGTTTAAGATTGGAGTTGATAGTAATGAACCGAATACCCCACCATTTGTAATCGTGAATGAACCACCTTGCAGATCCCCAAGAGCTAATTTGTTGTTTCTGGCCTTAGTAGCCAGTTCCATAATTTCCCCTTCGATTTCTGCAAAGTTTTTGCGTTCACAATCGCGTACAACAGGTACTACCAATCCATCATCCGTAGATACGGCTACCCCAACGTCATAAAACTTCTTAAGGACAACTTCATCCCCATCGATTTCTGCGTTCACGTATGGGAACTTTTTAAGAGCTGCTACGACTGCTTTTGTAAAGAAACTCATGAAACCAAGTCTTACATCGTGGTCATCAAAGAATTTATCCTTTTTACGTTTACGCAGCTCCATTACTTTACTCATATCAATCTCATTAAACGTTGTAAGCATGGCAGCTGTTTGTTGAACCTCTACTAAGCGTTTCGCAATCGTTTGACGACGGCGTGACATCTTCTCACGAACAACCGGCTTTCCATCATCTTTTTTCGCTGGTGCCTTCTTCTCTTGAACAGAAGGTTTAGATGGAGTCTCAGCCGGCTTACTGCTATAGGCTTCAATGTCTTGCTTACGAACACGGCCTAGAGGATCTGTTGGCACATCGGAAAGATCGATACCTTTTTCACGTGCCAACTTACGGGCCGCAGGAGAAGCGATTGGACGATTCTTTTTGTCCTCTTTCGCTGGTGCTTCTTCGGTTGCCTCTTCTTTCTTCTCTTCCTGTTTAGGAGCAGGTGCTTCTTCTTTTGTATCAGAAGTGGCTGGAGCTTCTCCACCTGCACCAACAATGGCAATAACCTGACCGACTTCAACCGTATCGCCTTCATCAGCTTTAAGTTCTTGAATCGTACCTGCTTCTTCAGAAATGACTTCAACATTCACTTTATCTGTTTCCAGCTCAACGATGTATTCGCCCTTTTCCACATAATCCCCTGGCTGTTTCAACCATTGGGCGATTGTACCTTCTGTAATTGATTCTGCTAATTCTGGAACTTTAATTTCTGCCACTGTGATGTCCTCCTCTTTCTTATCGAGTTAACGCTTCGTTAATAATTCGTGATTGTTCTTTTTTGTGTACAGTTGGTTCACCTTCTGATGGACTGGAACGTCTGCGACGACCGACATAATGCACCTCAACACCGTCAGGCGCAATGTCACGGAGTCGTGATTCTGCAAATGTCCATGCTCCCATATTCTTAGGTTCTTCTTGAATCCATACAATTTCTTTAAGGTTTGAATATCTTTCCAGAATGGCTGATATATCACCTTTAGGGAAAGGATAAATTTCTTCTACTCTAAGAATGTGTAACCAATCTTTATCATCGATATTTTGAAGCTTCTCTTCTAAATCAATCGCAATTTTCCCGCTGCATAATACAACCCGTTCAACAGCCTCAAGATTCTCACCGAGACCCTTTTGCTCAAGGACTGAATGGAATTCTCCATGGGCTAATTCCTCAGCTGTGACAGCTGCAAATTGATTCCGGAGCAAGCTTTTCGGCGTCATGATTACAAGTGGTCTTACTTCTTCTTTTTGTAAAATGGCAGCTTGACGTCTAAGAATATGGAAGTATTGACCAGCTGTAGAACAGTTGGCAACCGTCCAGTTATATTCTCCACCCAGTTGCAGGAATCGTTCTAAGCGGGCACTTGAATGTTCTGGACCTTGACCTTCGTATCCATGCGGTAACAGCATAACCAGGCCGGTTTTTTGACCCCATTTTGCACGGCCAGCTGAAATGAATTGATCGAACATCACCTGTGCCATATTGGAGAAATCACCAAATTGAGCTTCCCAAAGAACCAACGTCTCTGGTGCAAACACATTATACCCATACTCATATCCAACAACAGCTGTTTCAGTAAGAGGACTATTAAGAACAACAAACGAAGCATGACTGTCCTTTATATTGTGTAAAGGGATGTATTCTTCTCCGGATTTTTCATCATGAAGAACCAGGTGGCGTTGAGCAAACGTACCACGCTCGGAATCCTGTCCCGTTAATCGAATCGGCGTACCATCCTTCAAGATAGAAGCAAACGCCAACGTCTCGGCATGGGCCCAGTCAATTTTCCCTTTACCTTCAAACACCTGGCTGCGTCGTTTTAAAATGCGATCCAATTTCTTGAACACATTAAAGCCATCCGGCCATTGAAGCAGTTCATCGTTTAAACCTTCAAGCTTATTAAAATCAACACTCGTATTAATTTCCGGTAAGCCATTTGCTACGTACTCAGGTGGAGCAAGGACGGTATCGGGATCGTCGTCTTTAGCCGGTACCTTATCGTATGCCGTTTTCAATTCTTCTTCGATGTCGGTATCCATTTTCTCTACATCTGCTTCTGTGACGATTCCTTCTGAAATCAATTTTTCAGCATATAGTTTCTTAACATTTGGATGGTTTTGAATGACTGAGTACATTAATGGATTCGTCACCATCGGTTCATCCATTTCGTTATGACCAAAACGGCGGTAGCCGATCAAATCAATGACAAAGTCTTTTCCAAAGGTTTTACGATATTCATAGGCGAGCACCGCTGCAGCAAGACAAGCTTCCGGATCATCTGCATTGACATGGACAATCGGAACTTCGAAGCCTTTGGCAGTATCAGATGCATATTTCGTCGAGCGGGAATCACGGCTTTCAGTCGTGAAACCGATCATATTGTTCGCAATCAGGTGAATGGATCCACCCGTGTTATATCCACGTAATTGACTCATATTTAATGTTTCAGCGACAACACCTTGTCCAGGGAAGGCAGCGTCTCCGTGAATCATGATGGCATAGGAAGACTCCGGTGACTGCTCTGGATAACCCTTATCTTCACGGACTTCTTGTGCAGCACGTGTGTAACCAGCCACAATCGGGCTCACAACCTCCAAGTGACTTGGGTTATTCGCCAGGGTTACACGTGCTCTCGCTGTTGACGACTGTAGAGGTGAGATTTCGCGATCAGCACCTAAATGATACTTAACATCACCTGTCCAACCATATGTAATCCCAATTGATCCTTCTGAAGGAATCAGATCCTTGCTTGGGGCATGTTGGAATTCGGCAAAGATCATTTCATACGGTTTACCAATAACATGGGCCAACACGTTTAAGCGCCCTCGGTGTGCCATGCCGATATTGACTGTTTTAGCACCTGATTCAACTGAATATCGGACCATTTCGTCCAGTAAAGGCACCATAGAATCCAGTCCTTCTATGGAGAAACGCTTCTGACCAACAAATGTACGGTGAATATATTTTTCAAATCCATCCACTTCGGCAAGCCGTTTTAATAACGCCAGTTTCTTTTCCTTAGAAAGAGGAGTGAAGTAGGATTCTGATTCAATCTTTTCTCTTAACCAATTCTTTTCTTCAAGCTCATGAACATGAGCATACTCAAATGCCAGTTTCTTAGTGTAGACCTGTCTTAAATGATTAATTGCCTGCAAGCCATCCTTTATGTGTGAAGGTGCATTCGGGCATAAAAAATCAACAGGAATCTGCTTTAAATCTTCTTCAGATAAATTAAACTCAGATAGTTCAATTCTTCTTGTGTCTCTATTTCGGTCATTAAGGGGATTAATATCCGCAGCTAAATGACCATATGTACGAATATTATCTGCTAACTTGACTGCAGCTACCATCTTACTTAACGCAGTCGGTTGTGCAGGCAGCGTGAATGATGTATCCCCATGCTGGGCACTTGCGATTACTTGTACGTCTTCAGCTGTAGGAGGGCCCCATTGTTCGAATAATTCTTTCAATTCAGGATCTACGTCTGTAGGATCCTCCAGGAATTGTTCATAAACCTCCATTACATAGCCTAGGTTAGGTCCGTAAAACGATTGCCACGGTTCCCCTTTTGCCGATTGCTTTTTCATTGTGAAAAACCTCCAACTATTTTGCCAGTTAGTATAATTTGGGTATCATGTATTCTTACAATTTCAAAGCCATATTTCATTATGCAAGAGCCATATTTCATTATGCAAGAATAGTAATTTTAAACACATAAAAACGCTTACAAGGACATTTTATCACTGTGCAGTAGTAAGATAAAGTCTTTATGACAAATTTCTCAAAATTTTGTTTTCCGTATTTTGAATATGGTTATTACTTATATTCCCATAATAAATTACAAGAAAACCTTTTTCTATATCGACTATTCTGAAATAATATTTTATTAAGCGCTTTCTCTTTCACCTTCTTGTATCCCTTATATGAGGGTACTTTTTTCATAAACCATCTTACTACTGTTACTAAAAAAAACCAAATATTTTTTGTTATTTTTCATGATTTTTTATAGGTTATAAGATTTTCAGAATGTTAGATAAGCCTTATGTGTTTAAATTTTCAGCGCTTGCCTTTTTGTTTCTCCCCTCCTGCCTATGAACTCATCGCCCATGCATTGCATACAATATAACAATCATGGCAGATGGCCTATATAGATTAAAGCGAGGTGGTTCACATGTTCCCATGGAGTTTATTCCCATTCAATAAAGACATGAAAGAGCAGATGAATCCGAAAGAAATGGATTCCTATATACAAGGTATGATGAAAAAAATGTTCCCGGGCGGATGGGAGGGTATGATGAATCCGAATGATATGATGAGCGGGGCGCAATCCTTTATGAATCCGTTGGGCAATCAAGGGGAGAAATCTCAGCGGGGTCAGGCTTCACCTTCTTCTCATTCAATACCTGCAAATGTCTTTGAATCTTTTGAGGATATTTACATCCGGTTTCAGGTTCCAAGTGAGGAGTGGATGAAGCAATTGAAAATATTCCACACGTCGAATCAGGCAATTATCGAGAACATCCCGGGACATGAGGAAAGACAGGTCATCACACTCCCTTGTCTTGTGAAAAAAAAAGGCGCAGTGGCTCAATACAAGGACGGGATATTAGAGCTGAAAATACCTAAAAGCATCGACATGCAATATACAGAAATAGACGTCTCTGATAAATATTGAGACGTCTTTTCTCGTACAATACCTTTAATGAGCATACTTAAGAGAGATGCGAATAATGGTACCTGCGGGCTCGTTTCTTAAGGCTAAGATTTCACCGTTGTAGTTTTGAATGAGCTTTGATGCAATGGCTAACCCCAAACCATAACCGCCTTTTTCGCGACTTCTGGCCTTATCCACGCGGTAGAACCGGTCAAAGATCTTTGGAAGATCCTCTTCCGGGATTCCGATCCCTTCGTCTTTCACTTCGATCATCATATCTTCTTCACGATTCACTAGCTTTATTTCAATGTTTGAATGCGTATCAGAGTATTTAACGGCATTATCTAACAGAATGATCATAATTTGTTCCAGATGCCTTGGCATAATAGTCACCATTGTTTCATGATCCAGCTCATCCAAACACAGAAAAGTGTGTTCTTGATGTAGAAATTTAAAGTCTCTAATAACCTTATCAACCACTTTTTGTGGATTGGCACGAACGGTTTGAAGGTCAAATTTCTCACGATCCGCCCTGGAAAGTTCTAACAGTTCCCCTATAAGCCTTTTCACTCTTTCAAGTTCTTCCAATGACACTTGTAAAGATTCTTCCAGAATCGTCGGATCTTTTTTTCCCCACCTGTTCAAAAGGGCCAGGTGTCCTTCTAATACCTGTATGGGCGTTCTTAATTCATGTGATGCATCTTCAACAAATTGTTGCTGTTGCTGAAAAGATTTCTCAATTTCGCTCATCATCTTATTGAAAATTTGTGATAGGTCACTTATTTCATCATGGGCCTTCACAATCTCTACTCTTTCGTGAAATCCTTTTCTTTCAATCGATCTCATTGTTTCAGAAAGCTTATTTAATGGACGCACAAAGCTTTTAGCCATGAAATAGCCGATAATTGCACTGATCAAGAGCGCTAATACCCCCGTGATGGTCATCATCCAGAACAGGTTCTTCATGATCTTTTCATATCGATTTAAGGGCTGGATAATTTCAATATATCCATTGAATTGATTCGATCGTATCGGAGATCTCCCAATGAGCATTTGATTTTTCTCAGATTCTATGAGGGTAACTGACTTCTCTCTAACGGGATGAAATGGTACGTAAAAAGCTGATTCATTTTCACTCCGTATTTCCAATACTTGATTCCCCTGATGATCTAAAATACGTATGGTCTGGTCCTTTTCAGCTATTTGTTTCATCAAATCCCGGCTATCATAAATGTCCTGGAGCTGTATATTTGGTCCTCTTTGTTTGAAAAACACCGTAATTTCATCCAGCACACGACCAAAATTATTCTCTTCTTCATCCACCATCCACTTACTGATTGCATGATATTGAAAAAAACTAAATAAGAAAAAGGCAAGGAATATGGCTGAACCAGCGGCTAACGCCCACTTCACTTTAAGGGAAGAGGGCTTAAAACGATTCAGGAATGTATTCATGTCCTCATCACATACCCAGTACCGCGTACAGTTTGGATGTAGCTATCTTCGTCGGGCGAATCAATTTTATTACGTAAATATCTTACATAAACATCCACTACGTTCGTTTCAACCTCGGTATCATACCCCCACACTTTATTGAGAAGGACTTCACGGGTCAAAACAATATTTTTATTTTCCAAAAAGGCGAGTAAAAGGTCATACTCCCTTTTCGTAACCTCGATTTCATGTTCAAGCTTAAATACTTGCCTTGATTCCTTTTGAACGGTGATATCACGGTAATGATACGTTGTTTGAGTCGAAGCTGCTTCTTCATTTCCGGCTCGTCTGAATACGGCCCTCAATCTCGCTAACAGTTCTTCAATAGCAAAAGGCTTTACGATATAATCATCTGCACCGCTGTCCAATCCTGATACACGGTCCATTACACTGTCCCTTGCCGTGATCATGAGGATCGGAATAGCTTTCACTTGCCGGATTCTTCTGCAAACCTCAAGTCCGTTCAAATTCGGCAGCATTAGATCCAATAAGATAATGTCCCAATTCTCGTTTAAACCTTTCTCTAACCCCCCTCTTCCATCATGGGCAAGACCCACTTCATATCCTTCATATTTAAGTTCCAGTTCAATGAACCGGGAGAGATTTTTTTCGTCTTCTATGACTAAAATTCTTTTCACATAAATCACCTGCTCTAAATGCTAATACGTCTTATTTTATTTTACTTTTGCTGAAAATAAAATCATTAAGCGCTTGAAAGATTTCAATACCTTGATACGTCATTAATGTAATGGCAGTAAAACTGAAAAATAAAATAGGAATTATTCGAATCCACATGGTTCTTACCTCCCTTTTATCATTACCGTCATTTTCCTCCACATTCATTAAAATTGAATGAGAAAAGGGTAAGTTTTCACTTAGAGAAGAAAGAAATTATAAGTTTACATAATGATATTATAATCAAATAAATAGATAGTATGAAATTGCTCCTGTTGAAGAAAATAAGAGTTGTATAAATAAGAATGAGGTGCACGAAATGGAAAGTAAGAAAAAATTGGATTTACTTGCGTTATCCTCTATTCCTTTAGTTATGACACTTGGGAATTCGATGTTGATCCCTGTCCTTCCTCAATTAGAAAAGGAGCTTAACATTACGGGATTTCAATCAAGCTTGATCATCACCGTTTACTCCATCATAGCCATACTCTGCATTCCGATTGCCGGTTATTTATCCGATCGGTTCGGCAGGAAAAACATTTTAATACCCAGTTTAGTCATTGCAGGAATCGGTGGCCTCATTTGTGGATTTGCTTCCTTATACGGTTCGAACGCCTATATTTTTGTCATTGTAGGAAGGGTTGTTCAAGGAATTGGAGCAGCCGGAGCCTTCCCGGTCGTCATTCCTACAGTAGGAGACCTGTATGAGGATGATGATCAAATCACCAAGGGATTGGGTTTAATCGAAACATCCAATACTTTCGGCAAGGTGCTAAGCCCGATACTTGGTGCGTTATTTGCTGCATGGATCTGGTTTATTCCCTTCTTTTCCATTCCAGTATTTTCACTTTTATCCATTCTACTGATCATGAAATTTGTAAAAGTGCCCGCCAAAAATGGAGAAGTAGCGAAACAAACCATTAAGGAATTTGTTCATGAGGTGGGAATCGTCCTTAGGAAGGAAAAGAGATGGATCTTCGGAATCTTTGTGATCGGAATCATTTCCATGTTTACTTTATTTGGATTTTTATATTATTTATCTACCCGCTTAGAGCATGCTTATGGAATTAACGGAGTAATGAAGGGACTATATTTAGCAGTCCCACTCCTTTTTTTATGCCTAACCTCCTATATAACCGGGAAAGTGATCGGAAAGAGCAAAGACAAGATGAAGTGGGTCATCGTATTTGGATCCCTCATGAGCTCGGTCGCTTTCATTCCATTAATTTTGACTGAAGGATTAGGGGTCATCTTGAGCATATTTTCCATTGCTGGTATCGGAATGGGCGCAGCCCTTCCCTGTTTGGATGCATTGATAACAGAAGGAATCGAGAAGGAACACCGTGGAACCATTACCTCCATTTACAGTTCAATGAGGTTTACAGGTGTCGCTTTAGGTCCCCCTATAGTAGCGTTGATTGAACCTTTGAGTACCTTTATCATTTTCATCCTTCTAAGCCTATTTTCCAGCCTGGTCGGAATGCTTTTCATTAAGGTTCCGGAAGCACAGCAAGCTGTCTCGACTAAAAAGGCTTGAGGATTCATCCCATGATGAAAAAACGGAGCTGAAATGCAGGCTCCGTTTTTTCAATTGCACACCCAGATCTGCTGAGTAGAATAAAGAAAGCTCCTCCTTTACAATCCCGAAATGTTTATTTCGATACATAATGTGGTAGATATATCCATAAACATGATAGGGATCGTAAGGGAGGAATATATATGACCTGGATAATCGTGATTGCTTCTCTTTTTGCACTTCTCATTCTGGCTGAAGAAGTCATTAATTATTTTCTACGTACAAAAGTAATTGAACATCACCCCAAGGCGAAAAGAAGCGAAGGAAAGATGAAAACTTTGTTTCATAAAGTAAAGCTGAAACTGACTCATACACAGTAAGTAGTACTACATAGACTAAAAGGTGGAGAAGTTCTTCTCTGCCTTCCATTTCAGTCACTTCTTTGACACAATATGCAGTGTTTCATTTGATTGATGTGATAACATATCTTTAACCTCTTGAGGATATAATTGTACTTCTGAAAGTTCTTCCAGGGGAATCCACTTGTATAATAAACGATCCCCTTCCAGCCCATGAAAGGCGTCCTTTTGAAAAATTGCCCGATCTGCAGCTGTCACTTTATAGTAAAATCCAATTTCATGGAAATCCCATTCTTTATAGGGAAAGAAATTTTCGTTCACCAACATCAATTGTTCTACATGAATTTCAACCCCCAGTTCTTCTCTCATTTCTCTCTTTAAGCTTTCCTGTGAGGCTTCACCCATGACGACTCTTCCACCGGGCAACGACCAGTAGCTGTCTTCCACTTGTTTATGTAATAAAATATGGTCCTGTTCTATCCAGACGGCCACTACCCTGTAATTAAAAACGTTTCGGTTTTGTTTAAACACAAGATCCATTCGACCCCTCCTTCTCTTCATTCTAACCAATAAAAACCCAATATTGTTTAAAAATGGCTCTTTTCGCAAAGATTGTTGTTTTCTAGCATAGAGTCTGCCAGGGCTCTGTCAACCAGGTTTATGCTGGATGGTGAGGGGAACTGCTCCGCTTGCAGCTAGCGTTCGGCCGAACCTCCTCAGCTTAGCCGAACGGGGTCTCGGCACGTCCGTACTTCCGCAGGAGTCTGCGCAGTTCCCCTCACCATCTTTAACAGGATTTTCATGACAGAGCTTCAAGGTGTGCAAGAAAACAATGTAACGAGAAAAAATATTCTTTTTCTTAAAAGGAAGATCAATCTCTACTTACCTTAAAT
>NZ_QNRJ01000002.1:0-340366 GCF_003315075.1 Rossellomorea aquimaris
CCCGTTCGGCTAAGCTGAGGAGGCTCGGCCGAACGCTAGCTGCAAGCGGAGCAGTTCCCCTCACCATCCAGCATAAACCTGGTTGACAGAGCCCTGGCAGACTCTTTGCTAGAAAACAATCTTTGCGAAAAGAGCCTTTTTAAAAAATGTTGAAACTCTTTCATTTTTTATTCGTATATTCTACTATGAAGATTCTATCTTAACATTATCACACTATATACTAATCCATCTCATGTTTTGTTATAATTTAACTATTAAGTAAGGAATACGATTAGGAGAAAAAGGAGGATTGTCATGACTGGAACCATCGCTGTTATCATGATTTTTTCGATACCCATCCTCGGAATCATAACAGACCATTTCCAAAAACAATCCAAGCTGAAGCAAAAAATGATAGAAGACCAACTCGAACTGGAAAAACTGAAGCACGAAAACTTTGTGATTGAAACCCAGAAAATGAGACTCGAATTAGAACAAATGAAACTTCAGGACCTTAAGGAAAAAACGCAAGTATTATAAATAAAGCGCCAGGGAATTCCCTGGCGCTTTATTTATGGGTATCTCTCTTGTTATTTCCCCCCTATTCTAAATACTCTTCCGTCAAACATGAGTTCAAATATCTTGCCATGCCCGTTTTCAATTTCTTCATGCCATGTTTTCTATAAAACTCTTCATTACCGGTTGTCGAGATTAAGTGAACGCAGGAAACATCTTTTAACTGCTCTAATAGGTCACTCAAGATGAGACTGCCGATTCCATTTTTTTGATACCCTAAGTGAACGACCACATCATAAATTGCGGCATTGAACACTCCATCCGTTAAAGCTCTTCCAACTCCAATGACCCTACCATCACTAATAGCCAAAGTTACAATATCACTTCTTTGAAAAACCTTGGTGATTACTTCATTGGAGTGCTTCAACCATCCTGCTGACTGGTACACTTCACATATCTCATCCAGCTTATTCGAATCAAATTTGTGATGAATCTTGATCTCCATTATTATTCACCTTTCCTATTCCAACCAATCCGATCACTCATTTTCATAAAATCATAGTTATGTTCATCTTCTCAAAGTCTCGTTTCTTCATGATTTATCAGCGTTCCCTGCTTCTGACCAGAGCATATTTTCTCCATGATTCCTGCCTGGTCGAAGTTAAAAATGTGTACAGGGAGTTTATAATCTCTTGCTAACAGCAGAGCTGATTGATCCATGACTTTAATATTATTCGCTACAACGTCATCGTAATTTAAATTATGGTACATCTTAGCCTTTTTATCCCGTTTAGGGTCACTTGTGAAAACACCATCGACTCCCTGCTTTGCTACCAGGATAGCCTCACTATTCGTTTCAATGGCGCGCTGAACGCTGGGGTAATCCGTCGTTACGAAGGGTTGACCGTTTCCTCCACCGAATATAACAATGTATCCTTTGTCAAGATGGTGAACGGCACGAAGGCGAATATACGGTTCCGCAACCGTTGAAACAGGTATTGAAGTCATCACTCGAACTTCTTTGTCCGTCTTACTTTTCAGCACACCTCTAAGCATCAAACTGTTGATGATGGTACCTAAAGTTCCAATACTATCCGCTTCTACCCGCTCTATTCCCCATGTATCTGCCAAGCTGCCCCGAAATATATTGCCACCGCCCACAACTAAGGAGACTTCAATCCCCATATTGACGATCGACATGATTTCGCCTGCAATGTGATCAAGCTCTTCTGTACCAAAATTATTTCCTTCCTTATCCGCCAACGCTCCGCCACTTAATTTAATTAACACACGCTTGTACCTCATCTAGATTCCTCCCCTGGACATAAAAAAAAACTAAAAAGGTAATGAATACCCCTTTAGCTCTTTATATAGGAGAAGAAATGTCGAAATTCAACTGATGATGAATAAACATTCCTTCTCCCCCTCTCGCACAATTCAGAATTTTCCTTCTCTAAGTGTAAAGAAAATATAGGAAATGGTCAAGTGGATTTTTCAATTAGTTGGCCTTGAGACCCAAGCCATTTACCTCTTCTTGTAATTTCGACATCACCTCTTTTATCTTCAACATACCTATGTTTCCTTCCTTCCTCTTACGTAAAGAAACAGCATTACTCTCGATCTCCTTGTCTCCTATTACCATCATATAAGGAACTTTTTGCATCTCTGCTTCTCTGATTTTCAGACCGACTTTTTCTACACGATCATCGACTTCCACCCTAAAGCCTTCTCTTTCTAACTGAGACTTCACTTCTTGAGCATATTGGATATGCGCGTCGGAGATCGGAAGGATTTTGACCTGGTGGGGAGCTAACCAAAGTGGAAAGTCTCCTCCGAAATGTTCAATGATGATGGCCATAAAGCGTTCGATTGAACCGTAAATGGCTCTGTGAATCATAATCGGTCTGACTGCTCCGTTGTCTTCCCCAATGTATTCACACTCGAATTTTTCAGGCATTTGGAAATCGAGTTGAACCGTACCACATTGCCAGCTTCGACCAAGAACGTCCAATATATGAAAGTCTATTTTTGGCCCGTAGAAAGCACCGTCTCCTTTATTGATTTGATAATTGACTCCTCTCTCTTTCAACACACCTTCCAAATCTCCTTCAGCTTGATCCCATAATGCAACGGAGCCCATAAAATCTTCCGGACGAGTTGAAAGCTCGACCTTATAGTCAAACCCGAATTTACTATAGAAAAGATCGATAAGATCCAATACTTTATGAAGCTCCGACCGAATTTGATCTTCCCTAACAAATAGATGAGCATCATCCTGAGTGAAGGAACGGACTCTCAATAATCCACTTAATGAACCCGATAGCTCATGTCGA
This sequence comes from Rossellomorea aquimaris, assembly GCF_003315075.1. Lineage (GTDB taxonomy): Bacteria > Bacillota > Bacilli > Bacillales > Bacillaceae_B > Rossellomorea > Rossellomorea aquimaris_C. The sequence continues at coordinate 2,829 of NZ_QNRJ01000002.1, forward strand.
TGAACCAATCCCAGTTCACCGTATCGGAGGGGTAACTCCCGATAACTTCTTCTCTTGCTTTTATAGATCAAGACTGCCCCTGGGCAACTCATTGGCTTGATCGCATATTTCTGATCATCTACCTCTGAGAAATACATATTCTCATGGTAATGATCCCAGTGCCCTGACTTTTCCCATAGCTCCTGCTTCATCATAATGGGAGTCCTAATCTCCTGGTATCCTGCTTTCCGATGTTCCTTTTTCCAAAAGTCTTCTAACTCATTCCGTAATAGCATCCCTTTCGGTAAATAAAAGGGCATCCCGGGTGCTTCTTCCATTGATACAAATAACTCCAGCTCCTGACCTAATTTCCTGTGATTTCTTTTATCTACTTCAGATTGAATTGACATTTTGTTTCCTCCTAATCATTTTTTTATATAAAAAAACCGCATTCATCCCTATCAAGGGACGAATGCGGTCGTGGTACCACCCTAATTCCGAAGTGCTAAACAAAAGCACTCCGCTCAAAGTTGATAACGGTTTTCCCGATTATGGATACTGACATTTCACCATAATAGCTCCAAGGTGGTAAATCATTTCCTTTTCTTCAGGGCTCTCAGCCATGTGACCCTGTTCTCTGGTAAGAAATACAGCAAATGATTCGTGTCCTCTTCAACACTTTTTTATTCAATTAATAAAAAGACCGCACCCATCCCTAACCAAGGGACGAATGCGGTCGTGGTTCCACCCTAATTCAGAAGTGTAAAATATTACTCTTCGCTCAAAGTTGATAACGGTTTTCCCGATTATGGATACTGACATTTCACCATAATAGCTCCGAGGTGGTAAATCATTGTTTTCTCTTCAGGGCTCTCAGCCGGTGACCCTGCTCTCTGATCAAGAAGAAACGGAATGAATCATGTCCTCATCTTTGCTTTCGTATAGTATATTCAATTCAGAATAAATTTGTTATTGAAATTATATGGTAGTATTTTCTAACTGTCAAGAATGATTAAATAAAAACAAGAAGAATTATCGCGACAAGGACAAGACGATAAATCGCAAAAGGGATTAGCTTGATTTTATTGATCACTTTAAGGAAAAAGTGTATCGATAGATAAGCGAATAGAAATGCACTTAAGAACCCAACCGATAAAAACGGTAAAAACTCAGGGGTAAAGTACATCCAGTTCTTCATGAGAGAAAGGGAACTTGCTCCCAACATGATCGGAACCGCCATAATGAAAGTGAAATCCGATGCTGCCCGGTAGCTCAACCCTAGTAAAACTCCTCCAGAAATGGTGGATCCTGACCTCGAAAACCCCGGCCATAATGATAAGCATTGAATAAGCCCTATCACCAGCGCTTTTTTATGTGTTATCTGATCGACGTTCTCCACTGTGACAACCTTGGGACGAAACAAATCCGCTGCAATCATGAGGAAAGCACCGATCGTTAATCCAGCCAGAACTGTATTAAGCGAAAATAGATGCTCATCGATATAATCTTCAAATAACAAGCCCAGGATCACTGCAGGAATTAATCCAGCCAGTATATGTGTTAATTTTAGATTGGATGATGTATTTGCGGGACGATGATTAAATCCGAGTAAATCTTTAAATCTCTCTCTAAATACAATGACAACTGCCAAAATTGAGCCTAGTTGAATCACAACTTTAAACGTATTTGCCGGATATTTACCCAATACTTCTTTCGATTGGATCCATAAATCGTCTACTACAATCATATGACCAGTGGAAGATACAGGAGCAAACTCCGTTAACCCTTCGACCATACCCAATATGAATGCTTTTATTAACATGATGATGTCCATTTATCATTTCTCCTCTATCGTTTAATCATACTGTGAGTCTGTCAGTCATGAAAGATAGTTGGAGTGGTATTTCACAATGACACCAAACCCGTTTGAATCCCCACGATAATCGGAATATAGCTGGACTTTGGAAAGAGTGGGAGAGGTTAGAGGCAGAATTCTATTAAAAGGAATTCTGCTTTTATCTTCTATTTTCTTCGTCACTAAAGAAGGAGTTAATGAGAAAGAATCATCTTCAAGATAGGCCATCTGCGCTTGATCCTGAATGACTTCTTCTCCACTATGAGCCTGAATATCGTCGATCTGCTGAAAAATCCCAAAACAGCAAAATAGCACAAGCAATATGCTTTTCTTCACTCTCTTCCCCCCTTCTCGTGATAATCTAGCTTATCATACTATAACCGACAGGGGACGACAATAAGGAATCGTAGCTACTGCACATAACACTTTCAATGTATCATTAGCCTAAAAGATCATTTTCAAGGTCAAATCAATAAAAAATACAGTATAGGGCTTTCCTATACTGTACTTCTCTCTTACAACTAATGAATGTCTTTCTTCTTAAACCTCCCGCCCCTTACCTCTGCTATATCCGCAATGGCTAGAAAAGCGGAGGGATCATGTTCTGCAACGATATCTTTAAGTTTCGCCTCCTCCAGACGAGTGATGACACAGAATATGACTTTTTTGTCGTCTCCTGAAAAGGCCCCTTCTCCTTTCAAATAGGTCACTCCTCTCCCAAGTCGGTGTAAGAGGGCATCACCAATCTCCTTGTAATTTTCACTTATGATCCAAACCGATTTGGATTCATCCAGTCCTTTAATCGTAATATCAATCATTTTAAATGCTACATAATAGGCCAGAAGTGAATACATGGCCCTATCCCAGCTAAACACAAATCCGGCGGAAGCCAAAATGAATAGATTGACGAACATGATTATTTCACCGACAGAAAAGGGCAGCTTTTTACTTGATAAAATAGCAAGGATTTCCGTACCATCCAAAGATCCACCGTAACGAATGACCATACCCACTCCTATTCCGAGAACGATCCCGCCGAATAAAGAAGCCAGCAGAATATCTTGTGTGAAGGCAGCTACCGGATGAAGAAATGTCGTTGAAATCGATAATATGATAATTCCATATAGTGTTGAGAATGCGAAGGTTTTTCCGATTTGTTTATATCCGATGAAGAAAAAGGGGATGTTGAGAATAAAGATGAAAAGACCAAGCTTAACGCCTGTAATATGGGAGAGCATAATCGAGACGCCAACGATCCCACCATCAATGACCTGGTTCGGGACCAGGAATATTTCAAGCCCAACCGCCATGATCATTGCCCCGATGGTAATGAGGAAAGCTCTCTTCACTACTTCTTTAAGGGGAATCTTCTTATGCTTTATTTTCACTTGCTGCAATGGATCTATTACCTGTCCTTCAATCATCTTCGTTCCTCCTCCTAAGATTAACATCCCGCGACAACTACTGAACTCATCTCATTGGAACCAAAATGATCTATGTAACATCCACCAAAGCCCACAAAAACCGGCTTGTATAACTTATATATTCTATCATCACCTTCAAAATACCTGCTAAAAGTGAGGGACGGACCTCTAATAGAGCACCATCCGCCTTTCATTGGAACAACGAATATCTTGTTTTAATCCTATTATTCAAGTTATCCAGACATTTTCTATTAATAACTTCAAGGTCCGTCCCTCATCTAATTGTAAGATTTGACTCAAAGGGGAAAATGAAGTATTTTTATTACTTGTATATTCATATTTTGGATAGGCTGGAACTGTTTTCTGTTTCCAGGTAAATTAGGTTTTGGAGGCTTTTCTTTGATTACATTAATCAAAACTTTGTTAGTCAATATTACAATTTTGTTTTCATTTACGTATAATGCTAACGTATTATTTCCATTTAAAGAAAAACAAGTTCCACATTACAAACATAAAATCACTTATGGTCTTATCGCATCTTTTGGGGCTTTATTGTGTATGCTCTATCCGATTGAAACCCTTGGGGAGACTCATTTCGACTTACGCATGATCGCGATTTTAATTGCAACGATCTACGCCGGATTATTATCAGGATCTATCGTTCTAGGATGCGTGATCATCTTCCGACATTTAATAGGAGGTCCATATGTAATGGTCGGAATAGCGGTCTCTGTGCTGGCATTTGTAATAGGCATTCTCTTTCGTAAGATGTTATTAAAGACACAATATAAATTACTGGGAAGTACAATCATTTTCCTGATTCATTCATTGTTTTACATCATGATTATCTACAACTATATTCCTATTCTTCATTTGCCGTTTTATTTCACTTATTTCACTGTTTTCTATTTTACATTTGTGGCTCTTGTGTTCATTATTGAACATTTGATCCGAACGAACAAACAGATTGAAGAAATGGTGTATCTCGATAAATTGAATATGGTGGGACAGATGGCGGCTTCAATTGCCCATGAGATTCGCAATCCCCTTGCAACCGTTAGAGGATTCATACAGCATCTAAGCGAGGATACTGAGGATGAACAGTTTAAAAGGTACTCCCCACTTATTCTGAATGAATTAGATCGGACGAATAAAATCATCACAGACTACCTTAGCGTAGCAAGACCAAGTGAATTTCAGTTGTCTACACTCAACCTCGTAAGAGTGCTTCAAGACTGTGTCGACTTACTAAGACCATTCGCCTCCTATTCGAGTACATCGATACTATTCCACCAAAATGGCACCCATTATATTAAGGGTGATGAGCATCATATGAAGCAAGCGATTATGAACGTCATAAAGAACGGAATTGAATCAATTGAGGAACGTGGGGAAATCACCATCCTTATAAAAGAAGACTCTACCAGGGACAACGTGGTCATCAATATTTCAGACACGGGAAAAGGGATGACTGGGGATGAGTTGAAAAAGATCGGATTACCCTTTTACACCACGAAAACAAAGGGCACCGGCCTTGGAAGCATGGTAACGAATAAAATCATTCGTGAAATGGGTGGAATGATTGAATACGAAAGTGAGTTGAATAAGGGTACTATCGTGAAAATTCGACTACCCCTCACAACCAAACAATCATCATCAAAAGCTTAGGAGATTTTATCCTGGGCTTTTTTCTTTGAATAATCCCATCGCTGTTAATCTATGATACACTTACTTTATCAATATTTTCCAGAGCTCTATAACCTGGAAGGAGGCTAAATACGAAGAGCAAAAGATCGACAATTCTATTTTTAATAGGTCTAATCATAACACTATGTACCATAACCATTCTCAATAAGCCCACAGAAAAAGATTTTACCCTTTGGCTGCAAGAGGAATATAATATTGACTGCAATGAAGACTGCTCTATCATTGAAATGGATAGTGGCGAGGGGAACATTACAGAGAGGATTAAGCTTGCAAATGGAAATGGAGCCTATACTTCTGGACTATTTACATTACGAATAAATAGACACTACATAAGCCTAAATGACCCAAACCGCATATTTAGCGTAGGAGTGATTGGCTTCAATGGAAGATTCTACGAAATAAATTGAGAAATAGGTCTTTTAGGAAATAGGGAATGAATAAGGAAAGACTAAAGTTTACATAATAATATTATTGATAATTATATACACAACACTAAACCCGACTCTCCTACAGAGCCGGGTTTTCTTCGTCTAATCCAAAAACCTCAGCAAATCTCCATAAATAATATCATCAGACATGCCTAATTCTTTTCTTACGGTTTCTTTAAACGGCTCACATAATGATTCAGAAGTTGATGCTTCACTGCTCTTATCATAGCAAACATTGTCTTTAAAGACGTACTTTTCAGTTACAAAGTCACCATCCCTGAAAATGACAGGATGGTCTTCTTTTCGAGTGAACAGATTATGTCCAAATGAAAGATTATCCTTCGTTTTAATACCCAATAAATGGAGAATGGTCGGACGAATATCGATTTCTCCCCCTATCGATTTGATCGTTTTTCCATCTTCACCAGGCACATGGATAATGAGTGGAACTTGTTGAAGTTTCACATGATTCACCGGAGTGTCTTCCTGTCCTAAAAGCTCGAAAACTCCATTTTCATATTTTTCTGAGATGCCATAATGGTCTCCATACAGTACAAAAATCGTATTTTCATACATTCCATTTTTCTTAAGCCTTTCAAACAATGATTTAATCGCTTCATCCTCATAACGTACGGTTGTTACGTAACGGTTCACAACATCCTCTTTTGTTGAAGCCTCTGGAATAAGCTTATCCTCTTCTTCTAATAAAAATGGAAAGTGATTGGTCAGCGTAATGAAACGTGTGTAAAACGGTTGAGGTAATTTCTCAAGATAAGAAATGGATTGTTCGAAGAACGGGATATCCTTTAATCCGTAGTTAACAGAGTTTTCTTCCGTAACATTGAAGTCTCTCTTCGAAAAATAGCGATCGTAGCCTAACGATTCGTACATTATTTCACGATTCCAAAAAGTACGATCATTGCCATGGAAAACTGCCGCATAATAATCTTCTTTCTTCTTCAAAATATGGGGCATGCTTTTATAATGGTTATCCGGTTTGCGCACAAAGGCTGAACCGCTTGCCAGTGGATATAACCCTGTATCGATCATGAATTCAGAATCTGAGGTTTTCCCTTGAGCTGTCTGATCATAAATTTGATTAAAATAAAAACTATCCTTGATTAAAGAATTTAAAAAAGGTGTGATTTCTTCTCCGCCGACTTTTTGGTTGATGACAAAATTTTGGGTGGATTCCATACTGATCAATACAACATTTTTCCCATCGGCAACACCGAACAAGTCTGATTTGTTATGTTTCTTGGATTGGGTATATTTAATGGACGCTTCCGTGTCTGATTTACTGGCAAGCATCTTGGTGAAAGGTACCGTAGATTCGACCCCGATATCATATAGGTGATAATTATATGGACCCACTGATTTGACCATTTGCTCTCTGTCATATGACTCAGCAAATAAATAGGGAGATTTCACCAGCCCTAATCCTACTGTAACGAGCAGTAACACCAGACTCAACCCGATATATGAAAGCTTCCACCTCCTTGAAACCTTAATGGAAGAGGTAGCCGTCCACTTTCTCTTTAATAACCACCAGACAAGAAGGAAATCTACGATTAAGAGGAGATCCCAGGGACTCATTAGTTCAAAGGTACTCGGTCCAATCCCCCCTACATTTTTAAACTGAAATAAAATCGGAACGGTAACAAAATCAGAGTAAAATCGAAAATATAATAGATCACCGTATAAAAGCCCGGTTGTAATCCCCATAACAAGGACGACAACAGCAGGTTTTATCTTCTTAGAGAAGTAAAAACTGAATCCAATTAATAGCATTAATGAACCAAGAGGATTGAATATGATGAGTAATAAGTCCAAGAAGGATTCGATACGCAAATTAAATCCAATAAAAGAAACTAACACGGTCTTTAACCATAAGGTTACGAGTGCAAATCCAATCAATTTGTATGTCTTAAAGCGAGATATAAAACGGGATATTTTACTCATTTCAGAACCCTTGAATCGACATTGCTTTGATATTCACTGTTGAGTATTTTCATTGCTTCCAAAACCTTTCGTTCGTTTTGTCTTCCCATAAGTGCTACCTGCACCCAATTTCTCTTTACTAAATAATCACTTTCGTAACTTAATAAAATACCTTTATCTTTACAAACATCGCCAAACTGTCTACTACACTGTTCCCTCTCCAGTTCCATTGTAATCACTCCTGGAGAATAGTTTTCATTCCCTAGTATATGAAATCCTCCTTGAGTTAACAGACACCTTACTCTCAGAGCTATTTTTTCATGAGCTTCATATTCAATAAAATGCAGTGCCTCCTTTAGCGCCATTACCAGATTAGATGAGTGGGTATACGGGATGCTTCCATTGACCTCGTACATTCCCATATCCAGGTACCTTGGAATTGATGGACTGGGATGTATTATTTCTCGATGAAATACAATGGCGAGGCCGGGATAAGAGCCTAGTCCCTTCCCACTGACCGTTGTGGCAAAGTACACTTCCTTAAAGTCCACTGGAATGGTCCCAACCGAACTACAGGCATCGACGCATAGCTCCACCCCATACCTTTTACACAGAGAAAGTAGCCCGTTCAGGTCATACAAGTAACCTGTCGACGTTTCACAATGAACCGTCCAAAGCCATTTTATGTTTTCATTTTCCTGAAGTAAGCATTCCACTTCGCCTAATGAAATTGCTTCATTCCAATCTTTTTCTAGCCTGTGATAATGTAAATCAAACCTGTTTGCATGATCAAACAACCGGTACCCAAATTCTCCGTTTGCTAGAATCAGGCCGCTACCTGACAGACATTTCAGCTGAGCTGCAACCATGTCATTAGATAGGGTGCCCGTTCCCACTGCAACTTCTGCATAGTTTGCGTTTGTCATCTCGCATAATGATCTTCTTACTTCTCCCATTTCATGAATAAACGAGCTGCTTCTATGAGAAACGGCATCTCCTTTGAAAGCTTTTTCTACCTTCTCATGACGTGGAACCGGTCCTGGAAGGAATGAAAGGGGAACTGAACTTTCTGTTTTGCGAATCATTAATCGCTGAAAGGCTTTCGTCGAATTTTCGAAGCTCTCACGGGTTAAATACATTGGCAGAAATTGGGCCCCTTCCTCCCCCACGAGATCGGCAAATGGCTGAAAACCGATTCGTTTATATAACTTTAGCTGACGAACCGTTCCTGAAATGAGAGCCAACGTATATCCTTTCTCCAAACAATAAGATACTAAACGCTCACATAATTGATAAAAAACCCTCGTACTTCTATATGCTTCTTTTACAGATAATAAGCGAATTTCACAAGGGACGGCACCAGCCGGTAAATATTCATTAAGATTTTTCAGTTTTAAATCCAAAGAGAAGGGACGCTTGGCACGAACCGCAATCATGCCAACGACTTCACCTTCATCTTTAGCAATAACATATGTATTTTCATCGTGAAACTTATCAATCAGTTTGCGTTCTGTATTTCCTTCGTGCTGAGGTATTTCTTCTACAAAGGTCTGATAATTCAATGTATAGATTTGTTGAAACTCATATGATTCACTTGCAATTTTATATTGAAGAGAAAGGTTTTCCATTCTCGTACCTCCTATGTATCCGCAGATTGCTTCAGCTATCGTTTATGGACCAGCAGTACCATCACAAAAAGTGACAATAATCCGATAAAAATGGTGAATGAACCCTCAGTCACATATGCCGTAATCGGAATGGTTGCCATTGAAAGAAAACCGGCCATGGTGTATTTTCTCAAAATCAGATATGAGATTCCCATAGTGATGGCGAAAATCCCAATGGTAAGGGGATTAAGAAATAATGCAGATGCTAAATAAGCAACTACTCCCTTTCCACCATGTAGTCCAAGCTGGATTGGAAAGAGATGTCCGATCATGACAAATATTGAACTGAGAACGTAGTAACTCTCACCTTCAGCAAGTTGTGCCGTGATCATTAATGCAAGAATCACTTTAGCGGCATCTATCAGCAGCGTCAGAAGAAAACCTTTTTTCCCTATAGCTCGACCTGCATTCGTTGCTCCGACATTCCCGCTTCCCAGTTTACGAATATCTTCACCGGTAAACATTCTCACTATATAATAAGCACCTGTTATACTTCCCAGACCGTAAGAAACCAAAATGATACTACTTATGATTATACTATTACTCATCATTCCTGCACCTGACTTTTCTTATATGTTAATAGACGGATGGAGACCCAGGAAAGTTTCATGTATTTACATTTCCTCCACTTTTCCTATTTTTAAAGAGATAAAATGGTAAATAAAGAAGGCTGAATAATATAACGGCGACACCTTCAAGAGCCAGGAGGTAGTAAGGATACTCACCTAAATAGTCTATGGGACTTGCATTATACGGTTTATGAGAAAGAAACATATAATTTGCTCCTACCAATCTGTTCACCATGAACACGATGACAGCAATCAGATTTAAAGCAATGAATGCCCTCACCATAGACCGGAACGTCAATGTGAAGCCTTCGATCCATACCATGTACAAACAGGATATTACAATCGCCAAATGTGCTAAGAAAAATTGAAAATAACGAAAATGGGGGAAACCAAAAAACAACTCAGGCGTCACGATGGCAATAAAGGCACCTGTCATACTGGCAAAAAAACTGATTTCAAAGATCCTATAGTTTTTCGTAATAAGCATGATCGTGCACAGATACAATGAGATGGAACATAATTGAAACGGCAAATTAATCGCTACATCCCATTGATCATTGAGAAGGTACCAAACTTGAAATAATGCTTCACTCAAAACCAGCAGCACCACGAGAAGCCATTTCAACACACCCTTACCACTGCCGCTTAGTCGATCTCTAAACACATACAAACCGATCATACACCCAAACGAAACTATCACGGCTACCACATGGGATACCGAAAACAACTCAAAAGGATACTCCTCATACCTAAAATTCATAAACTCCTTCACCAAACCACAACTCCCCTTCGAACACCCATCTATACTATATTCTCTTAATGGTTCATCAATTCCTTTAAGGGACGGACCTCACTCTTCCACCATACTCAGCTAAAACAAGCTTTTCGTCACAATCTTATACACTTAAGGGACGGACCTCCTCAAAGATACCTACCAATCATGGCCCTTAACTCAACCTAAACATTCCTTCCCTCCCTATTCCCTTTCTCTAAATCCTTAACCACAGAACAAAAAAATCCCTGTTAAGAATCCATCAGATTCCTTAACAGGGATTTCTCCACTCTATAACTCTATTCCATTGTAATTCGATTTCCGCCACTTCGCTTTGAATCATACATATACCGGTCTGCACGCTGAATCGTAGACTTAAAGTCCTCCACTTCATTACCAGAGGAGACACTCACGCCAATGCTCACTCCCACTATCAGTTCGTTTGCGCCATCAACTACAACAGGTACCGAAAAAGCCCCTAATACTGTTTCAGCCAACATTTTAACCGTATTTGCTTCTTCATTTTTTATTAGAAGCACAAATTCATCTCCTGAAATCCGGTAGCATGCAACAGGGTATTCTTGTTTCAATGAGGTTAAACGTTTACCTACCTCCTTTAACACATAATCACCAACTGAGTGACCATAGGTGTCATTGATCCCTTTAAAGTGATCGATATCCAGGAACAACAATGCGTAGTCCATCATCTTTGTGTATAAGTCTTTTAGGTCCTCATTTAACGCTTTTCTATTTTTTAATTGAGTAAGCTCGTCGGTTCTTAGTAGCTTCTGAATTTCAAGATGTGATTCCATCCGGATATACTCTGTGTTCATCCACTCGCTACCCAAATTCAGTAAATCTTCGTTCAGTTTTAAGTGTTGGTGAAGCAAAGAATCTTCTTCACATGAATCATCAACAAAGTAGAAACATCCTTTTGATACCCCATTATCCACTATTGGCAGAAGATGAACTTGAGTGTCATTAATCTCAAGGGTCCCTTTACGACTGGAAAACGTTAAATAGGTATGAATTTCCCTTTGAAGTTCCTGATTCAAATACGATGAAACGTCTTCTTCACCGTCTATAGTAAGAAACTGATTTTTCTTCCTATAGTACATGCCTAGTAAACGGGTTTTTAATAGACGCGAAAAGGTATCAAGCAATTGTTGCTGCTTCTCTTCTAATGATTGAGTTGAAGTGAAAATGGAATACAACTTCTTTAAATAGGTTTCCCGACTTTCTTTTAACGTCATTTCTTCTTGAAGCTCTATTTCGGTTGTTACCCACTTCCCGAAGCTTCTAAGGAGATCCAATTCTTCACAAGAAAAAGTTCTTGGAGCGTGTCCGACGATGCAGAGTGTCCCAATCACATGTCCTGATTTCACTTTTAACCCGACGCCCGCATAGAATCGTATTCCATACTTTTCTCCATAATGGTAGGTTGGTGATTCAACATCCTTTAAAGTGTCCTCGACTACAAAATAATCTTTATCCACAATTACATACTGACATAATGACTCGCGTACCGGCGATCGACTTACCGTATCCGTTTCACCTGCTAACCCTAACCCCACAGAAGATTTAAACAACTGTTCTTTATCCGTCAATAGATTGATCTGGCACACATCAACCTGGAATACTTCTTTCACGAGCCGGGTTATGCGGTCGTAGCGTTCTTCCCTCCCACACTGATAAATGTTCATGCACGTAAGCTCGTTCACACGTTCAACATTATCTAAATAGCTATCATCCAAAGAATCTCCCATTTTTCCACTTCCTTTCCTGTAGGATTGATTAATGTAAACCTTTAATATCGTAATCGAGTCTGTGAATATCCTGGATTCACAAAAAAAGCTCCCATCTCGATAAGGAAATGGGAAACATCTTTTTTTATTGAACCTTTCGTAATGGCACGCCCTGGTTCTTATAAATAAAATCAAGTGCAAGTCGATTAAATTCCCTTGGCTTCTCTACATTACACACATGTCCGCAATCTTCAATGAACACTTTCGTAGCTGAGGGGTCTCCATTTGTATCCTGATCAAGAGACTTTACGAATAGGTGATCTTCCTTCCCGGATATATAAAGCTTGGGAATATGAGAAGCCCTTTCTTGTACAGAAGTGTATGTTGATTTCACATAAGGGGTAAGGCGATACCACCCGAGAAAATCATTACGGTTCATTTTCTTCGCTTCACGGATGAATAACTTTCTTGAAGCTTTGTGATTGCTTTTAGGCATCATAATATAGGCAAAAATTTTATATAACCACATAAATGGAATCATATTTTTTACTGTATCACCCATTTTAAGAAGTGTATTGGATAGTAAATTAAACCTGGTAATACACCCTCCTAAAACTGCACTTTTCACGCGATCTGGAGCAGCTTGAAGCAAAGCGTGTATGAGAACCGAGCCGAGTGAAATGCCGATAAAATGAGCCCGGTCCACTTTAAGATGATCAAGTACCTTAAGAACTTCACGTATATTTAAATCAATGGTGAATTCTTCATTATATGATTCTATATTTGGGGACTTTCCATGCCCGGGCAAATGAATCGTTATTACATTATAAGATTTCTTGAATATATCAAGCTGCTTGCCGAAAATTCTTGAGTTTCCCCCGATTCCATGGAGAAACACCACATACTCTTTGCCGACTCCTTGATGAACGTTGTATTCTAGCATCAATTCTCTCCTTAAAACAGCACAACCTACCAAAAGAATGAAATGAATCAGGCCAATTATTCGAGAATCGTTTTACTTCTATTAACGAGCATTAATATGAAAATCGATTTTCAAAACAATTGCATGATGCACTCTATGCTCTTGAAGCCTTACCTTAATTATCTTTTATTCTATACTATCTGAAGTCGCTTTGTCATATAATAGCTGAAGAAATTCCGAACATTTTGTGATGAATGGAAGACTGCCTTCCAATTCTAGAAATCCCTTACATATTTCACCTAACTGTCATCAAAATCTCTGCTCTGTAACAAGAGCATATACCCCCTACACGATCATTTGACATATTATCTCTCACTTTCCATTGGGATTATCCTTAGCACACGTTTTACTTATGAACAACTTCACTCTCAAGAAAATATAAGATCCAAACCTAAATAGAAGGTTTGGATCCATCTGCTTTCATATGTCTTACTACCGCACTATATAAAATGCCGAGATCACACTGGAGAACTTATACTGTACTGCATTTTTAACCCGATTTTTTATTAAATCAACCTTCAGCAGCGCAAACATTCCAATTAAAAAAATAAAAAGAATCTTCGAAACCATATCAACATACCTCCCATTCATATTGATTTCATTCCTTCTAGTCCTCACGACTCTTCTGCTGTGGTGGCTGCTCCAACCATCCACGTTCAACTAACAGCTTAAGGCCATCTGCACCATACTTCATGATTTCTGTCACAAAAAGTGTATAATGAACGGCTAAATCCTTCCTTGTAGACATCGTGATGGCGTGACAAAGTGTTGACAGCCCCACTGAGTTTGAAGAAGAGATAAAAAAAAGCATCAATTTCTCTGAAAATGGGGCCACATTTGAATCTTTTACCTCCATGGATACCGGATAAGTGGGAAATGAATCATCTTTTACCAGGACATTATTAAAAGTGGTAATCTGCTTTTCACTTAATTTTTTTCCTTTTTTAAGATAATTCTTCACTTCTATATCTTTAGAAACTTGTATAAATCCTTTCAATAGAATGATTCCAATGCAATTTCTCTCAATTACAAAGAATAATTCACTCAATTCCAATGCATTAAGTGGCCTTGTTTCACCTAACCAGCTTTCCAACAAAGTTGGCTGCTCTGACATGTATTCTATAGAATGGGGATAATTCATTTTTGGTGGACGATCATAAATACCTTTTTCCAACATTAATTGCAATGATTGTTTATAGAGTGATAATGATTTCGTCAGCGCCTTTTCAAAAAGGTCATATACATCTTTACGGGCAACGGCCCCCACTATAGTGGTGTAATGACCGCTCGTGACCTGACCTCCGCGGTAAACAAAACTAAGCGCAAACAAATCAGTATATAAGGGTGGTGCGGTTGTATCTATGTCCCTGTCAGTGAAGCCCTTCGGTACAGGAAATCCTTCAGACATATAGAGAGACTTAATCTTACTCATTATCTCTACGTTTGTCTGAAGACTTTCTTCGATGATGAATTTGATTCCTTCGTCTTTAAGGTATGTAAGGAAATGTGTGTAAAAGCAATTTAGCGCCGAGCGCTTAATATAAGTCGTCCACAAAGCGGAGATTTCTGCGGTAGTCAATCTTATGTCTTTGTCCTCCATCTTTCGACTCCTTTTCTTTTTCTCTTAGTGTTTTCCTAATCTTGTAAATTACTCTGGATAATTTATGGTAAATGAAAAGAGCTGCCTGTGATCGGCAGCTCTCTTTCTTATCTGTTCTTATATTCATATTTCACAAACAACGGAAGAAATAGTGAAATAACCATAGCCAATAATACAATTACACCAAACGTGAGCGGCTTTGATAAACCCTGTTCGGGTGCAATCAATAATCCGAATACAACCGCTGGAACAATGATGAGAAAAGAAACAATAAATTTCGAGGTGAAATTAATCGTATGTTTCTTACCACATTCACTGCATACAATAGGTTTATAAGACCTCCAAATGGAGAATAATAACTCTTTCCATTGAAACTGATTCTTACATACATTACACTTCTGCAAAGCATTTCCCCCTATGTAATTATCTACTCTTTTCTCTAGTTTACCATTATAAGTCTGTCAGGAGTAGATGTTACTGAGGTCCGTCCCTCGTATTTATCACCAATATTTCCAGTGCATTTTTGTGAATATCTTCACATATCTACCCAAATTTTAAATTCAACACCAATATTACTTTTTTTCACATGATACATTCCATGACAGGATTCCTTCTTCCACCTCTGCTACACTGCCATGGTTCTCACAAGACTCAATCGTTTTTTTCAAACTCATTTTATCGAGCAGTATGATGGTGATCACCATCATGATGGTTAGGATTAAGAGCAAAGACTTCCGTTTCCCTTGCATACATTAAAAACCCCTTTAAAAGCGTTCGATACACTAATTATAGTAAATTATACCATGTTCAACCAATTAGTTACCTTGGTTAAGGATATTCCTCCTCAAAAAAATGAATTCATGCAGGAGTTTTCAACTTTCATTCGAACTAAGTACTATAACACTAAATCATAAGGGGTAACTAAATTGATACAATCATTTAAACTAAACGTTCAAACGATGGGTCAGAAAATGCCGGTTTATATTTTTCGAGTCGACGATGTCCTTATTGATACAGGACCTTACAGTATGAAAAACGAAGTTCGGAAAATTGTTAAAGAGCTTCCTATTCAACGAGTGATTCATACTCATCATCATGAGGATCACACGGGTAACAGTTCATTGATTGAAAGATTTTACTCCATTCCTCAATGGATTCATCCGTTGGGGGTACAAAAGTGCTCTCACAGCACTAAACTGCCCTTTTACAGAGCTATGTTCTGGCATAACCGCCAGGCATTTCACCCGTTGCCCCTTAAAGAAGACGTATTTAAAACGGCCGAGCATTCGTTTCAAATTGTTCATACACCGGGACACGCTGATGATCACATCGTTCTCATAGATGAAGAAAAGGGTATTTGCTTTTCAGGGGATTTATACTTATTCCATTCTCCTACTTCTAATTTTTCATTTGAATCTGTACCTGAGCTCATTCGATCAATTGACAGAACCCTCCAGTATTCCTTTCAAGAAGTGTATTGTTCACATCAAGGATACTTGAAGCAAGGAAGAAAGCTTTTAGAGAAGAAACTAGCCTATCTTCAGAACCTTCAAGAAAACGTCATGAAAGCACACCTGGAGGGAAAAACGGCTAAAGAAATTCGAAAGCACCTGCTTCCCAAAAACAAACTTTTTCAATATATTTCACTTTTCGAAAACTCACCAGAACATACAGTCAAATCCATCATCAAAGAAATATCGTAAACAGAAGGTCCGTCCCTCTAAATTGGGACGGACCTTCTGTTTACTGATTTCCGAGGCGGTTGAGGCTTCGTTTGTATTCCAGTTGACAAATGATATCCAGGATTCTTGTTCCTATGAATTGGCAGACTAAGGCAAAAAGAATGATTTTTAAATCTACTACAATTCCTGTTAGTAGTAACACACTGCCATTAATGACAAATAAAGTCTTCCCTGGGGTGTACCCTTTTAGCTTTGAAATAATAAGTGCTAAAATGTCCATCCCACCGGAGGATGCTCCCATTCTGAACAGGATCCCTATCCCGATTCCGAAAAGGATGCTGCCAATCAATAAATCCACGAAAACAATTGAGACCGTCCCGATTAGATAAGAATTTAAGAAATTAACTACAAACGACGTGACTGTCACACAATACATGGTCCAAAGTGCATTCTCTTTTCCTAACCATTTAACCGCAGCTAGTAAAAGAGCAGCATTCAACACCCATAGCGTAATGGCAAATGGGACATGCAACAAATAGTTTAATAGCACACTCACACTTGCAGCCCCACCTGAAGGGATAAAATGTGGAAATAAAAAAAAGCCATGGCCAATCCTTGTATGCTTGCTGCTATACCTAAAATAGTACCCTTTCTTACTACATTCATTTGTACATTGCTCCCGATTCTGTAAAGGACTCTATTTCATAGTCTAGTAGCTATACACTTCTTCTGCAACAAAGAAATGACATTGGTTTCCTCATCTATAATTTCAGGTCGGGAGTGATTCCTTCATTCATCATGCTTTCATGTTCAATCAACCATTTCTTCCGGTTAAGACCACCTGCATAGCCGGCAAGATCTCCATTCGCTCTTATCACCCGATGACAAGGGATGATGATGGCAAGCTGATTACACCCATTGGCCCTTGCGACTGCTCGAACAGCGGCTGGACTGGAAATATTTTCAGCAATCTCAGTGTAGGATCTGGTTTGTCCATAAGGTATTCTTTGCAATTCTCTCCAAACTTTTTGTTGAAAAGGAGTTCCGATGATTTTTAAAATAGTTTGGAAACTTGATAAAGCACCATCAAAATAGGCATTCAATTTCTTTTCGATGGAACGAAGTGGCTCTGTAGAACCGGGAACGATTGCTGCCTTTGTTTTCTCCCTCAGTCTCTCCACTTCTTTCTCCAGACCCCGACGATCAACAAACTCCAGCAGGTATAAAGCCTCTTCGTCTGAAATTCCAATCATCGGTCCAAGTTTCGTATCAATCCAAGCTGCTTTAAGTATGTGCTGTTGATGAGACAATGCTGGTGCCGTTCCCATGATCCTCGAAAAAGCATCTCTGAATCCGCTGCTTGATTCATATCCCGTTGAAAGTTGAGCATCCATCACCATCGACCCTGATCGGATGTGCTTCATGGCAATCCCCATCCTGCGGGCTCTGGCATATTCTACAAAGGTCATACCGAACCGCCTCTTAAAATGACGCCGAGCAGTAGATGCATCTATGGATAGCTCCTGGAAATCCTTATCCTTCCAACGTTTTTCAGGATTTTCTTCCACAGCCTCTACCAACATCTTTACAACATCTGAGATACTATTGGGGTGCGATAAGGGCTTACATCTTTTACAAGGTCGAAACGATGCCAGAAGTGCTTGTTGAGCTGTCCCATAGAATTCACAGTTCTCAAATTTAGGTTTTCTAGCTGGACAAGTCGGGCGACAAAACACACCTGTCGTTTTAACCCCTACATAAAAAACCCCTTCGTATTCCGATCTTTTTTCCACTAACGCTTGATAATACTCCCTTTGTAGTTCGACTGAAATCATCCTCATTCCTCCACTATTTCATTCTTACTCTATTATAACCCCATTAAAACAACGATGCCGCCGAAAATCAGGCATCGATTTTCATTAGAATAATAGAAGTATCTGTCCTTCTCCTTTTTCATGTTTCATGAAAAATCTAAAAATACCGGGGGACGGACCTTTATAATCCAACAAATCATCTAAAAAGAAGGGATTCTCTCACCCAATAGATAATGTATTAAGGTAGCGAATAATGATCATTCCATCTAAATCCCGATAAAGGAGCGTCTCTTATGAAACTGACAATACAACAGTGGAATTCAGCAGCTAGCTATATTAAAACCCACGCGAGACCACTTGAACAAAAGCTATTCACCTTTTTCTTTGAAGAAGGAACTAAAGAGGAAGCAATCATAGAACTAGCACATTTCCAAAATACGGACGGAGGATTCGGCCACTGTATAGAGCCTGATTTTCGACTGGACGTTCATCTCCAATGGCAACAACCGTTGGGTTACAGCATGCAAAGGATTTGAAGCTTTCAGCCGAACACCCTATCGTTCAAAAAGCGATGAGCTACCTCCAAAACACATATGATGAGAAAATCAACGGATGGCATGCTGTTTCTGAAGAGGTTAATTTGGTTCCCCATGCACCATGGTGGTATTTTGATCCTGAAAAGGGCCATAGCGGTGTTCAAACGACTTGGGCTAACCCTAATGCTGAAATAGTAGGTTATTTTCATTTATTTAGTCCAGAACACCCTCGTTTAAAAGAATGGACTGAGAGAGCGGTCACAGAGTTAAAGAAGCTATCACACCCAATAGAGATGCATGATTTTCTCTGTTATGATCGACTCCTTTCTGAGGTGAAAGGGGAAACGGAATCCATTCTTTATAAGATACTTTCTTCTTCCGTGCGAAAGACGGTTTGTACCGATCCATCACTCTGGAATGAGTATGTAGCCAAACCATTGCAAATAGCCAGTCATCCTGCTTCCCCGTTTTATGAAGCCTTAAATGAGGAGGTACATATGCAATTGAATGTCGAAATTGAAAATCAACACCAGAAAGGTTATTGGCAGCCGAATTGGTCCTGGTTCGGTCAATATGACGATACCTGGCCTATTGCCCAAAAAGAATGGAAGGGAATATTGACCCTTGGAATGCTCCGTGTGTTAACTGCCTATGAAAGAGTAAATTATAATTGATTAAAAAAAATCCGGAAGATTCTCCCCTTCCGGATTCTGAAAATTATTTAAAGTTTTCTTCAAACCATCTTTTTGCTTCATCCACTTCCTCACGACGAAGCTCATGTCCACCTTCTGTCCAGAACTCTCTTACCTGTGTTCGGGCATCTTGAAGATTCTTAACGAGTTCCATTGTTTCTTGCATGGGGATAAGTGGATCTCGCTTTCCTGCACCAATGAATACAAGGGCGTCACTTAAGTCTGGTAGCTTGACATTTCGTCTAGGAACCATAGCATGAAACAGGATTCCACCTTTTAATGCATCCTTGTAATGATACATTAAACTTGCCGCGATATTCGCTCCATTGGAGTATCCCAGCGCAACAATATTTTGACGATCGAACCCGTATTTATTAGCACTCTCATCAATGAATTCATTCAATTCCTTCGTTCGAAAGACTAAATCCTCTTCATCAAAAACACCTTCCCGTAAGCGTGCAAAAAATCGGGCCATTCCATTTTCATCCACATTCCCTTTTACGCTTAATACAGATGCATTGGGTTCAATCATCTCAGCCAGTGGTAATAGGTCACGCTCATCTCCACCTGTTCCATGAAGGAGCAGAAGTGTGGGTAAGTCTTTACTTCCTTGTTTAAATATATGTTTCAAGCTGACTTCCTCCTTTATTCTTTGGTATCCAAGGGTTTTAGTTTCGCTTCTATGGAATCTCTTTGCGCTTCAAAATATGGTGGAAGTGATAAATTTTCACCTAAATGATCAAAATCTTCATCGGTCTCGAAGCCTGGTCCGTCAGTAGCCAGTTCGAAAAGGATACCATTTGGTTCACGGAAGTAAAGGGAACGGAAATAGTATCGTTCAACAAAGCCTGAGTTCGGCAACCGGTTTTGTGTGACCCAATCT
This sequence comes from Rossellomorea aquimaris, assembly GCF_003315075.1. GTDB lineage: Bacteria > Bacillota > Bacilli > Bacillales > Bacillaceae_B > Rossellomorea > Rossellomorea aquimaris_C. Next base: position 23,105 of record NZ_QNRJ01000002.1, read on the forward strand.
ACCCATTTACGTAATTCATCTTCATCTTCCACACGGAAGGCTACATGGTGAACACTTCCTCTTCCCGGTCTTTCCTGTGGAAGATCATTTCTTTCTTCAAGATAGACCTCTCCACCAGTACCGCCTTCCCCTGTTTCAAACACGCGGATATCCGGTTGCCCATCTACATCTGAAGAAAAAGCCCTTGTTTCTCTAAAACCTAATACGTCTTTCAGTACCATTGCCGTGTTTTCCCCACGGGCAACCGTCAGCGTAATCGGACCCAGGCCAACAATCCCATGTTCCACGGGTACCGGGCTCTTGTCCCAAGGCTTCCCACCAGGAACTCCTTGGTTCTTTTCATCTGACACAAGCATGAGGCGCTGACCTTCAAAATCACGGAAGCTTAATGTTGCCCGCCCACTATGGTGAGAAATTTCGTCATGCTCAACACCCATCTCCTCAAAGCGATTCTTCCAATAAGCTAAAGACTCATCCGTGTTCACTCGCAGTGCCGTTAATGAAATACTGTTCGTCCCTTTATACGTATTCCCCGCATGTGGGATTTCGAAAAATGTGAGGTCCGTCCCTGGATTTCCTCTTTCATCTGCATAGAAAAGGTGGTAAACAGATGTATCGTCCTGGTTGATGGATTTTTTTACGAGTCGAAGTCCTAGTATTTTTGTATAGAATTGATAATTTTTCTTAGCATTCGCTGTAATGGCAGAAACGTGATGCTGCCCTTTAAGTGGTTTTAAGTTCATAATCGATTCACTCCTTAGTAATATTCTTGCTTAATTTCTATCTTCATCATACACGAAAATTACTTTTAATTCAAGATACTTTACTTCGAAGTGTTTTTTCTTTTTCTACACTATCCAATATCCCCGAAAAAAAAACATCCGTACACCATGTACGAATGTTTTTTTTGCTCAATTATTCGACTTCATTATTTTTTATCGTCAGGGCTTGTGACAAGGTAGAAGTAATTGTCAGGGTGTCAAAATTCAATCCCAGCTGGACAGCCGTTTGTGCGATTTCAGGACGTAACCCGGATAGAATCGGCTTAACACCGATCAACTGAAGTGCATCAATCAGCTGAAAGATTTGGTGGGCTACCATCGTATCAATTAGTACAACTCCTGATAAATCGATGAACAATTGAGAAACTTCCTTATTAACACATTGTTCCAAAGCATTCTCTAATATTAATTCCGCACGTGTGGGATCGATATTACCTACAAGGGGTAAAAGCGCTGTATGTCCATTCAATGAAATGACAGGTGAACTTAATTCATTGATGACTTCCTGCTGGGATTGGATCTGCTGCTCCACCACTTCCGTTTGCAGCTCAACAAAACGCAACATAACCCGGTCAAATGCTTCAATAATGACTTGATTCCAAAGGCTAAATTGTTCGAAGATGTTTTCTTCCATATGTGTTTCGGCATATTCTTTCAAGAATTCCAAGTATTGATGTCTAACCCTCATGAACTCTCTAAGAATATAATGATTGGGGGTTTCTAAATGTTCCTTATCCTCTGCAATGGTCAAGACCCATTCATCAATCTTCTTATTAAACGTTTCTTTATCCTCCGCAAACACGTTACAAAGAATGCCGTGAAACGTAAAATTTTGACTTTTTAACGTTTCTATCACCTGGGGGTCTGAGGAAGAATAAACACCATTTGTTGTGCTTTTATCCAGGGAATTATACCAATCTTCCGTTAATTGACGAGCCTTACTTAATAAGAATGTATGTAGTTCCTGATTCCTATGCATGTATGATTCCTCCTATGATATCCAATATAATTATATCAATTTCGTCGTTCCTATCTGACCCACTGAGTAGGTGGGAAATCATACTCTTCTCTCTGGTTTCTTCTTCATTCAAGGTTCTCCCTTGAAGCTTGAGTCTACGACTTTTTCTTTTACCATCCTCCATTATATATCACATTCATACAATAATTCCATTCAGACACTCTTATCTATGAGCATTACAGGTCCGTCCCCCTGTCAACACACTATTCACCCTTTCAATTCCTCAACCTAAAATTCCCCGCTAATTACACTGGTAATGGGAATTTCCTTCTCATTTTTCAACACTTTAATCGTATCAAAGCTCTCTTTAAATTCATTTCTATTAATGCGATATATTAATTGATTATTCAGCTCTTTATGCGAATAGTTTATTTCAAAGTGTTCAGTAAAGGAAATCCATAATGTGCTTTCTCTTACTTCAAAATCAATGTTTTCATAATAGGGGGCTTTTTTAGCATTAACATCTACTACACTCCCATTTAACACAACCAGCGTACTTCCGGTTCCATTATCATACAGAAAGATTCCATTTCCATAATCTGAAATAGACTCCTGAAGCGCTTTAGATGTTTCTCTCAAATCCAGTTCTTGATGGGGGAGATTTTCATCTGTTCCAGTACACGCAGAAAGAAACAAAACCAACATCAGGCTAAAGCTTACAAATTTCATCGCAATCCTCCTAAGTAATTCCATTTACTACACTCTTTAAATTATATATATAAACTCGGTACAATTATAAGTATATTCTAAAAATATTACATTGTTTTGTAAAATCAACTCTACAATTCACAATATAAAGTGTATAATGAGGGTATTAACTGAGAAACAGACAGCAGGTATGTCTCGATATACTATTTCGATGTATATGAATCTCCTACTAGAAACCAACCACAAATCTTAATATGATGTCGTAATCCTACTACTTAGTCATTTGTCAAAATAGTTGGGAGCTGATGAGAGAATGAAAAACAATCTGACAAGAAGGTGTATTGAAACACTTGCTATCCAAAGTGCCTATCATTTCTGTGTATCAATAGGAATCAAACCCGGTTTACTCAATCTATCGATGGTCACAGGCTTCTCTGAAGAAAGAATACTGGAAATACTCGAAAACAAGTTCAGTAATCAAAGTGTTAAAACAGAAGATCACTCTTTTTAACTCTGTGTTTCCCCTTTATTACTCTACAAGCCGATTGTCCTTCATCCCCTAACCTTTAACTTTAAGTTCTTTCATGATCAAAAAATCATTTTTATTTTAAAACAGTGGATCCTTGCCGATCTTACCAGCAGCTTAATAAGAATAGACTTTTGAACTTATCGCCAGAAGTAAAAAAAGGCAACTCCACTAAGGAAGTTGCCTTTTTAGTATGGTATTTATAATACATTAAAATATCTTGCTTCCGGATGAGCGAAGACCATGGCTGTTACCGATGCTTCCGGTTCCATCATACATCCGTCTGTTAATTGGATTCCGATCGTTTCAGGTTGAATAAGCTTAAACAGCTTCTTCTGATCTTCAAGTTCGGGACACGCCGGATATCCAAATGAAAAACGCTGTCCTTGATAATGAGTACGGAACCGGTCCTGCATCGTGAAATCAACGGGATCTGGAAACCCCCACCGGCTTCTCATCATCTCATGCACTCTTTCAGCCAGTCCTTCTGCTGTTTCCAATGCAAGAGCCTGCAGTGCGTGACTTTCAAGGAATCTGCCTTCTTCCTTCATCTCTCTTGCCCACTGCCTGATTTTCACACCGGCCGTTACCGCAAAGAAACCGACATAATCCATTTCTCCACTTTCTACAGATCGTAAGTAATCTGCTAAACACAAATGCTGATTTCCTGCTTGTCTTGGAAAATGAAATCGTTCGATTACTGTCTGAGGATCCTCCGGGTGATAAATAACAACATCATCACCATCTGATTGAGCTGGAAAGAATTGATATCGTGCAGATGCCTGAATCATCCCTTCCCTTTTTGCTTTCTGGAACAATTCATCAGTCACTGCTTTAAGGCCGACCGTTCGTTCGTCCCCTTCTTCCAGTAATCTTGAAATCTTCCCTTTAATCCCTAAATGATGCCCAAGAAGCATTTGCTGATTAATGTAGGGATGGATTTGATCAAGTGAAAACTCTTTTATGGTGTGTGGAATTAAGTCAGAAGGAACATGGACTTTTACATCTTTTGCAACTGCAGAACGTACTCTCACCGCAGCAGAAGATGTTTTTCGATTGAGTGAATCTTCAGCCGAAACGACCTTACTTAACTTTTCGCGGCTCTCTTCTTCCAACTGCAGCCTAGTTTCTTCATGTTGAATCCCATTCATGATGCTAAGTCCATCCATTGCATCCTTCGCATAAAGCACCAGTCCATCGTATTCCCGGCCAATTTTGTTTGTAGTGAATTTTCGGGTGAGGGCCGCACCTCCTACTACAAGAGGAACGGAAATATCAGACTGTTTTAAATCTTGAGCAGTAATGACCATTTGTTGAGCAGACTTCACAAGGAGCCCTGACAAACCTACGATATCGGGCTTCTCCTTCCGTATGACTTCGATCAGTTCCTGAGGTGTTACTTTAATGCCTAAATCAATCACTTTATATCCGTTATTACTGAGGATAATATCAACGAGATTCTTACCAATATCATGAACATCCCCCTTAACCGTAGCTAGGATCACTTTGCCTTTAGAAGATGAACTTTCCGTTTGTTCCATATGTGGTTCCAAATGAGCAACGGATGCTTTCATGACTTCGGCACTCTGTAATACCTCCGCTACAATCAGCTGATTATCATTAAATAACCTTCCGACTTCACTCATTCCAGCCATAAGCGGACCATTGATGATTTCAAGGGGAGCTTCATAATTTTCCAAAGCGATATTTAAATCGGAAATCAGTCCTTCCTTCGTCCCTTCCACCACATAATGAGCCAATCTTTCTTCTAGAGTCATAGTGTTGACAGGTACCTTTACTTCTTTCTTCTTCCCTCTGTAAAATGCTGTGAATTCAGCCAGGGTTTCATCAGTCGTCTCAAATAATAGTTTCTCCGCCATTCGAATTTCTTCCTCAGGAATAGAAGCAAATCGCTCCAATTTCTCCGTATTGACTATCGCATAATCTAGGCCAGCCTTTGTACAGTGATAAAGATACACAGCATTTAGGACTTCTCTTCCGACAGGAGGCAGTCCAAAAGAAACGTTACTAACCCCTAAGATATGAGGGCATTCCGGTAAGGCTGCCTTTACCTGTCTTATCCCTTCAACGGTGGCATTGGCTGATCCAATGTATTGCTTATCTCCCGTTCCCACAGGGAAAACGAGAGGATCAAAGATGATGTCTTCTGAAGTTACCCCGTATTTCTCTGTTAACAGTCTATGAGAACGAAGGGCAATGTCTACTTTACGCTCGACTGACACCCCCATTCCTTTTTCATCAATCGTTCCTACTACAACCGCCGCTCCGTATTCCTTCATCAGCTTTGTAATCTTCTCAAACCGCTCTTCTCCGTCTTCAAGATTAATCGAGTTAATGATCACTTTCCCTTGAGAATATTTTAAAGCGGTCTCAAGCACTTTCTCATCCGTTGAATCAATGACAAGAGGAACTTTTACTTTTTTCACCACTTCTTGTATGAATACATTCATATCTTCTACTTCTTCACGATCGGGATCTGCAAGGCAGATATCGATCACCTGAGCTCCATTTTTAACCTGTGCTCTTGCAATCTCTGACGCTTCTTCTATTTTATTCTCTGCAATCAATCGTTTAAATTTACGTGAACCGATGACATTCGTCCGTTCTCCGACAAGAATCGGTCTTCTGTCTGCATCCTCATAGATGAACGCTTCAATCCCTGACACCGCATGAGGGTGAGACTCATTGGGTTGACGGGGAGGTAATCCCTTCACCACTTCTGAAATGGCACGAATATGCTCCGGTGTTGTTCCACAGCACCCTCCAACAAGATTCAGCCAGCCTTTCTCGGCAAAACCCTTCATCTTTATACTGAGAGAATCTGCGGTCTCATTGTAATTTCCCTCTTCATCAGGAAGTCCTGCATTCGGATAACAGCTTACATAGGTAGTGGCTAAACTCGATAAAGAACGGATATGGTCACGCATAAATTCAGGTCCTGTTGCGCAGTTTAGACCAACGACCAAAGGGTTTAAATGTTCAAGTGATAAATAAAATGCCTCGATTGTTTGTCCGGCGAGTGTAGTGCCCATTGGCTCAATAGTCCCGGATAACAAAATGGGGATTTCTTTCCCCCTGGATTCAAAAGCACTTCGAATTCCGAGATTTGCTGCTTTTACATTTAACGCATCCTGGCTCGTTTCAAGCAGCAGTACATCAACTCCTCCATCGAGAAGACCCTCTGCTTGAACACGATAGTTGTTTACTAACACTTCGAATCTTACCCCTCCTGTAACAGATAAGGTTTTGGTAGTGGGACCCAGAGAACCCGCAACAAATCTTGGCCACTCGGAAGTTGAGACATCTTTTACTGCTTTCTTGGCGATTTCAGCTGCTACTTTATTGATTTCGTATGCTTTATAGCCTACATCATATTCGTCCAGTACGATGGGGGTTGCACCAAAGGTATTCGTTTCAATCACATCAGCTCCGGCTTTTAAATATTCCAGATGGATCTGATAGATGACCTCCGGCGCTGTCAAAACCAGATTTTCATTACATCCTTCAAGCTCTTCTCCACCAAAATCCTCCGGTGATAAATTCGCTTGTTGAAGCATCGTTCCCATTGCTCCATCGAGTACGAGTATTTTTTTTCTAAGCTGTTCTTCAAACAAAGTGATGGCCATAGGGAACCTCTCTTTCTGTGTTGGTTTTTTCTTGTATATGATGAATCAGTTCAATGCTCATATCATATCTGACAAAAGGTGTGATAAGGTAAATTCCATTAAACAGATCTATTGCTGTATCAAGTAAGTCTTTTGCTATCTCCATTCCGACAGCCCTTGCAATAACGGGATCACTTCCCGCTTCCTTCATTCTTTGTCTTGTTTCTTCCGGAACATTGATTCCAGGCACTTCATGATGGAGAAATTCTGCATTTCTCGAGCTGATTAACGGCATGATTCCGATAAAGATCGGAACATCTAAATGCTTCGTAGCTTCATGTACTTGAATCAGCTGTTCTTTCCCAAAGATCGGTTGAGAAATGAAATAGTCAGCTCCGGCATTCTTTTTCTTTTCAAGCCTTTTGACAGAAGCGTCTAAATGACGGAAATTCGGATTAAAAGCTGCACCTACTGAGAATTGAGTGCGTTCCCGGAGTGATTTACCGGAGAAGGATATCCCCTCATTATTCTGTTTAATCAATTCAATGAGTTCAAGAGAAGATAAATCATAAACGGATGCTGCCCCGGGAAAATCTCCAATCTTGGCCGGATCCCCCGTAATCGCTAATATATTGTGTATTCCTAACGTGTGTAACCCCATTAAATGGGATTGAAGTCCAATCAGGTTTCGATCCCGGCAAGTGATGTGAACTAAAGGGGTAAGATCAAATTTGGACCTGACCAGGCTACCAATGGCGTCATTACTAATACGCGGCGATGCTAACGGATTGTCAGCAAGCGTGAGTGCATCAATCCCGGCTTCCTTTAATGCCTCAGCCCCTTGGAAGAACAGCTTCGTGTCGAGATGCTTAGGTGGATCGAGTTCAACAATGATCGTTTTCTTTTCCCTTACTTGCTCATGCAGCAAGTTTCCCTTGATAGATGGTGATGATAACTGAACAGCCTTTTTTGCTTTCACCACTTTCCCTTTCACAGGCTCCCGGCTTTTTAACCTGCCAGCAACAGACCGTATGTGATCAGGTGTGGTTCCACAGCAGCCCCCAATGATTCTCGCACCTTGCAGTCGCAATTCGTTGCTAATATCTCCAAAGTAATCAGGTTCAGCAGAGTAATAGAATCGACCTTCTTCATAGTTTGGCAGACTGGCATTGGGATAGACGGATAGAAATGCCCTTTTAGGTAGGGGAACTTCTTCTAATGAGTTCACCATATGAAATGGCCCCATGCGGCAATTGATGCCGACAACATCGGCCCCCAATAATTCCAGTTGTTGAAGAGCGTCTTTTATCTCCATTCCATTTTGGAGAACTCCCGTTTCATGTAAAGAAACTTGAGCAATGACAGGAATGTCTGCTTCACGTTTAGTAATATTTAATACAGTGGTTAATTCATCGAAATCATAATAGGTTTCAAGCAGAATGCCATCTACACCCTCTAATAATAAACAGTATAGCTGTTCCCGAAAGCTTCTTTTGATTTCTTCCAGTGACACATTTTGTTTAATGCCCCTGATTCCCCCGATGGTGCCCAGAATATAGGTGTTTTCACCCGCGGCTTTTCTTGCCAGACGCACGGCAGCCGTATTTATTTCCTTAACCGAATCCTCCAATCCGTATCTGGAAAGCTTTTGATAATTGCCTCCATACGTATTGGTCTGAATGATATCTGCTCCTGCATCAATATACTCTTTATGGACTTTCAACACTTCGTTTGGGTGAGAAAGATTCAGTTCTTCAAAGCATCTGTCCACTCCATATGAATACAACAACGTTCCAATGGCCCCATCTGCAATCAAGATTCTCTCTTTCAGTGCTTCCAGCAACGGCTTCATGACATTCCCTCCTTTTTATAAATCGCTCTTTGCGTAAATATTGTTGTTTTTAACAAAAGTTCTGCAAGGCCCTGTCAAATAGTGTGTGCTGGATGGTGAGGGGAACTGCTCCGCTTGCAGCTAGCGTTCGGCCGAGCCTCCTCAGCTTAGCCGAACGGGGTCTCGGCACGCCCGTACTTCCGCAGGAGTCTGCGCAGTTCCCCTCACCATCTTTAATAGGATCTTTGTGACAGAGCTTCAAGGTGTACCAGAAAACAAAAAGCCTTGAAAAAATAATTCTGCTTCATTAAGACAATGAATCTCTACTTCCCTTAAAAGAGATTGTTTGCTAAAAAGCTTGTTTAAATTGTTTTCGATTAAGGATTCATGCTTAGAAAGTTGATTGGAGCGGAAGGATGCTCGACTCCTGCGGGAATAGCTGGACAGGTGAGACCCCGGAGGCGCAGCCGAGGAGGCTCACCGCCAGCCCCGCGGAAAGCGAGCATCCTGGAGCGGAAATCAACTATTACTTTCTCCTCTACAATAGCAACAAACTTTACGAATAGAGCCTTATAAATTTATCACGTTATTTCTTTTGATCGTCCGAATACTATCTAGTCCGTTTTGAAGATCTTTAATCAATTCATCCACGTTTTCAAGTCCTACTGATAGTCGTAATAAACCATCTGTAATACCTCTTCTTTCCCGTTCCGCTTTTGGCATAGAAGCATGTGACATCCTTGATGGATAGGATAGGATGGATTCAACAGCTCCTAAACTTACGGCGAACACGGGAATGTTTACATTTTGTATGAGTTGCTTCACTTCTTCTTCCCCTTTTAGTCGGAAGGAAAGAACCGCTCCAGGACCCTCTGCTTGTCGAACTTGAATTTCACGACCGGGATGATAGCTCAATCCTGGATAATACACCTCTTCTACTTCCTTCCTTTTTTCTAAGAAGGTCGCAATCTTATAAGCCGATTCTGATGATTCCTTCAATCGTACATGCAGTGTTTTCAGCCCCCTTAAGAGCAGCCAGCAATCCTGGACACCTAGGACAGCACCAAACGAATTCTGCAAGAAAGCAAGTTTCCCCGCAATCTCCTCATTTCCCGTTACGGCAAGCCCTGCCAAGACATCACTATGTCCGGCAAGAAACTTCGTGGCACTGTGCAGGACAACATCCACACCTAGACTGATCGGTCTTTGCAGGAGGGGAGTCATGAATGTATTATCAAGAAACGTTAAACATCCATTCGCCTTGGCAAGTTTTACGACTCCTTCAATATCGGTGATGTTCAGAAGCGGATTGGATGGTGTCTCCATATAAATCACTTTCGTATTGTGCTTAATTGAACAAGCCACTTCATGTAGATCCTTCATGTTCACAAATGAGTATGCAATCCCAAACTTAGTGAGGACCTCGGTAATCATTCTGTATGTCCCACCGTACACTTCTTCTGATACGAGAACATGATCTCCATTGGACAATAATAAAAAGCTTGTTGAGATTGCCGCCATTCCGGATGAAAAGGCAAAGCCCCTTACCCCGCCTTCTAATTCAGCGATCGTTTCTTCAACGGTTTCCCTCGTTGGATTCCCTGAACGGCTGTAGTCATATGTGCCATACTGATCAAAATCCTGTTGATGGAAAGTTGTTGCATGATGGATCGGCGTAGAGACCGCTCCTGTTTCTTTATCAACTCCGTGAGAATGAATGAGTGACGTCTGAAGTGAAAATCGTTTTTTACTCATACGTAAGCACCTCTTTTTCCAATTGTTGAAAAACATTCTCCAGGTCTTCAATCAGGTCATCAATAAATTCAATTCCTACAGAAAACCGCAGGAGTCTGTTGCAGATACCAAGCCTTTTCCGTTCTTCTTCAGGAATGTCTGCATGTGTTTGGGTAGCGGGATAGGTGATAAAACTTTCGACCCCTCCCAAACTTTCAGCAAACGTAATAACTTTTAAGTGTTGGAGAAATGGAGCAACCCATTCTTCCTTTGCGATACGAAAGGAAAGCATGCCGCCTTTTCCAGGATATAAAACGTCTGTTACACATTCATGCGCATCAAGATACTCCGCTAATTTCTTTGCGTTTTTTTCGTGCTGAGCCATTCTGAGACTAAGGGTTTTCATCCCTCTTAATAAGAGCCAACAATCAAAAGGGGCGAGAACCGCTCCGATTGAATTTTGAATGGTGTAGATTCTCCCCGCCAACTCTTCTGTGTTTACGACCACAACACCAGCCAATACATCATTGTGGCCCCCTAAGTATTTCGTGGCGCTGTGAATGACAATGTCTGCGCCTTCAGCGAGAGGCTTTTGCAGAACAGGTGTATAGAAGGTATTATCGACAATTAAGAGCAACCCGTTGGCCTTAGCAATGCCGGAAATCTCAGAAATATCTGCTTCATTCATCAATGGATTGGTTGGGGTTTCAACAAAAATGGCCTTTGTTCTGTTAGAAATTTGTTCTTCTATGGAGCCAACATCACTTGTATCGACGAAATGAAATTTGATGCTATATTGTGCTTCATACTGCACGAATAAACGGTAGCTTCCTCCGTAAAGGTCTTTCGAAACAATCCATTCATCCCCGCTGGAAAATAAGCTGAGGATCGCCTGAATAGCTGCCATCCCCGAGCTGAAGGCAAATCCTCTGGTCCCCTCCTCCAATTGAGCGAGGGTGTCTTCCAAGGTGGCCCGCGTTGGATTCCCAGTTCTTGTGTAATCATAGCCTGTCGATTGGCCGATTCCCTTATGTTCATAGGCAGTTGATAAATGAATGGGTAAGCTCACAGCACCCGTTGCAGGATCTTTCCGGTTTCCTGCCTGGACAAGCATTGTATCAATATGTTTATTCAACATTCTTCTCTCCTTTTCTGTCTTGAATACGAAAAGGGAAAAAACAAAAAAACCTTCTTAATGAAAATAAGAAGGTTTTGTACATTCGTTCTCCCTCTTATCGTCCAAGTTGACATCAACTTGCTGGAATTAGCACCATACCAAAACTCGCGGCTGGTTGCTGAGGTGTCTTAGGGCCAGTCCCTCTACCTCTCTTGATAAGAAACTATTTGATTTTGTGAAAAATAACTTTCCCATAACTTATAACAAAGAAGAAGAAATGTCAATGAGAATTATGAATTATCTGAATAAAAAATATTCATTTTACTCTTCATCAACATGTTCTATTTCAATGATAAATCCCTATTTTCCTTTTAATCTCTTTCATGAATGGGATTGTTTTTTCCCGTGCTTTTTTTGCTCCATTTTGTAAGATGACATCCAGCATATGGGGGGAGGCCATCAGTTCTTCATATTTCGATCTTGGTTTCTCGATAAATGAATCCATTACTTGGAATAGCTCTTTTTTCGCTTCTCCCCAGCCTATTCCTTCTTGAAATCTCCTTCTCATTTCTTCAACTTGATCGGAGGTTGCAAATTCTTTATAAAGAGAGAATAAGACGGATGTTTCAGGATCCTTAGGCTCTTCAGGAGGTGAAGAATCTGTTTTGATTTTATTGATTAGTTTTTGGAGTTTTTTTGGTTCTTCAAATAATGGAATGGTGTTGTTATAACTTTTACTCATTTTCCGTCCATCGAGTCCCGGTAGAACGGATGTTTCTTCCTGTATGACATATTCAGGAAGAACAAATGTTTCTCCATATAGCTTATTAAAGTTTTCTGCTATGTCTCTTGCAATTTCAACATGCTGAATTTGATCTTTTCCAACTGGAACCAGTTCCGTTTGGAATAAAAGGATATCCGCCGCCATTAATATAGGATAAGTGAATAAGCCCATGTTGACGCCCGAATCCACCTCCCTGCCGGCGGAATGATTTTCTTCAACCATTGATTTATATGCATGGGCCCGGTTCATTAATCCTTTCGGTGCAAAACAAGACAAGATCCAGCTCAATTCAAAGATTTCAGGTACATCCGATTGACGATAAAAGATCGCTCGATCAGGATTCAAACCTAATGCTAACCAAGCCGCTGCCACTCCATAAGATAGTTCTTTCATTTCATGCCCATCATGTATCTTCGTTAAACCATGATAATCCGCAACAAAATAAGCTGTATTGTAGGATTGATTCTCTGCCAATTGCAATGCCGGTTTGATTGCACCAATATAATTCCCCAAATGAATACGTCCTGTTGGCTTAATCCCCGTCAGAACTTGTTTTTTCATAACAATTCCCTCCGCTGAAAAATAATAAAAATAAACACAAAAAGGGCTTCTCATCCTCTAAAAAAGGACGGGAAACCCGTGGTGCCACCTTCATTCGCTTACACTTTAGTAAACGCACTCATCTGTACAGAAGTCGCCTTCGATACATCGTCTCTTTTATCGGTGAGACCCTCCGCCATAACCTACTTAATTTCAGCCTGGATGCTCAAAAGCCCATTCAACGATTTCACCATACTGATTCTCACCAACCATCAGCTCTCTGAAATGTTTCGTTCGTCTACTCTTCTTCCTCATCGCATTAAACCATATAAAGTGTTTCCATTATTTTAATGTATGGGGAAATAATGGTCAAGTGGGTGAAAACACATTTTAGATTTCTTTGGATGAAAGAGGAAGGAAAAGTTTTATTCCTCTCTTATTAAAGGGGAGAAATTTCATATCCGCGATCAGATGACTTGCATATCCGATTATACACGCTTCAAAAACTCCATCAATCATTATTGAAGACTCCAGATAATGGGCAATCATGCCATAATATACGATTCCAAGTACAGAGTGAGTATAACTTCGATGTGAAACGAATGAGGCAATGAGTATATAAATACCCAACAACCATAACCATGTTTCATTCAACTGCCAACCGCATGCTGTCACACCGATGCCGGTAATCATCAGCATCCTTCTCTGGGTAATGAAACTCGAGAGAATCATCATTCCTGCACCATATCCAATCCCGAGCCATTGTTCTTTCCCAATTCCTTCAAGATAGCTGTACACCATCATTAAAAAACCAATGATTTGAGCCACTGCTCTGATCATTTTTGGTGAAAAAGTAACCTTGTTACTAAGTTTTCCGTCAATATCCATATCAGGCATGAGTCCGGATAACCCGCCTATTGCCACAAGTGCGGCCGTTATGTCAGGACCAGATCCAAATGAGTTGGCCACAATAAATCCTGTTGCTGCTCCAATTGCCATATGTGCTGTGCCGTTCAAGTGTGTCCTCCTACTCTCTTATCACATTATGTATGTACTAGTTTACTATAATAGCCTTAATTATCCATATTGACCATGGGAAGTACGAATTAATTTCTAAAGATGAGCCGATATGCGCTCAATAATTTCAAGGAGGTAGGACCTTGCATGTGGAACAAAGTGATGGTAACTTACCCTTTGCTTCATAAAGTCCTTTTTCCCTGTTTCATTAACATGAAATCCTTCTACGTCGATTTCCTCTTTCGTTTGTTGAACGAGCGCTTTAAAGTCTTGAAGAGTCGAACGGAAAATACCGGACACTTCTTCTGACTGAAGTTGAAATTCGTCATAAGCAACCGGCTTGGAATACAGGAATACGTGAGTTAGTTCCCGATCGATCATATCCCGCTGAATTAACTCCCCTTTTATGATTCCCAATGATTGCAGTTCATCTATCGTAAGATGAAGTCCAAGCTCTTCATGAACTTCTCTCACACCGTCTTCAATCTTCTCCTGTGACAAGATATGTCCAGCGGCGGTAATATCAAGTAAGCGGGGGAAATCCTTTTTCTTATGACTTCTCATTTGGAAAAAAATATAGGTCTCTCCACAAATTTCATCATAATGCGCAAGCCAGCAATGAAAGGTTTCATGCCAATATCCCTTTATATGCACCTCGGAACGACTGGCTACTCCAAGCCTATTACCGTATTCATCAAAGACGGCTAGTTGTTCATCCTCCACCCGAAACCCTCCTTTATTTCATTTCCTCCAGATACTCTTTAACTTCCAGAAGATCTTCCACCACAATATCCGCTTCACGTAATTCTTTTTCCTGGGAAAAATCAAAAGCACAACCTATCGAAAGAAAGTGATTTGCCTCTGCTCCCTTGAAGTCAGACAATCTATCTCCAATCACTACCCCATGAGTCAGATTATGATCCTCTTTGATTTTTCGAATCAACTCCCCTTTGTCATCTGATTGTATTTCCTGAATGCTGTAGCAGTCTAAGATCCATCGATCCAAGTGAAAGTGCTCGACGATCGTCTTTAAATAATGAGGATATCCGTTGCTTGCCACAAAGATCGGAAACCCTCTCCCTGATAAATAAGCTAATATTTCTTCCGTATAGGGATAGAGAGCTCCCTTTCCTTTCTGAATATTTTCAATCAGTTTTTCATGAAATACATCATTCACTTTCCCATGTATATGTAAGGGATGATGAGGTAAAAGTGTTTGCCACACAACAGAAAGAGGGACCCCCATAATTTCTCTGTATATTTCAAGAGGTGTATCCCCTTTCCACATTCCTTCATCTCTAAGTTGTTGAAAGGTATCATGAAGTGAAGCTTCAAGAATACGATCCGTTTGAAATAACGTTCCATCCATGTCAAAAATCATTGCAGCTTTCATCTATATTCTCCTTTATTGCCTTTCGTACATTAATCTGTTCGACGATTTATGCTTAATTCCATCTCTTGCTTATATATAAACCTTCTACAATCATATCAAATTCACGGCCAAATGAAAGCAGCTACGAATTATAACATGATATTTGCCAGGGGCTCTGTCGACTAGCGGGTGCTGGATGGTGAGGAATTTCACAAAAAAACACACAAGGACGCTTCTCCTGTGTGTTTACTCGTTAAATCGGTGTATAGCTTGCTTTCTTTAAGATGCATTGGGAAGATAAAAGAGGACCGTCAACATCATGCCGATAACAGAAAAGATCACGATACTGACTGCTACTGACTTGTGAGACTTTGACACATGTTTCTTCTTTAACACGTTAAAAAACTTAAAAGCCAATAACGAAAGAATAAACAAAGATACAAACAATAGCTCGCTCATGGACAATCCCTTTCTTCAGTGAGGTGTATTCTTTTTAAGATATGAAAACACTTTACCATATTTTCTTATTCAATAAAAATTATTTATTCTTAGAAATAATAATATACCCATTCAGGCGTTTTACGGAGCGCTTTTTCCCAAGCAGGGAGTTCATTAAAAGCCTTCATGGTCAGTTTTTTACTATCATTAATGTCATTATGGATCAGCGATTCTAATTCGGCGGCAACTTTTGCATCGCGAATGATACAGTTGCTTTCATCATTTAAGTAGAAGCTTCGTGGATCCCAATTGGCTGTACCAATATCGGCCCATTTATGATCTATGACGAGCACCTTACCGTGGAAAAACCCTTTTTCATATAGATAAAGATCCACTCCGCTCTCTAACAAAGTTTTCTCTATTCTGTAACTTGGCGGCTTCGTGAACCATGCATCGGTATCGTCCGGGATGAGGATCTTCACTTTCACCCCACGCTTCACTGCATTCTTTAAAGCGGATATAAGTTTCCCATTTGGTAGAAAGTATGGCGTTGTAATGGTGACACTCTCTTCCGAACTGTTAATCCAGTTTACTGTCTTATCTACAATACTGTCTCCTGTTGAGAACAAGAATTGAACGCTGCTCCCTTCATTTCCATTTGAAGTACGAGTAGGATATACGCTCTCCACACTTTCTCCCCCATCCTCGATCCAGTCCCTTTTAAACTGCTGTGCCACCTCAATTCCAGCCTCCCCCTCCAGCCGTATATGATAGTCCCTCCAGTACCCAAGCTTCGGGTCTTTCCCTAAATATTCATCGCCCATATTGAAGCCTCCAATATAAGCAATTCTTTGATCAATGGAAACGAGCCTGCGATGATTCCGATGATGAAGGGAATAGAAGATATTCTTCAGGGAGAGTGGCCTGCTTTTTACAATCTTCACCCCTCCTTCTTTCATCCTCTTTATACTTTCCTTCTTAATATCTGAACCAAGGAAGTCGATAGACAATCGAACATCTACACCTTCCTTAGCCTTTTCAATCAGCAAATCAAAAAACTCGTTGGAAATCTGATCGTCCCTGATAATGAAAAAATGAATCCAAACAAGCTCATCTGCTGTTTTAATATCCGCAAACAAATCTTCATATAAGTCCTTCCCTGTATTGTATACGTTGATTGCAGCTTGACGAGAAAGGGTTTCCGTAACCGGGTGAGTTCTTGCATAGTTCTTCACACCTTGTTTCACATCCCAGTGCATGATGAGGAACAATATCACGATGCATGCAGCCGTTATCAGGCTTCCTTTAAGTCCTATTTTAAGCAAGAGAACTCACCTCCTTCTATGTAGTGTTAGCTTTTGTTTAAGGAGAAGGACTATACATTTCCGTTGAAAGTTTATCTGAATCCTAAGAGCGATATTTTTGACACTAAAAAAGAGCATTAACGATATCGTTAATACTCTCAGTTTACTTTCTTATTGATCTTCATAATATTATGGATAAAACGTGCGATCACAAATAGGAAGCCACCTATAAATGAACCTAGCGTATTCATTATCCAATCATCAATATCCGTCGCTCTTCCTAAAGGTAAATAATATTGGGCAAATTCAATACCAAAGGAAAAAAGTGCCCCAATAAACGTGACCATCAGAATTATTTGTTTCGAATGCCTCATCCACCAAGCTATAAAAAAGGTTAATGGAATAAACAATAATATATTGGCCAACAGATTTCTAATGGGAACATCTAAATGATTTCGGTAAATTAAATTCAACTTAAGATTAGAGAATGGATCAAAATTCACCGATCCCTCAGCTACATTTCCACCAGTCAATGGAGTCAGGGTAATTAAACAGATGCCTCCAATCGTTATGCACGTAAATAAAACAGGCAGTAAGTTCATCCATCTGCCCTTCCCTTTTCTTTTCTTCCAAAAGGAGACCGCAAAGATAAGGGAAATCGTCACAACTATAATAATTGGAAGAACCCAACCAAATGCGCTCCATAATTCTTTCATGATCCCTTTTCCTACTTTCCTCTAAGCTACAAACGATGATATTCATCTAACCCTTTATACCTTAATTTCTCTATATGTAAACACGTCACTCTTATTTAAAATAATAAGCTGATTGCATTATTTCCCCATCCTCTCACTCTCCCTCTATCTTTTCTTTTTAAACCGAAAAAATAGGACTCCAGCCATTATGGCAAAACATATGGCGAATAAGATTCCCTTCCATACATCTCCATCTGAAAAAGATTTCAATACCCATATCAAAATAAATAGGGTTATGGCTATATCAATCATCATCATACCTTTTGAGTTTCGAATGTTTCTTCACCTGCTGCCTTATTAATTAGTGCAATTCTTTAACTTTATCATAATTCTGGTTCACCATTCCATTGGGCATAAACCCATAGCGACTCCACTATTTATCATTATAATCCTTAAACCCCTGATTTTGGAATGGAATTTTTAATAGTAAAAAAGGAAAATCACCTAAAAATCTGTGATTCTCCTTCCTAAAAAGTCTATTCAGATCCCTCTTCAATCAATGTTTTCATATCTTGGACAATTTCATCGTAAGGTACATCACTATTGCCACTATACGTTTTTACAACTGTACCTTCTTGATTCACCAAGTAGAAGCTGGTACCATGAATCATCTGATCCGAATTGGGATCGTCGGCTACAATCGAGCGGAAAGAATGTTCCGCAAGGTCCTTTACCTCGTCAAATTCATAGCCTGTAAGTAGTTCCCATTTACTTGTATCTGCTTCAAAGTTTGAAATATACTCTTTTAATGCGTCCGGCGTATCGTTTTCAGGATCTACGCTGAAGGAAACGATTTTGTAATCCTCTACCCCTTCTTCTTTCAGCTTTTCTTGAAGCTTGGTTAAATTAAATGTCATGGGTGGACAAACGGTTTCACAATTAGTGAATATGAAATCTGCGATCCAGACTTGTCCTTTCAAATCATTCAAACCGACTTTTTGATTATTTTGATTCGTATAAGAAAATTCTTTCACTTCATAATCTGTTTCTGCTTGAAAGTTACTATTACTGCAACCTGCAAGGAGAATCCCGATGATGGCCATCACCACAATAAATGGTTTTGTTTTTGACATCTTTATCTCCTCCGACTTTATCTATCTCTCCCATTCTATGTTAGTAAAAAGGGGATAAAAAAACAATCAGCAGAGGCAATATTCATTGTCTATTTTGTGAATGCTCTGACCCCCTTCCGACATCAAACGCTCCAAGGCTTCCAGCGTATGCCCCTTTCTCTGGAAAAATAGGGGTGTAGGATAACATATCTTGAAATTGTGAAAGGTCTTCTTTTAAAGCAGGATTTGATTTCAATGTACTTCCAATAAACACGAAATCCTCTAACTTATGGGCTTGAGACGCTTGAGATGCAAGGAGGATAATGGTTTCGGCTATCATATTCGTTAGAGCCCTCAGTTTGTCTGCTTTCTTAGAAAAAGCATCCCCTTTAGCGAAATTAGCAGCTGTCAAATGGTCAGGAACTGGAGAATTCATTGCCTCATATACGTCTCTCACTGATAAATCAACTAGTTCTCGTTTGCCTTCTTTTGATAACCGTACCAGCTCGTAATAGTCAGATTCTCCAGTTAGTAAACCTCCCAATCCCATGAAGGTTCCGCCCCCTAACCCACTACCGAGTAATCTTTCACATCCGTTTTCATCAACCTTAAAAAAAGACGTCCCTGTACCTATATTTATGAGGGTGAATTGTTTCAGATCAGTTTTTTCCTCTTTAAGGAGAAGTTTAGCTCCACTGCATACCGCTTCGAATTCTCCAACAATGTGTGCGTGTGGAAAAATCCCTCTCCACTTCTCTGCTTTTCCACCCGTAATGTAAAGCTTATGATTTTGAGCCAGGATTCCAAGCCACTGCAGCACCTGCTGCTCACTGGAAAAGGTTTTAAAATGCAGCGCGCCATTTTCCTCATACACGATCTTAGTTAACGTTCCGCCAGCATCGACCCCGATCACACTCATTCTTCCCGTTCCTGCATTTTTTTCTTAGAAAATAAATAGTGCAGGGTAAACCCATGAACAACCATTATCGTAAGGAACGCAAGAAAATAATAGAAAACACCTATGACCCCATCTGTTGTATCCTCAGTAATGAGCCACCATACCGATGCAAAAAGAAGAAATAGAAATTGAAGAGCGACTCCCTCCAAGAATGGCTTTTTATACGTATTGAAATCCAACAGCCTCTTCCAGCTCCATCCAATTGCAACTACGGCTGATACTAACAATAATAATATGTAAATGCTAATTTTCATCAATGATGCCCTCCATTCAAAATATTCTTATTTCTATGGTATTCAATTGAGCTGGAAAATGAAAGAGAAAAGGGGAAAAACACCAATCGATTTGGTGTTTTTCTGCCTTCATTCTATTCCAAACTTTTGTGATCGTAACGATATGCGTTGAAATGAGTGATATCCACTTTCACTATTACTTCCTCTAATGAATGGTCTGTTAAATAAAATGAAGGATTTTCTTCAAGTTTTTTAAACTTTAGGGGATGGTATCTATACCATTTTTCACCTGCATTTAGTAAATCCACTTGTTTGTCCAGCCCCATGTTATACACTTTTTCAATTTCATTTTCCAAAGACTTTTCAAGTGCACTTTTGACTTCTTTATAGGGGGCCTCCTTTAATTTTTCTATTAGTTCAGCTTTCACACTGACTTCAAGTGAAAATGTGGGAAAATCACCTTTTTCTTTCTTATATTTTATTTTAGGCTCCTTCGTCATTAGTTTAAATGTCGATATCAATTCGTCATCCTGATACAAAGGATAATCCATTTGATTATTTTTGGTAAGTAACCAATCAACGATGATAGAAGGTTTAGAAGGAAGATCTCCTTTGAATTGTGATTGTTGAAATAGACTGTAACCGTTCAGATAAAGTACAGGGTAAGGTTGATCGGTCTGCCAGGATTTTTTATCAATACTAATATTCGGGATGAATGCCGTGCCCATCGGTTCATAGTATTCCCTTAAAAAATGCATTAAACTTGTAGCCCCGATATCATCCTGTAAAGACTCCATCGTTTCTTCCGTCAGCAAAACTGTATAAACGGGAGGATAATGAAATAAGCCGTTCACCTTAAAGATTTCTTCCATACTCTCATCAGTGGTAAATATCTGCAGATTAGGCCTTAATGAGCGATTTCTTCCCACATCCTCCAGGACCTCTTTGAATTTGTACTTCAACACATTTTTTGAGACGACGAGCGTTTTTGTATGTCCAAAAAATAATGATGGCCTTGATGCTTTATATAGGTGACTTACAGCCAAATTCAGTGTTTTACCGGAAGCAGAACCTATAAACGCCGGCACAGGTTCTGAAGGCTTACTTCCTTCCTGTTTTGCTACATTGGCAAAATTCAAGCCTTGAAGATAGGCTGTGTATTCCTGGTTTTCTTCATTGTAATCCAATCCGATCGAAACGACATACGTTAGATCCTGAATGTTTTTTGAACCTGTACACCCTGTCAATAAAAGGATTAAAGAAACGAAAATGAGTCTATTTGTCTTGTTGATCACGCTGATTTATTCCTTTCCTTGTACTGTCATCCGGGCTGGTTGAAGGGGTACGGTTTTTATAAAATTGAATGGGCAATCGAAAAAATGACCGAATGACTTCATTCCAACCGATGGGAGCTACTGAGCCAAGGAATGGAGTACCAAAGGAAGATTTAGTCGCTAAATAGAGAACCGTCAGAATAAAACTCATGACAACACCGAACAATCCAAAAAAAGTGCTAATGAGCAATACGGCGAACCTTAATATCGTAGTCCCATACTTCAACGATTGATTGACGAGAGTAAAGGACGAAATATAAGTAATGGCTCCAATGACCAGCATGGTTGGGGATGTCAACCCGGCACGTATGGCGGCATCTCCCACAATCAGGCCCCCAAGCACGGAAACCGTCTGACCTATCGCCCTTGGTAGCCTGACACCCGCTTCGTTAAAAAACTCAAACAAAAATAGGACGATAAACATCTCAACAGGAGCAGAAAGGGGCAGGCCGAATCTGGACATGGAGATCGTCGCCACGAGCAGATAGGGAATTTGTTCAATATTATAAGCCGAAAATGCAACCCATAGTCCTGGCAGAAATGTTGAAATCAATACCCCGATGACCCTTATAATCCTTTCTAAAGAAACAAATACGTAGTTGATGTTGGAGTCTTCTGGAGACTTTGTTTGTAATAACAGATTTATTGGCGCAATAGATACCGTGGGGTAGCCATCAACCAAGAGAGCAAACCTCCCCTGTACTAGTGAATCAACGATAAAATCGGGTCGACCGGTGTAATCAAACGTAGTAAAAATAGAATACGGATTGTCATCAAGCATAGATTCCAATTGGTGGTTGCTCGTTAATACATCAATATCCACTTTTTCTAATCTTGTATATAATTCCTTGAGAATACGCTCATCGATTACATCATCCAGGTACATGATGGCAATTTCTGTATGACTGCGGGTCCCTACTTTAGATTTTTCCACTGAAAGAGTTGAAGTGAAAAGCCTTCTTCTGATTAAGGATATATTTGTATTTAAGTCTTCAACAAATCCATCTTTCGGCCCGCGGATAGATGTTTCAAGCGATGATTCTTCCGGGAGCCGTTTAGGAAAATTACCTGCATGTATGGAGAGGACTTTTTCATCGATAAAAAACAAAATATACCCATTGAATAGAGCGTTGGAGAGCATATCCAGGGACTTTCCCGTTTCATCTACGGCTTGGAAATTCCCCTCCACCTTTTTTGCATAGGATTTTTCATGTGCTTCTTCTAATTTTGGGAGAATGAATTGATCGAGGTAATGTCGATCGACCAAACTCTCAAAATACACCAGGGTGACGACTTCATCGTGAAAAAAATGTTCTCGAATAAGTAAATCATGACTCTTCGAAAATAATTGCTTTACCTCTTTCAAGGTGTCCTTTTTTTCTTCCTCTATCCGCTTTTCTTTCGAAGACTTCTTCATTTTGAACATCCTTTACTTTATAAATCGGAGGATCACTGCTGACGTAATAATTTGTACGATGAAAAGGACAACGGTTGCGGGAAAAAAGTACATATATAAGAACTTATAAAAAAAATAAGTATCAACATCTATAAAAATAAGGACCAGCAGTATTAGAAATATTGGCACCATCACTTTTAGTGATATTTGATAACGATCCTTCTTTTTCGTAAAAAAAACAGCCAACAAAAACATAAATAAACTAATCCTGATAAGTGCACCACATAACCACTGATAGAGAGCAAAGAAATCTAAATGAGTAATAAATTCCCCAATGGATAAAATTCTCCATTGTTCATAAGCTGGATATCTCATATTCGCTGATTCAATATGTCCAAATTCCATGATGGAAGCGGTTAATGGTCCAAACATCAAGCCCATTATTATTAGCCCAAGAACGATTAAATGGTGAAATTTAATTTTCCCTTCACTATAAGGCTGGATTAATACGATCAAATATAATTCAAGTAAACCAGATAATACATAAATCATCCCTTTAAAGACAGGCTCATATCCATTACTGAAAATGGGGAATAATAGACTGGGATCTTTCATATTGGTGTTTGTAAAAGCAATGAAAAATCCAAATAACATAACCAATGGCAATAAAATACCGCTCGCGATGGCCATATGTTTGATCCCTGACCAACTGATTAAGAAGCAGATAAGGAAGATGCTTCCTACCACTAATAGTGATGGGACGTCTGCTAAAAAATATGCACTTAACCATATTATTAAATCAACAAAGGTTATATATGCACTTGATAATAAAAATAAACACATTGGCAGTGAGAATAGGAAAACAAACCATTTGTTCCACTTTTGATTAAGTAGATGATAGAAGCCTTCCTGCGGGGAATTCTTTACTATGTAATAAATGAATAATGTCACGATAAATAATATTGGATAGGTTAAGAGGATACTGATCCATCCATCTCTCCCGGCTGCATTCAGGATGCTTGGTATTAGCATGACATGATTTAATAAGCCTGTTGAAAGGATGAGTAATAGTATTAATTGTCGGGGAATTAAAATAGGACGAATGCTTTTCATAGGTTATCTCCAAATTTCAGACTGTTTTATCTCTATTTATGTCCTACATAAAAGAAATCAAACCTCCTATTCCAATTAAGGATCGCACATGCCCAAATCACATCTATATTCTTGATAAGTATCCTTGCCACAATTGAAAACAGTCAAAGAGATGGTCTCTTTGACTGTTTTCATCGTTATTGTGAAGCTCCCATGTATGAATAGAACTAAGCCAAAAACTGAAACTCGGTTCTGCTTCCACTTTGGGAGGATATGACCTCCAGACGAGCGTCGATTCTTTCTTTTAACTCTGGAACATGAGAAATTAACCCAACTAGTCTCCCACTGCTTTGAATATCCATAAGTGCTTCGATTGCGTGATCAAGGGACTCTGGATCGAGTGTACCAAATCCTTCATCAATAAACATCGTTTCAAGTGAGACGCCACCTGCATACTGTTGCACGACATCTGCAAGTCCGAGGGCCAACGCTAACGATGCCTTGAAGCTCTCCCCTCCGGATAACGTTTTAACGTGCCGTTCCTGACCTGTGTACTGATCAAATATGAGCAGCTCTAAACCGCTCTGGACGTTTCCTTTGCTTCTATCCGTTTTTCGAATCAGTTGATATCGCCCCGACGTCATTTTGATTAATCGTTCATTTGCCACTCGAAGTATATCTTCAAGGAATGATGCCAGCACATATCTTTCAAATGTAATTCGATTTGCATTCTGACCCCGGGCCACTTCTGCCAGGTGTCCCACCATTTGATATCTGGATTCTAAATGCTTTATCCCTTCGTTTATGCTTGTCACCCGTGAAAGGATAAGCTTATTCTCTTTCGTATTTGTCATGATTTTATTAAGTTTATCGTTTACAAGCCTAAGTTCCTCGGTAACCCGTGATATGTTTTCTTCAATGCTTTTCACATCAGGCTTATGTTTATCCTGTAAGTGCTTTACGATATCATGTAGACGATCGGAAACAGAACGCAGGTCTTCACCATACTTCTTCACTTTTTCTTGAAGACCGAGGATTTCTGCTTCAGACTTTTTCGCTTCCTGGAATGCTTTATAGTGGGAAAAACCTTGTTCTGTAAGAAGCGAAAGGAATGCTTCACGTTCTGTTTTCATCTCAACATCTACTTTTCCTATCTGCGTTTCTTTGTCTCTCATTTGTGACTCTTTTACACTGTACATGTTCTCAAGCTCATAGTATTGCTTCTGGGCGCGCTCGTATGCCATCTTCAACTCTTCTCTTTTTTGCTTCTGCTCCTTTAACACTTTGTTAAATTGATCTTTTGATCTGAGCTCATAAGGAATACTTTCCTTCACCTTTTGAAGGGTCGTATCCTTCGTAAGGAAGAGAGTATTCAGCTCCTGCAGCTTGTCTAGGTTTTTCAACCTTGAGCCGTCCAGTTCTTCTAGCTTTTCCCTTCCTTTCCTTACTTCCTCCCTCAGTACCTTTGCTTGTTCGACTTCTCTTTTCTTTTCAGCCATTGTCCGTGTCAATGCTTCGCTCTCTGATGTCATTTGAGAAAGAGTATCATCTATTTCGTCCGGCTCAAAATCGCTTTTCTTGACACGAATTTTCCGAACGATATCGTCTATCTGATCCTGAATACCCTGCATTTTTGTTTCCTCTTGAGCGATCGCAAGGCTCATCCTTTTTTCTTCCTGGTTGAGTTCCTGCTGCTTTTCCTTCGCCACTTTCAAATCTTCCTGAGAGGGTAATGAATCAACACTGGCGGCAGGATGTGGATGATGTTCTGAGCCACAAACGGGACAAGGTGCATGATCAACCAGCCCTTTTGCAAGGTGAGAAGCTTGAGCAGAGTGCCACTTTTCTTCTAAATGGACCAGAGTTTCAGACGCATCCAAACTTTGTTTTTGAAGGTGAAGATACTGTTCTTTTAATTTTTGCTCTTGCTTATGGACAAGCTGACATTTTTGATCCATTTTCTTTATTTCATTTACCTGTTCAAGGAATGATTGATTCTCTTGCAAAGATTTTTCTAATTTAAATAAATCTTCTTGACCATTTTCGGCTTCTTCAAGTCGTTTCTCCCGGGATTTTATGCCTTCTTGTAAAAATGAAATCTGCTCTTTCTGTTTTTTGACGATGCCTTGCTGTTTCTCATAACTTTCTTTCATTTCTTTGGTATCTTTCATCAACTTATCCAGAGAATCTATATCTTTCTCCATTTCTTCGAGTTGAGTGATTTTCTTTGAAACCTCGTCCCTGAGATTTTCGTTATTCTTTTCTTCTTTTAATGTTTCTTTAGCTACTAGTAGCTTTTGTGAGATTGCATTCTTTTCCTCGGTAAGTTGAGCTAATTGACCCTTCAGTTCCTTCAAGTTTCGACTTAGTTTATGGCAATACTCATCTTGTGGAACTAATCGGGAGGCTCGCTGTGCTAATAAAATGTCTCGATCGATTGATTCGATTTCAGGCTTTAATTTTAAAAGGGATTCTTTCTGAGCCCTTAGTTTTTCTTGAAGAACGAATTGATCGACCAATCCTTCTGCTTCTTGAAGCTGCTTCTTAAGATCATCTCTTTTCTCCTGCACACTTTCATAGTTAAGCTGCATTTCTTTCTCCCTTATTTCCATGTTCTCAATGTGAGCTTGAAGAAGGTGAAGAATATGGTGGTCATTCAATGGATTTTCTAATAATAATGATTGAAGCTCTTCATTTTCTTCAAAATGAATTCTAAGTAATTCCCTTGTTCGTTCTTCCATAGAGGTTTCTACTGACTTCTTTAAATCGTCTGCCTCAAATTTCAGTTTTTCCTGGATGGTCTTATAGAGCTCTGTATGGAATAGACGTTGCAGGATAAGCTCCTTATCTTTACTGTCTGAAGTTAAGAGCTTTCGAAACTCTCCTTGAGGAATCATCAGGATCTGCCTGAATTGATTGGCATCCAGTTGAATTAACCCTTTGATCTTCTCATCCACGTCCCTGACGTTAGCCGCCAGTAGCTGTTCTTTCCCATCTTCATCGTATACGTATAATTCAGATCGGGCATTGATGGTTGTGTAGCCTTCTCCTCTTGCTTTCTTTTTGTCCTGCTGAGGGGAGCGCCAAATACGATACGATTTGCCCCTTAAACTGAATGTAAGCTCTACCTCCGTCATAACATCATTACTTGCAAATTGACTTCTCAGTTCAGTCGGACTGCGATCTTCACCGCTCGCCTTTCCGTAGATCGCATAGGATATTCCATCAAAAATAGTCGTCTTACCTGAACCAGTCTTCCCGGATATCACGAACATTGTGCGATTCCCCAACGAACGAAAATCAATCGTTTCTCTTCCTGCATAGGGTCCAAAGGCTTGCATCACTAATTGAAGAGGCTTCATGCTTGATCGACCTCCTTTCTCGCTTGTTCAATAACGTTCTGCAGGACTTGTTCCTTTTCATCGGTAAACTCACCTGTCGTCATATCCCCATAGAATTCTTTAAACAAGTCAAGCTCCGACCTTTTCTTATCCTCTAGTACACGGAACGTATTTTTCTTTTTTGCATCGGTGAGATCCATTTTCCGCTCCAAATGAAGGACGTTCGGATAAACTTGGCGCAATTGATTGATGGGGTCGATTAACGTTCCTTCATCATGTAACGTAATCTTTAAATAGTCATCCACTTTCTGGGATTGATAGAATGCGGGATCAAGAAGCTCTTCCATCAGTCCCTGGAGTTCTCTCATATCTTGTTTCGGCTGAAGCACTTTTTCTCGTAATTGGAATGACCCGTCCCCATCCAATTCTACAATGCTCACTGATTTTCGCTGACTCGCTTCAGAAAAAGAGTATTTTAATAGAGATCCGGAATATCGAATCGTTTCATGCCTGATGGCATCTGGACTATGAAGATGCCCCAGGGCTGTGTAATGAAAAGGCTTAAACACATCGGCACCGACACAGCCGGATCCTCCAACAGAAAGGGTCCGTTCTGAATCTGTGGTTTTACCCCCAAGTACAAATGCATGACCCACAAAGACATGTGGTTCATCGGGATTCATCTTTTCTTCAATCCGGTTCACAATTGCTTCCATTGCAGCATGATGAGAATTGATTGAATCGTCTTCAAGGATTTGTCTGACATTCCCAGGCTCAGCATAGGGAACGCAGTGGAAATTAACCCCATTAATAGTGATTGGAGTAAAGTCATTTGTCAGCTTCCCTTTCAAGTAAAAGTGACTATGCTTGTACCATGATGAACCAAATGATAATCGTTCTGCACTATCATGATTTCCTGATACAGCCACTATTGGTGTATTTAACTCTACATTAATCCGGAATAATACCTCATCCAATAACTCTACAGCTTCAGTAGGAGGAACGGATCGGTCATAAAGATCCCCTGCAATCACGACTGCATCGGGCTCCTCCTCTTTTACAAGCTCTATGAATTGCTCTAATATATAGCGTTGTTCTTCTGTCATATAGATGCCATGAACCAGTTTACCTAAATGCCAATCGGCTGTATGAATAAATTTCACTGCTGTTGTCCCCTCTCCGGTCATTGATTATCTCCCTAAATTATATCAAACTAAGAAGTTATACGTAAAAAAAATGTCAACTTACAGAAAGTTCGTTCCTATATCGCTTTAATTCTTTATTAAGCTTTCATAAATAGAAAGGAGGCCCTCATGTCACATGAGAGGCCTCCTTTCTATTATTCTTTTAACTGCTGAGGTAGTGTTTGTATCGACGTGATTACGGCATCCAGCTTTGTCTCAATACGATAGAGCAGATACATCGTGACAACAATCGGAAAACCTACTTCAGAAACGAATGAAATAATAGTTTCCATCCTTTTCCCTCCCCTCATCATCTATATAGGTAAAAAGAGCGAAAAAGGCGACTATATGAAAATAAAAAGCGAATCCATCATTTCATGGAGTCGCTTTTTAAATTTATCATCCGTTTAGATCACTTATTAAGCTTGAGCTTACTAACCCTGCTTCATCAAGAATCTCTTTGATTTGGTTTTCTGCTTCGTTTAATTTTTCATTGGCTGCCGTTAAATCTGTTTCGCCCTCTTTAGAGAGAGCTTCAGCTTTCATATTATATGATTCTGTCAGGGTCGATTTGAATGATTCCACCGCATCTTTATGATCACCAAGACCTCCAGGGATCTCCATGCTTTCTACCGCTTTAGCAGATTCAGTTGCTGATGCTGCAGCAGCTTCCTTCATTTTTTTCAACTCTTCTCCTGCTGGAGGCTCTTCTCCTGCTACCGCTTCTTCATATCCATTAAGATCAATATCAACACCATTGACGGTTGTTGTTAAATTTAAATAAAAATCCATTATATCTCCAGCAACATTTGCGTTTTCTTCCTTTGCATTTGTTGTTTCCTCTTTTTTAGCTTCGTCAGAACCTGAATCGGAGCATCCAACCAATGCTAAAGATAGACCCAGACCTAAAAACCATACTTTTTTCATACTTGTTTTCCCCTCTCTGTCTCAATCAACATGTTCAAGTATAGAAGGCAAGCAATTCCTATAGGAAATCGCTTTCTTCAATTAATGTTAAGCCGGCAAAAAGTATCTTATCACGGGGAGAATAGACTGGTAAAGAAGAATTTTCTAATTTTTCCAAAGTTTAAATCTTATAAATATTTTAAATATACAGCCTATTGCCGACGACAAATAACCCTTATGTTCGATCCATAAGGGTTATTAGTTCATTGGTTTTGTAAGGTTTCCCTCCTTTTTCTCTCTGTGGCCTGAACAGCTTCAAACATGATATGGAAGGTGGTTCCTTCTCCCTGCTCGCTTTGCACCCTGATATCCGCCCCATGATCACGAAGAATTCTCAGACATATGGTGAGACCCAAGCCCGTGCCTTTTGTCTTCGTTGTGAAGAAAGGCTCTCCGAGTTTATCCAGCGTTTCTTTTTTCATGCCTACTCCCTCATCTTTGAAGATTAATTGAACCTTGTTATAGGAGGACAAGTCTGCACTTATCGTAATCGCTCCTCCATGAGGCATCGATTCTATGGCGTTTTTAAGTAAGTTAATAAACACTTGTTTTAGCTGATTTTCATCTCCACGAATATGGAGCTCCCTTTCATG
This sequence comes from Rossellomorea aquimaris, assembly GCF_003315075.1. Taxonomy (GTDB): domain Bacteria; phylum Bacillota; class Bacilli; order Bacillales; family Bacillaceae_B; genus Rossellomorea; species Rossellomorea aquimaris_C. Next base: position 52,746 of record NZ_QNRJ01000002.1, read on the forward strand.
AAAATCGGTTTGGATTTCAATATTATATAAAATGGCATTCGTATTTAATAATTTCGCAACATGATCAAGGGTCTCGATAATATTGATTCGTCTATATGTAACGGATTGCGGTTTTGCAAGAATCAACAATTCGCTCAGCACAAGTTCAATCCTCTTAATTTCAGAAAAGACAATCCCTAAGTATTCCTTCGTCTTCTCATCGGCATCATCTCTTAATAACTGTAAGAACCCGTTAATCGACGTAAGGGGATTACGTACCTCATGTGCAATTCCGGCTGCTAATTGCCCGGCGACAGATAGTTTTTGAGATTCAATGGCTAACGTTTCATTCATTTCAATCAATTCTTCTTCATTATGTACTCTTTCGGTAATGTCTGAGATGGTTCCTACCGTACCAAGAAGTTCACCATTTTCATCATAGTTTAACTTAACATTCACTTCACCCCAACGAAACTGACCATCCCTCTTCTGATAAGAGAAGTCCATTTTCATTTTTTCCTTTTTCAAGCTTATGCTTTGTCTTACCATTCGAAGAATTTCATGACGTTCATGTAGGGATATGAAATGAAGAGCATTCTTATGTAAACTTTCTTTAACCGTATATCCCGTGTAGTCTTCCCAGGATTGATTCAGAAATTGAAACTCTCCTTTGGAATTGGTATGAAAGACTACTTCATCTATACTCTGAAGCACATGCTGCATTTCTTCATTGAGAAGCTTGACCCTCTCTTCACTCTTGCGGAGGGCAGCTAACGTTTTATAGCTTGTGTCATAATTCTTCCCCATATAGTAGCTGATAAAGAGAATCAATACAGTGAATACCAAATCCACTTTCAAATCGACTGGATAATGCAGAACAAAGTAATAAATAAAATCCCATGTCAAGACTAGTAAAAGTCCAATGAGCACTGATACTATTCTCCCTCTATAGATCATCCTGTGAGCCCCCTATCCATCCAAGCACGAGAATCGAAATAGAAAGAATTTTCGCGATATTTGTTATTTATTAGTATATCATTTCTAATTAAGAACAGTATAGACTTCTTTTGACTTCTTTTGTAAAAACAATGATATTCTTGTCACAAGCTTTTCCCTTGTCTATAATGAATACGATACATACGCTTTTTGAAAAATTGAGGTGAAAGCATGCTTGAAGGTTGGTTCTTATATTTCATACTGTTTTGGGTCGTATTTTTAGTGGCTTCATTTGCTATTGGTGGATTCTTTATGTTCAGGAAATTCTTAAAGAGATTTCCTAAAGAGGATGGAAAATCCGATTTGGACTGGGAAGAGCATTATGTGAATGAAACCATCCATTTATGGGGTGATGAGGAAAAGAAAATGCTCAATGAGTTGGTCACACCCGTACCCGAATTATTTAGAGACGTAGCGAAGCAAAAAATTGCAGGTAAAATTGGAGAATTGGCTTTAAAAGAAAGAGCCTCTTCCATTACTCAGGAATTAGTCATAAGAGGATATATCCTGGCGACTCCGAAACGGGACCATAAGTTTCTTCGAAAAAAACTAAACGAAATGCAAATAGATGTAACCCCCTACGAACATTTATTCTAGGTGACAGAAAGGAAAGACGATGGGATCGATATTAATTATTCCGATTGTGCTATATTTAATTTTCATTATAGGTGCGGCATTCCTGTTTTATAAATGGAAGAAAGCAAAAAAAAGGTAAACGATGATCGTTTACCTTTTTTATATGATTAATCAATGGGATCCTCTGCCTTACCGTATCTAATGACGTCAAGTATCGCTTGTCCATCACTTGGTTTCCCTTCTCCATTTCGAAACGGAAACAATGAAAAGAATATAAAATAAACGGAGAAATACACAAATTGATAGAAAAAGATGTGAACAGGAATGACTCCTTCAAATATCAGGGAGTTAATGACTAAAATCGCAATCAGGTTGAATAAACTTCCAGAGATGTATATAAGCACATGAACCCACACCTTATTATACTTCAATTCTGTATATTGACACCAACCCTCCATAAAATACATTCTCTTCACTTCCAGTGGACCAATGCTCATTAAATGCTTACCGGTTCCAATGCAAAACTTTATCTTTGCACCAAATATGCGGGCAACGAGGATATGACCTGCTTCATGGACGATGGTGACCAATGGCAGTGTTAAAAAGAATGCCAGAAAAAACGTCCAAATGTCTGCTAGTGTAAACAATACTTATCCCACCAATATCTCTGTTATTTTCTTCATCTCTCTCTTTGCCCTAAATGCCTCAACCCTAAGCATATTGGTCTCCTTTGTAAAGAAATCGTAATTTCACGTGAAGAAATTTCCAAATAAAATAGCAGCGTGATAGGAATCACCCTGCTATTTTCCCCCATGAATTAAATTGAATTCGTTGTTAAATCCTGTTGCTCTTGGTGCAGCTTTCTATATTGAAGATACATGGTGATTCTCCATGGAACGATCATACCAAAGGCAAGAATCCAGAACATCCCACTTAGTTCACCATAATCGATCGATGCACTTAGAATGGATTTGGCCAATATTCGTATTAATAGGAGCCCAATCAAAATAAATGCGAACGCTTTAGAACGTTTTAAATAGATATCATTATCACGAATTTCGAATTTGGAAGTCTTGATCAACAATATAGAAAAGATCATGCCTACGGTAATCGCTTCTAGAAACTCTCCTAAAGTGACTCGAAAAACAGGAAATAAGAACATTAACGCACCTGTACTCATAAACAAAGGAGGTAAGATAATCTTCTTGCTGCTAACAGGCTTTTTCTGAGCCTTCATCCTAATAAATATCACCATAAAACCCATGCAAATCGCAACAATGGATGAAGCTATCATCATAAACCATCATCATCCTTTTATTTTCTACTTTCATACCTTTCCCTATTATAGCCCAAATGAGAGAAAAACGAAAACACAAAAAAGAGAGGTTGAATAGAGCCTTAACCTCTCTTTCGATTTATCACCCTAAAACTCTTTTGATGGCTTCTTCTACCCGCACTTCGTCAAAGGGTTTCACAATAAAGTCCTTTGCACCCGCTTCAATGGCTTCCACCACTACCTTTTGTTGACCCATAGCTGAACACATGATTACTTTAGCTTGGGGAAACTCGGATAAAATCCTTCTAACCGCTTCTATTCCGTCCAGCTCAGGCATCGTGATGTCCATTGTCACCAGATCCGGCTGAAGCTCACGATACTTTTCTACGGCGATAAGTCCATTTTCTGCTTCCCCTGCGACTTCGTGACCGCCAGAGGAAAGCATGCTTCCAAGAGTCATTCTCATAAATTTCGCATCATCCACTACAAGTATCGTTGCCACAGATGTTTCCTCCTCGTATACGCTACCCGATGTCTGTTATATCTAATTTCCTAAATTCATCCATTTAAACTATACCATAAAACGTAATGCAATGTATATTCTATTCTATTATTTTATTGGTTCAAAACCCAGTGAATCCTCCAAATACCGAAGTAAGGTAAGCTAGAATGACGGTCATCCAATCAAAGAATAGCATCATCCCTACCGCAATCATCACATATCCCCCTACCTTTACAATCTTTCCACTGTTTTTTCTGATCCATTGCATTCTTCCGATAAAGAATGACAGAATGAAAAACGGAATGGCAAACCCTAATACGTAAGCTGTCATATATATGACGCCAGAACCTGGATTAGAGGCGGCAAGAGCCAGAACCGAAGCAAGAATCGGCCCGGTGCAAGGTGTCCAGCCGGCAGCGAAGGCCATTCCGATTAATACGGAGCCAAAAAAGCCTGTCGGTCTATTCTTAAATTCAATGCGACGGTCCTTCATCAATGATTCGGGTGTGAATACGCCGATGACTACCAATCCAAATATGACAATGAAGATAGCTCCAAGCTGACGGATAAGATCTTTATAATCCAAAAAGAAGTTTCCGATAAGGGAAGTACCAAAACCGATGGCGATAAAGATTGCCGAGAAACCGACTAAGAAAAACAACGTATGTAATAAACTTCTTCTTTGAAGCATAGCATTATCTGTTTTGAGCTCATTCACACTCATTCCTGTTATATAAGAAAGAAAAGCGGGATATAGTGGGAGGCAGCATGGAGAGATGAAGCTTAGGAAACCGGCCCCAATTGCTAAGAAAATATTAAAGTCAGACATTTATACAACTCCTACATTTCAATATATATCTCTATTCTATCAAACAAAACCGGTTTCTATGAGGAATGTTTGTGTGAAAGATTTGTGACCATCATATTACATGCACATTTTACTTTTTCAAATGTGTTAAACTCTCTTTTCTTTTTTAAGAAACCAATAATTTTGCTTTGAAAAACAGTTCAATTTTCGTTATACTAATAAAAAGTTACAGTTATTACTAGTTTTGTATTCCGTTTGTAAGGACATACAAAAGAAAGGAAACAGCCGTGTCTAAAAAAGAGCTTCTCGAACGAATTGAAAAAAAGCGTGCTCAATTAATTGATATTGTTGCTGAAAATGGACTCACGTCACCTCAAGCTATTCAATTTAGTCAGGAACTTGATCGTCTGTTAAATAGCTACAACTCCCTATACATAAAAAAGTGCTCACCTCAAATGAGCTAAGGCATGATTGAATACAATTATACTATTCTAATATAAATATCAACGACCAAAAGGCAGACTCTGAATTTATAGAGTCTGCCTTTCATACCTTCAAGTACTTGTAACGGCATCTTCCATGCCATCAATTAAGCCATTTTGAAGAAGATACATCTTGTGATAAATCCCTTTTTGAACAAGTAATTCCTGATGACTTCCTCTCTCGACAATCTCCCCCCGATGAAGAACCATGATGAGGTCTGCATCTTGAATCGTAGAAAGTCTATGAGCAATGGCAATCGTTGTTCTTCCTTTTCTCATTCTTGATAGTGCCCCTTGAATGGCTTCTTCCGTTTCCGTATCGATATTGGCCGTTGCTTCATCCAGGACAAGTATTTTCGGTCTGGTTGCGATGGTTCTTGCAAAAGCGATTAATTGCCTTTGGCCACTCGAAAGCGTTGATCCCCTTTCAACCACTGGATGCCCATATGCTTCAGGTAGTTTCTCTATAAAAGTATTGGCTTGAACGAATGTGGCAGCTTTCTCCACTTCTTTTTCCGTCATGGCTTCTGAATAAAGCTTTATATTATCTCTGATGGTTCCAAAGAAGAGAAATGGATCCTGCAGGACTAGCCCCATTTTCCCACGCAGCTCCTCTTCTGGATAAGACCTGATATTTTGACCGTCTATTAGAATATCTCCACGATCAAATTCATAGAACCTCATGAGTAAATTAATGATTGAGCTCTTTCCACTACCTGTGTGTCCCACTAAAGCGACCGTTTCTCCAGGTCTTGCGGTAAATGAAATATTCTTAAGGATATCTTTTTTCCCATCATAAGAGAATGAAACATTGTCAAATGTTATTTCACCTTCACTGATGGTTCCTTTCGAATGATTCTCTACATTCTGTGCCGGGGAAAGTTCATCTTCATCCAGCAGCTTAAAGACTCGGGAAGAGGCAATGATTGCCTGCTGAAACATGGATAGTCTCATCATGATTTGATTGACCGGCTCAAAGAATCGGTCCAGATAATTAACAAAGGCATATAAAACCCCTATTTCAATAGTTTGATTGAATGATGTCACGCCAAAATAGCTTAAAACTAAAATTAATGCCGCTACATACACCAGATCAATGGCGGGTCTTAATAATAATCCATCCACTTTTATATTTTTCATTCCAGCTAAATAGTGTTTTTCATTGATATCGCCGAATTCTTCTCTTAGTCTTTTTTCCTGCCTGAACACCTGGATAATGGACATTCCTTGAAGAGACTCACTAAGCTTTGCATTAAGCTGACTCAATCTCTCGCGCATATCCTGATAGAAGATGGCGCTAAACTTGCGGTAAAGATTCATAATCATAAAAATGACAGGCAATATGAATAAACAGAAGAAGGCCAGCCGGGTATTGAGTGCAAACATAGCGATAAATATACCTGTTAATAGGAATGCTCCCTGAATGAAGGATACCAGCACACTCACAAACATGTCTTTAATCGCTTCTGTATCATTGGTAACCCGGGAGACAATACTTCCTGCAGGGGTTTTATCGAAATACCTCATTCCTAACCCCTGGACCTTCGTAAAAACATCCACACGAATCTGCTGAATGATTTTCAGGGCTATCTCTTGGAATGTCAATATTTGAAAGTAAGAGATCAATACATTCCCTATTTGAATGAATAAATAGGTCGCTCCCAATCCTACAAGTGGACCGTACGGAAACTCTCTTGGGGTTAAGTAATCGTCTATAAAGACCTTGATGATGATGGGTCCAAAGACATCACCTATCGTTGTCAGCAGTAATAATGCAAATGCAAATAAAATCGTTTTTTTATGCGGCTTTGTATATTTCATTAGACGAAAAAATATGTTTCGCTGCTCTTTCGCCGTTAAAGTCGGTATAGTATCCATATCTTATCCCCCATACTCCACTATTTCTTCTAACTGTTGACGCAGATACATTTCCCGGTACCATCCCTTTTTCATCATCAGTTCGCTATGAGTGCCTCTCTCCATGACCTTCCCTTCATCGAGAACAATGCTCAGATCTGCATGTTGAATGGCACTTAATCTATGAGAAGTGATCATGGTCGTTTTTCCTTCTCTATTTTCCTTTAATGATGTCAAAATGGATTCTTCTGTCCTTGCATCAACAGCTGACAATGAGTCGTCAAGAATGAGTACCTCTGGATTCATTAACAGGGCTCTCGCAATCGCGATCCTTTGCTTTTGTCCACCAGATAAAGAAACCCCTCTTTCACCAACCACAGTTCCGTATCCTTCACTGAAATGAACGATATCCTCATGAATATGCGCAAGTGAGGCAGCCTCTTCCACTTTTTCTTTGGGGGTAAGTGGATGAGTGAAAGCTATATTCTCAAGAATCGTGGCTGAAAATAGAAAATGATCTTGAGGCACATAACCAATACTTTCACGTAAACGGGATAATTTGTAACCCTGGATCATCTGCCCTCCGAAGGTTATTTCGCCCTTATACCCTTCAAATTCTCTTAGTAATAATCTTAATAGCGTTGTTTTACCTGCTCCCGTTTTCCCTGCAATTCCTAACGTTTGACCTTTCTTTAAGGAAAAGTGAATATTCTCTAAAGCATGCACATCATCATTTGGATAAGAAAAGGACTCAATCTTATATTCTATATTTCCTGATGGCGCACGATCCAACGCCCCTTCATGATCTTCAACGTCTACCCTTTCATTTAACAGCTGTGTTACACGGTCGTAAGACGCACGCCCTCTCTCCACAATATTAAATAACCAGCCGAATGCGAGCATCGGCCAAATGAGAAGTCCCAGATAGGTAGTAAATGAGATCAGTTCTCCTATTGTCAGCTCTCCACTCACGACAAGTCTTGACCCAAATACAATCGATAAAAAGAAAGAAATCCCTACTATGATGGAAATAGTTGGATCGAAAAGGGAATCCACTTTTGCAACAGCAATATTCTTCTGCACTACGTCATCAGATTGCTTTCTAAATGATTCAATATCCTCTTTCTCTTGTCCAAACGTCTTAAGAACCTTGATTCCCGTTACACTTTCCTGCGTTTTATCATTTAAGGATGAGAATGCTTCTTGAGCTTTATGAAATCGTTTATGTAGATGGGTACCATAATAACTCGTCAGCATGGCCATGAACGGCATTGGGATCAATGCAATAAGGGTAAGCTTCCAACTGATTGTAAAAGCCATGGCCAGTATCACGAAACCTCCTGTAGAGATGGAATCTACGAACGTTAATACTCCGACTCCTGCCGTTTGTTGAATCGCTTGAAGATCATTTGTGGCATGCGCCATCAAATCACCGACTCTCCTCTTTTGATAAAAGGAGGGCGACATCCTGGTAAAATGATGATACAACCGATTCCGAAGCAAGCGGGAAAGTTTGGTCGCCGAACCAAAAATCATGATCCTCCATACAAATCGAAGTCCGTACATGGATAGAGCCGTGGTGATAAGGATGAGAATCCATTTCAGCATGTCTTCACGGGTCAGTGAGTTCTCTTTGATACTATCCACAATAATCCCTACAATCTTTGGTGGAATCAATTGAAGAAATGCAACAAATAAAAGCAGGATGGTTCCTGTGATATATGACTTTTTCTCTTGCAGAAAAAACCACTTTAAATCTAAAAAGACTTTCATTCTCTCTCCCCCGTATCTAGAATAAATCGACTCTTTATTTTACCAAATTTCAAAAAAATGAGAAATCTTTTTTTGATAAGACTTATAATCAAAAAAAACACCTCTTAATGTCTTAAGAGATGTTTTTATAATTGATATTATACTAATGGATTTGAACAAATGGTTCCTGGTCCACTTCTTTTACAATGGTTGCTTTCAGACCCTTTGGTGTCTTCACATATAGGTAAACGGGGGTATGAGGGAAGTAATCAACAATTTCAGGACCAATGGCCTGAGAAAAGCCTATTAGTTCTGTTTCTTTCACCATTCCTGTATGTACATCAATCACGAGTTTATTCAAGGTGTCCTTTTGGTATAAGGCTTTTCCGACAAACTCAATATCCTGGTGTGAAAAATATTTCGAAACATAATCTTCTAAATCACGTATCCGATTATGTAGATCCCGGTCCTTCTCTTCCCCTTCATCACTAGGGAAGTAATAATATTTATCCGTTACATCATTCCATTTTTTTGCAGACTTATCATTTTCGTCAACATAACTGGAAGTAATATAGTTGCCGGACACTACGCTATTCAATGGTTGAAGTTTGTAAAGGGATATCAGTATAGGGACATCTTTCAGTTCCTTATTGGCTTTCACCCTACTGACAACGGTGTTAGCTATCTTCTTTCCGTATTCTTCCAACTGTTGGTCATCGATCTTTGCCTCATCAAAATGCATGAGCTTATTTTCATCTTCGACTCGAATATAATCTACGGTATTCATGGCAAGACCGAGGGAAATCCCTTTTATTTTTCCTTCAGAGTCAACGTAGTTCTGTTCATGGATATAAGCGAGATACATGGGATTCTTTTTTTCAAGCTCCATTTGTTGTTCCCAGCCCATATCATCCTTAATCTCGAGAGCAGGATTAAGCCCTGATTTATTTGATTTAGATTTTCTTCCCAGCCATGAATTTAGACCTTTTAGATATTGACCTTCCTGGTATACATAATCCTCCGGTGAAAAATGCTCGGTGGATAAAGACATGAGGCCAGTCTCGATTTCATCCATATCACTGCGATTGTTAATCATCATCGTAATAAGACCACGATTGATTGATTTCTTCTCTTTGTTCACTTTATAATTTAAATATTCGCGCGCTTCTCCAGCTGCACTATTTTGAATTTCAAGTGTTTCTTCATCCATCACTTCTTGAGGCTTATTGCTGCAACCGGCAACAAGAATCATGAGAGACAGTGAAGTAATCATCCATTTTTTCATATGACTCCCTCCGGACTATATTCTATCATACATTCAATTTTAATCTGAATGATAATTATTAAGTTTTTTTGAATTGACTAAAATAATCCATTTAGCCTAAATGACGAAAGAATGATTATAAGCTCATAATCGTAAATAGTTTGTCACAAATAGAAAAAGCACTCATCACCTGAGTGCTTCTGTCTATTACTTCGTGTTCTTATTCATTGCATTCATCATTTGATTGATTTTCTTTTGGGAAGGTTTTTGACCCATTTGCATCATCATCATGCGTAACATTTGCTCGTTAATTGGTGGATTTTTCTTAAGATAGCTCATCATGTACTTACGAGCAATGAAAAATCCTAGTGCAACTCCAGCAAGTAATGCTAGAACTCCAACTAGAATAAGTAACCCAGTCGTTGACATACTCTTACTTCCTCCTTCATGTTGTCCTTATAAAAGTGTACTAAACCATGAAACATTATACAATATTTCTGTCATAATTTCTTATTAATATATAAATTTTCTTTGTTTTATCGGTTTCAACCACCCAAAACGTTCATTTTGAATATCGATCGCGAGCAATTGACCCATATTTCTGCGCAGGACCTCAAAAAATATATATTCAGATTCATCGTGACCCCAAGCATTAAGGGTCATCCATTTTTCATTGAGAACAAGTGTAGCGCCTGAATCGGCCCCTTCAATCGTTGCAACTGAATCAACCCAAGCCGCTCCTTCAATTTTACCGATCTCGTGCTGCAGGATTCTTTGAGTAGGAAGGTATGGAATTGGCCTGGTAATGTAATTTACTTGTTTCGAGATGATATCGTGAAGCTCCCCTGAACTTGCTTCCCATTCGGAAAACAGCTGATAGAATATTCTTTCCCGACCATAATAGTGCTGAACAAACATTTCTTCAATCCAATAGATTTGATAGTTTCGCACCTTTACACCCTCCTACCTTTCTTTCATATAGTATAAATCAACTAGAGAGGAGTCATTGTCGGAAATTGTTGAAAATCTACACTAGTTTTGTCGAAGGGCAAGGTAACTCAATATATCAGGGATTGTCTCGAGTTGTAAAGTATGGGGACTTATCATCATGTACCCATTCTCTTTCACACATACTTTTTTTAATTCACAATTCCATTCAGCCTAAAAAAGGTCGACTCCTTTAAGAGTATTAAGGAGTCGACCTTTGATGTCTTTATATTATTACTGAATCAATGCTTTGATTCTTGAAACTACATTTTCTGATGTAAAGCCGTACTCTTCCATGACTTTTGCTCCAGGTGCAGATGCACCATATCCATCAATCGCTAAGATGTCGCCTTCGTCTCCTACATAGCGATCCCAACCCATTGGAGATCCCATTTCGATAGCAAGACGTTTTTTCACACTCTTAGGCAGAATAGATTCTTTGTATTCTTTTGATTGTTTCTCGAAGCGATCCCAAGACGGCATACTTACGACAGATACACTGATTCCGTCTTTTTCAAGTGCATTTTGAGCGTCTACTGCTAAATGCACTTCAGAACCAGTTGCAATCAGTAAGGCATCAGGCTGTTCCTTGCCGGAAGCAGATACCACATATGCTCCTTTATCTACGCCGTTATATGCTTTATCTGCAGTACCTTTAAGAGTTGGGAGGTCCTGACGAGATAGAACTAACATCGTAGGCTGATCCTTTGACTCTAAGGATAATTTCCATGCTGCAGCAACTTCATTTCCGTCACCAGGGCGGATAACAGAAAGGTTAGGCATGGCACGAAGTGAAGCGAGCTGTTCTACAGGTTCATGCGTAGGTCCATCTTCACCGACAGCAATACTATCATGCGTGAATACATATGTCACAGGTAAGCCCATTAGAGCCGCTAAGCGGATAGCAGGTCTTAAATAGTCACTGAATACGAAGAATGTCCCTCCGAATACGTGCAGACCGCCGTGAAGAGCCATACCATTCATGGCTGCACCCATACCGAACTCACGAACACCGAACCAGATATTACGACCTTCATACGATTCATGGGTGAAGTCTGCTTCATCTTTAATCATCGTCTTGTTAGATCCGGCTAAGTCAGCTGATCCACCAATGAATGAAGGAAGTTTCTTAGCAATCGCATTTAACACTTCACCGGAGGAAGCTCTGCTTGCCAGTGCTTTTCCTTCTTCATATACCGGGATCTCTTGATCCCAACCTTCTGGAAGATCACCTTTGATTGCTGCTTCTAATTGGACAGCAAGCTCTGGATGCTCTTCTTTGTATTTAATGAATAGGTCAGCCCAAGCTTCTTCTTTTTCAGAACCTGCTTGTTGGATTCTTTCCTCGAATCTGGTGTAAACTTCCTCAGGTACATGGAAATCCTGCTCAAACGTCCATTGATAAGCTTCTTTCGTAAGCTTCATTTCGTCTTCACCTAGTGGAGCACCGTGAACGGCAGATTTCCCTGATTTATTAGGAGCTCCGTATCCGATGACCGTCTTAACTTCGATCATCGTAGGACGGCTAGTATCACCTTGAGCCTCTTCGATTGCTTTGGAGATTTCATCAAGGTCATTCCCGTCTTCAACACGAATATATTGCCAACCATACGATTCAAAGCGGCCTTTCACACTTTCAGAGAAAGATTTGTCTAACTCTCCATCAAGTGAAATATCATTTGAATCATAGAGAACGACTAGTCGACCTAATTTCAAGTGCGCTGCTAATGAAGCTGCTTCAGAGGCCACACCCTCCATTAAGTCTCCATCTCCACAAATAGAATATGTAAAATGGTCTACCATATCATATTGATCCTTATTGTATGTAGACGCTAAATGCCTTTCAGCTAATGCCATACCCACGGCCATACCGATTCCTTGTCCAAGTGGTCCAGTTGTGGCTTCAATACCCGGGGTATGTTTGTATTCCGGGTGACCCGGTGTTTTACTTCCCCATTGACGGAATTCTTTAAGATCTTCCATTGAAACGTCATAACCCGATAAATGAAGCAGGCTATATAATAGCATGGATCCATGACCAGCGGATAAAACGAAGCGATCCCGGTTAAACCACTCAGGGTTTTTCGGGTTATGATTCATGAATCTTGTCCAAAGAGCATACGCCATCGGAGCTGCTCCCATAGGCATTCCAGGGTGTCCTGAACCTGCTTTTTCAATTGCATCGATAGATAATGTACGGATTGTATTAATTGCTAATTGATCTGTGTTATCAAACATATGTCAGACATCCTTCCTTTTAATGTACCTTATTAATATTAATCTTCTTTGTTAGTTTATACAACTATCTTGAATGATAACATGACTTTATGATCGTTGAAAATAAAAAAACCTTATGATTTCATAAGGGTTGAGAATGAAAAAAACGGCCAGGTCCATTTTAAAATGGACCTGGCCGTTCATTAATCTAATGCATTTTCTTTTTAGTCTGTATATCCTGAATCTTCTTAGGTGTCACTTCATTACCTTCCGGATCAAAGATTCTTGTATTTTCAATGGTCCCTTTCATCGATTGACGAAACGTTTCCAGGTATTCTTTTCTCAACTTGGACTGCTCTTTTGCTTCTTGTTCGGTTAGCCCGCTACTTTTAGACTTCTTGGCAAGTTCATTGATTCGATTCATTTTCGTTTTTGAAAGCATCTATAAAAACTCCTTTATTGCATAGTCAGCAAATTCTAAAACACAACTAAAATTTGAACGTAATACTATCGTCATGTTACTAGATTCAAGGAGATAAAACAAGAGTTACGCATTTTCAACTGAAGTCATATATTCTTTAAAACGCCTATGTACCGTAGCTTTTGAGACATCATACCCAAACCCTCTTAATGTTGCTGCAATTTCAGCAAAAGTCAGTTCGTTCTTCCTTAAACGGACAATTTCCTCAACCGGAACTTCAATCCGCTCTCTTCCATCCACATTTCCTTTATTTTTTAGATTTTTATGAGGTTGAAAACCATTTTCCACTGCCCTTTTCATCCCTCGTCTGATTTTCAAATTATGGAGTTTTCTTTGATACTCCTCAACCATGCTTACGATATTAATCACCATAGAATCAGATTCAGATAAGTGAAGCTCCCCACTATGGGTTTGACTGATAATCTTGACTTCCTCTTTTAGTAAACAGTGAATGAGAGCAATCTTGGCATTCCCTCTGCCAATTCTTGTTTCATCCTGGATGAGAACAGCACCAATCGTCTCATCTTTAATCAAATCAAGAAGTTCAAGAACACCAGGACGATCTAATTCAAAACCGCTTGCTTGATCTTTTATGATAGCAGCCACTTCGTATTGGTGGTCTTGCGCTAATTTCACTAGTTCCTCTTCTTGGCGTTCCAAGGATGTTTCCTGCGTGTCTTTCTTTGTACTGACTCTGCAGTAAATTACTGCCTCCATCTTCTATCCCTCTATTCTTCGTTCATTACCAATTCATAATCTGAATGGGTAGATAGTGTTGGATTTTCTATAGGTAACACAAGTGATTCACCTGGTTGGATTGAGAATGATGTAAGATTATTTTCCTCTCCTACCCATGCGATAAATTCTTCCACTGTCATAGAATATTCTTCATTATACTGTTTGGCAATAGTCCAAAGAGTATCTCCATCCTGAACAGTGATGCTTTGGTAAGAAGGTTGACTTGCCGTGACTATTAGAAAATAAACTGCTGATAAAAGTGCTAAGACAAATAAAATAATAATGTAAGAGAAACGATTCCAAATATGTGTTAACATAATAAAACCTCCATACGAATGTTTGTTCTGTTTTTTTGTTACACTCATTGTAATACGAACATTCGTTTGGTGTCAACAGAAATTCGAACTTATGTTTGTACCGACTGGAAAGACATGCTATAATGGGAACATAAGATCTATAATAGAGGTGCGTGAACATGACAAAATTGTCTAAAAGACAGCAAGACATACTAGAATATATTAAAATTGCAGTAAGAGAAAAAGGGTATCCACCTTCCGTACGGGAAATTGGTGAAGCCGTTGGTCTTGCTTCTAGTTCCACCGTACACGGACATCTGGCCAGGTTAGAGAGCAAAGGTCTTATTCGTAGAGATCCCACTAAGCCAAGAGCCATTGAAATCTTAAACCTTGAAGAGGATACGATCCCACGCCAACGAGTTGTGAATGTTCCCTTAATTGGTAAGGTGACAGCCGGTCAACCTATTACAGCCGTAGAGAATGTAGAAGAATTCTTCCCGTTGCCAGAGCGTATGGCACCTTCAGATGAACAGGTCTTTATGCTTGAGATCATGGGTGATAGTATGATAGAAGCCGGGATTTTGGATGGGGATTTTGTCATCGTGCGTCAGCAGCAAACCGCGAATAATGGAGACATCGTCGTAGCGATGACAGAGGAAGATGAAGCAACTGTAAAACGTTTTTTCAAAGAAAAAGATTTTGTACGATTACAGCCAGAGAACTCAACAATGGAACCGATCATTTTACGTAATGTATCCATTTTAGGAAAAGTTGTCGGAGTTTATCGCCAAGTGCATTAATTCGTTAAGCCGCTATGTATAATAGCGGCTTAATTTTTTTCTATACTTTTGTAGGTTCTAAAAAAAGCAGTGGGTGGTAGCATTTTTCGCTACCACCCACTGCTTTTAATTAATAGCAATCATTAAGGATTAATACATTTGAATGTATTGCTCGCGCTCCCATGGGTGTACTTGTGTACGGAACATATCCCATTCGATCTCTTTCGCT
Source organism: Rossellomorea aquimaris (assembly GCF_003315075.1). GTDB lineage: Bacteria > Bacillota > Bacilli > Bacillales > Bacillaceae_B > Rossellomorea > Rossellomorea aquimaris_C. Next base: position 67,965 of record NZ_QNRJ01000002.1, read on the forward strand.
TCCACGAAATGCTCGAAAATGTGTTCTCCAAGGGATTTAACAATTACTTCATTTGTTTTAAGATTTTCTAATGCAGCGTGTAATGTCGCTGGAAGATCTACGATTCCGGCTTCTTCACGCTCTTTTTTGTCCATCACATAAATGTTGCGGTCGATTGGCTTAGGTGCTGGAAGGTTACTTTTGATTCCATCTAATCCAGCTGCCAGTAATACAGCCATTGCCAGGTATGGGTTAGCCGCCGGGTCAACACTTCGGACTTCAACACGTGTGCTTAAACCACGAGAAGCAGGGATACGGATTAATGGGCTGCGGTTACGAGCAGACCATGCAACATAACAAGGTGCTTCATATCCAGGGACTAAACGCTTGTATGAGTTTACAGTCGGGTTCGTGATCGCTGTAAAGTCAGTTGCATGTTTAATGATACCTGCAAGGAATTGACGAGCTGTATCGCTTAATTGCAGATCTCCCTTTTCATCGAAGAAAGAGTTTTCCCCATTTTTGAATAGGGACATGTTACAGTGCATTCCTGATCCATTTACACCAAATAGAGGCTTAGGCATGAATGTTGCATGTAATCCATGCTTACGTGCAATCGTTTTAACCACTAGTTTAAATGTTTGGATATCATCACATGCTCTTAATGCACTTGCATATTTAAAGTCGATCTCATGTTGACCAGGGGCAACTTCGTGGTGAGATGCTTCGATTTCAAATCCCATTTCTTCCAGTTCTAATGCGATATCACGACGGCAGTTCTCACCTAAATCTGTAGGAGCTAAATCGAAATAGCCACCGTTGTCGTTTAATTCTAATGTCGGATCACCATTTACGTCTAATTTAAAGAGGAAGAATTCCGGCTCAGGTCCCAGATTGAAGTCAGTAAACCCTAGCTCTTCCATTTGACTTAAGATGCGCTTTAAATTGTTACGCGGATCTCCTTCGAATGGTGTGCCATCTGGATTGTAGATATCACAGATTAGTCGGGCTACTTTTCCTTTTTCAGCTGTCCATGGGAATACTAACCAAGTGTCTAAATCAGGGAATAAGTACATATCTGATTCTTCAATTCGAACAAATCCTTCAATTGAAGATCCGTCAAACATCATCTTGTTATCTAATGCCTTCTCAAGCTGACTAAGAGGGATTTCTACGTTCTTAATCGTCCCCAGAATGTCAGTGAATTGAAGTCGGATGAACTTGACACCTTCTTCATTCGCTAATCTTAAAACATCTTCTCTAGTATACTTTGCCATTTTCGTGTTTCCTCCTCAAGTTTATTAAAGGTATTATTTAATGAAAAAAGCGGGACATGTCACCTTGACGCAAAGATGCTTTAGTAAATCGACCAGAATGCATCAATTCATTTCGAAGTAATTTACGCAGCTCGTCATCGGATAGATCCTGTCGTGCTTTTTCTTCCTTTTCATTACTTACGTCAGATACTACTTTACTTTCATTATGACTGGATACCGCAAATATTTTCTTAATCCCAGCCATGTTGATGCCTTGATCTAACAGATCCTTTACTTCCAATAACTTATCAATGTCATTCAAGGAAAAGAGCCTACGATTCCCCTCAGTACGTGCAGGGCTGATCAATTGGTGCTCTTCATAGTATCGAATCTGACGAGCTGTTAGGTCCGTGAGCTGCATGACAATACTAATTGGGAATAATGCCATCGTTCGACGAATTTCACTTCCGCTCATCCTGATTCCTCCTTTTGTTTTCCTTCTTGACCTTATTATATGTAATGTAAGGAGTTCTGTCAATCAAATGTTAGTTTTTCTTACATAAGAATTCAGAAGAAAAGGATAGTCAGATTTAGACTATCCAATTACTACTTTATTATCCTTTTGTCACAGTGATTAAACCTTTTTCAATCAAATTATCTACTGCTGAGCAAACGGCAATTTTCACGTGGGCGTAAGTTAATCCCCCCTGAACGTATGCCACATAAGGCGGTCTTATCGGTCCGTCTGCGGATAATTCAATGCTGGAGCCTTGAATGAATGTACCTGCCGCCATAATGACATCATTCTCATAGCCAGGCATATAGTTGGGATATGGAGTAAAATGAGAATTTATTGGTGATGCAAACTGTATTGCCTGACAAAATGCGACCATCTTATCTCTGTCATCGAACTGTACGGACTGGATTAAATCTGTTCGCTTTGCATGGGGACTTGGATTTGTATTCATGCCAAGTTCCGTTAAGAGCGCCGATGTGAAGACGGCCCCCTTTAATGATTGTGCCACCACATGGGGTGCCAAAAAGAAGCCTTGATACATTTCTTGCAAGCTATAAAGAGATGCCCCCGCCTCTGCCCCTATTCCAGGGGAGGTCATTCGATAAGAACATGCCTCTACGTATTCTTTCTTTCCTACAATGTAACCCCCAGTTTTAGCAAGACCTCCGCCTGGATTTTTGATAAGGGAGCCTGCCATTAAGTCTGCTCCGATGTGACAAGGCTCCCTCTCTTCTACAAATTCACCGTAGCAGTTGTCAACGAAGACGACCATTTCAGGGTTGATCTCTTTTACAAAATCAATCATTTCTTTGATTTCTTCTATAGTAAAGGAAGGTCGGTTGGCATATCCTTTAGATCGCTGAATCCCCACCATTTTTGTTTTGGAAGAAATCGTTTTTGCCACCTCTTCAAAATCGACCTTTCCTGACTGGAGTAAATCTACACTTTGATAGCCAATTTGAAAGTCTTTCAGTGACCCCGTTCCTTCGCCGCGAATCCCAACAATTTTTTCAAGGGTATCATATGGTTTTCCCGTTATGTACACTAGTTCGTCCCCAGGTCTAAGCACACCAAATAATGAGATGGAAATCGCATGAGTACCTGAAATAATCTGAGGTCGCACCAGTCCTGCTTCTCCTCCGAATACATCGGCATAAATACTTTCCAATGTGTCTCTTCCTGCATCGTCATACCCATAACCAGTGGAAGGTATGAAGTGAGAATCGCTTACACGGTGCTTTTGAAAAGATTTAAGCACCTTGAACTGGTTATTTTCAGCTCGTTCTTCAATTTGGTTGTGTATATCTTTAATGCTTGCTTCAACTTTTGTTACCAATGGTTTTAGAGTGTTTCCGTGCACTAATTGTTCAAACATGAGGTTTTTGTTTCCCTTCTACCTTTGAAATTTCTTGATGCTGCCTGCGATTGGATGATCTTCTAAGTGATAGCCCGTCAATTCGTAAACCTGGCTATCTTCTTTAAATTCTAATTTTCTTAGGATCGTATCCTTTTTTAATTGTGAAAGAAGCTTCCCTTCACTTGCGGGGATGAGCACATGATAAGATGTCATATATTTTTTCACGATTTCTTCTATTCTTAATAAAAGCTGACCTCGATCCTCTTCGTTCAAGGCACTGATCATGATATGATCCCATTCACTACCCGGAACAAAGTCAGGGTCCACCACATCCCGCTTATTGTAAATCGTTAACTGAGGAATTCCGTTCATATCCAAATCTTTCAATAATGACTGAACCGTTTTTTCTTGCTGACTGTAATCTGGATTTGAACTATCCACTACATGTAAAAGCAGATCCGCTTCCTTCACCTCTTCCAGGGTAGAACGAAATGCCGCTACTAATGTAGTAGGGAGGTCCTGAATAAATCCGACAGTGTCCGTAAGTAATGTTGAGTAGCCACTGGGCAAGGGCATTTTTCTTGTCATCGGGTCCAATGTTGCGAAGAGTTGATTCTCTTCATAAGAATCTGCTAATGAAATTCGATTAAACAAAGTCGATTTCCCAGCGTTTGTATAACCTACCAGTGCAATTTGAAAGGCTTTATTTCGCTTTCTTCGTTCACGATACCTTTCTCTATGCTCGACAATGGTTTGTAATTGTTTCTTAATATCATCAATTCTGCGATGAATGTGACGCCGATCACTTTCGAGTTTTGTCTCACCTGGCCCTCTTGTTCCAATCCCTCCACCCAATCTTGAGAGAGATGCTCCCTGACCGATTAATCTTGGAAGTAAGTATTGAAGTTGTGCAAGCTCTACTTGTAATTTCCCTTCTCTTGAACGGGCGCGCCCAGCGAAAATATCCAGGATCAGTTGAGTTCGATCGATCACCCTTGCATGTAAATCTTTCGATAAGTTTCGTATTTGACTCGGAGAAAGTTCATCATTAAATATGATGATGTCCGGTTCAAATTGTTCTTCCAACATGACCAGCTCTTCTACTTTCCCCTTCCCGATATATGTACCAGGATGAACGCGGTCCCGTTTTTGAGTGAGCGCAGCCACTACTTGACCTTGAGCCGTTTCAGTCAGTTCTTCAAGCTCCGCTAAACTATATTGAAAACGCAAGTCATCTTCTTCCAGTTGACAGCCAACCAGAATGACTTTTTCCTTCATTTCATTCTTCAATAAACATCCTTCTTTCTGTACATTTCATTTTCATCTTCATCATACCAAATCCGACTCGTAAACTCTATGTTAAAAGCAGTGAAAAATGGTTGCAATTAAGTGCAGACGTGTTAAAATCAGTATGTTTGAATTTACGAAATCACACTCATTCAAGAATCTACATAATGGCATGTAGCATATTGTAATAGGGTTAGGGGGAATGTGTATGACTTGGGAAGTATTGAGTATTGTAGGTACCATTGCTTTTGCTATTTCAGGAGCTATCATTGCCATGGAAGAGGAATACGATATCCTCGGTGTTTATATATTAGGAATTGTCACAGCATTCGGTGGAGGAGCTATTCGGAATTTACTGATTGGCGTCCCTGTTTCCGCTCTATGGGAGCAAGGCATGTTGTTTCAGATTGCCCTCCTTGCCATTACAGCTGTCTTTCTTTTCCCTAATAATCTCCTAAAACACTGGAGAAAATGGGGGAATTTCTTTGATGCCATAGGCCTTTCAGCTTTTGCTATCCAAGGAGCACTGTATGCTTCTGAAATGAATCATCCGATAAGTGCTATTATTGTAGCAGCTGTACTGACAGGGAGCGGTGGTGGTATCATTCGTGATCTCCTTGCCGGTCGTAAACCTATGGTGCTTCGATCAGAAATATATGCTGTGTGGGCAGTCCTGTGTGGAGCGGCAATCGGGCTCGGAATTGTCCATTCAGCCTTTGAACTCTACTCTTTATTCGTGATTACAACAACATTACGTGTGCTATCCTATTTATATAAATGGAGGTTACCGAATAGGAGCTTACGAGCACATGTATAATAAAAAAATGCATTCACATATGAATGCATTTTTTTATAGATTTTTATTTTACTAGATGTTTACTAAGTATAGTCATTCAGATGACCCTCTGTTAAACATTAAATCATTGCTGCGGATTGTTAATAAATCATGTCGATCAAAGCAATTTTCCATTAACAGCCTCATGGCCTGAGCACGAATGGACTTCTCTAATACATTTCGTACATACCTGCCATTTGAAAACGCCATAGGAGATAATGTATTTTTTGCTGTGTGAAGGTGTTCCCGAATCTTCCTTTCTGCATCATGACTTAATAAATATTCCTTTTCCTCTAACATCCTTCTGCCGATTTCCATCAGCTGATCAACTGAATAATCAGGAAAGTGAAAAACGAGAGGAAATCGTGATTGGAGGCCGGGATTCAAGGTAAGAAAGTGTTCCATTTCCCTCGAGTATCCTGCCAGGATCAAGATGAATTCATGCTGCTTATCTTCCATATGTTTGACAAGTGTATCAATGGCTTCTTTCCCGAAATCCTTCTCTCCCCCTCTGCCCAGTGAATACGCTTCATCGATGAACAAAATTCCTCCTAAAGCTTTTTTGACAAGGTCTCTTGTTTTCTGAGCTGTGTGACCAATATATTCACCAACCAGATCTGCTCTCTCTGCTTCAATTAAATGTCCTTTAGATAGTACATTCATTTTCAAGAACAGTTTTCCAATGATCCTTGCGACAGTAGTCTTTCCTGTACCGGGATTTCCTTTGAACATCATATGAAGGGCTTGTTTTCCCGCTTTCAACCCCATTGTTTCCCGTTTCTTATTAACATATATCCAAGCATAGATTTCTTTCACCATTTTCTTCATTTCTTCCATTCCAACTAGAGATCCAAGCTCTTCTTCTATTTCTTTCAATGCGACATGCTCTTGAGGGAGCGACTGAGGAACGGAATCATGCCTCAGCGTATCTTTTACTGAACTCCGTTTTTGAGAATTCAATACAATGCTGATTTGACCATTATTTTTCATTCTCATTGGTTGATCCAATGGATTCACCTCACCATTCTTAAGACAGTATACGCTCCTGAAGATTTTAGGGTGACAAACGCCTATATTTCACCTGTTTTTTTCGACAAATTAGAAGAATTCTGTCTATTCCTGCGCTTTCCCGAGAAATAAAAAGAAATACGGAGTGTTTTGCTTCGTTTATTTTTCATAACGTTTCATCTTATTCATAACTATTGAAAACTAAATTGGAACATTATAAGTGAGGGACATATAAAAAAAGCCTCTCTTATCATCCTATTCAATTACTTTTCGTTTCATTAATTATTTCTTGCAATCATGAATCAGATTCATGTCATGTATGATTAGTCATACTGAACATGACTACAAAAAAAGCTGCCCCTCGGGGCAGCTTTCGCTGTTTTTTCCTATTAATTGCTTTGTTCTTCAAAATTTATTTGGACATTACGCTGTGGGGCGAATGTTGAAATGGCATGCTTATATACAAGCTGCTGTTTTCCTTCGCATTCAAACAGCACTGTAAAGTTATCAAAACCTTTCACTTGTCCACGGATTTGGAATCCATTCAGTAAAAATACCGTACATAGTGAACTCTCTTTTCTCAATTGATTAAGGAATTGATCTTGGATATTAATGGATTGTTTCATGGTTAGTCCTCCTCTTCTATCTCTACATTACTTATTCGACTTTAATTGTAGCTTTCCTGCAATAAATTCTGAAATATCCTCAATATTTTTGGTGCGCTGACTGTCATTTGTCATATCGAACCAGGCAACATCCATTTTATTTCTGAACCAAGTAAGTTGGCGCTTTGCATACCTTCTTGAATTTTGCTTAAGGCTTTCTATTGCCCGTTCCAAGCTGACTGTACCATCAAAATAATCGTAAAGTTCTTTGTACCCAATGGCTTGAACAGACTGAACATTTCTTATTCCTTCATCATATAACCCTTTCACTTCTTCTAACAAACCTTGTTTCATCATCAGATCAACGCGAAGATTTATTCTTTCATAAAGTCTTTCACGATCCATGGTTAACCCAATTAAAGCAACATCGTACTGCAGCTCCTGGGATTGCTTTTCTTGATACTCAGACATTGTCTTTCCAGTACAATGATAAATCTCCAATGCACGAATGACTCGTCGGGTATTATTCCGGTGAATATTCCCTGCTGAAACGGGATCCACAGAAACTAACCGATCATGAAGCCACTCGGAACCATTTTTCTCAAGGCTTGATTCTAATTCATTACGATAGTGTTCATCACCTGGAGTTTCAGTGAATTGATAATCATATAATACCGACTGAATATAGAGTCCTGTACCTCCTACTATAAGAGGGACTTTTCCACGTGAGTGAATTTCTGAAATTTTCTTTCGGACAAGTTGCTGAAAGTCTGCTACAGAAAAGGATTCCCATGGATCTTTAATATCAAGCAGATGATGTGGGACTCCTTCCATCTCTTCAGGTGTGATTTTCGCGGTACCGATATTCATTTTTTTATACACCTGCATGGAGTCACCACTTATGATTTCGCCATTATACCTCTTGGCAAGTTCTATACTTGTATTGGTTTTCCCTACAGCAGTCGGACCAATAAGAACGATCACTTTCTCTTTTTCAATTCTTGTCATACGTTCACTGCTTTCTATGTAAATGTTTCGTTACATATTATCGTACCATAATGATAGAGGTTGTTAAATCACATCTTGTCAGTATACCCAATTCTTTTATGTTTATTCAATATAAGAAGCTGTTTCCTCCTTTCTTCTTAGAAGTGATTGTACCCATTTCTATAAGGGATAAAACTCAACGATATGAAACTCTCATACTATAACCAGCCTGGAGGGGGCCTTCAGACTGGTTATGGATGTTCACTATTTTTCATGTAGAAATTGATTTTAAACCTTTGATGACCAGCTGCTATGAACTTTAATTTGCTTTTAAAATTAACCTATCCCCATCTGGGTTTGAAATGGGTGTTTGATGATAGTCCCCATTTTTCCATGCGTTTATTTGATTTTGATACCATTTACTTTTATAATGTCCAGCTTGTCCTGGACCTACAATATGATAACCATTGTTCATGTTCTCTGTATCAATAACAAATCTCCATGAAGCACCATGATTGACGATTCCACTCTCATTGTAACTCGCAGCGCCCACCGTCACCCTACTTCCTCCCACGGGCTCGGGATCCCGGTCATTTAAGAACTTTTTTAACACGGAAGAAGCTCCCGATAAAGGGTGTTCGAAGTATACTTTATGATACAGTCCCCACTCCCACTCGTCCATTGAAGAACCATAAGCTTCTTCCAGCTCATCTATTGCTTGGGTAAATGAAGCTGTTATAAAAGTTTTGTACCCTCCCCTGTCCACAAACCACTGAGACTCCTCTCCGTTATGAGCTTTTCGAATAAGTTCATCCACGACACTTTGCCGGCCTTCAAATAGTTTAATCATATCTCTTGGAATTTCCTTCTTAAATAGCCCAGTGGAAATTTCGTTCATCCATTGATGAAAAACGAGTGGCGCAGCAAAATTTTTATCATCTTTATAGTTCCAGGACTTCAGCAACTCAACCGCTTCTCTTTCTTTAGCTGTTAGCGAGCCACTCTCCATACCTTCAATAAGGATGGGAACCATTTCACGTGCATGTAGATTCATCTGATCCATTTGAAGGTCTTTCATATCGGAAAGAGTGAGATCATTTTCCGCTTCTAAATACTCCGATATTCTCATGTACCGATATGGCTGAGCCCAGTGATGACTAATGTGATATGGATATTCATCGGATACTACTTTATTATTGGCTGTTGCAATGAAGCCCGATTGGGGATTAATGACTTTTGGAAGTTCTTCGAATGGTATAAAGCCTTCCCATTCATACTCAGGATCCCATCCGGGAACAGGCAGAAGTCCGTTCCCTTTTTTCCTTATAGGAATTTTCCCATTTGCCTTATACGCAATCGTCCCATCCTCTGAGGCAAAAACGAAATTTTGCGTAGGAACATGGAAATCCTTTAAGGCTTCTTCAAATTCATCCCAATCCTTTGCCTTATTGATGTTAAGGATTGCAAGAAGTTCCAGACTTGGATCAAGTGCTGTCCATCTCATTGATAGTACTTTTTCTCTCTCATTTTGATGAGCAAATTCTGAAATTACCGGACCATGCCTTGTGATCGTGACTTCATAAGGAATGGTGTCACCATCTTTGACCTTAATGGGCTCTTCTATGATCGTTGCCCTTTCCCAATTTTCATCATATAAAAACAGTGAAGGATCTTCTTCATTTCGTTTTTCAACATATAAGTCCTGAACATCAGGCCCCGTATTGGTTACCCCCCACGCAATTTGCTCATTATGACCAAGGATGATTCCTGGAATACCGGCAAAAATCACTCCACTCACATTGACTTGTGGTGATTCCAGGTGCATCTGATACCATATGGAAGGAGTTCCCAATGAGAGATGGGGATCGTCTGCCAGGAGGGGCTTACCACTCGCTGTTTTCTCTCCGCTTACCACCCAGTTGTTGCTCCCATTAAACTCAGGTGGAATGACTGCACCGGCAAATGATTGCTCCATATCAACCTGAACTTCTCCTATATCCGATAGAATGGTAGGAGCGTCTACAGGGTATGACGGAAACAAATCATACGCTTTATCCTTTGGCAGGTTTTCTAATGCCCAATATCGGAACGCCTGACCTTGCCAGTGGCCCCCTAAATCAAATGCCATATACTTCCCTATGGTTAATGAATCAATGGGAGTCCATTTTTCAGGTTTATAACCAAGCAGGGTAAATTCAATTGGGAGCCTTCCTTCATCTGTGGCTTCTTGCATATAAGCGTTGACCCCACCTGCATACCATTCGAGAAGCTGCTTGGCTTCATCAGGATATGCTGCAAATGAAACTTCCGCTGCCCTCCGCAAACCAAATGTCCTGAAGAATTTGTCCCGATTAACTGCTTTCTCACCGACCACTTCACTCAATCGCCCTGAAGCCTGTCTCCTGCTTAGATCCATTTGGAATAGGCGATCCTGAGCCTGTACATAGCCTTGTGCCATATACAGGTCTTTTTCATTTTGAGCAAGAATATGGGGCACACCGTCTTTATCCCTGATCACCTCTACATCTTCGGATAACCCTTTTAAAGAAATGGAACCAGTTGTAACAGGCAGCGATCTGTCAATGTAATAATTTGCAAAAATTAGGATTCCAAGCATGATAAACATGATGGCCCCCGCTGTCCATAATGTAACTTTAAGGCGTTTATTCTTTTTCTCCCTTAGAAGCTCTATGTCTCCATTCATTCCATTTCCCCCTAGTATATATGGAATTTTCTGAAAATATCTATATCTTAGTATTAGCTTTATGTGAGAAGAATTCCTCCTACAAAAATGCATTCAAATAAATTTCATATATAAAAACTGAAAGGGCTATTAAGCTCTTTCGTCTTATAGAGGTACAGTACGTTTCAATCTGGACCAGAAAGTCATGATTAGTATTCCACTTGTAAAAAGCCACCTTTTAGTTACCATAATATTATTACTGACAATAACCTACCTGCACACCCCTTCGTTTAGACGGTGGATCATATTGGGTACAAGTCATTCAGGAGGTGAAGAACATGGCATTTGATTATGATCTTGATTTCGAGGCGATTGATTTTCGGGATCAGCCTGAAAAATACCGGGTGGGACGAGGAGAACAAGGTGTTTTACTTGTCGAACCCTATAAGAGTGAAATCCTTCCCCACTGGCGCTTTAAGACCATTGATATTGCCAAAGAATCTTCTAATAAGATTTATGAAATGTTTATTCAATATAAATTGGAAAATGATTTTGTAGGAATGGACATGGCCAGGAAGTTTCTGCAAATGGGGTATACAAGAGCCCGGCGTTACGCCAACTATCCAGGAGGGAAAAAGTATAATAAAGATGGAGATTTAAAAAGGAGAAATATAGATGAAGAGAAAGCTGCATCTGCAGCAATATTCGAAACAAAGTGGAAGCTTGCCACAGAGGATGAAGAATACCTTCATCTAAAAAAAGAACATCAAAACAATTATGGTTAATGATAAATAGAACAGGGATGAACTACTGCTGCTTCATCCCCTAGTTCTGATATTACATGATACGTTTAAACATCTTTTCCATTTCATAAGTTGAGTAATGGATTATTATCGGTCTCCCATGTGGACAGGTAAATGGGTCACTGGTTCTTCTCAGTTCGTCCAGTAAAGCTTGCATGTCTTCATTGCGCAAATGATGGTTCGCCTTGATCGAACCTTTGCAACTCATCATAATAGCCGCTTCTTCCCGGAGTTTTTTGATATCAACCCGGTTCATTTTCAACACTTGTTCGATCATATCTTCGATGGTTTGCTGTTCTTCCCCTTTTGGAAACCATTGAGGATGTGCCCGGACAATAAAGCTATTGTAGCCGAACTCTTCCAGGAATACACCGACTTCTTCCAGAAGATGGCGGTATTCATTAATTTTAATATACTCGTCTGTAGAAAATTCAAGGGTAAGCGGGACCAGGAGTTCTTGGAGCTCTTTCGCAACCTCCCCCACTTTTTCTTTAAAGAATTCATATTTTATTCGTTCTTGAGCTGCATGTTGATCAATGATATATAGGCCACGGTCATTTTGGGCGAAGATATACGTACCGTGCATTTGACCAACAGGGTAAAGTGGCGGCACTCTAGGAGAGTGACCTTCCTCATCGAATACTTCTTCCCCATCTGTATCCTGAGATTCCACTTCTTCTTCAAGTGTGTGCGTTGAGTCCCGAACTGCCGGTTTATCTGAAACAGGAATTTTTGCCTCATGGGATTCGTTCATTTCTGGTTTTGGCTCATAAAGCTTTTGCAGCTCTTCTTTAGGAAGCAATCGTTCACGAACCGCACCTGTGAATCCCGCCCTTTCCTCTTTCGCCTGAGTATTAGCCGAATGGTCCAGGCTCATAAACGTTTGCTCTGATTTCGGCTGTACAATCTTCGGTGCCACGGATCCTGAAGGAATCAACTCTTTTCCTTTAAACACATTTTTGATTCCTTCAGTAACTAATGTATTTAATTCACTTTCTTTACTGATCCGGACTTCCATTTTGGAAGGATGTACATTGACATCTACCAGAATCGGATCCATTTCTATGCTCAGAAGGACGATGGGGTGACGACCAATAGGAAGAAGTGTGTGATACCCTTCGCCGATCGCTTTCGCCAAAGCATAGTTTTTAATAAACCGCCCATTGATCATCGTTGAAATATAATTTCTGGAGGCTCGTGTAACCTCCGGCAGGGAGATAAAGCCCTTAACCTTGAAATCAAGTGAGCTCACTTCAATCGGAACCATTTTTTTGGCAATTCCTATCCCATAGATTGCTGCCAGAACTTGCAGGACATCTCCATTACCATTGGTGTGTAATAAAGCTTTACCGTTGTGCAAAAGCTTTATTGAAACGTTAGGATGAGCCAGGGCAATCCGGTTCACCACATCTGTAATGTTTCCCAGCTCAGTGTGAATGGTTTTCATGTATTTTAATCGTGCGGGTGTATTGAAGAACAATTGTGAAACTGTGATATCTGTGCCTTTTCTTGACGACGTTTTTTCGAGTGAGTTGATTTCTCCACCTTCAAGCTCGATACATGTTCCTGGACCTTCTCCCGTACTCGTCTTTAACGTAAAATGAGAAACAGAAGCAATACTCGGGAGCGCTTCTCCTCTAAATCCTAAAGTCCGGATTCGGAATAAATCATTTTCGTCTTTGATTTTACTGGTTGCATGACGCTTGAAAGCTGTTTGTACATCATCCTCTTCAATACCGTCACCATTATCAATGATGCGTATCGAATGTAAACCTGCTTCCTCTATATGAATTTCGATAACGGATCCGCCTGCATCTATGCTGTTTTCAAGGAGCTCCTTCACGACAGAAGCGGGTCTTTCCACCACTTCACCGGCGGCAATTTTATTAGAAAGCGCATCATCAAGCTGAAATATTTTCACCACAGTTCCACCTCCTTTAATTTTTTAACTTTTTTTGGATCCCATAGAGGGTGTTCATTGCATCCAATGGTGTCATCTCCAGGATATCGAGCTTTTTAAGCTCATCTAAACATTTCTTTTCTTTAGTAGTTAGATTTTCTTTTTTCCCATTTTTCTCAGCAGCAAAGAAGGATAGCTGGGCAAGATCTTCTTCATTTGGTTCGTTTTTCACACCAGCTGATTCCATCGCAACAGCCACTTCTCTGGAGTAAGAAGGCTCATCCTTGCGCTCAAGCTCAAGAAGGATTTCGTTCGCTCTTTCAATCAGGGCTTTAGGCAGCTCGGCAAGCTCGGCAACATGGATTCCATAACTTTTGTCAGCTGCTCCCTCCTTGATTTTATGAAGGAATACGAGCTTCCCGTTTTGTTCCATGGCACTTACATGTACGTTTTTTACCTTTTGTAATTCTTCTTCAAGAACCGTCAGCTCATGATAGTGAGTAGAGAATAAGGTTTTTGCCCCTATATGTTCATGGATGTATTCTATGATTGCCTGGGCCAATGCCATGCCGTCATAAGTGGAAGTACCACGTCCAATTTCATCAAATAATATTAAACTCTGCTGAGTCGCGTGAATGATCGCATTTTTCGCCTCTAACATCTCAACCATGAAAGTACTTTGACCTGAAATCAAATCATCCGCTGCCCCAATTCGCGTAAATACTTGATCAAAGATTGGCAGGTTTGCCTCACTGGCAGGAACATAACACCCAATCTGAGCAAGGATACTCGTTAAAGCCACCTGTCTCATATAGGTACTTTTCCCCGACATATTCGGTCCTGTTATGAGAAAGACTTCTTTTTTTTGATCCATATCGCAGTCGTTCGGAACATATTCCTGAGCACCCATCACCTTTTCCACAACCGGATGACGTCCGTCCCTCAACAGGATTCTTCTATCTTCATTAAAGGCAGGGCGGGTATAATGACGCTTTTCACTGACCGTTGCAAAGCATTGAAGAACGTCCAATTCACTTACGAGTTTCGCGAGCTTCTGAAGGCGGGGTATAAATTCCTTCACGCTTTCACGAATCCCCAGGAACAGTTCATATTCCAGATCCACGCTTTTTTCATCGGCTTGAAGGATAAGCGCTTCTTTTTCCTTTAACTCAGGGGTGATGAATCGCTCCGCATTTGTTAATGTTTGTTTTCTTTCATAGCGGTCTTCTTCCAGGTGTTGAAGGTTTGCTCTCGTTACTTCGATATAGTAGCCAAAGACCCGGTTAAATCCAACTTTAAGGGACCTGATTCCAGTCCTTTCCCTCTCATCACGTTCGAGTTGAGCAATCCAGGACTTCCCGTTTCTACTTGCATCACGGTATTGATCAAGCTCATCATGATACCCATCCCGAATCAGACTTCCCTCTTTAATTGTAAGAGGGGGGTTTTCCACTAAAGCGAGATCAAGAAGATCTGTTAGCTCTTCACATGGATCAAGTTTCTTTACGAGATCATCGGTTGCATCATTTTCGAGTGATCCCACCAAATGTTTTAACAGGGGTACTTGCTGAAGTGATTTTTTCAGCTGAATCAGATCACGTGCATTCACATTACCGAACGCAACCCGCCCGGCGAGCCTCTCCAGATCATACACTTCCTTTAATCGTTCTCTAAGATCCTGCCTCTCAAAGAATCGCTCCAATAGCACTTCGACAACCGTTTGACGTTTTTCAATATCCTTTTTATGAATAAGTGGTCGATCGATCCATTGCTTGAGTAACCGGGCTCCCATAGCCGTCATCGTTTCATCTAATAGCCAAAGAAGTGAACCTTTCTTTCCTTTTGAGCGGATCGTTTCTGTCAACTCCAGATTTCGCTTTGAATAATAATCCATTTTCATAAATTGATGCAGCTGATATGTTTCAACTACTTGTAAATGATCCAGGCTTCTCTTCTGTGTACGGAAGAGGTAATGAAAAAGGATGGATGAAGCTTTTATTAGTTTATCTTGTTTTAAAGGAGCAACGAGATGAGCAAAATCTTGTCCTCCGTCAGCTTCTTTCTCATATGACAAGGTAACATCATTTCGTTCTTTAATCTTTCCTTGTATTGCTTCACCAAGGTCGGGATGAATGACGACTTCCTTCGCACCAATCGTGGATAATTCATTCAGCAATGCTTGCAGGCCATCTGTGACCAAGGTCACTTTTGTTTCCCCTGTTGTTAAGTCACTGTAAGACAGTCCATAAGTTTCATCATTAAAATCGGTCACAGAGGCAATATAGTTGTTCTCTTTGTCATTCAGGCCCTTTCCATCCATAACCGTACCTGGTGTAATGAGCTGAACAACTTCTCTCCGCACAACTCCCTTAGCTTGTTTCGGATCTTCGGTTTGTTCACAAATCGCTACTTTAAAGCCTTTATCGATGAGTTGCTCTATATAGTTAGGGGCAGAATGATACGGTACACCACACATGGGAATACGCTCCTTCCCTCCCCCATCACGACTTGTTAACGTTATTTCAAGTTCCTGCGATGCGGCAATGGCATCGTCAAAAAACATTTCATAAAAATCACCTAAACGAAAAAATAAAAAGGCATCCTGGTATTCTGCCTTTACTTGTAAGTATTGTTTTATCATTGGAGTATATTGTGTCATGGTTTCATTCAAACCTTTCCAAGTAAATCTACTAATCTCGACTATTCATTATATCACACGTAAAAGGGATGGAGCATGTAGTAGATTGAGGAATCCGGATCTGGTCACCTCAAGATTAATGGGTATATCTCCTTTTCTCACAAAAAAATCCGCTTCCCCAATGAGGAGCGAATCGATGTCTAGTTTATTCGGATTGTTTTGCGATGTTTGACTCATCGTTCAAACAGCTGCTGTTTTTTGCCTTCAGCTTGAAAAAATATTTATATGTTAAGAAACCAATCAACAGTATAGCCCCTCCAATGAGAATGTAGGTTTGTATGTTACTCATCAAAGACTGTACATATTTGAGGTTTCCATTCTTGCCGACTATTAACATCGTGAGGGTAATGGGAAATATTCCGATGAACGTCAGTCCGCCAAACTTCCATTTGTTCACTTTACTAATACCTGCAACATAAGAAATATAGTTACCAATGCCAAGCGGTCTCGTGATGGCAATACTCCACAATCCGCATTTCCTAAACCATTTCTGACCTTTAGCCATTTTCTTCGAGCTGGTTTTTTCTTTGATTTTATCTTTTAATTTATATCCTATACCATATGGGATATAACTAAATACCGTATATACCAAGCTGCTTGTGAATGCTAAAATGATCAGCTTCGTCCAGGATGGATCCAAAAAGTAACCATATGTCAGCGTCACGAGGGCTCCCGGAAATGGCAAGGATGATGCTTCAATCGCATTTCCAGCGAATAACCCCCACATTCCAAGCTCCTTAATTAATTTTATTACGAAATCAAACATCGGTGTGTTCCCTCCACGATTCATTTATATACCCTTTTCCCTATTTTGCATATTAAAAACGCTCATAAAGAATAAGAATTCATCCACTGGAGGAAAATAATGTATTTGAATGGACCCTTATTCCATTTCCTCAAGAAATGCATGGCTGTCTATTTTCCATTGATCCTCAATCGTATCTTTCCGAATGATGAATTGAACGTCATTTTCTTCTACAGATTGATTGGAACGTATCCATTTCACTCTAAGCTTAAGCTTCATCCCAACAAGAGCCGGTAAATCCTCTACAGGAAGTATCGATCTCTCTGTAACATCTATGTGTTTCACTCTCTTAAGCACGGACCCGCCACTTCCAAACATCACTTGTGAAATCAGCTTTTCATCCTGCTGATTGACAGCAATCTCCATAACGCTGATCAACTCATAGGGGTCCAATTTGTATAGAAACTCCTCCAGTTTTCCACCTGCTTTTAAAATCATGATCTTATGGGCCAAATCAGGCGTTGGCGTTTTATGGGTTGTACTTCCATAAAAATGTACGCAGAAATGTCCCGGAAAATTGTTTTGGAGAGCACCTGCTCCGTGCGGCATCCCGTTCATTGAGGCAGATATTAATTGATCATGTACTAAAACGAGAATGGCACGACGGTCCCAACTCCATTTACCTCCATAGATGGATTTCATGATTTTCGTGTCTTTTTCAGTAACTGGCTGTACATCTGCATGTTTACTTCCCGCTCTTCTTTGCACCTCGAAAGAAAGACCGGTTTCTACATCAATGATCGTAAAATACGATTGTTTAGGAATGATATCTTTCACTTGATCCCAAGGAAGTATTTCTACAGTAAAACTAGGCATTGCCGCCGCAGGCTTGGCACTGCATGCAAAAAGTAAAAACACAACCATCATGGACCTGAATAAATAAAGCATGTAAAGACCTCTTTTTTTTTCTTAGTTTCTAATCACAACTACAAATACATAACCATCAATTTTTGGCAATTAGGATTTGACATGAAAGAAGCCTATTCCACCGATACTACATACGAAAGGAAGGGTTCATATGCTCTTGATTAAACTTAGTACAATTGGTCTTTTACTGTTTCCTGTGATGAATGGTCAAGATCAATTACATATACAATTACAAAATCATACGCCAATATCTATAGAACGAAATTCATTAAATATACCATTGGTAGATGAACCAATCATGGACGAAAATCAGTATGAGGAATTAGTTTCAGAAGTGAAAAATCGGGTTTATACCCCTCCTCAGAATGCTTATATCAATGAGAATAATCAAATTATTTCAGAAAGAGCCGGCTACAAACTTAATGAAAGGAAATTTCGTGAACTGGTTCATTCCTTCTTCTTTTCCAGAGGATCAGTCAATATGGAAGCCCCCCTTATGACCCTACACCCCAAAGTCGATAGTGAGATCCTTGGGCATATCCGGACACAGCTTATTGGGAGATACGTCACATATTTCAATAAGCATAATGAGGAACGGACTCAAAATATTGTTTTAGCAACCGAAAAGATCAATAATACGGTTGTGTTCCCTGGAGAAGTGTTCTCCTTTAATGGAGTGGTAGGAAGAAGAACGAAAGAAAAGGGATATAAAAAAGCTCCCGTGATTGTAAAAGGGGAACTATCAGAAGATATTGGGGGAGGGATTTGTCAGGTATCATCTACTTTATTTAATGCCGTTGACCAGGCAGGCGTAAAAATATTGGAACGATATCATCATTCAAAGAGGTTCCATACGTGCCAAAGGGCAGAGACGCTACAGTTAGCTGGTATGGACCTGACTTCACTTTTAGAAACGCTTATAACCAACCACTGCTCATCCGTGCAAAAGTAATGGGCGGGCAAGTTATCACTTCGATTTATTCTTCTGATCTTATCAATGTGGAAAAAAGAAAGGTGCCAAGCGCTTCACAAGAATTATCTACGGAGAAAGATGTGGATAAATTTATACATGAATAGTGTTCTGAATGAAAATGCACCTCCTGATTCCTGAGGTGCATTCATTATTAATGATATTCTAAAAATTCAATTCGATTTCCAAATGGATCTGAGACGAAAAAGCGATCTCTACCGTTAATCGGTGTATCTTCTTTTATCCTGATACCTTTCTCCAATAGGGTACGCTTAAGCGCAGCTAAATCTGTAACAAGTAGACCCGGATGCGCTTTTGTTGCGGGTACAAAATCATTTTGTACCCCTACATGAATTTCTTGTGGTCCATATTGAAACCAACAGCCGCCCCTCCCTTGAAGATTTTCAGGTTTCGGTATTTCGTTAAGACCAAGAATTTCACCAAAGAACTTTCTAGCTTCCTCTTCACAGCCTTTTGGAGCAGCAAACTGAATATGATCAATCCCTTTGAAAATGATGCTCATCCCTTCTTCCCCTCCCCCTTGATTCCTACTCCTTCATTTTACCATAAAATTCTATTCGCTAAGAAAATGGAAAAACACCTGCTCAAACAGGTGTTTTCCCAGTCACTATTATTGAAGATTCTTGATCCCATCCATTAAAGTAGATAATAACAGATCCAGATCTTCCTCTTCTATGTTTAATGGTGGTGATAAAGTTAGCACATTATTGTAACCAGCGACTGTTGCCCCATTTTTCCCAATGATTACCCCTTTTTTCTTACAGTATCCAATCACTTCATTGACCTTCGAAACGTCTAAGGGTTCTTTTGTTTCCTTATCACTTACCATTTCAATTCCAATTAACAGACCCTTCCCTCGGACATCTCCAACATTTTGATGATCTTGCAAATGATTTTTTAACGTATTCAATGCCTTTTCACCAAGATCAGCGGATCGTTCAAAAAGCTTTTCACTCTCCATGATTTCAATGTTTTTCAAAGCAAGGGCACATGCTGCAGGGTTTCCACCGAATGTATTAATATGGCGGAAGTAATCATATTCCTCTGATCCTTTAAACGCTTCATATATCTCACGCTTCACGGCTGTTGCTGATAGGGGAAGGTACGCACTGGTAATCCCTTTTGCCATCGTGATGATATCCGGCTTCACATCATAATTCATGAAACCAAATGGCTTGCCTGTACGACCAAAGCCACAAATCACTTCATCGACAATCATAAGTGCTCCATGCTTCTCACAAACTTCTTTCGCCGCTTTCATATATTCATCTTGTGGAACGAGAATCCCACCTCCTGTGATGATCGGTTCCATGATCAACGCAGCCACTGTTTCACTTAATTCCCAGGTCATGGCTTGATCAAGTGCCTTTACTCCAGGAAGATCATGTGGATTTTCCCCCGATGTTTCATCGCGATAGCTATCAGGTGGAGCGATATGGATAAATCCGGGAGCTAACGGCTCATACTTATATTTCCGCTGAGCCTGACCTGTTGCGGCCAGGGCCCCCATGGAATTTCCGTGATACCCTCTATATCTGGAAAAAATTTTATACCGTCCGTGTTCACCTTTTTGCTGGTGGTACTGCCTGGCAATCTTAAAGGCGGTTTCATTGGCTTCGGATCCACTGTTGGAAAAGAAAATGACATAGTCATCCCCAAGTAATTGATTTAATTTCTCTGCAAGCTCGATAGCCGGCTGATGACTTTGTGTTAGTGGGAAGTAAGCCATTTTCTTAAGCTGATCATAGGCTGCCTCTGCTAATTCCTGTCGACCATATCCTACGTTTACACACCATAGCCCTGCCATGCCATCCAGAAATCTTTGACCATCCTTATCTGTAATCCAGGACCCGGAAGACTCTGTAATAACCATTGTTCCATCGGGATTGTATGGTTTCATGGAATGCCAAATGAGCTTTTCATCATTCCTTAACCATACATCTTGAGATTGACCTGCTTTCACCATGAAAGTTCCCCCTAACTCTGATTAAAAATCAAATCGAGAAGTGATCATTTTCTTCCTAGTATAGAAATTTACTCCATCTTTACCGTTTACATGCATATCCCCATAGAAAGAATCCTTCCACCCTGAAAATGGGAAGAACGCCATTGTCGCAGGAACTCCAACGTTAATACCCAGCATTCCAGCGTCTGCTTCTTCTCTGAACTGTCGGACTGCCTTTGCATCTTTCGTGTAAATCGTAGCACCATTTCCATATCTTGATTGACGAATATAATCAAGACCTTCATCCAGATCCTTGGCTCTCAACAAACTGAGGATTGGGGCGAACATTTCTTCTTTTGCAATGGTCATATCCGGTGAAACATGGTCAAAGATCGTTGCACCCAAGAAGTTTCCTTCCTTGAAGTCATCCATCTCTTTACGCCCATCTCTTAAGAGGGTTGCACCTTCCTGCAGTCCTTTGTCGATATAACCCAGTGTCTTCTCTCGTTGTTCTTTTCGAATGACGGGAGTGAGAAGCACTTCTTCGTCCATCCCGTTACCAATACATAATTCATCTGCTTTTTTACTTAATGCCTTAACAAACGGTTCATTATCCCCTACAACCACTACGGCACTGCACGCCATACATCGCTGGCCGGCACTGCCAAACGCAGAACTGATAATATGCTCAGCCGCTTTATTCATATCTGCATCAGGCATGACAACATGATGATTCTTCGCCCCGGATAGGGCCTGAACCCTTTTCCCATGAGAGGCAGCCTGTTGGTACACATATTTAGCCACCGGCTGAGACCCGACGAAGGATATGGCTGCAATATCTTTATGCTCAATCAACCCATTTACGACATCATGTGCACCATGCACGACATTCAATACACCATCGGGCATTCCTGCATCTGTTAATAACTCTGCAAGCCTATTGGCTAAAATCGGGGTTCTTTCAGATGGCTTCAACACGAAAGTATTTCCACACGCAATTGCAAGCGGGAACATCCACAGGGGTACCATCATAGGAAAGTTAAAAGGCGTGATCCCCCCCACTACACCAAGTGGATATCGGAACATCTCTGAGTCAATATCCTCTGCAATACCACTCAGCGTTTCACCCATCATTAAAGTCGGTGCACCACAGGCGAATTCCACACACTCTAGCCCCCGCTGCACTTCACCATACGCCTCTTTAAATGATTTACCATTTTCCTGTACAACCAGTTTGGCCAACTCCTCATGATTGTCAGAAAGTAAAGAATGGTATTTATATAGAATACGGGCACGTTTTGGAACCGGCGTCTTCTTCCAGGTTTGTGAGGCTTGTTTAGCAGCTTTCACAGCCATGGCGACGTCTTCTTTAGTAGAAACCGGAACTCTTGCAATCTCTTCATTTGTAGCAGGATTCACTACTTGTAACGTCTGTGAGCTAAGAGAATCAACCCATTCCCCTCCAATGTAATTCTTTAATACAGCTACGTCTTTTTTAATGATCGTCATATTCTAGTTCCTCCTTATTTTTTCATCGGATTTTTCTCTGTGGTGTAGGGCCTGTCGTATAGTTTATAGTTTTATTATGAAAGAAATTGTCAGTGGTTTCATTAGACATTGTGTAAAAGAACCTGGCTTCTCAATTTGACACTTTACCATTAATTAATCTTCGACTTTTTCAAAGAACTAAGTGGTTGCAAATAATCATGGGCAGCAAGGAGAAACTCGATGGCCACACGTTTATCAGAGGTCATGAAATCATCTCCTAGCAAATCTTCAATTTTTTTGAGGCGATGGTAGAGTGTTTGCCTTACTATAAATAGTTGTTTCGATGTTTCCTGTTTTGATCCCTGACATGCAAGGAAAACCTTCAATGTCTTCAATAGACTGCCATCATGTTTACGATCATAATCAAGGAGCGGTGTGAGGTACTCTTCGATCATTTCCCAAAGATTCACATTGTTGTTCACGATTGAAATCAACCTGTATAAATGCAGATCATCAAAGAAAAAATACGCTTTTGAAGCATCCACCTTTGACTGAAACATGAGACTGTCTTTAGCTGTTTCATAGCTCTTGTGAATTTCCATCGTCTCCATTTGATATTTGCCAGTTGCAAATACTGTTTGTGAAGAATCTTTAAAGAAATCAGAGTGAAGAATCTTTTCGTAGGCAGTGGTGACTCTCGATTTCCAATCTCCTGTCCTCCTTGTGTCCAGAAGGATGAAAATGAGATCATTCCCTATTCTTTCGGGTAACACACGAAAACCCTGCTGTTCAAAAATACTTCTGGTGACAAGATTAAAATAGGTAAAATCAATCGGCTCTTGTTCATTCAGCCTATTCGTCTGGCAAATACAGACGACCCCACCATTGACTTGTACTTTTAAGTCGGCTAAAAATGCGGAGAGTCTCTCATAGGACTGTTCTCCTTTTAACCAACAGGTAATCCATTTGGAGTCTTCTAACCGTTTTTGCTCGTTAAAATACAATTCTCTCATTAAATACTGGGCTAACGCCGTTGAAGTTCTGTCCAATATGAGAAGCTCATATTCACTAAATGGATGATCGCTTCTGTATATACATAACTCTGCGTATTCCTGGTCAAATAGAATAACTTTAGTGGAGGCAAAATGGTGATTACGGGAATCTTTATGACTGTGATAACATTTTCGTATTCTCTCTTTATCCGGTGAGCACATGAGTGGATAGACTTCCACCTCTTGTTCTTTCAACTGAAAGAGTACAGGTACAGTTAGCTCCTTATGTAAAACCTGAAGGATCTCTCTGAAGTGATTAATCCCGAGAAGCCTTCTATTTAACTCCTGTGCATATGAATCCAGTTTTTTTATCATGTCATATTGCTGATTGATGAGTACGGAGTGAATATCCTGAGTTATACTAACGAACGGAACTTCCCTTTGAAACACGATAATAGGAAAATCAAATGCATCTGCACACTTTAATACAGAAATCGGAATCGTGGAAATATTGGTATCAAGTTCAATGCAAATGGCTGCTGCTTCACTCTCGATTAACTGTTGAAGGAGTGAAAGAAAGGTCTTTTCCTCCTGTAAAGCGATCCCTGTAGAAAGAATCAGTTCATTTCCGTTAAGAAGATTTTTATCGAAGTTACTTCGACTACATGGACCCACTTCACCTGACGGCTGAGACCATTGTGCCCAGCAATCACTTTAGCATGTTCAAAGTACTTTCTTACTAGAATATCTTCTACTGAGAAATAGTAATTACTTTTCATTTTTCTCTCCTTATGTTCTGCCTTAGGAAAATGGAGAAAAAGGATTGGCGGAACCAATCCTTCATTTTGCTTCTATTCTTCTATATAGGGGATGGCAAACTGGATCTCTTCACTCCACCACTTCATTATTTCTTCATCTGATAGCTGTTGTGAAGATAAGACGGCTAACACCCAATCGATTAACTCATCAGACGTTTGCATATTTCCAGGAAAGAGTGTCAGTTCCTTTCCTTCACGCGGTCCCATAACGTCACTCATCCAAGTTCTCCCCCTTCAACTATTAGTTTTGAAGTAATAGATTTGAAAAATATTTTCGTGCATTTGCCGTTTTCACATGAAGAGTGGCACTTCTTTTATTTTCAGTATGCTTAAACAGAACAAATGCCCCACTTAGGTTCTCTGTTATTTTCTCAATTTTAAAGCCTTTTTGAATGAGAAAATCAATCTTATCCCGTTCACTTAAAAACTCTTGATAATCAGACATGACGACACCCTTTCTATCGTATCTTCAGAACTACCCTGCTTCATGCTCCATGAAAACCATTCCTATTAAGAAAAACTTGTTCCAGTTGGGGATTCTTCCGAGACAACGACTTCTTCTTCGACTTGAATTTCCCAATCGCGGCCGACAGACAATCCAAGATATTTCTCATCACTCGGGTCAATTAGTTCTGCCTGCTCGTATTTCTTAAACCACCAGAATTTAGCCAATACATAATAGCAAAGAGCTCCAACCCCGAAGCCGACTAAAAATGAGAAGTTTGGAACGTAATAGGCGGCAACTCCCCCAATAATCCATGAGATGAACCCGGCTAGATTCACTCCATTCATATACTTGAATTGTCCTTTGTCTTCATATAATGCAGGTACATTGACTCTTCGCTTCCTGATAAAATAATAGTCTGAAATTAAAATCCCCACGATGGCTGACAGTATGCCTCCTACGAACAGTAGAACTGGAATGATTACACCAAAAAGGTTCCATGGTTGTACGATCGTACCCACAATACCAGCAGTGATGACCCCTGCCCAGAACGGAAATTTTGGTCCCCCGACATTAGAGAATATTGTTGCAGCCGGAACGATATTCGCAGCAATATTCGTTGACCATTGAGCCAGGACGATCATCAGAAGGAGGATCCCTAAAACGAATCCGCTCGCTGCTTCTTGAAGGGCTACGACGGGATCGTAATTTAAAACGGCAATATACGAAATCCCACCAATCAACACCATAAATGATTGAGTAATAGGGAGAGCTACAAGGTTACCAATGATCGAGCTTTTGTTTCTCTTAAACCAATTCCGCTCATTTTTTGGAGCTTTCATGAATCTGGAAATGGACGGAATATCAGCAGATAGTGTGGCCCAAAATCCCATATTACTAAAGATGACTACCAGAAAAGCCGTAAGCGTGGCAGCACCTGTTACCGGACTTTCAACCCAGCTCCAAATGTCCCTTCCTTGAGAAGCGGCTGATTCAGATAAGGATGAGTACATCCATACAGAAATAAGAATGATGACCGGTGCGGCAAGGTCGGCAAATCTTTCCACCGCTTTAATCCCAAGAGCTGTATTCACTAATTGAAGGACGGCAAAAATCACGAAACAAACAAACCAATTATCAAAACCAGATAAAATATTTAAAATACCATTCATCGCGGTTGCACCAAAGTAGGTGTTGATCCCAAACCACATTGATGCTGCCAGACCACGAACTACAGAGGGAATATGGGTTCCCAGTGTGCCAAAAGGTGCTCTCATATAAACCGGAAATGATACCCCATGCTCAATCCCGATATCCCCGGTTAATGTAATAAATAGACCAATCGCAAGAGACCCAATAATGGTGGCCAGAACAACAAGAGGCAGAGGCAGGGATACGACCCCGGCTCCCCCGATGGCGAAGGTTGCAAGCACGACAACCATTCCAACCCACATAAATGAATAGCCAAGCTTGGTGATCTTTCTTTCGCTCTCTTTAATCGGTAATAAATCCGGAGACTTTAAATAACTTTTCTTCATCTTGAACACCCCTTATTTGTTTGCTTCGAATGGCAAAACCATATCTTTGACAAGAGAGGCCGGAGGAAGGCAGTCTCCCTTCCTCTGGCAGGAGTTGTTCTACAGTTAAGATGCATTATTTTCTAAAGTTTTTTAAGACTTAGAGGATTGAAGTGCTTCACTCTCTTCATTTGAAAGAAGCTTACCGTATTTCGCTCTCTTAATATACTTTCCGGTTCCCAGCTTACCGACGAACTGTTTGTCTTTAATGACATATTCTCCCCTGGACAATACAGAAACAGGTTCACCTTTTATCTTCATGCCTTCAAACGGGTTATAATCTGCTGCCATATGATGAGTTTCAGCACTTATCACTCTCTCGGCACTTGGATCGAAAATGACTACATCTGCATCAGAACCTACAGCAATGGTCCCTTTCTGAGGATAAAGACCAAACAGCTTTGCACTACGCGTAGACATGATATCAACAAACTGGTTTAAGCTTATCCGCCCTTTTTCAACTCCTTCTGAGAATAATATGGATACACGGTCCTCAACAATCGGTCCGCCATTCGGGATTTTAGTGAAATCATCTTTCCCAAGATCTTTCTGCCCTTGGAAATCAAATGAGCATTGATCAGACCCTAATGTTTGCAGCTGTCCACTCTTCAAGGCATTCCAGAGAACATCTTGGTGCCACTTCTCACGAAGGGGAGGCGACCAAACGTATTTAGCTCCCTCAAAGTTTGGACGCTCTAAATAGGTTTGATCAAGCACAAGATACTGAGGACATGTTTCTCCCCAGACATTCAATCCTTTATTTCTTGCCGCTGAAATCTGCTCAACGGCATCAGAGCAGGAAACATGCACAACATATAATTGGGAATCTGCCAATCCGGTTAGTTTAGCTGCGCGGCCAGTCGCTTCACCCTCCAGTTCAGGCGGTCTCGTCAGCGCGTGATAAATTGGTTCCGTTTTCCCTTCCTCTAAAGCCTTTTCGGTTAAATACTCAATAACGTCGCCATTCTCGGCATGTACCATGACGAGTGCTCCTAATTCCTTCGCGGCTATTAAGGTTCTAAATAGCGTTTCATCGTCTGCCTGGAATACATTTTTATAGGCCATAAAGACTTTGAACGAAGTAATCCCCTCTTTATCCATCACCTCAGGAAGCTGGGATAGAACCTCTTGATTGATTTCCCCGATCATTAAATGGAAACTATAATCGATGACTGCTTTATCCTTAGACTTCGCATGCCATATATCAATGGAATTTTGAAGTGGTTCTCCCTTATTGGTCAAACAGAAATCAATGAGTGTCGTCGTACCTCCAAACGCAGCTGCAATGGTCCCGCTCTCGAAATCATCCTTTGATACCGTCCCACCGAAGGGCATTTCCAGATGAGTATGCGGATCGACCCCACCAGGGAAAATGTACTTTCCTTTCGCGTCAATTATTTCTGCATTGCTAGTATCAAACCCTTTACCTATGGCTGCGATCTTCCCACTTTGTATAAGCACATCCGCTTTATATGTGTCTGTTGCCGTCACAATGGTTCCATTTTGAATAATTTTATTCATTTCCATACCTCCAGATTTATTTCGCTGCGTTTACTTTAGCTTCGGATAAGCTCCCTACTACCGCTTGACGTTCATTCCATGTCATTGGCATATGTCCACTTGGAACCTCTATCATGTCAATAGCCCCATCAACCGGACATACAATCGAGCATAAATTACATCCGACACAATCTTCTTCCCGCACTTTTAAATAGCTGTTTCCTTTAGGGTCTTTCAGCATGTCAATGCATTGATGAGACGTATCTTCACAGGCAATATGACACTTATTGCAATTAATACAAACATCCGTGTTGATTTTTGCCACAACACTATAATTAAGATCAAGATTTCCCCAATCAGAAAATCTCGGTACTGATTTTCCGACGATATCCTGGACTGAAGCAATCCCTTTTTCATCCAAATAATTATTTAAGCCATCAAGCATATCCTCGACTATTCTAAAACCGTGATGCATAGCAGCAGTGCAAACCTGGACCCCAGATGCTCCCATAAGCATAAATTCGACGGCATCCTGCCAATTGGATACTCCTCCCATTCCTGAGATCGGAACGTTGATACGCGGATTTCTGGCGCATTCGGCAACCATGTTCAATGAAATTGGCTTCACTGCAGGTCCGCAATATCCTCCATGAGCACCTTTTCCGGCTACATGCGGAATGGTATTCCAAGAATCCAGATCAACACCTGCTAAACTGTTGATTGTATTGATCATACTTACTGCATCCGCTCCACCGCGGACAGCCGCTTCAGCTGTGACTGTAATGTCGGTAATGTTTGGTGTAAGCTTTACAATTACAGGTGTCCTGGCCACCTCTTTGGCCCAAAAGGTCTGTTTCTCGACGAGTTCTGGTACCTGACCGGACGCAGATCCCATTCCCCGTTCAGCCATTCCGTGTGGACATCCGAAATTCAGCTCCAGCCCATCAACACCGACGTCTTCAACCTTCTTTACGATTTCATGCCATTTTTCTTGTTTAGGCTCTACCATTAATGATGCAATGATTGCATGATTCGGGAATCGTTTTTTTGTTTCATAGATTTCCTTCAGATTCACTTCTAATGGTCGATCGGTAATGAGTTCGATATTGTTGAATCCTGCTACTCTTTGACCATTAAAGCTTACAGCTGCGAACCTTGAAGATACATTAATAATTGGCTCCCCTAATGTTTTCCATACCGCACCGCCCCAACCGGCCTCGAATGCTCTTTGAACCTGATAACCCGAGTTCGTTGGTGGCGCGGACGCCAGCCAAAATGGATTAGGTGATTTTATTCCTGCTAAATCAATGTTTAAATTTGCCATGAGTTCCCCCCCCTAGGACAATCTTAATTCACGTGGACTTTCTCCAATTGTGCATGTAAATGATAGGCGGCAAGCTTCCCTTGCTCTGCAGCCGTAACGACCATTGCTTCTCCTACTCCCTTACCAAAAACAACGTCTCCACAGGCGAAAATCTTTGGATTAGAGGTTTGGAAGGTTTCAAGATCAACCTGTACAACACCGTCTGAATGCTCAAGATCGAATTGTTCAATAAGTGATAGATGACGAGTTTGGCCAATCGCCTTAATGACTGCATCAACAGGAAGCACAAACTGTGAGCCTTTGACAGGAATCGGTCGTCTTCTTCCATCCTCACCAGGCTCTCCTAACTCCATCTTGATACATTCGATTCCCGTTACTTCTCCTGCATCATTTCCTATAATTCGCTGAGGCGACGTTAGCCAGCGGAATTCTACTCCATCCTGTTTTGCAAATTCGTATTCAAAATCATAAGCTGTCATTTCTTCTTGTGTACGTCGGTATAAGATTTTTACATTGTCTGCTCCTAAGCGGACAGAACAGGTGGCTCCATCGATGGCTGTATTCCCCGCTCCGATCACCACCACTTTTTTGCCTACATAATCTTGCGACAGCTTGCCACTTTTCGTCGCCTTAACAAATTCAATGGCGTCATGAACACCTTTTAGGTTTTCCCCTTCAATTTTCAAATCCGGAACATGGGACATTCCTGCTGCCAGGATGACAAAATCATGTCTCTCTACGATTTCATCTGCAGATATGTCTTGACCAACCTTTACATTGGTTTGAATATCGACATTCAATTTCTTTACTTGCTCCACTTCCCAGTAAGATATGCTCTGAGGAAGTCGGAAAGATACGATTCCATAA
This sequence comes from Rossellomorea aquimaris, assembly GCF_003315075.1. Classification (GTDB taxonomy): domain Bacteria; phylum Bacillota; class Bacilli; order Bacillales; family Bacillaceae_B; genus Rossellomorea; species Rossellomorea aquimaris_C. The sequence goes on from NZ_QNRJ01000002.1 coordinate 97,499, forward strand.
GTATTTAAGCCTCCAGCTTCCTTTTCCGCTTCATAGATGGTTACTTCGTATCCGAAGCGGGCAAGTTCCCTTGCAGCCGATAGGCCGGCTGGTCCCCCTCCGATAATCCCTACTTTGATTCCCTTAGGTTCCCCTGCTTCAAATAGCACCGTGTCATTATGTCTTGCCCAATCAGTTGCATATCGCTGCAGGTCTCCAATCATGATTGGCTTAGTAGAATGATTCAGTACACAAGCCCCTTCACACAGCTCTTCTGTCGGGCAGACACGTGAGCAGCTAGCACCCACAGGATTTGCAGACATGATTGTTTTGGCCGATCCTTTCAGGTTCCCGGATGCAATCTTTTTAATAAATGAAGGTATATCAATGCTTGTGGGACAAGCTACTATGCACGGAGCATCATAACAATACAAGCAGCGATTCGCTTCCTCCACGGCTTCCCTATTGGTCAATCCCTCATGGGCTTCGAGAAAATTCTTCTCAAGTTTGAGTAATGAAAGTGTGTTAGACAAACTGACTTCCCCCTATCCATTTCCTATTAATTTACATAACCTGTGAAACACCCCTTGGCTGACAATGATGGTTCACCGTCAGCCTCAATTTATTAAGGTAGTAAAGCCGTCATATCGTTATAAGTTTCAGGCCTGCGATCTCGATAGAACTGCCATGTATCCCGTACTTCACGTAATAGCTTCTTATTCATTTCCCCGATAATGACCTCATCACTATCTCTGCTTCCAATGGAAACAAAGCTGCCTCTCGGATCGACTAAATAGGACTGTCCGTAAAATTCACCCATATTCCAAGGACCCTCAAAACCAACACGATTAATAGCTCCTAAGTAGTAGCCGTTTGCGACCGCATGGGCTGGCTGCTCAAGCTTCCATAAGTATTCAGATAAACCGGCTACCGTTGCAGAAGGATTGAACACAATTTCTGCCCCTTTTAATCCTAATAAGCGGGCACCTTCCGGGAAGTGACGGTCATAACAAATATAAACTCCTACTTTTGCATAAGCAGTATCGAATACGGGGTACCCAAGGTTTCCTGGTTTAAAGTAATATTTCTCCCAGAATCCGTAACCTTCCTCTCCAACCCCAACATGTGGAATATGCTGTTTTCGATATTTTCCGAGATAGGATCCATCTGCATCGATGACCGCTGCCGTATTATAGTAAGTAGCTATTCCTTCTCTCTCATAGATTGGAAGAACGATGACGACACTCAGCTCTTTGGCTAACGCCTGAAACTGTTTTGTTGTTGGACCATTTGGTATTTCTTCAGCAGAGTCATACCACTTTGGATTTTGTTCGGAACAAAAGTAAGGACCATAGAAGATTTCCTGTAAACAAATGATTTGAGCTCCTTTTTTTGCTGCGTCCCGTACCAGTTCCACATGTTTTTTGATCGCTTGCTCTTTATGGACGTCTACCCCTTCACTCCCATCTACATCATGAGAAGCTTGAATAAGTCCAATTTTCACCAAATCTGACATTCCATTACCCCCTGCACAAATAGATTTTATAAAATAGTAAGCGCTTTCATTGTTTTTTGCTCCATTGGTTCACACTTACTAGATTTCACTGATTGAAATAAAAAACTGAATTTTAAGTATTTTCACTTTATTTTAACTCGTACATTTACAGAATGCACTATACATTCTGTAACACTAACTACGTTCCTTATTTGTCATTATGTACATTCTATAAAATGAATGATTTCTCTTAAGGTAGCATACTTTCATTACGAATTTTGTAGAATCATTTGTTTTAATCTTTAGAAAATTCAGTTTTAAATCGACAAAAAAAGCAGGCTATCCTCTTGATTCAATCATTCTCATTCCTGAAGGTGTGTGCAAGAACATTTGAACTTTCCTATTAAAAAAACAGCCTTCTCTACTGAAAAGGCTGTTTTTGTCGATAATCGTTATGAACTTACTGACTTCATCTCTAGTAATTGTTTCCTTCCAGGTCTGTATTTCACGACTTGTCCCACAAACCAGATCAAGACAGCCAACCAAATGACGGAACCAATCATCATTGCTGTTGAATAGGGTAGACCAAAACCTTCTGGAGCGTAAAAAATATACGAACTTACGACTCCTGTCATAAACAATGCAGGAATACTGCAAATCCAGTGGAATCTTGCTTGCTGTAATAAATAAATCGCAGCAGTCCACAACATAACGGTTGCTACTACCTGGTTGGACCATCCAACATATCTCCACAGGAAGGTATAGTCAATTTGAGTAAGTAAAAACGTAGGGACTGCCACCGGAATAACTAACAAGATCGGCAGCCATTTCCCTTCAACCTCTTTCTTACGTACGTCATTCAGTAAATCAGCAAGCATCATTCTTGATGATCTTAACGCTGTATCCCCAGTTGTGACGGGAAGAATGATTACACCCAGGACAGCAAGTACTCCACCTAACGTGCCTAACGTCGTTTTGCTGATTTCATTTACCACTCCTGCAGGTCCGCCAGCTGCCAATGCTTCTTGAAGCCCCGCTGTTCCATTAAAGAAGGCCATACCTGCTGCTGCCCAGATCAATGCAATGATTCCTTCAGCCACCATTGCTCCATAGAATACTTTTCGTCCTTCACTTTCTTTTTTTAAGGTTCTGGCTAAGATGGGACTTTGAGTGGAATGGAACCCAGAGATTGCCCCGCATGAAACGGTAACCATTAACAAAGGCCACAAAGGTAAATCATTTGGATGTAAGTTTTCAAATGTTAGATTTGGGACTGGATGTTCAAAGAAAAACAACCCAATTCCAATCGAAACTGCCATAAAGATAAGGATCGCTCCAAAGAACGGATAAACCTTTCCAATGATCTTATTAATCGGTAAGACAGTCGCAATGAGAAAGTATGTAAAAATAATGATAAGTGACGTCATAAAATTAAGCGGTGTCACCTCTGCCATTAGTTGAGCTGGGCCCGATGTAAAAGCAGCGGCTACGAGAACCATCAGCACAATCGATAAAATGTTCATAACGGATTGTACAGGTTTTCCTAAATATTTTCCTACGATAGAAGGAAACTGAGCTCCATTATGCCTAAGTGATAACATTCCAGAAAAGTAATCATGAACCGCTCCAGCAAACAGGGTGCCAATCACAATCCATAGGAATGCTACCGGCCCATACAAAGCACCTAATATTGCCCCGAAGATTGGACCTAACCCCGCAATGTTTAACAATTGAACCAGGCTTGCTTTCCACCAGCTCATGGGCATATAGTCCAAACCGTCCTTCTTTGAGTATGCAGGAGTCACATTGCTATCATCAATACCGAAAATACGCTCTACCACCTTTGAATAAATGAAATAACCTACTACTAGAATACAGATGGATGCAAGAAATGTTAGCATCACGATGTCCTCCCTTCAGTAAATGAATTTAACGTTTATTTTAATATGAGAAACGACAAAAAACAACAGAATTTTCTAAAAATATTATTTCTTCCGAATTAATAATCAATTTATATTTAAGCTAAAGACCGACAAATAAACAATGTAAGGGATTACATTATTCAAAAAAAGTTTTTTGACATAATACATATATAGAGAATCATTTTGCTTGAATCGACCCTCTTTTAAATAAAATCACTAAAATAAAATACACCTCTTAAAAGAGGTGCATTTTACATGTTGGAAGCTACTGTACTTTTCCTTTTGCAAATTCTTCATGAGCTTTTATAAATTCTTTATTATTCCTTTCCTTTGCAATTTGCAATGGAGTACGGTCATTTCCTGAATGGATCTCTTGTCCATCCCCGTGAGCCAGTAACAGGGACACAATTTCTTCACTTCCGTCGAAAGCAGCAATATGTAACGGTGTGTGCCCCGATGAATCGGGCTGATTGACATTCGCTCCCTGTTTTAATAAAAACTCCAACAGTTCTTTAGAAGCTTTTCCGGCGATTCCAGCATGTAAAGCCGTATTGGAAGGAATGTAGGAAACTTTCGAATTTGAAATGGAATTGATATCCGCACCAAAATTCAAAAGAAGCTCGACGATCTCCTTATGACCAAAATGTGCAGCCACTCCTAATGCTATTAAACCTTGTTCATTATCTGCGTTACAAAGATTTGTGTCATTTCTCAATGACTGTTCTACTGTCTCTTTGTCACCTGTTTCAATTGCTTCAAAAAATTCTTGAATGGTAATTGATGTCATTACACCCACCTCATTTTCACATAATTATAAATATTCTATCAATTGAATTCAAAAAAAGATAGAGATGACTCCTAAAATAGGAAGTCATCCCTATAAAAAAGTTACTGATCCAGTTTAAATTTAGCCAAAGCATCAGCTAATGCAGTGTTGACCGGCTCATCCTTCTGCTGTGATTTCAAATACTTATTTAAATCCTTTTTGTTTGCTTTGCTATTCTTTTCTTTTTTTCTTCGATCGTTAAAGGTTGAAAGTTTCTCTCTATGTCCACACACACAAGTGAACATCTGCCCTTCCCCTTCTCCTCTTAGATCTAAGCGTTTATGGCAATTAGGGCATCTCGCATTGGTTTTTTTGCTAATATTTTTGCGATGACCGCACTCGCGATCTTGACAGACCAATTTCTTCCCATGCTTATTTTTTATTTCCAGCATCAGATTGCCACAGTCAGGACATTTCGTTCCTGTCAGATTATCATGAGAGAATTTTTTAGTAGAGTTCTTAATTTCATTAACCGACTTATTCGTATAATCTTTGATCTCTTTTAAGAATACTTGTTTATTAAGAGAGCCATTTGCGATTTTTTCAAGCTTTTGCTCCCACTCTGCTGTCAGTGTCGGGGATTGTAATTCAAGAGGGGCCAATTCCAATAGTTGCTTTCCTTTAGACGTAATTAGAATTTCTTTTCCTTTCGGTTCAATCACTCCTGAGTTAAAAAGCTTTTCAATTATATCTGCCCTTGTCGCAACTGTACCCAGTCCACCAGCTTCATGTATGGTGTCGAGAAGATCTTGGTTACTTTCTTTCATGAATTTCTTTGGGTTTTCCATAGCGGATAGAAGTGTTCCTTCATTAAAACGGCCAGGAGGATTCGTCTGCCCTTCTGTTTCTTTTATTGACAGAACGGAAAATATATCCCCTTCTTCCATTTTTGATAGCACTTGATCTTTTTCTGAATCAAAATCATATACTTCTTTCCAACCGCTTTCTATAATCCGCTTTCCTTTCGTCTGAAAGGTTTCAGTCCCAATCGAGGCTTCTATCGTCGTTTGTTCATAAAGATATGGAGGGTAGAATACAGCTAAGAAGCGTTTCACGACTAGATCATAGATCTTTCTTTCACGGTCCTGTAACTTTTGTAGGAAAGGTGTCTCCTCCGTCGGTATTATGGCATGGTGATCCGTCACCTTTTGGTCATCAACGTATGCTTTTGAAAGCTGTTTTGAACTCTGCAACGCTAAATGAGCCATTTTACGATAAGGCTGTACGCTCACTGCTTTCAATCTTTCCTTCAATGTCGCGACCATATCGCTGGATAAATGTTTGCTATCTGTTCTTGGATAAGTCACTAATTTATGTTGCTCGTACAATTTCTGCATAATGGATAGTGTCTCTTTAGCAGAATAGCCAAAGATTTTATGAGCATCTCTTTGCAATTCTGTTAAGTCATATAAGGAAGGAGCGTGATTTTTCTTTTCTGATTTTTTCACTGACTGAATAGTGATTTCCTTTTTGTCCTTCAATAAAGCCATGACGTTTTTCATTTCGTCTTGAGAAAATGTTTTCGTATCTTTATTTTTACGGTTTGACCAAATGAACGTACCGCGATCCGTCGTAGCCTGTATGCCATAATACGTTTGTGGTTTAAAGTTCCTGATTTCTTCTTCCCTCTGTGCAATGATGCTTAACGTAGGTGTTTGTACTCGTCCACATGATAGCTGTGCATTGTGCTTGGTAGTCAAAGCCCTGGTTGCATTCATTCCCACATACCAATCGGCTTCAGATCTCGCTTGGGCAGCCGCATATAGGTTTTCGTATTTTTTGGCATCTTTCAGTTTATTGAATCCGTCTTTAATCGCTTTATCGGTGACAGATGAAATCCATAACCGTTTCAGCGGTTTATTAACCCGGGCCTTCTCAATGATCCATCGGGCAACAAGCTCCCCTTCCCGGCCGGCATCAGTGGCAATGACGATTTCTTTGACATCCGGACGGTTCATTTGTGATTTCACTGAGCTAAACTGCTTCCCTGTCTTCTTAATGACCACAAGGTTAAGGGATGGGGGAAGCATAGGCAAATCCTCAAGCTTCCATGTTTTGTAGCGGTCATCATAGCTTTCAGGCTCTGCTAATGTGACTAAATGTCCCAGGGCCCATGTGACGATATAGTCGTTTCCTTCTAAGAATCCATTTCCTTTTTTCGTACACTGGAGTACTTTGGCAATATCTCTACCGACAGAAGGCTTTTCTGCCAGGACTAAAATCTTTTTCATGTAAAAAATCCTTTCAATACTAGGTGTTTTGTTTTTAAATCTTTTCTATTTTAACATACAATAAAATGAATAGTGTTCTAGAGTTCAGACCAATCACCTTTCACTTGGTTGGTTTCTTCCATGAAAAAAAGAGCATCTAGAGAGATGCCCCCTGTACTGTTTACCATCCCTTATGCGATAAATTCCCTTTAACTCTGAAGAAGAAAAAACTAGGAAGAGGCCGTCTTCCTAGTAAATGCTATTCTTCGTCTCCTTCTAAGAAGTCTGGATCTAACTCTTCAAATTCTTCATCATCTAAGTCGCAATCCCAGTCTTCATCGTCACAACCTTCAGGATTTACAAGGACACATACTTTCGTTTCTCCTATAACTTCCACTAGGAATTCACGTTCGACGTGAACAATGATTTTGTTACCATTCGGTGAAATAACCGCTTCGCAGCAATTCGGCTGTTGCAGTACTCGAGCACATACTTCAATATCATCTAAGCAATCAGGATCACGGTATTTCAACTTAATGCAGTCTGTATACTGTACTCTCTCTGTTACAACGGATGTCTTTGTGTTGTCACTGTGGGAGTACCATACGTTGATATCGTATGAACCGTGAATTTCAACCTTCTTGCCAACTTTGTGTGCTTCATACTGATGATTAATGATCCAGCAGCCTAAAATGCTCGATGGATTATGCGGCGGGCTAATCGTATGATGAGACTGTGTGAATTTACGTCCCTTCGCTACGACCGCTTTAGTAATAATCTCTCTATATTCTGCCATTCGAGCGAACCTCCTCATTCATTTTCAATTCATCTTATGCGACTATCTAGGTGTTTGTGCGAGTAAATTTAATTACATAATGGGATTGTTGCTTAGATAATGTATTGTATGCGAATACCCATTGAATGTTCCGGAATGCACTACCCGCCACCCTAGAAAAATGGTAAACTAAGATTCAGCAATGAAGTGTCGATTCGAAAAGGAGGATGTATTCATGTCAAAAAGCAAGGCAAGACGAAAAAGGGATCATGTCCTTAGAAATACGGGCCGGGATGTGACGAGGCTCCGGAGTACCTTACCAGACTTTTCAATAATGGAGCGCACCACTAAAACGAAAAAGGAAACATTAGCAAAAAATCACACTAAACACAAAAAACGATCTCCGCTTGAAAGGGACATTCCTTTAAGCAGAGATCGTTTTTATTTTAATTATCCACCTATTTACACCATTCTTCTATTAAGAACAGCTTCCGGGCGTTGAGTTTTTCACTTGTGATCCGGTTTCACCACGGAGTAAGTCTCCCCCGGTGGTTTCAATGATTTGATCCGTCACATTATTAGAAATGACGGAAGCGACAATTTGCAGTAAATCATTCACGTCCGTTTGAGACTCTTTAAATTGTTGTACGACTGGAATGGCGTCGATTTCTTTTTCCAGGTTTTCAATCTTTTCTTCAACCATTTTTAATGCTTCTGTCTTACCATAGTGCTGGAAGTTAACCGCTTGTTTTTGTAAGCTCTTAATACTTGCGATCATTTCACGCACTTTTTGATTTTCGTGAATCTGAGCTTCTGCGCGTTTAAAGAAATCCACTTCTTCTGTTTCAGCAATCATCGTTGCAAGCTCTTCTGCCCGCTTCATAATATCGTCTTTTGTGTACTTTGCCATATTAATTCACCTCTACCGGTTCTTGAAATTCTGATCCAATCATGCCTTTTTCGACCATTTCCCCATCCAGTGACCACGATTTAGCATCTGTGATCTTAACCTTTACAATTTTTCCAATGGCTGTTTTAGGAGCCTTGAAGTTGACAAGCTTGCTGCGTCGGGTATAGCCGGCAAGGATGTCAGGGTTTTTCTTACTCTCTCCATCCACCAGTACCTCGACAATCTGTCCTTTATAGTTCTTCATCGCTTCAGCAGAGTATTCCTTCACAACTGTATTTAATCGTTGAAGCCGTTCCTTTTTGACTTCCATCGGTACATTGTCATTCATTTTCGCCGCAGGGGTACCTTCCCTAGGAGAATAGATGTACGTAAAAGCCGATTCAAATCCAACTTCCCGATATAAAGAAAGTGTTTCTTCAAATTGCTCTTCGGTCTCATTCGGATATCCGACGATAATGTCAGTTGTAAGAGCAACGTCCGGCATCGCTGTTTTAATTTTCCTTACTAATTCCAGGAATTGCTCACGTGTATACTTGCGTGCCATGATTTTTAGAACATCTGTCGATCCGGATTGAACCGGTAAATGAATATGCTCAACCAGATTCCCTTTTTTCGCAAGGACTTCTATTAAGTGATCATCGAAATCCCTCGGGTGACTCGTCGTAAATCGAATACGTGGAAGATCCACTTTTCGAAGGTCATCCATTAAATCTCCTAAGCCATATTCAAGATCCTCGATATCTTTACCATAGGCATTCACGTTCTGACCAAGAAGAGTGATTTCCTGATACCCCTGGGCGGCAAGTTGTCGTACCTCTTGAATGATTTCTTCAGGACGGCGGCTTCGTTCCTTACCCCGTGTGTATGGAACGATACAGTATGTACAGAACTTGTCACACCCGTACATGATGTTCACCCATGCTTTAATGTTACCGCGGCGAACCTTCGGAAGGTTCTCGATGACGTCCCCTTCTTTAGACCAAACTTCTACGACCATTGCTTTGGACATATAAGCATCGGACAGGATTTTAGGAAGACGGTGAATGTTATGGGTTCCAAAAATCATATCAACCTGCTGGTATGTTTTCAGGATTTTATTCACAACGGATTCTTCCTGGGACATACACCCGCATACACCGATTAACAGCTCAGGTTTTTCCCGTTTCAAATGCTTCAGGTGCCCTAATTCCCCAAACACCTTATTTTCGGCATTTTCACGAATCGCACATGTATTTAAAAGGATAACATCTGCATCATCAGTCGAATTCGTCGCTTCATAGCCCAATGCCATGAAAATCCCTGCCATCACTTCTGTATCATGTTCATTCATTTGACAACCGTACGTACGAATATAGAATTTCTTGCCTTCCCCTAAACCTCTATATTGATCATCAATCGTAAAGTCATTATGATATTTAATTTCTTCCTTCCCACGCTTTTTGGCATCTTTTAACGATGGTGGGATATAGACACTTTCAAAGTATTTACTGTAGTCCTTTTCGGATTTTTGGTCCGGTGGAGTAACAGACTTCGATTGTTGTCCATGATTTCGTTGCTCTTCGTTCATGAAAAATCCCCTTTCTACCTCTATGACCAAACCGCTTATCTTCTATTATAAAATAATCTAAGAAGATATACATTCTTGCACATTATAATAGTATAAAGGTTTTTGAGGCTACATACAATAGAGGCGCTTAAGTGTTGAAATTTGTTCGAAACTTTCTGCATACGTGGATAAATGGGCTTTCATCCATGTAACTCCCCTCGCAAATGGTGCATAACGTAAAGTAAGACAAATACCCAGGGAGGAGATCCAAATAGCAAAGGATAAAATAAAGACGCCTATGTATCACATTGAAAACCAAGAAAAATTATACTTCCATTCCAAAATAGATGAACTGAATCAAACCATTGAAAGATTACAAGAAAGCTATCTGTATGCAGAGGTTCAGCATTATAAAGAACTTTTCACTCTAAAACTTCACCAATTGGAGCATCTAAACGAGGAGTTAGAAGTAAACCGGGTTTCTGAGGAAGAACTTATGAGGGACCGAAATAGATTTAAAGAAGGGAAAGAGAAGCTTGAGTATCAAGTGAATGAGCTTCATCATCAACTACACGTCAAGGAAAATATCCTTATAGAGCAGGTTGAAACGGTTAATGAATTAGAGCAAAATCTGCTTCGGACCGAGATGGAGCGAAAAAATCTATCAGTTTCTTTATCCTTATTAGAAGATGAAGGGAAAACACTTCAGGATAAGCTTATCAGCAAGGAAGAGTCCCTTTTGGAACAAGGTGAAACGGTAAAAGAGTTGGAGAAAAAACTGGTTCAAACTGAGGTAGAACGGAAAAACCTGTCCCTTTCCATGTCCAGGCTGAATGAAGAAAGAGATTCACTCCGTCAACAGCTTCATCATAAGGAAACGCTGCTTCAAGAAAAAGCTATATCCATTAACGAACTAGAAAAAAAGCTCCTTCAATCGGAAAATGAACTCAATAGCCTCTCACTTTCATTATCCAAGCTGGAAGAAAGTCATAACAAGTCATCAACTGAAAACAAAACGTTACTAAATGAAAATCAAACATTACTGCAACTAAATCAATCGTTAAATACGAAGGTCCATAGTCAACAACAACATATTTCGGATATAAATGCTGCTTTAGCTCATTCCGAAGAAACGAAGAAAGAAATGTTCTATAGCCTTATTTCCAAAACAGAAGAGTTAGAAAAGCTGATGTCTGAGAGAAAACATACTCTTGATTCTTTGCAGTTCGCAAAAGATCAGTTAGTGGAAGCAGAAAAACAAAAAATGGAGTATATAAAAACGTTTATCAGCGAATATCAAAAGCAATTTGAAGAGAATGAGTGGTGGTTTTCCACCCAATTTGCCGATATTGATCAACGGTCAAAACAACAGGATGAACGGATTGAAGCGGTCGAGCAGGAGCAAGAGCTTCACTTCATCCACCAGAATGAAGCTCTAATGGAGAAATTTAAAGAAGTCGAGCAGCGATTTATAGAATTTATTGAAGAAGTGGATTCCATCCGTGACCATAATTCCATAATGACTCACAATCTATTTGAACTGAAACGCTTGGTTGAGAACCAAAAGAGAAGTCAGACTCATATAATAAAACCTCGTCAAAAAGCTTCCGCAAATAAGCTGGGTACACAAAAGGATGACAGTCCAAGAGAATGACGACAGTAATAAAGAAAGTTGCCCTGGGAGACCCTGGGCAACTTTTTATTGTTAATAGGTAATCATGATTTTATTGTTTGAACTGAGCTGGAGTTCTTGTTCTTCAAATAGTACAAACCCTAAAATAGTAGAAGTTTCCTGTTCTTCAAGATTTTCCAGCGTAAATTGCAATCCCTCCACCGCAATTGTTTCACCCGGCGGGATAAATGACTCCTGTATAGATTCAATCCAATAATCGCCAGTTGCGTATGCCTTTTCAAGCCAGTCTTCCCCCATATACTTCCATCCTTGTGCACCGTTTTGGCCTTGAATGGAAAAGATATCACTCATTTCAGGGGGAAGGATCTGTCCTCCAATTTCAATTTTATCAGGAGGGTTCATTCGAAAGCAGATTTTTGGATTCAATAAGTCTACGTTTCCGGTATTCTTTATAAAAAAGCCGGCTTTTATAGAATATCTTTCCAGTTTTCGATTAGGTAGTACATGATAATCAAAATATATTTCAGCAGAAGGCTTTTTTACCTGAGCTTCTTGAATTTTCCGACCCGCTTTTTGCTTTTTGATTTCTTCGTATTCTTTATCATCAATCTGAGTATGCCTATTTGGCTTCTTCGTCTCACCCTTATTAATTCCGGTATCCTCTACAAGCTTATCTGTCGTTCTTAATAAATGCAGAACATTCAAATCGAGTAAGGTAGGTTTTTGCTTCCCCAGTAGTGTTTTTAGTACACAAGTCGTCAAAATGGAAGGGCCTTCGTTAAGTAGGAATTCCTCATCCTTACACTGCACGGAACATCTAAGATGTGGAATTGAGTGGCGCTCGGGCAATAAATAATATCCATTGAAATGCAGCTCATCCTTATAGAACGAGAGATTTTTTTTGACTTTGATGGAATTCAGTTTTTCGTTATACCCTAATGAAACAAACCGTTTATCGTTCTTTAGTTTGCTCGACACTAGTTCAATAAATAGATCCCCTTCAATAAGCTCTTCAGTATTTCCCCCTATTGTAATATCAACCCCATAATGAGTTAATACCTCTTTCACCTTTTCATTTATCTCATGATTTATGTTTTCATTCGATGTATTCACTGATAGCCATACTTTTTTTCCATGAAGAGAACTTTTCACTTCCACCAATTGTTCTTCTTTGTTCCAATTGAAATGATAATTATTCTCCGCACAAAAAAACCGGATGGCTATTAACGAATGGGCCGGAATTGATCCCCAGTCATGATTATTGATTTTTAATTTCATTTACAGTCTCACCACCCCTGATTCTTATTTGGTCTCTTTATCTTATGATTCAAATCGACTAACTATGATGCATCTCTTGAGTCCTGAAATCTATGAACACCATCAGTATTCATTGACATAAGATAAATGGATGAATATATGTGAAGGAGAGAATATGACGTGCAAATGGATAAGTCGAAGGTATCTATTATCTTTCCTGTAAAAAATGAAGGTTCTAATGTAAAAAATACATTAACATCACTTTTTGCCACTGATACTAAAATTGAATACGAAGTTATTATAGTTGACGATGCTTCTGAAGATCGGTGTTGTGATTTCTTAGAACACTCCCATTTTAAAAATAAAGTTAATTTAATTAGAACGGAGGGAGTGGGTCCTTCTGTAGCGCGTAATATCGGAGCAGAAAACGCTAAATTTGACTATTTATTGTTTTGTGATGCTCACTTAGCTTTCCAACCTTTTTGGATAGATAAATTATTAACTACTCTACGGTTGGATATGACGGATGTCGTGTGTCCCGCAATAGCTTCAATGGACGACCCGAAGATTGTAGGGTATGGGCAAACTTTAAATAGCAGCTTGAGAATACAATGGCATAAGAAAAAGCCTGGTTTATTTCATACCGCAATCATTCCAGGCGGGTGCTTTTTAATAAAAAGAGATGTCTTCTTTAATGTAGGGGGATTTGAAACCGGCTTTAAAACCTGGGGACATGAAGATGTAGAATTATCGATAAAACTTTGGTTGTTCGGCTATAGGTGCAGCTGTGAGCCGGCAGTTACAATCAAACATTTGTTTAGGAAGTCTCATCCCTACAAAGTAGATTATGACGGAGTATATTATAACTTACTTCGGATGGCTTACCTGCATTTTAATCAGGATAGGATTAAAAAAACAAAAGATTTAATTATTCATAGGAGTCCAAAAAAAATTGAGAATTTGGTCCACAAGGATGGAGTGGAACAACGAAGAAGAAAATATCTTCAAAACAGGTCCTTTAATGATGAATGGTATTTCAAACACTTTAATATACACTTCTAATAGCGAAAACCATTTCTTTTTATCTAAAAAAGAAATGGTTTTTTAAAAGTTTTATGGATTGTTAATAAACTCGACTACAGTGTTAATGATATATTGTTGAAGGGTTTTGGATAGGGTTGGATAAAGTGGGAGGGAGATGATTTCATCGGAGATTTTTTCTGTTTTTGGAAAATCCCCTTTTTGATAATTCAAGTGGCTAAACGCTTTTTGTAAATGTAACGGAATTGGATAATAAATCATAGACGAAATTCCTTTTTCTTTTAAATACTCCATAAATCCTTCTCTTTTTTCCACTCTAAATGAGTATTGGTGATACGTGTGTTCTCTTGATTGTATATACTCGGGGAGCTTTAGAATATTCTTTAATCCAGTATAATACGTTTTAGCAATAGAATTTCTTTTATCCAATAATTCTTCAAAGTATTTTAATTTCACTAATAGGATGGCTGCTTGTATCTCATCCAACCTGCTATTGATTCCTACTGTGTTATGAATATACCTTTCTAGAGAGCCGTGATTTCGTAATTGTATAATTTTACTCTTTAGTTCCAGGGAGTTAGTTGTCAGCATTCCTGCATCTCCGCAGGCACCTAAGTTCTTAGTAGGATAAAACGAAAAACACCCTATGTCCCCTATGCTTCCAGCCATCTTTCCTTTGTACCTTGTTCCCAACGCCTGGCAAGCATCTTCAATTACATACAATCCGTGCTCTTTGGCTATTTTCATGATCTCATCCATATTTGCAGCCAGGCCGAATAAATGGACAACTATGATGGCTTTCGTTTTAATGGTAATTTTCGTGATGATTTCCTTAGGATCTATATTAAATGTTTCTTCTTCAATATCTGCAAATACCGGTTTGGCTCCTACATGGGCAATGGATTCAGCCGTAGCAAAAAAGGTGAATGGAGTAGTGATGACCTCATCCCCTTCTCCGATCCCCAAGGCTTTTAATCCCAATGTAATAGCATCTGTACCACTCGCTAACCCCAACGCATACTTAACGCCTACATATTCAGCTATCTTTTCCTCGATTTTTTTGGACTTAGGTCCGAAAATATACTCTCCACCCCTGATTACTGCCGCCACTTCTTTCAATATTTCCTTTTCGTATAGCTTCAAGTCACTTTTAGTATCTACCATAGGTATCATTCAATCACCCTCTTATGTGGCTCCAATGCCAATATATTTGATTCCCTGCACTTCCACTTCATTGCGGTTGAACGCATTTCTTCCATCAAGGAATACTTTACAGTTCTTTAACATGGAAAGATCAAGGTTGTTATATTCGGAATGATTAGCTTGTAAAATGACAATATCCATATCACAAACTAAATGATCTTGAAGTGAAATATACTTTAAGTCCATGTCTTCAACTTCAGCGGGAGAATAATACGGATCGTTCACAACCACATTCGCATTCTTTTCATTTAGGATTTCATTTAGAAGTAAAGTAATCGACTTTGTATGCTCTTTCACATTTTCTCTGAACGACAGCCCTAAAATAAGTATATTCAAAGAATCTAATTTACCTACTTCTTTTTCTATCAAATTGACAGAATAAACCGCCATGCTGTCATTGATCTCTCTAGCTTTGTGAACTAAGCCATCGGTACTTAATCCGTTATTCAAGAAAAAGTAAGGGTATATAGGAATGCAATGTCCCCCCACTCCTATGCCGGGATTGTGGATATGAGAAAATGGCTGCGAGTTTGAAGCCTTTATGATTTCTAAGATATTTACACCTTTTTGATTCGCATATACAGACAGCTCGTTTGCAAGTGCAATGTTCACGTCCCTATAAACTGATTCCGCTACTTTAGCAAATTCAGCAGCTTCAGTGCTACTCATTTCAATCACTTCACACTTTAGTGCCCTTCTATAAAAAGATACAGCAAGGTCTTTACTTTTTTCATTTACTCCCCCCACGACTTTAGGATAATCCTTGAGATTTTTTATGATCCTATTTGAATATACTCTCTCTGGACTATATGCAAGGTAGAATTCAGTTCCCATCTTTAATCCGGAAAGCTTCTCGATACTGGAACCAAATCGATTCCTTGTATCACCGGTTGGTAATGTTGTTTCGAATATCACTAACGTATCTTTTTTTATACTTTGTCCAATTTGATTAACGGCTTCATCAATATATTGGTAATCAACCTGGTTATCGGATGTTATTAATACCGGGACAATGACAATTACTACATTGGAGTTACTGACGGCTTCTTTAGTATTTATGGTACAAGTCAGTACTTGAGCAATTTGATTTTCCTTTACCAGCTCTTCCAAACCAGGTTCCCCTTTAATATGACAAATACCCTTGTTGACTTGTTCGACTACATGAGGGTTCTTATCTACTCCATAAACTTTTATCCCTTTCTCCGCTATTACTGAAGCAATGGTTAACCCTATTTTGCCCAGACCAATAACTGTCACTTTCAAGTTATCTTTATCAAGATTCAATCTACACACCCCTTATTGTTTTTATTAGTCTATGCATTTCGATACAATCTGTTTAGACACTAATCTATTATTGGGGATTTTCACATCTTGTCCTCACAAAAATTCTGTTTATCCATAAAATACAATAGAAGGAGGTGCGAAATTTGAAAATAAAAAAATTAAAATTATTAATCCTCATCCGACCATTTGGAAGAATTTACGCAAAACATAAATCAAAATACGACTTTATAAAATCTTTGGAGCAATTTGCTGACGTATACTATTGGCATAAAGATGGCTCGATTCATGAAATTATTAAAAAATTGAACATTAAACCAGATTTCATTTTCCATTATGATACAGCTTACAACTACAAGCTCTCACCTAGAATTACTGGTTTGTCTGAAATTAATATTCCTAAGGGATGTTATATTATCGATTCCCATTACAATCCCGGTTTCCGCAGGGAGTATGTAAATAAGAATAAAATGGATGTTATATTTTCTGTTACTAAAGAAAACTTCCTGAAAGTGTATCCAGACCTGAAAAACCGGTTTATTTGGTTACCCTGGTCGATAAATACCGCTATATTCAAAGACTGGTCGCAACCAAAAGTATATGACTTTATGTTGATGGGCTTAGTCAATCCTGTATTAGAAGGAAGATATCCTTTCAGGGAAAAAGTAATGGAAACAATGAAAAAATATAATGGATTTGTCCATCATCAACATCCCGGACATTTAGTTTCTTGGAAAGGAAATCCTTTGGTGGACCTAAATTACGCAAAAGAGATCAATAAATCGAAGATCTTCTTTACTTGTGGTAGTACATTAAACTACCCTGTCTTAAAGTTTTTCGAAGTTCTCGCTTGTAACACTCTATTACTTGCTGAAGCTAACAATGACATTCATGAACTAGGGTTTAACAATGGGGTGAATTTCATTTCCTGTACAAAAGAAGACTTTGAAGAAAAAGCCCTCTTCTATTTAAATAATCCTACTTTAAGAAATAGAATATCTAAAAATGGGGCGAATTTTATTCATAGATACCACTCAAATGAGGTTAGAGCAAATCAATTCATTAAGCATATTAATGAAATTATTATTGAAAGAAAAAAACCCCGGATTGATTGATTCATACTCTCTCATTCTAATCTCTCCAAAACAAAAAATAATAATAAAGGGGTGTTGAAATGATGAAAGAAATCATATTTAGTGATAACCAGAATTCATTTTTTGTAAATGATGAAGAAAAGAAAGGGCTAGGCTTGTCACTGCACAATGGGATCACTCAGCCCAGAGTTGTGAATTTCTGGAGAAGAATTGCGGAGAAGCTGGAACCAAACATTATCTTAGACATTGGCTTGAATTATGGAGAGATTTTATTTTCTGCAAATTACTGTAAGGATGCTTTGATTTATGGCGTAGAGCCAAATAAAGAGCTTCAACCTTATATCGAAAAATCTCTCCAAAAACATTTAAATAAAGACCAAATAAAAATCATTTATAAATTGGCATCTGATCGAAACTTGTATTCTCAAGATTTTTTTGTAGATAAAGAACGATCCGGAAATTCATCAATCTTTCAATTAGAACATAGAGAACAAATTAGAAAAAAAATAGGCAGTATTAAAATTGACGACCTATTTACCTTGAAAAGTATTGAAAATCAGATAGTCCTCTTTAAGATTGATGTCGAGGGTCACGAATGGAAAGTATTGGAGGGGATGAAAGATATCTTAAGAAGGTGCCATACTTTCGCGGGATGTATAGAGTTCAATATAGATTTCCTCAAAAAAGTCAATGTTAACGTGGAAGAATTCATTAACTATCTAAATGAGAACTTTAACATCTTCATTCCAGGTGAAGAAAACACTCTGATAAATATCCCTCAGCTAAACATTCATCTCCTAAGTGCCTACTACTCAATAGATACTAAATGCAATGACTTAATATTATTCCCTCTAAATTATCATCCTGATAATTTGAATTACTCTATTATTACTAAAGAGGTGTTAGCTGATGAAACCTAAGGTTTTAATATTAATTAGACCATTCTGGAAAAAATACGCTAAGCATAAGGCGAAGTTTGATATGATTAAAGCATTTGAAGAATTTGCTGATCTATCCTATTGGTATGAAGATGGGGATATTAGAGATATATTAGAAAAAATAATAGTCAAACCTGATTTTATTTTTCATTATGATGTCGGATATAATTATGCACTAGCACCGAATATCACTGGATTGCATTCCATTGACATACCTAAAGGTTGCTTTATTATTGATTCTCATTATAATCCTGCTTTCAGGAAAAACTATGTTCTTACTAATAAATTTGATGCTGTTTATTCTGTATCCAAAGAAAATTTTCTCAATTCCTATCCAGAACTTCAGCATAAATTCATATGGTTACCCTGGTCAGTAAACACAAAAATCTATAGAGATTGGAAACAAAACAAAGAATACGACTATCTTTTAATGGGACTAATCAACACTCCAACACATGGCCGGTACAAATTTAGAGAAGCAGTGTTAAATAAGTTTAATAATCTTCCTAATTTTACCCACATTGCACACCCGGGTCACTTAGTATCCTGGGATAAGGAACCGATTGTCGATATTAAATATGCCAAAGAAATCAACAAAGCTAAAATCTTTTTCACTTGTGGAAGTAATCTCAAATATCCCATTTTGAAGTTCTTTGAGGTACCTGCATGTAAAACTTTACTGATCGCTGAACCCAATAACGACATTCTTGAGTTAGGCTTCAAGGATGGTGAGAATTTTATCGCCTGCAATTTTACAAACTTTGAAGAAAAAGCGAAATATTATCTCAATAACAATCGATCAAGAGAAGAAATTATAAATAATGGATACCATTTCATTCAAAGAAATCACTCTAATCAAATACGGGCACACCAGTTTGTTAACTCCGTAAAAGACATTATCCTCAAAAAAACATAATATGGAAAATAAGTGGGATTCATAGCTTTATAAATCCAAAGAAATTTATAGCATATTGAATACAACTTCAAACACTATATCACCTTAATTATCCAACCCAAAACTATAATATCCCATTTATTTCTTTATTTCTTCAAGGGTTAGATATCATTAGTTTTATGAATTTTATAAAAAAGGATGAATGGAATGAAAATATATTACAAAAGCAAAAACGGGTTATTAACTCTCTCCTATTTTATTGACCCCTCGGATAAAACCAACTTTACTATTTTTAGAAACAGTTATAAAACATCGGGTGAAGTACACTTAAATAATAAACAATGTAATATTCACTTGCCAAACAACTGGAATATCGATTCAGTTCATCCAGATATGTTAGCTCTTGCTGCTATTTCTATTGTGTACCCCTTTTGTGGTCGTGTAATCTCTGTACCAATAGGGGTTAGTGTACATTTCCATAGGACTTTCTATAGACTCACTAATAAAAAAATTGTTCCTGTAAATTATAATCTTAAACCCAGAAAAGCTCCACTTAATGCTGTACCAGCCCTTTCATATAGTGGGGGAATAGATTCAACTTCTGCATTATTACTCCTCCCACCTTCAACTCACTTGTTCTATATAGATAGAATCCCTCCTAATACACTTAAACAGAGAAAAACGATGCTTAATCAAGAAGCTGCATATTTTGCTTGTGATTCTTTAAAAAAACTTGGATTTAATATTCATCGAATAAAGACAGATTTACAGTATGTGAGGAATCCTGTTGGCTTTAATACCATTTTGGCCGACGCAGCTCCTAGTTTACTTTTAGCTGATTACTATAGCTTCAATAGTTTAGCAAATGGTCATACGATCGAAGAGGGATACAGGGTTGGTTATGAGGGGTATACAGACTGGAAGCAAAATCCATTCATAGCCATCTGGTCAGAAATATTAGATAGCGTAGATATGCCCTTTACACTTCCATTAATAGGGTTAAGTGAAGTATCTACAACAAAGATGGTTATGAACTCCCGCTATAGAAATATTGCGCAAGCATGCAGCAGAGGCGGCGTTGGAAAGCCCTGTATGAACTGTTATAAGTGTTTCAGGAAAGATCTATTGGAAAAAACGATTAATAACGTACCTCTATCAGAACCTTATCTAAATAATCTGTTTAAAATCAATGATGCAAACAATATAATAAAACATCCTTATCCACACTTTGGAAACGTCCTTGCTTACATTACCTCCAAATATAATGGCAACCACCTTGAAATGAATAAATTAAAGGAAAAAGTTAGAGGGGATTCCATCAATACATCCTGGATGGAAAAATTTCACCCAGAAGCTTTAGATAATATCGCACCACCATATCGCCAATATATTAAAACGCAAATTGATAAATATGTAACTACAATGAAAGAGAATGAAATTAATACAATGAAAACTTTTTATAGTGTAGATACTATAAAAAAATTATAACAATATTTGAAAAGTTTCTTAACATAATCATTTATACAAGTAAAAAAGCCCTCATAAACTTTAAGAGTTTATGAGGGGCTTTCTTTTATTCAACTAATATTCACATGGGTTATCGTCACTGATTAGTAAGTGTATGAATTAAGTTTTCTTTAAAAATCTTGCGGGGTTTCCTAAAACAGTACTATTATTTTGTACATCTTTTGTTACTACAGAACCTGCACCAACTACCGAATCGTTATCAATAATAACGCCAGGAAGTAAAGTGGCATTATTTCCGATGGAAGCACCTTTCTTAATAACAGGACCTTTCAATTCATAAGGAGTTTTCCCCATGTATTTATCGTTGGACATAGAAACACAAGGACCAATAAAAACGTGATCTTCTATAATGGTATCACCTGTCACATACGCAAGCGTTTGAATAGTACATGCCTTACCAATCGTACTATTCAATTCAATGATAGCACCCCTACCAACTACAGTATCCTGATCAATTATTACGTTCTCCCTTATACTTGCATGATCTCCAATGAATACATGTTGACCAATAGTGGTACCTGAATAAATGCTGACCAGGTTACCTATTTTCACATTCTCTGAAATTAGTAATGTAGTAGAACTCTCGTTACCTCGCATTCTATTATTTCCCTGAGGTTTTATACCAATCACGCAATTATTTCCTATTTTTGAATTTTTCATGATATGCGTGCCTTTTAAGATCACGCTGTTATGACCGATCTCGACCCCTTCTTCTATCAAAACATCCTCTTCTACAACTACATTTCTCCCTAGTGTGACACCATTGAGATTCTTCACGTAGATCCCCCCTGCAAACGCTATTTATAATATAGTGTATGTACAAACCTCTATAAAAGTTTGGACTAATGTAAACATTTAAATGTTTGTCCAAGCAATTTCATTTATTTTGCATAGTATATTAAAAATAGGTATAAGAGGTGTTCAATTTGAAGATTGGAGTTATTGGTGTTGGTAAAATGGGAGAGAAGCACATTAATGCTTTATTGGAACTGAAGGATCAAGTGACACTACAAGGAATATTTGATAACGATATAAATAAGAGTCAAGTCATTTCAGAGAAATATAAAATTAAAAGTTTCCCTACAATGATCGATCTTGTGAGAAGTGTGGATGCAATAAGTCTTTGTGTGCCAACTAAATATCACTACGAACTTGCGAATCTATGTTTAGATGAACATGTTCATCTATTAATCGAAAAACCCATCACTGCTAATAGTTCTGATGCAGAAAAGATTGTTGAAAAAGCTCAGTCTAAAAACTTGATTGTACAAGTGGGGCACATAGAATTATACAACCCTACCTTTAGGTTATTAATGGAGCTATTAAAGCACGAGGATATTTACTCGATCAATTTTAATAGGTTAAATCCAGCTGCTGTCCGTATGGATTTCCCTGAAGTTGTCAGTGACTTAATGATTCATGATGTATACCTATTAGAAGAGATCACTAAAGGTGATACAATTAAAGAAATATATTCCATTAGATCCCCGAAGAATACTCCCCATGGGAATGATCATGTAACGTCCATTCTTACTCTTCAGTCCGGATTGATTTGTACATTAACAGCCAGCTATTTATCAAAATATAAAAAAAGACAAATCGAAATTATCACCAACCATTCATACTTTGATGTAGATTTGATTAACCATACGATTAAGACGATTCAGGTCTCCTCTCACTATCCTGAAATAGAAGATATTGTAAGTCAGAATAAAGTTTCTACAATCAATATCTCTGCTCCTGAGTATGATCCATTACAAATGCAGCTATTGGATTTCATTCAAAATGTAAAAATCCAAAAGCAGCCTAAGGTGACAGCTGAAGATGGAATGATTTCCCTTTCCATTATAGAAAGGATACTTGCATACTTGAATTAGTCCTATTATCTTTTCCTAACGAAAGGATGTGCTTAAAGATGATTACTTTTTCGATCATCATTCCATTTCAATCAAAGGATCCCTACAGAATAAAAGCCTTACAAGTAGTTATGAATTACTACAAAACATTGTTTCCTAACACAGATATCATAATTGCTTCCAATGGGAGTGATCATTACTCCAAATCGTCAGCAATAAATAAAGCTGTAAAAAAAACTAATACTGAATATATTGCCATAATAGATGCAGATATACTTTGCCCCAAAAATACTATGCTCTCAGGCTTGAAGCTTCTTGAATCTTTTCCCCTTATACTTCCATATAATAATGTGTGTGATTTGTACCGCCACATGTCTGAAGTGCTTTATGACAAACCGAATTATTCTCTGAGTACTTCCATGTTACATGGTAAAAACCGGCACAATAAAAAGTCGGTTCCTGTGGGTGGAATAAATTTAATCAAAAAAACATGCTTTATTAAGATTAAAGGTTTTGATGAACGTTTTATAGGCTGGGGTGGTGAGGACGATGCATTTGTTGCAGCTTGTGATACAATTTGTGGTCCTCATAAAAGATTAACCGGTGACATCTATCATTTATGGCACCCTCCAAAAAAAGCTAAAACAAACCCATTTTATTCAAATAACCATAGAATTGTTAGTGAATATTTTTTGGCATATTATAAAAAAGAAGAAATGATGAAAATCCTTTCAAAAAGGAAGGGTATTTAACGTTTTTACACTCGAAGAAGGAGACTGCCCTTCCTTCTTATTCTTTTTGTCAGTACAACATTTTTCAATATCAAAAGGGATCTGCTATATGGCAGATCCCTTTTATATTGAAATTTGTCACCCGATAATTTCGATATCGAATTCCCTTACATTACCATTAAATATTTTATAACACCTGATATCTGCTTCTCCCCTTCCTAGCGCAATGATGAAATAATAAATATGTTGGCTAGGGGCATACTTTATATCATCGTTCGAAGGTACTGCCTTACCAAAAGGATGAGAATGATAAACTCCAACTAATTCTTCATTATTTTTTTTCAGTTCACTCAATATTCTATCTTGATCCCCGATATCGATGGCAAATGTATAAGGTGACGGGTTTGTGTTTTTGGTCGGCCATACATTTTTACACACCTTAGTATGACCAGAAATGAATCCGCATGCCTCATTAGGAAGTTCTTTTTTACATTCCGCTATGAGTAATTGGTTTAATTTCTTTGAAATATAAACTTTATCTTTATGCGTTACACCCGCATCCCTTATATTTGAACTTTGTTCGTTTCGCTTCCATTTTCTTTTTTTGTTCTTTTCTAATCCCAATGGGTACGCTCTTTTGCTGCTTGTAAATCTTATTTAGATCCTTGGATTGCATCTTTTTCCCCCCTTTCAAATTCACCGAATGTATTTGTTCGGATTAAACATTGTTCGTTTCGCTTCAGGAGCCATCGGTATATTTCCGTACTCTTCAAATTGAGGATTCCCCTGGGGTGCCTGTTTACTTTGCTTTTTCATTTTATTATAGAGATCATTTTTCTTATTTGACTGAGATTTTAGATCCTGACGAAGTTTAGTCAATTCTTTCTCCAATTCCATTTCCCGCTGGCTTTTTCCCTTCTGATTACCTGAATCTTTTTCATTCATTAAAGTCATCTGTCTTTCAAGATCTTTTTCTCTTTGTTTAAATTCTTCAATTTGATTCCTTAATGCATGAAGTTCTTCCTCGTAATGCTCCTCAATTTTCTTTAGCTCTTCATGCAAGGCACTCATTTTCTGCAAGTAATTCTGAGTTGTTTCTTCTCTTTCATTGCTTTTATTCAATGTTTCCTTCACTTCATTGAATTTTCCAGAATATGATTCTAACTGTTCTTCAATCAAATTAAGCTTCTTAATTATTTCAGGATGATTATTTTCTTCTTTACCCCATAAAAATTTCCACATTTTAACATACCACCTTTTATTCTTTTCCTCCATGTATTGCTTCTGTTGCTTTCTTATCCATGCTAATTGCGTTATGAATGCATTCGCATATACCTCAACCTCAAAGGACCTTTTGCTCTCTGATAGGAAGTACTCATTGGCTTCCACCAACAAGGATATTGCCTCATTTTTAACACTTTCCAGCTGTGATTTCTTATGACTGACAGTGCTTTCATAAATAACCCTTATTTCCGGAATGGCTGTAGGAAGTAAAAGGTCATTATCTTCCCGGCTAACATTCTGATTCTCTGGTTCATTGGTTGCTTCATTGATTAATTCAGTTTCATCTGGAAATGGTCCTCTCTTTAATTCATGTTGCAGTTGAAGATAAATCTCATGTTTCAGTTCTATATCTTGTAGTAAGTAGTCAATTTGTTCTGTCAACATCTGAATGGTATGGTGATTCTCCGCGATTTCTAATTGATACACCTTATGTTTTGATCTTTCCCTGGACAATTCCTCTGACACATTTTTTATGCGCCTTGAATAATGATTATAGAGAGACTCAAGTTCTTCAGATATCAAATGAATATCATTCATGACTTCCGGGTGGCCTGTGCCATCTTTAGATTTATCCTCCTCCACTGTCATCACATTCACCTCCATTGATTTCTTTGTATTATCTTATGTATGGTTTGTTTACATGTTAAAAAAAGGGAGAGAGATCCCTCTCTCCCTCATTTAATTAGTCATCCAATCCGCCAAGCAGGTCAGCAAATGTGTCACACTCACCGAATTCTACCAATGCTTCAACTACTCCACTATCAAAGATTACAACATTAGCTGTATTTCTTAAGATTAAGCGGAAGCCTTCTGAAATTGGACCCAATAAACCTGTAAAGATCTGTAATTCGTAGAATAATTGTTCAGGTGCACCATCAAAGTAGCGAATACCTTCTCCTACAGCTGTCAATGCTTCCTCTCCACATGTTACGCTATCAATGGAAGATGGATCGAAAGTGAAGCTGAAGTCTGGTTGGAATCCAGTTCCAGTTGGAGCAGGTGTAGGACCTACTTCAGTATCAGTGAAGGAGTAAGACCATGTACTATCTGCAAGTGAACATTCTTGACAAATCTCTGCTCTAAGTGTTGATAGACCTGTTACAACGTCTGCGGTTGCACCGGAACCGAATGTTGCAAGTGTATCTTCATTTCTAGCAAGTGCAGTCGCCTGGCATTCACAGTTATCAACCGGGAATAATCCTGGGCATTGACGAGGGAATTCCAGTAAGCTCAAGTCACATTGAAGTCTTTCTTCAGGTACTGGAATATTGTTTGGACGTGGGAAACAGAATTTAGCCAATACTTCAAGTTTAACCGGATACTCTACTTGAACATCTTTACATAGTACGACTTTCAATGGAATCATTGGTCCAAATGGATCTGGTCCCATTAATACTCCACCAGAGGTCGCAATTACTTGAGTCGCTCTGATATTTAAGTTGTCATTCGTAATTCCTGTCGGTACGCAAAGCATAATTTCGTCGGTGAATTGAGTGCGGATAGTGAAAGAACATTCTGCTACCCCATCAATTAAGATCGTTACGTCTACAGGTACTGTCCAGACGATAAGAACTTTTCCAGGGTTACCATTCTCAATGATAGACCCTGATACACTGACGTCAGCCGGGTCTACTGGAGCCGTTTGCACCTCTACTCTCTGACCTGCCGCTAATGCTGCACTGACAGCTGCACGACAAGCTTCATCAGGAATAAAGTTCTTATTCTCATACTTGTTCGCAAAGAACACCCAGTCATACACTTTGTCTACTCGAATACATTCTGGTGCTAAGTCGTTTGTATCCAATGGGATACTGGTTGGCGTTGGCGTTGGAGTCTGGGAACCCCTAATTTGTTTACGCTTCTTCAAAAAAATCCTTCCTTTCTTTTAATGAATATTATATTTCTATCACACTATATCCTATGGACGAGAAAGAATTTGGTATAGAGAAAATACCTATTTTTTCAAAAAAAAATAATAGGCATACTAATAGTTTTTCTAAACTATGAAAAAATAGGCTGATTATATAGACATTTGACAGTGCTCCAACTTTGAACCCGGCATATCATATACCATAAGGAAAGGGGGAATGTATAACCTTTAACCACTCGCTCCATCTTTGATGTAAAATGATGAAAACGATAATAATAATGACCTTCATATATAGTTCTTCAAAAGCAAGCTTCTGATTGGTTACGCTTACTCTTTTAAATGAATATTACGAACGTAAACGCTTATCTTATCATTGCAATGATATTTATTATAAATATAAAAGCCATGTAAACACTGGGAAGTTTTCATGGCTTATTTTTATGGACAAATAGCGTTCACATAGTTGAAAACATATACATAATAAAAACGAAAAGAAAGGAGCCATCCTGGATGAAACAGCTTTCTTCTATACAATTGCAGCAGCAAATCATTCATTATAAATCCGAACTGGAAAAATACAAACAAAAATGTTCATTATTAGAAAGAACTTCTCTTGTCCAACGATACAAAACCTTAAAAAAGGAAAAGCAACTTTTAGAAGACACACTGGAAGAGTATCGAATGCAAATAAAAAAAACAGAAGCGGAAAAAGAGCAAATATCCTCAAAATACCAGACCTTCCTTAAGGCACAGGAAAAGGAAATGACAAAGCTTCGCTACACCATCAATCAGCTAAAGGATCAACTCCATAAAACAAACCAAATCCACTTAACGGAAAAAAACAAACAAACGGAACACCAAAATGAAACAAAGGATGCTTTCGAAAAAGAAGTCATGTCTTTACAAGTGACAAATTGCTATCTTACAAAAGAAATAGAACTTCTATTGATAAATAAACAAGAAATTGAAAAACAATTATATAGAAAAGAAAGTGAATTATTGGAACTGGGAGTGTTAGGAGAGGAATTACAAAGGGAGTGGAGTGCACATAAACAACAGTTACTCATACTGAATAGCTGTGAGGAACATAAAAACCACAATCTCCTAAATCAGAACGACTCCTTGAAAACTCAACTTTACTTAAGAGAAACAGAACTAATGGAGCTGGGAGAGCGGTTGGAGAAATTGAAAATCGAGTGGGCAGCAACGAAACAACATTTGCTCATACTGAATAGCTTTGAGGAACATGAAAACCACAATCTCATGGATGAGATCGCAGCCTTGAAAGCTCAACTTTACTTACGAGAAAAAGAATTGTATGAAGTTCAACAAACTTTTTCAGAATCTACATTCCATTACGAGGACTTACTTACCATTAAAGCGAATCAGCTTGAACAGGCATCCAAAATGCAAATCGAAAAATCAGCACATATCCAAAAGATAGAAACATCACTAAAAAAACAGCTGGACGAAAAAGAGTCCTATACCAATACCCTTCATGCACTTAGGAAGAACATTAAACTTATGAAAGAAGACGTGTTCAGTTTCCACGAGGAAGAATCAGCTGCAATTAAAAATAAAATGAAAAGCTATGAAAACACTATTCAGCACCTGCAATTCACAAATGCTCAATTAATTGAAGAAATCAATAAATTAAAAAACCGGACACCCAAGTGAGGTGCCCGGTTTATTCTATTACATGAATTCTTTGACTAACTCATCAAATTTATCTTCATCTAACCTTAAATCATGTGTGCTCAATGGCTCTTCAGAATACCCGGTCACCAGTTCCTGGTAGGAAGGCTGTTCTTTGTTTTGATAAATCAATCCAGTCACCAATCCATCCTTCTCCATAAGCATATTCATTGCTTGTTCACGATTTGATGGATCATAGCCTTCAACATCCGAGAGCTTTGTCAGGTTTTCTTTGAACCAGTCGTACGTATTGATCTTGTTATAGGTCACGCAAGGACTAAACACGTTGATCAATGAGAAGCCTTTGTGATTTAGCCCTGCTTCGATTATGGCCGTCAGCTCTTTCAAGTCAGAAGAGAAACTTTGGGCAACGAATGTTGCACCTGCTGTCAGTGCCATTTCCATCGGTGCCAGTGCCGGCTCAATGCTTCCTTGAGGTGTAGACTTTGTCTTAAAACCAGATGACGAGCGCGGAGAGGTTTGTCCTTTGGTCAGCCCATAGATCTGGTTATCCATAACGATGTATGTGACATCTACATTACGACGGATCGCATGGATGGTATGGCCAAGGCCGATGGCAAACCCATCTCCATCCCCACCAGAAGCGATAACGGTTAATTCCTTATTCGCCATCTTCAATCCTTGAGCGATCGGAAGGGAACGTCCGTGAATGCCATGAAAACCGTACGAGTTAATGTAACCTGATATACGTCCGGAGCAACCGATTCCGGATACGACAGCCAATTGTTCAGGATCGAGCCCTACATTTGCCGATGCCCGTTGAATCGCAGCTTGTACAGAGAAGTCTCCACACCCAGGACACCAGTTGGGTTTAACATTATTTCTAAAATCTTTAAAGGTAGCCATGGATCAGATCAACTCCTTACATCTTGAATGAATTTCATTTGGTAAGTAGGGTGTGCCATCATACTTTGTCATCTTCGTGATTTTATTTCCATACCCTACGTTCATTTTGATTATATTGGCTAATTGTCCAGTAGCATTATGTTCAATCACAACCACTTTCTTAGCTGATTGCATCAGTGGCTCGAGCTCATTTGCCGGAAACGGATGGATTAAGCGGATATGAGCATGATTCACTTTCAACCCATCCGCTTCAAGTCGTTCCATTGCTTCTTCAATTACTCCACGTGTCGAGTTGAAACCCACTAATAATAAATCGGCAGCTTCATGTGGTGCATGAGTGTGGATTGGATTGTTAAAGCGTATGTTTTCCACCTTGCGCATACGTTTATCCATCTGTGCCTGTCTGTTTACCGGAGATTCAGACGGCTTCCCTGTTTCATCATGTTCGACTCCTGTCACATGATGAATGCCGTTTTTCATTCCAGGGATGACACGTGGTGATACACCATCTTCAGTCACTTCAAAACGTTTAAAGTATTTCTTTGCCTCTAATTCATTTAACTCTGATTCATTGCCAACAAGCTTCCCTCTACGAATTTCCACTTTGCTGTAATCAAGTGGTTCTACCGTTTGCTTCCCTAATGAAAGCTGTAGATCAGAAAGAATGATGACTGGACATTGATACTCTTCAGCCAAGTTAAACGCCTCTACTGTATCATAGAATGCTTCCTGTACAGTACTTGGAGCCAGGACGATCTTAGGAATCTCTCCGTGGGTACCGTAAATCATGGCCATTAAATCGGACTGCTCCTGTTTCGTCGGAAGTCCAGTGGACGGTCCTCCACGTTGAGTATCCACCACTACTAAAGGCTGCTCTGTCATACCGGATAAGCCGATTGCTTCCATCATGAGTGAAAGACCAGGACCAGCCGATGCAGTGAATGAACGGATACCCCCGTAGTTCGCCCCGATTGCCATCGTTGCGGCTGCAATCTCATCCTCTGTCTGGATAACCGTTCCTCCCACCATCGGAAGCTTCTTAATAAGGTATTCCATGATTTCAGAAGCTGGAGTGATTGGATAAGCTGCCATCAGGCGAACCCCACCTGCCAGGGCACCGAGAGCTATCGCATCGTTCCCGATCATGAACATGCGCTTATTACCATCGGCTTCCTTCAGTTGTAATGAACCGACCTTGCTTCCAAGCTCATCTTTCATCGTTTGATATCCTTGCTTGATGGCTTCCATGTTTTTCTCTACTACCGTCTCACCTTTACGGCCGAAGATTTCTTCCACTACTTCCTTGAAAACGTTTGGATCCAGGTTGAGAACGGCACAGGTCGCTCCTACCGCTACCATGTTCTTCATTAACGACGTCCCAAGTTCCGTAGCCAACTGAGTGAAAGGAATGATATAGAGAGAAGCATCCGTATCTTCAGGCTTTTCTGGCTTGAACTTCGCATCAGCTATGATCACACCATTGCTATGTAATTCTTTATAATTCACATCAATCGTTTCCTGATCAAATGCAACTAAAATATCTAAGTCATCAGCAATCGCACGCACTTGTGTTGTGCTTACCCGAATCTTGTTATTTGTATGTCCTCCCTTAATACGAGAGGAGAAATGGCGGTAACCATATAAGAAATACCCAAGGCGATTGAGGGCCATAGAAAAGATTTCACCCGTACTCTCTATCCCTTCACCTTGCTGGCCACCAACTTTCCATGAAAGTTGTTCCTTCATTTATTACACCCCTTCAATCAATTTTTGCAACATCTATTAGAGAAGCATATTCTCATTTTTCGTTCAAACAATCTTTTACTACAAAGGATTGTTGCAACTTTTTTCTTTGTATTCACTCTATCAGTTTATCACTTTTCTATTTAAATCACTACTGTATTAAAGAGATTATGAATATGAACACTTTATTCCTGGTACAAAAAAACCATTAAAGGTATTTCTTTAATGTCTGGTTCAGTAATCAATCTGGTAATCTTCCAACAAAATTTTCGAACAAGAATTTTTTCACCTGTTTCTCGCTATAATATCGTTGAAGTGTGTTGATTAAGTTATTATATTGATCGAATGATGATAACCCCTGTACCGTTTCTGATATTCCGTCGAAATCCGATCCAAATCCAATGTGATCCTCTCCACCCAAACTGCAAACATGTTCGATGTGCCTGATGACATCTGAAATCGCCGCTGTACCTTTTTTGTTTAGAAATGGCGGTACAAACGTGATCCCCATGACACTGTCCTTTTTGATTAACGCTTCAATTTGTCCGTTTTTCAAATTTCGGGGATTGGGGCAAATGGAATAAGCATTCGAGTGAGAAGCGATGGGATATTCAGCAATTTCGATTGTATCCCAAAATGCTTTCTCACTTAAATGGGAAACATCTGTCCACATCCTGTTCTCGTTTAAGAATGAAACGACCTCATGGCCAAAATTGGTTAACCCTCCACCCCTCGGCTCCAGTGCTCCATCTGCTGCAGCATTGGCCCAATTCCACGTTAAACCTGCAGAACGGACCCCAAGCCGATAAAGAATTTCAAGCTTGGTAAGATCCTCTTCTATCGCTTCAATGCCCTCAAGTGTAAGCATTGTCCCGATTTCATCATGAGCTAATTTTTCTATATCTCTTTTCGAGGTGACAAATTTAAGCTTAGGATTGGGTTTCAGGATTTGATTATGAAATAAGTTCACCATTTCCAGGGCAGCTTGAAATCGTTGACCCGGCTTCAAATTGGAGGGGATATATATAGCAAATAATTGTATCTTACTTCTGCTATCCACCAGCTGTGGATAGGTAATATGTAAAGTATGCTTAGATTGAAATGCTTTCTTCTCCGGTTCTAAGTATAACTTCATCAATACATCACAGTGTGCATCAAATAACATGTCTCTTCATCCTTTCAAGTGCCTGACTTACCTTATAATAATACTATGGAAAAATAGAAAGGCTGTCCACTAAAGAATCCCCTCTTTAATGAACAGCCTATGGTATATTATCTTGGTTCCACTATTAACTTTATCGCCGTACGCTCTTCCCCATCGATCAGAATATCTGTAAATGCCGGGATACATATCAAATCTAAACCACTGGGAGCCACAAAGCCTCTGGCAATCGCAACTGCTTTAACGGCTTGATTTAAAGCCCCTGCACCAATCGCTTGTATCTCAGCTCCTCCTCTTTCACGAAGAACACCGGCGAGTGCACCAGCTACAGAATTAGGATTAGATTTTGCTGAAACTTTTAATATTTCCATTCCTTTTCCTCCTTGTCATTTCCCCCATACCGTATGTCCGTGGTAAAGAACAAACTTGGTATAAATGATTCCACTGATACTATATTCAGGAAATGGACAAATCATTCCGGTCTCACTGAAAAAAGGAACGAAAACATTTAATATTCTGCCATAAATGGATGATCTTCGTTAATTAAAATACGATCGATTTTTTTGGCTTTACCCGTCTTTTGATCAACATCTATTAAACAGGCACTCAAAATTTTACGTCCTGTCTTTGGAACTTCAAAACGAACGGGCAAACTGGTCTGAAATCTCTTCAGAACAGACTCCTTACTCATTCCCAGTACCTCATCATATGGGCCTGTCATACCGACATCACACATAAATGCTGTACCATTGGGCAGGATGCGGTTATCAGCTGTTTGTACATGTGTATGGGTGCCGATTACAGCAGATACCCGGCCATCCAATAACCAGCCAATCGCCTGCTTTTCACTAGTTGCTTCTGCATGAAAGTCAACGAAGATAATGGACGTTCTCTTCTTTGCTTCGTCTACAAGTTCATCCAGTGCCTTGAACGGGTCATCAAGGGGCGGCATAAACGTTCTCCCTTGTGCATTGATAACAGCAACCTCTTTTCCATACACTTCAGCATACACCAGACCGCTTCCAGGGGTTCCTTCCGGGAAATTCGCCGGTCTTACCATTTGTTTCGATGAGTCGATAAAATTGAAAATGTCTCTATTGTCCCAAGTATGATTACCGAGAGTTACCATATTGGCACCATCTTGCAAAAATTGTTTGTAAATCTTCTCCGTGATCCCTCTGCCTGAAGCAGCATTTTCCCCGTTCACGATGGTGAAATCCGGTGAATGCTTCTTTTTTAACTTCGGCAGGTATTCTGTGATCATTTCCCTGCCCATTGAACCGACAACGTCTCCAACAAATAAAATTTTCATGAAAATTCCCTTCTCTATATGTATTCAGTCTTGTAGTTATTGTATCACAAATAACCTGTCGTCTATTCATCCGTCCCGGGAGCATATAAACGATAAAAAAAGCTGACTCGAAAAGGGATATCCCTTTTCAAGTCAACCTCTTATTTCGCGTATTCGACAGCCCTTGTTTCACGGATGACCGTTACTTTAATATGACCTGGATAATCGAGCTCATCTTCGATCCGTTTACGGATATCCCTCGCTAATCGGTGAGATTCCAAATCGTCAATGGCTTCTGGTCTAACCATAATACGAACTTCACGTCCTGCCTGGATCGCGAAAGATTTCTCAACGCCTTCATATGACTCTGAGATTTCTTCCAGCTTCTCTAATCGGCGGATATAGTTCTCAAGCGTCTCACTTCTTGCGCCAGGTCTCGCAGCAGATAAAGCATCAGCTGCAGCAACCAGTACGGCAATGATGGACGTAGGCTCTGTATCTCCGTGGTGAGAGGCAATACTGTTAATGACAACAGGGTGTTCCTTGTACTTCGTTGCCAGTTCAACACCAATTTCTACGTGGCTTCCTTCTACTTCATGGTCGATCGCTTTTCCGATATCATGAAGTAATCCAGCACGTTTAGCGAGTCGTTCATCCTCACCAAGCTCTGCTGCTAGTAACCCGGATAGATACGCCACTTCCATTGAGTGTTTTAAAACGTTTTGACCGTAACTTGTACGATACTTTAAACGTCCCAAGATTTTAATTAAATCCGGGTGAAGACCGTGAACGCCAACTTCAAAGGTTGTCTGTTCACCAATTTCACGGATGTATTCATCCACTTCACGTCGAGATTTATCGACCATCTCTTCAATTCGCGCAGGGTGGATACGTCCATCCTGAACTAACTTCTCTAATGCAATTCGAGCCGTTTCTCTACGAATCGGATCAAAACCAGAAAGAATAACTGCTTCAGGAGTATCATCAATAATCAGATCAATTCCTGTTAAAGTTTCCAGCGTACGAATGTTACGTCCTTCTCGCCCAATAATTCGACCTTTCATCTCATCATTCGGTAGGTTCACAACACTAACCGTTGTTTCTGCCACATGTTCAGCAGCACAACGTTGAATAGCCAGTGAAAGGACTTCTTTCGCCTTCTTATCTGCATCTTCCTTCGCACGTGTTTCATGCTCTCTGACCATAATGGCGATATCATGGGAGAGTTCATTTTCAACGCGGTCAAGAATGATTCCTTTCGCTTCATCACGAGTTAAGCTCGAGATACGCTCTAGCTCTGTTTGCTGTGATCGTACCATCTCGTCCACTTTGCTTTCCATCTCTTCAATATGTTGTTGTCTCTCGTTAAGAGTCCCCTCTTTTCTCTCGAGTAAGGCTTCACGCTTATCCAGCGTTTCATCTTTCCGATCGAGGTTTTCCTCTTTTTGCATCAAACGATTTTCTTGTTTCTGCAATTCATTTCTTCGTTCACGAAGGTCATTTTCCATTTCTGTGCGAAGTTTATGATTTTCGTCCTTTGCTTCTAATAGTGCTTCTTTCTTCAGAGCATCTGCCTCGCGCTTCGCATCTTCTAAAATGTGCTCTGCTGAACCTTTAGCACCAGCAATCTTTGCTTCAGCAATGGACTTACGAATTAGGTATCCAACAACTACACCGACGATTAGGCCAAGCAAAATGGAGATGATTGTTATAGGTTGCATTATTTCACCTCCTCTTGCTATGAACTGTCATCATGTCTTTTACATGTCGGCTTGTACATTGCTCACTTGAACAAAATATACAGCGCTAGGCTTTCAAATATTCATTCGAAAAATTTGTAAAATATACATGTTAATTTTAAATCTCTGAAAATTTATTGTCAAGGGGTTGAGCCCTCTATCCCTAGATTTCTCAAGGGATTTTTTCCATTCGACATAAATTGACACTGTCACTCTGGGGTTAAGGATGATTTTTTGACACCATCCAACTATTTGAAAATTTTTTGTTGAATTTAGAAGTTATCATTAGAACACGATTATTCTCATGCTTTTCACAACTATAAGCGATTTGCGTTAGAGAAAAACACTATTACTATTTTCTACCAACTAATAGCTTATCATACATAATAAAGAGAAGCACACCGAAAATGGCTGCTTCTCTTATATTTGGTTAGTCTTCTAAAAGACTTAATTCACCTTTATCATCGGTTTCAGCCCGACCTGTATCCAATCCGTAATGTTCACGGATTTTCAGCATGATTTCGCTGCGGATTTCCGGATTTTCTTTCAGGAAAATCTTCGCGTTCTCACGACCTTGACCTAGGCGCTCTTCATTATAAGAATACCAGGCACCGCTCTTCTGAACAATATCAAGCTCAGATCCAAGATCGACGATTTCACCTTCTTTAGAAATCCCCTCACCGTACATGATATCTACTTCCGCTACACGGAACGGAGGAGCTACCTTATTTTTCACGACTTTAATCTTCGTTTTGTTCCCTACCATTTCATTTCCTTGCTTAAGTGTTTCAGCACGACGGACTTCCAAACGTACAGAAGAATAGAACTTCAGTGCGCGCCCACCGGGAGTCGTCTCAGGATTTCCAAACATGACTCCAACCTTTTCACGAATTTGGTTAATGAAAATTGCGATGGTTTTCGATTTATTGATGGCACCTGAAAGCTTACGAAGAGCCTGTGACATTAACCGGGCTTGAAGACCTACGTGAGCATCTCCCATCTCTCCTTCGATTTCTGCTTTCGGTACAAGGGCTGCAACAGAGTCGATAACGATAGCGTCCACTGCTCCACTACGTACAAGCGCTTCTGCAATTTCCAATGCCTGCTCACCTGTATCAGGTTGAGAAAGCAATAATTCATCTATGTTTACTCCAAGCTTTTGAGCATACTCAGGATCAAGTGCATGCTCTGCATCAATGAATGCAGCTTGACCTCCTTGAGCCTGAACCTCTGCAATCGCATGAAGTGCTACTGTTGTTTTACCGGATGATTCGGGACCATATACCTCAATGATTCTTCCACGTGGATATCCGCCTATTCCAAGAGCAGCGTCCAGTGCAAGTGAACCACTTGGACATGTTACAACGTTTCTATCCGTTTTCTCCCCAAGCTTCATGATTGAGCCTTTACCAAACTGCTTTTCTATTTGTTTTAACGCCATATCTAAGGCTGCTTTACGATCGCTCACAAATCTTCCTCCTTTGAATATAGAACTTGAAATTGACAACTTATAAGCTTGTCTCAAATCCAACCTATCTATACTATAAACGTTTTTATTATAGAAAACAAGAAAAAAATCGAACATTCATTCGGTTTTTTACTCTGGGTGTTTTGGATTGAATTTAGAGCGGTTTACCACAAAAAAACTGCCTTCCATATCAGAAGACAGCCTCAGTACAATTACTCACTCAATTCTTTGATCAAATAATACCAACCATACTTCGCCGTTCTTATCCTGTTAGCATTTCGTCCGCCGCCAAGATTCAAATGGAATGTTTTAGTTGGCTGATCTTTCATGGACAACCCAATCCAAACGGTTCCTGCAGGTTGCCCTTCATGTGATCCGGGACCTGCCACACCTGTAAAGCTGATCCCGATATCGGATGATAACAGTTCTCTTACGTTTTCAGCAAGCTCCTTGGCACACTTTTCGCTTACGGAGGTATGCTGTTCGAGCGTACTCTCTTTCACGGAGAGTATCTTCTTCTTGACCTCATCCTGGTAACAGATCACCCCACCCTTCAGGATGGAAGATGCACCTGGTAATGATGCTAATTGAGCTTGAAAGAGCCCCCCGGTTAAACTCTCTGCACAGGATAGTGTGAAACCCTTCTCTTTTAATAATTTGAATCCCACCTCGCCGAGAGAATCCTGATCGTAGCCGTAGAAGTATTCTCCTACAATATTCATAATCTCAATTTCCAGCTCATCCAATAGGGTGATGGCAACGTCTTTCGATTCGTGTTTGGCCGTCAGCCTCAGTGTAACTTCTCCGTCACCAGCTAGTGGGGCAATGGTTGGATTGGTTTGTTGATCAATCAGAGCTTCCAATTCTGTTTCCAACTGAGCTTCGCCAATACCGAAGAAGCGCAGGACCCGGGAATGGATGATTTCTTTCTTTTTCAATAAATGTTGGATGGCCTGTTTGCCGTAAGTACTGAACATCGGTTTCATTTCAGATGGAGGTCCTGGTAAAAGCATGTATGCTTTAGCATCCTTCTTCAATAGCATGCCGGGAGCCATACCGTTCTCATTCTTCAACACCTGAGATCCGGCTAATATGAGTGCCTGTTTTTCATTATTGGGGGTCATCTCCCGGTCGACTTTTTTAAAATAGCCTTTAATTGATTCCAATGCATCTTCGTCCAAGGTCAAAGTTGTACCTAATGACTTCGCAATGGTTTCTTTCGTCAAATCATCCTTCGTCGGTCCAAGTCCGCCAGTGAAAATCAACAAGTCTGCTCTTTCTTGGGCTACTGAAATCGCATGCTGCAACCTCTCTGGGTTGTCTCCAACACTAGTGTGGTAGTAGACATTCACCCCCATTTCAGCCAGCTGCTCTGAAATGAATTGAGCATTGGAATTGACGATTTGACCTAATAGTAATTCTGATCCCACCGCTATGATCTCTGCATTCATCCTTATTCCCCCTGTGATTGATGTAAAGAAGGGGATGATTCCAGTAGAATCAATCCCCTTGTTAAAGCGTTTTATTTCGAATTTACAAATGCTTTTTTGTTATGTTTGAAATAGTCCCACCCAGACCAAATCGTAAAGAACAAAGCTACCCAAAGAGCAATGGTCGCAAATGGCAGATTGATCAGTTCGAAGATGGCATTATGCAGAAGCAGCGCTGAAATAGCGATGATCTGTGCCCATGTTTTAATCTTTCCAAGTTGACCCGCAGCAACCACTTCCCCTTCACCGGCTAATACAAGGCGAAGGCCTGTTACCGCAAATTCACGGCTGATGATGATAATGACAATCCATGACGGGGCAAGGCCAAGCTCGACCAGAACAATTAATGCAGCGGACACAAGCAATTTATCCGCTAATGGGTCTAAGAATTTCCCAAGGTTCGTCACGAGGTCAAGCTTTCGTGCATAATAACCGTCTATCCAATCGGTTGTTGCCGCAATGATGAATATCAAAGCCCCTACAAAGTGCTTGACCGGCATTTCTGCCCCAAGAAACATCATGTCACCCCAGTTTAAAGGTGCAAGCATAATGATTAAAAATAATGGAATTAAAAATATCCTTGAAACTGTAATCTTATTAGGTAAGTTCACCTTTCTACCTCCAATACTAAAAAAACACGTTCTAACTATAGTATGTAAGAAAAAGGAGTTATTAAAACTCCTTTCGTCTCAATTATTGTGTCGCTTTAGGTTCATAGTTAATGATGATATCCTGTCTTACAACATCCGAAGAAGATATCTTGTACTCAAGCAGATTGCCGTTAACTGCAATATTTGTATTTGAAGCGTTACCGATTACAAGATAAGCAAGCTTATCGGAAGAAAAGTCAAAGTCCTTTTTATTCCCCTCTTTTAATAACCCTTCAAACAACAATTCATCCTTCGTGTTATATACACCGACCCAAGTATCACCCTTAGCAGATAATTCCAGCTTGAATTCATCTGCATTTTTTAGTTCATAGGTTGTTTTATAGCCTGAAGTATTAACAGCCACTAATGATTGTTCTGGTTTTTGTTCTTTATCTTCCTTGGCATTTTCATCTTCTGAAGATTTACTTTCAGTTTCATCTTTATCTTTGGTTTCTTCTTCAGGCTCTTCACTTTCAGCCGTTTGATTCTCATCTACATCCACTTGCTGCTGATTTTCTGAAGGTTGTGTCTCAGGGGCTTTATCCCCCACCTTCCCTTGCCAGAAGACCCATACGGCAATCAAGGCACCAATAACAAACAGGGCTATAAGCAGTTTGGGAACGAAGTCAAATACCCTTGTAGAGCTTTCTGAAACAGACTTTCTCGACTGAACCCTGGAAAGGGAGACAGGTATCTCATCTTCATATGTAGTCGGAATTTCTTCCTTATGCTCCTCAAAAATCACTTCAGGAGGAAGACCGACCGCTTCACAATACTGTTTAATAAATGCACGCACATAGAACTTCCCGGGCATCGCGTCATACGAGCCTTC
The DNA here is from genome assembly GCF_003315075.1 of Rossellomorea aquimaris. Taxonomy (GTDB): domain Bacteria; phylum Bacillota; class Bacilli; order Bacillales; family Bacillaceae_B; genus Rossellomorea; species Rossellomorea aquimaris_C. The sequence goes on from NZ_QNRJ01000002.1 coordinate 136,709, forward strand.
TTCAATCCCAATCAAATAGCGTTTTTGGATTTTTGTTATTCTTTGTAAATCATCGAGGCTGTAACCTTTAGCTTCGCGGGCTTCCTTTAAACGATTTCCTAATTCCGTCACCACTTAACACCTTCCAATATTAAAAATCAAAACCTCCAAAATCGGAATTTTGAAATAAATTATTTTGTTCTACTAATTCATATGTAATTTCTTCATCAGGATCGTTTCTAAGTTCAATGATATAATCAAAATCTTCAAGTGAATATTCAGAGTTTTGAACGAATACATCAGGATGTTCGATTACTTTCACAGCAGGCAATCTCATGATTTCCCTTACTAGTTGCCAGTGCTTTTCACTTGCACGGCGAGTTGAAACGATTCCGTCAATAATAAATAGATTTTCAGATGAATACTCGTCTTCAATCAGTTTGCTTCTTATTGTCTGCTTTAACAAAGTAGAAGAGACAAAGAGCCATTTCTTATTTGCACATACGCTTGATGCCACAATGGATTCGGTTTTCCCTACCCGGGGCATTCCTCTGATCCCAACAAGCTTATGTCCCTCTTGCTTAAATAGCTCAGCCATAAAGTCTACTAATAAACCCAGCTCATCACGAACAAACCGAAACGTTTTCTTGTCATCGGCATCACGCTGAATATAACGGCCGTGACGAACGGCAAGGCGATCCCGTAATTTCGGCTCTCGGAGCTTCGTTACATTAATGGTATCCATCGTTTGTAAGATGGACTCAAGCCTCGTAATCTGTTCATCATTGTTTGCAAGAAGAAGCATTCCCCTCCTGCCTTCATCTACTCCATTTATCGTCACTATATTTATAGAAAGCATTCCTAATAACGAAGAAATATCACCTAAGAGGCCTGGACGATTTTTTTGAATTTCATATTCTAAATACCATTCTTTGCGTTCCATTGGTTCCCTCCTGAAAAAACTGTGACATTCCAATTCGATTAAAATAGACATAATTCGGAAAATTTATTTAAACATCTAGGTATTATAATAAATGATTTTCCGGTAATAGAAAAGCAAAACCTACATAAATATGTACAATTTCTCATTTTAGACCTCATAAGCTGTTTATAGTAAAGAAGTATAGACTTCTCAAGTGATTTTTTTGAAGCATATAAAAAAGAGAGGAAAAAATCCCTCTCCTTAACGAGTACCATTGTTATTAACAAGTTTAACCATCATGTTCGCAATGGCATGTTGTTCTTCAGGGGAAGCGACAGACCATAAATCCGCTAACACTTTTTCCTGATCGTTCTTAGCTTCGACTTGATTCGCTAAGTAGTCACCAATTTGGTAAGCTAAGTCAGAAACCGTTTCATTTTCCATTCCACCATGTTGAGCCTGGTTGAGACGCTCACCTAAGAAGTTTTTCCAATCAGACCAGTTATCTAATACAGACATTTGTCATGACCTCCTTTATTGAAATACAACCTTAGTTTGTATCCCGGAGGAAAAATTATTCGCCATAATCTTTTGACCAAAAAACTTTTTCATGTATGCCACCCACCATTGATGGAAATGGTTTGACCTGTGATATAAGAGGCTTTGGCAGAAGTGAGAAATTGAATCGAGTCGGCTATTTCATCCGACTGAGCGAGACGACCCATTGGAATCTCCTCCCTGATAGCTTCCAGTTCCCCTTCAGAAAACGAACTCATCATCGATGTATCAACTGCCCCTGGAGCGATTGCATTGATCCTTACCCCGCTAAGAGCAAGCTCCTTACTCAATGATTTCACAAATGCCAATTGCGCACCCTTAACAGTTGAATAAACGACCTCACACGCTGCGCCAATTTGTCCCCAAATGGAGCTTACCATTACAATACTCCCCTTACGTTCTATCAGCTTAGGCAATAACTTTTGAATAAGGAGTAAAGGACTTTTCACATGAACGTTAATCAAATAGTCCACCTCTTCTTCAGTCTGATCTTGAAACATTCCCCAGCTTGAATTCCCGCTACTATATATAATGGCATCAAGTTGGAAGATACTGTTCACGAGACTCCCGACTTCTCTCGGGAGGGCAAGATTTGCCCGAATGGGGATGGCCTCCACCCCAAACTTTTCAATCTTATGTAGCAACTCTGTTATAGCTTTTTCATTCGAATGATAATGTAAATATAAATTCCATCCCTCTTCTGCCAAGCTTAAAGCCGTACTGCTTCCGATTCCCCCAGAAGCCCCTGTTATTAAAGCATATTTCATCTGTTTCCACCTCAATGTCTCCATAAAGAGAGGAGCTACCCTCGGGCAGCTCCCTCCGATATTATGATTTCGGAACTACTTGACACACTGTAAAGCGCTCTTCACTAATAATGGTACTCGCAACGTTTTGAATATCATCATACTTTAATGATTCAAGTGTAGGTACGACCTCAAACAGATCCATTTCGTTAAAAGCATAGCGTGTGAATTGATTTGCAATAAACTCAGGAGAATTAATGGCACGTAAAAACGCACCAATTTTCTTTTTCTTCGTTCTTTCTAGTCCCTCTTCTGTAAAGAGAGATTCATGTTTGGCTTTAAGTAGCAGAGATTGTACCTTCTCGGCAAGGATATCCGGCTTTTCCGTATCCCCGCCGACAGTTAGGAATCCAAAGCCATTTTCTTGTGTATAGTCATAGTGGAATGTTTCATCGATCAAGCCATCATTGTATAGTTCAGAATAATACGTCGAGCTTTTACCGAATAACATATCCAGGAAAACGTTCATAGAAAGCTCTTGTCTAAGCATTTCCTTGCCTTGCTGATGTGGTTCAGGCGCTTTAAGACCTACCAGGCACTTAGGGCTTTGTACATTCATCTTAAGGACCTGCTTCTTCTCAGCAACCGTTTCCGGCTCTTCATCAAATCTCCGCTTGATCTCAGGCATTTTTTCATAATCCTTCTTTTCCTGGTTCGAACGAATCTGATTCATGATTTGATCCGGGTCTACAGCCCCCACTACAAAGAGAAGCATATTGCTTGGATGGTAGAATGTGTTATAGCACTGATACAACATATCTTTCGTGATTGGTGTGATGGACTCAATCGTTCCTGCAATATCAATCTTCACCGGGTGATTTTTGTACATATTCTGAATCACCCCAAAGTATAATCGCCAGTCAGGGTTATCATCATACATGGTGATTTCCTGACCGATGATGCCTTTTTCTTTTTCCACTGTCTTTTCTGTAAAATACGGGTCTTGAACAAAGTCTATAAGCGTTTCTAAATTTCGTTCTACATTGGTGGTACTTGAGAAAAGATAAGCCGTTCGTGTAAAGGATGTGAAAGCATTAGCCGACGCTCCCTGGCGGCTGAATTGCTGGAATACATCACCATCTTCCTTTTCAAACAATTTATGCTCCAAGAAGTGGGCGATTCCATCTGGAACCTTAACGAATCCTTCTTCGTCCAGAGGGGCAAAATGATTGTCGATGCTTCCGTACTTCGTCGTAAACGTAGCATACGTCTTATTGAATCCTTTTTTCGGGAGAATATAGACATCCAGTCCATTAGACATTTTTTCATAATATAAGTTTTCCTGTAGTTGATCGAAGGAAATTTTCTTCATCCTTATCCCTCCATTCCTGTTAAAAAGTAGATGGTATCAAGTTCGACTTTATTTGCTGCTTTTACGATGTCTTCTTTCGTCGTTTTCTCAATTTCATCAAGCCAGTGTTTTAGATCAATTTCTTCATGGGCGACAGCATTATGATAAAGGACCTCAACCAACCCACGGGACGTATCAATGGTTTCAAGCAGTTGATTGCGGATGACCGCTTTCGTCTGTTCGATCTCACCATCTGTAAAGTCTCCATCCTTCATGGCTTGCAGCTGATCATTGATGATTCCGACTGCTTGATCATATTTCTCAAATTCTATGCCGGACATAACCATCAATAGTCCTTTATGACTTTCCAGTCTACTTGCTGCATAGTAGGCTAAGCTCGCTTTTTCTCTCACATTTATGAACAATTTAGAATGAGAAAATCCACCGAATATGCCATTGAACACCTGAAGGGCAAAGTAATCATCATCGCCATATTGTGTATGTGTCCGGTAGCCCATATTCAGCTTACCTTGCTTCACATCCTGCTTTTCTTTCACGACGTTTTCCCTTTCTTTTTGTTCCACTTTGGATGAATCGACTTCGAGAGGGGTACGTTCGTTTAATTGAAGGAGTTGATCACACAGATTTTCAACTTCCGCAACATCTACATCGCCGATGACATAAAGATCGAATTGATCTTCATTCATGACTTTTTGATAATATTCATATAAACTCTTGGCCGTTATGGACTCTACTTCTTCACTAATGCCATTGACGTGAAGGGCAAAACGCTCTCCCTTACACATTTCCTCTACAAGCCGGGAATTAGCGTAGCGCATTTTATCGTCATATACTGCCTGTATCCTTACCTTCTGGTTTCGTTTTTCTTTCTCCACCGTTTTCTTATCGAATTCGTTATTTTCAATATGAGGATTTTGCAGGACGTCTGCTAAAAATTCTATTCCTTTTTGAAGTAAAGGCTCTGAGTCCCTTAAAAACTTTTCGTTGGCTATTTCAACTGACATGCTGACCACGTGGTACTCACCTTTTTTACCTAAATCCGTAAAAAAGTTCGCACCATATAATTCATCCAGGTAGGATCGTAATTCCGTTGTACTCGGATAGGTCTTTGTACTGCTTTGCATCACATGAGGGAGTAATCCGCGTAAGGTCACTGTTTCTTGGTCTAGTGGAGCTTTCATTTTCAAGATCAGACTGTTGGTTTTATACTTATCCGTTTGAACGATATGTAGCGTGTACCCCTGTTTCTTCTTTACTACTTCATTTATGGCTGTCATCGTACCGTCCTCCTTAGTTCAACATTTCCGTCATTTTTGATATCAAAAAAGTTATAAACACCTTTATTGTGCGGTATTTATGTATAACTATACATGTAGTGATATGTTGATTTCAAGCATCTTCCTCTATTGGAAAAATACCCATAGAGTAAACTAGTATATGCATGGATAATATTCATTTATGATCTTTCTTTTGTTTTTTTCAATAACCAAAAGAACCTCACAAAAAAGGTACCTCGAATGTCGAGATACCTTTGATTAGTCCTTATGTTATGGATTAACGATTTCCTTTAATATATGGTGTACCAAGTGCTTTAGGTGCATCTGCACGGCCGATGAATCCGGTAAGTGCAAGGATGGTCAATACATAAGGTGCGATTAGCAGATATACACTTGGAATATTCTCAAATAATGGGATACTCGATCCGATGATACTTAAACTTTGAGCGAATCCAAAGAATAATGCTGCACCCATTGCGCCAAGGGGATGCCACTTACCGAAGATCAAAGCAGCTAAGGCCATGAATCCCTGTCCGCTTATCGTTGCATGACTAAAGTCGGACGAAATCGACTGGGCATATACTCCTCCGCCTACTCCAGCAAAAGCCCCGGAAATGATGACGCCGATATAGCGCATTTTCGTTACGTTGATTCCCATAGTGTCGGCAGCCATTGGATGCTCACCTACGGAACGCAATCTGAGACCGAATGGAGTTTTAAACATAATGAACCAAACGATGACCGACACAAGAATGGCTACAAATGGTGGCCAGTAAGTGTTGGAGAAGAAAATATCTCCAATCACCGGAATTTTGTTCAGTAGCGGTACATCCACTTTTCCAAAGCCTTCAGAAATGATGTCTGTTTGACCTTTTCCATAAATACGTTTGACTAAGAAAAGAGTTAAACCAATGGCAAGCAGATTGATTGCCACTCCGGACACTACCTGATCGGCCCGGAATGTAATGGAAGCAACCGCATGGAGTACGGCAAGTAACGCCCCCATGGCCATGGCTATAAGCAGGGATACCCATGGTGTTGCCGCACCAAATGTGTCGGCAAACGCCAAGTTGAAAACGATACTTGAGAAAGCTCCAATGACCATTAACCCTTCAAGTCCGATGTTAACCACACCAGAACGTTCAGAGAACGCTCCGCCTAAAGCAGTGAAAATAAGTGGTGATGCCCACAATAATGTTGATGGAATAAGGATTGTTAAGATATCGATAAAGCCCACTTATTTCACCCCTTTCTTACTAAATCGTTGAATCAGATAGCGAATCATATAACCAGATGCTACAAAGAAAATAATAAGGGCAATGATAATGTCTACTAGTTCATTTGGAATGCCTGCTTCAAGAGGCATATTCAATGCACCTACTTTTAGCCCTCCAAATAATAGTGCTGCGAACACAACACCAATGGCAACATTTCCTCCCAATAAAGCTACAGCGATCCCGTCGAATCCGACCCCTGTAAATCCACCTTTGATCGAAGCGTATCCAAATGTCCCCAATCCTTCCATAGCACCTGCAAGTCCTGCAAATGCTCCAGAGATGACCATAGAAAGAATGATGTTTCCATTTACGTTCATTCCTGCGTATTGAGAAGCATGTTGGTTAAAGCCTACGGAACGCAGTTCATATCCACGAGTCGTTTTCTCTAAAAGGAACCACATAATAAAGACACACAGAAGAGCAATGAAGATCCCCCAATGCAGTCTTGAGTAATCCGTTAAGGCCTCAAAGAATGGAGACTTTAATGAAGCCGTCTCTGCGATATAATCCGTACGATCTTTACGCTCCGTCAATACATCACGGATGATCGCATTCGTTACGTGAAGGGCAATATAGTTCATCATGATCGTAACAATTACTTCGTGTACACGGTATCTTGCTTTCAGTAATCCTGGAATGAAGCCCCAGAATGCGCCAGCTAATGCCGCTGCGATTACAGCAAGCGGTAAGTGAATGATCTTGGGTAACTCATCGAAAGCGACCCCTACCCACACTGCAGCAAGCCAACCTACAATCAGTTGTCCTTCGACCCCGATATTGAATAATCCGGTTCTGAATGCAAAGGCAACAGCCAATCCAGCAAGAATGTATGGAGTCACTTGACGCACCGTTTCCCCTACATAGTAGATCTCTCCGAAAATACCTTGCCATAGTGCAGAATATCCTGCAATTGGGTCATACCCACTCACAAGCATAATAATGGTTCCGACAATAATTCCTAAAAGGACCGAAATAACCGGGATTAATATATTTGTTAATCGATTAGACATGTGCGTTCTCCCCCGCTTCCTTCCTCTTCGAACCAGCCATCAGTAGTCCAAGTTCTTGTTCGGTTGTTTCTTTCGGATTCACAACTGCTACAATTTGTCCTTCATAAATGACGGCGATACGGTCACTCACATTCATGATTTCATCCAATTCAAATGAAAGTAATAGTACGGCTTTCCCGTTATCCCGCTGCTCGATCAGGCGCTTGTGAATGAACTCGATCGCTCCTACATCCAGTCCCCGGGTAGGCTGGGCAGCAATCAACAGATCCGGGTCACGATCGATTTCCCGACCGATGATCGCTTTTTGCTGATTACCACCGGATAATGCCCTTGCAAGGGTATATTCAGAAGGTGTCCTTACATCAAACTCTGAAATTAGCTTTCTCGCTTGATTGTAAATATTCTTATAGCTTAATACCCCTTTATTTGAATAAGGCTTTTGGTAATAGGTTTGTAGAACCATATTTTCACCGATTGGAAAATCCAGGACTAAACCATGCTTGTGGCGATCCTGAGGAATATGACCTACACCTGTTTCATAAATCTTGCGCGGTTTCATATTGACTATTTCTTTTCCATTCAGCTTGATCGAGCCACTATTAACTTTGTATAACCCTGTAATCGCTTCAATTAGTTCACTTTGACCGTTCCCATCAACTCCCGCAATACCAAGGATTTCCCCGGCTTTCACTTCCAGGTTTAACCCCTTTACAACGGAAACGTTGCGGTGATCTTTTACGTTCAAATCTCGAATTTCGAGTACATTGTCAGTAGGAGTGGCTTCCTTCTTCTCCGTCTTAAAGGTTACTTCACGTCCTACCATCAGACTGGCAAGATGATTCGGATCGGTTTCCGATACTTGCACCGTCCCGATCCCTTTTCCTTTTCTGATAACGGTTACATTATCACACACTTCCATAATCTCTTTCAGCTTATGAGTGATAAGAATGATAGACTTTCCTTCTTTAATTAGAGTTTTCATGATTTGAATAAGCTCTTTGATCTCTTGCGGAGTCAGTACCGCTGTAGGCTCATCGAAAATCAGAATCTCTGCACCACGATAAAGTGTTTTCAAAATCTCAACACGCTGCTGCATTCCTACTGAAATTTCAGAAATTTTAGCGGAAGGATCCACTTTCAAACCGTATCTTTCTGAGATTTCCAGAATATCCTTCTCTGCCTTTTTAATATCCACTGTTGCACCGGACTTCGGCTCTCTTCCAAGAATAATATTCTCTGTTACTGTAAAGGTATCAACGAGCATAAAGTGCTGGTGAACCATTCCGATCCCTAAGTCATTGGCGATATTGGGATTGGTGATATTTACTCTCTGCCCCTTAACACGAATTTCTCCTTGTTCAGGCTGATAAAGTCCAAATAAAACATTCATCAGTGTAGACTTACCTGCTCCATTTTCACCTAGAAGCGCATGAATTTCACCTTTTTTGAGCTGGAGGGTAATATTATCGTTTGCTACGATGCCTGGAAATTCTTTACGAATATTCAGCATCTCAATTACATAATCCATTGCTAATCACTCCTTGCATAGGCTAGGGATATTTATCTAGTAGTTAGAGGTCAGACCTTAAGACTCTAGAAAAAAAAGGGTTGCCCCGATTAAAACTCTAAATGAAAGATAGAAAGAAGTTTCTATACTTCAATTAAAATTTTAATTACTATGAATAATCCTTCTAAAAAAGGGTTAAGAGGCCGGCTATCCTTGGCCCCCTTATCCCTGTTCAATTAGTTAGCTGAGAATGATTTTGCTGCATCTAAAGATTCAGGTACAGTAATTTCCCCACTCATGATCTTTTCTTTCCATTCATCAACTTTAGTCATAACTTCGTCTTTGTTAGAAAGCTCTTCGTTAAGTTCAGCTAATCCAACACCCTCTTCGTTAAGACCGTAAGAGATAACTTCTCCACCTGGGAAGTTTCCTTCTTTTGCTTTATTAGAAAGATCCAGAACCGCATTATCTACACGCTTTAAAGAAGAAGTTAAGATGATGTTATGATCTCCAACTTTACCCTCTGCTGATTGATCGGAGTCAACTCCGATTGCCCATAGCTCACGGGAAGGATCTTTTTCTTTTAAGTCACGTGCTTCTTTGAACAATCCATTACCCGTACCACCAGCTGCATGGAAGATAACGTCTACATCTTGTGAGTACATTTTAGACGCGATTGTTTGACCAAGTTCCGCTTTATCGAATGCTCCTGCATAGTCTGCAACGATCTCTGCTTCGGGATTGACTGATTTAACACCAGCAATGAAGCCTGAGTGGAAACGCTCGATTACTGGAATTTCCATTCCACCAAGGAAGCCGATTTTGTTCGTTTTCGTTGCTAGTCCAGCAGCAACTCCGGCAAGGAATGAACCTTCTTGCTCTTTGAATGTGATACTTGCAACGTTTGGCTGATCTACAACAGCATCAACGATTGCAAAGTGAGAATCTTTTTGTTGTTGTGCAATATCATTGATTGCACCTTCCATAAGGAAGCCGATACCATATACTAAGTCAAAGTCTTGACGAGCCAATGTGTTTAAGTTAGTAGCATAGTCAGCATCAGATTGTGATTGTAAGTAGTCATAACCTTTCTTACCTTTTTCTAAGTCGTGCTCTTCACCGAAAGCTTTTAAACCTTCCCAAGCAGATTGGTTGAAAGATTTGTCATCTACTCCACCAACATCCGTAACCATTGCTACTGTAAATTGATCTTCTTTTTTGTTACCTTCACCACTAGATGCACCTTCTTTGTCCTCGCTTGTTCCACAAGCACCTAATAATGTACCTGCAGCTAGAACAAATGACAACGCTAAACCCATTTTACGTTTTTTCACCTAGAGTACCCCCTAATATTGTAATAAATTAGTAGAAAGATGGATTGTTGTTATACACGCTTTCTTAATACGTGGAAGCTAAATTTGTCTGACCGAAAATAGTTTACTGAGTACAGAATCGGCTCATCGTTTTCATCAAAATGCATTTGCTTTAAAACGAGTAGTGCCGTTTCTGGTTCACAATTTAGAATAGGGGAGATTTTATCGTGATAGCCCATAGGTTCTATTTGTGCAACAGCATGAGTGATTCTCTTATTCTCGCGTTTTTCCAAAACGGTGAAAATCGAATTATCTTCATGGGTGAAATTCCTCGGCATAATCTTTTCAGGAATTTTGTCTACACAATACACAACCGGTTCCCCGTTTGCAGTACGAACCCGTTCAATCAGGATCACGTCGTCCTCTTCATTGCAAGTAAACCTCTTCACATCATCCTCAGTAGCTTCTTGAGTTGTTGAGCTTAAGAAAATGGTCCCTGGCTCCATACCAGCCTGCTTAATCATGTTCGTTACACTGTTCAGCTGCTCAATACCAGAAGTAAAGAGCGGTTTAGCGTTTACAAATGTACCTACACCATGACGTCGTACGATGACACTTTCTTCCTCAAGAATTCTGAGAGCTTCCCGGAGAGTAGCCCTACTCACACCTAGTTGTTTGGAGAGATCAAATTCAGACGGGAGTTTTTCTTTTTCTTTGTATACCCCCGCTTCGATATCTTTCTTCAAACGGTCTATCACTTGTAAGTATAAATGTCGATTGTCTGTCTTTATTGTCACTGGAACCACCACCAAATTTTCTCAAGACATCAGACCTCTGATGTATATCTTTCCTACTAATCGAAAATACTATAACACTTTTCTTTTCATAAATAAATAGCATTGTGTGATTTTGTCGAAAAAAATGACTAGAATGACAATTTAGAATCCTTATTTGTAAAAAAATAGAAAAAATAGAAAGATGAATAGGGTTTCATGGAGTTATTTTACAAATAATTTACAGTAAGGTTGTTATAGATTATCAATCTTTACAAAATTAAAACAACGCCATTACAATTGTAAACGCTTTTAATAGTATAACACATTAGTGGATAAACTAGAATAACATCATTTAAAACGGATACATTTTGAGATTTCCTCCTTGGATTTTACATAAAAAAGGTGTGTTAGCCCGTTCACTTTGAATAGGGTAACACACCTTTTGTTAAGAGCTCTGCTCTTCTGAAGGTTTACCGATCAAGACGGTTCGCGGCTTACTTCCTTCATATGGCCCAACGACTCCTCTTACTTCCATCTCATCAATCAATCGTGCTGCTCTTGTATAACCAATTCTAAATCTTCTTTGAAGCATGGACACGGAAGCGGTTTGCATTTCAGCGATTAACTGGACTGCATCGTTATAAAGTTCGTCTTCAGCTTCGCCCGTTTTCTCATCTTCTTGTATCTCATCCGGAATCATTTCTTCCTGATACTGTGCCTTTTGTTGAGAAATGACAAAGTCTACGATTTCTTCCACTTCTTCATCAGATAAAAAGGCGCCTTGTACCCTTGTAGGCTTTGAAGCCCCTACAGGCATAAAGAGCATGTCTCCTCTACCCAATAGTTTTTCTGCGCCCCCTGAGTCCAGGATGGTTCTGGAATCGATTTGAGATGATACGGCAAACGCAATCCTGGATGGTATATTCGCTTTGATGACCCCTGTAATAACATCAACAGAAGGACGCTGGGTCGCAATAATTAAATGGATCCCTGCGGCACGTGCCATCTGTGCGAGTCTGGTGATTGCGTCTTCTACATCGTTTGAAGCAACCATCATTAAATCAGCCAGCTCATCCACTATGACCACAATGTACGGAAGCAGCGGCTGCTTTTCTTCATTTTCGAGATTCTGTCTCTTAACGTAGTCGTTGTAGCCTTCAATATTCCTTGTCCCTGTGTGAGAGAACAATTCATATCTCCGCTCCATTTCACTTACAACCTTTTTTAATGCCTGTGAAGCTTTCTTCGCATCTGTTACAACGGGAGCCAATAGGTGCGGTACCCCGTTATATACATTCAATTCAACCATTTTCGGATCTATCATCATGAGTTTGACTTCATGTGGTTTAGCTCTCATGAGGATACTCGTAATGATACCATTAATACAGACACTCTTTCCGCTTCCTGTGGCCCCGGCTACAAGTAAGTGAGGCATTTTATTCAATTCTGCAAGTACGGCTTCTCCCGTAATATCCCGTCCTAAACCAATTTGGAGCTTGGCATCCGGTTTATTATGTTCCTTAGCTTCAAGCACCTCTCTTAAAGACACCATGGCCACCTCTGAGTTTGGAACTTCTATACCGATAGCCGATTTCCCTGGAATAGGAGCTTCGATTCGAATATCTTTAGCCGCAAGAGCCAACGCTAAATCATCACTAAGGTTTACGATGCGGCTTACTTTCACACCTACATCCGGGTGTACTTCATACTTGGTGACGGCTGGACCTAGGTGAACTTGTGTAACTTTCGCTTTCACTCCGAAACTTTGGAAGGTTCTTTCAAGTTTGGCTGCGTTGGCATGGATCAGTTGATATTCATTACTCTGATCTGTTTTTCTGGGACTCTTTAATAACGAAATAGAAGGTAGTTTATAATCCTTATTTTCTACCTCAGTAAACGTAATCGGTGGTGCAGAATCCGCTTCTCCTTCTGAACCGGACTTATCTTTAGCTGCAGCCTCATCATTTTCATCATTCATTCCCGCTCCTGTAGCGGATGGCTGTTCTTTAGTCTGGGCCCCTCCGTATGCACGTTCCGCGAAGTTGGAGATAATCGGTTCTCTCGTTTCCTCTTCCTGAGGCAGCTGTGTTTCAACCGCTTTCTCCTGTTTCACAGGAACTTCTTTCTTTTTCTTTTCTTTCACTTCTTTTTTCTTTGACTGATCTTCTTTCCAATCACTCATATCTTGTTTGAATGCAGACCATTGACCGCTTAAGAATGCCCCAAAGCGCTTACCCGCTCTTCCCAGCACATCCCCGATGGATTTACCTGTCACTAGTATGATTCCGATCAATATGAATGTGGCACTAACAATTCTTGCTCCTTGAGAGTCAAATAGAAAATAAGAAACGGCAAATAGAACGCTCCCTATTATTCCTCCGCCAAGATCCGATGAACTCGTCTCACCACTTACATCCATCCAATACAAATCCCACGTATTCATGATGACACTTGGATTATCGAAAGAACCATCATTTGAGAGCAAATCAAATAACTTCACATGACTCAATAGCAAGAAGCTCGCAATGATGATGTAAACCCCGATAAGTCTGCGACTAAATAACATAGGAATCTCTCGTTTAACCATGAGGTATCCTGCCACATACAGCATCCACAGGAGGGCAACCATATACCATTCACCCAGAAAGAATCGATAGAAGTACACCACTGCTTTCCCTACAGCTCCAAGCTCAATGATTGAAATCAAACTGAGGGCAGCGAGGATCATTCCTGTAATTTCATATTTAATGGTTTGTTTTAAGGTTGAACTCGTTGCAGATCGTTTTTTTCTTCTTTTTCGTTTTGCCAATCCAATTCACCTAAATTCTATTGAAGTCTTTCTTCATATGTACATAAAGATGAAGAAAGGGCTGATCCTTTGGGGCAATCCATGTGCCTAAGGTGTCAGACCCTTCCCGTTAACTTAAAGTATCATTATGTTTGTCTCTTCCAGTAATATTATAGCATAACCACTATTTCGGGAAAATCCTCTTTCGTCCTTAATTGTTGATAAATTCACCTGGGCAAATCTGATTATCGAGATAATGCGCAGGGTCACTACTCATGACCCTGACAATTCGATACCGGTTCTCCTCCTGCTGAACCAGGATAGGAACACCCTGATATTCCATCATCATTTGACCACTGAATTCATTTGCATCTGTTGGAAATACAAGATCATTGGGAACCACTGTATAAAGGATCATTGTACTAACCCCTCTTGTTGATCCGATTGCTTTTTCATCTCAATTAACTCGTTAATCTTTTTAATGGCTGTCCCAATGCCCCCGATTCCATCTATCAGGCCGTATTCGACGGCATCGTCACCGACTACATTCGTACCGATATCCCGTGTAAGGTTACCTTTTGCAAACATCAGGTCTTTAAATTGTTCTTCCGATATATTGCTGTGCTTCGTAACGAAACTCACTACCCGATCCTGCATTTTATCCAAGTACTCGAAAGTCTGTGGTACGCCGATCACCAATCCAGTCAACCGGACCGGGTGGATTGTCATTGTAGCGGTGCTCGCAATGTATGAAAAATCGCATGATACCGCAATCGGCACACCAATACTATGTCCTCCACCCAACACAACAGATACTGTAGGTTTAGAAAGTGAAGCAATCATCTCAGAAATGGCGAGTCCCGCTTCCACGTCTCCACCCACAGTATTTAATATGACCACCAAACCCTCTATCTTAGGATTTTGCTCAATGGCTACGAGCTGAGGAATAACATGTTCATACTTCGTTGTTTTATTTTGTGGAGGAAGCTGCATATGCCCTTCTATTTGTCCTACAATCGTCAAGCAATGGATATTGGAATCCTGAGAGAGTTGCGGGACATTCGTTTGCCCTAATTGCTGTATCTTTTCCATTAATCCTGATGGTTTATCTTTATTATCATCCTGGCCTTTATTTGGCTGATCCTGCATACGCCCATGATTTAGTTCCATGAAAACATCTCCTTTTCATTCCATTCTCTTGTTATTATTTAAATAAGGGAGAGTTTTCATACTTTATACTTTGGGATCAAATAAAAAACGGAGGCTATCTGTTAGAAACAAATAGCCTCACGCATTAAACTTCCATGATGATCGGTAAAATCATTGGTCTTCTTCGTGTTTTATTGAATAAATAGTAATTGAGCTGATCTCTGATATCTTGTTTAATGGTTGTCCATTCAAATGAACCTTTTTGCAGATAGGAATGTACTACATCCGTTACGATGCCTCCAGCTCCTTCAATCAATTCTTCTGATTCCCTCACGTAAACGAAGCCTCGTGATATAATTTCAGGACCTGACACAATCGATTTAGATCTGCGGTTAATCGTCACTACGACCGTAAAGACACCGTCTTCAGATAATAGTTTACGGTCGCGAAGGACGATATTCCCAACGTCCCCTACACCAATTCCATCGATTAACACATTCCCGGCCTGCACCCGGCCGCTCATTCTCATCTTACCGTCCTTGTATTGAAGCACATCACCTTTATCCAAAATGAAAATTTGCTTATACGGAAGACCGATGTCGTGAGCGATCTTGCTATGCGCCACCAGCATTTTATATTCCCCTTGAATAGGAATGAAATACTTCGGCTTCATGATATTCAACATAAACTTTAGATCTTCCTGACTCCCATGCCCTGATACATGAACCTTCTTATTAGCGGTCAAGACGTTCGCTCCTGCTCTATAAAGCATGTCGATTGTCTTTCCTGCAATGACTTCCATGCCAGGCGAAGGTGAAGCCGTAATAAGGACTGTATCCCCTTCTTCGATATTCACAAGACGATGGGAGCGTTTTGACATCCGCTGTAAGGCTTCAAACGGTTCTCCTTGTGTTCCGGTGGCGATGATGACGACTTCATCTTTAGGATAGTCACCAATCTCATCCATTCCGATGATCATCTCATCCCGGACGTGAAGATAGCCTAATTTCAATGCTATATCATATACTCTCTTCAAACTCTTACCCACTACGACCACTTTACGCTTATTTTGATCTGCAGCATCAAAAACTTGCTGTAGTCGAATTAGATTAGATGCAAAGCAAGCTACAATCACTCTACCGGATGCCTTTCGTAAAGCGTCTGTAATATGTTGTTCAATGACGGCCTCGGAGGTTGTGTAGCCGGGTCTCTCTGCTTCTTTGCTGTCAGACAACAAACATAGCACCCCTTTTTCACCGATTTGAGCCATTTTGCCTAAATCCGGTCGATAAAGGTGTTTAGCAGATTGATCAAATTTGAATTCCCCGGTATGTACGATGACACCTTCAGATGTATGTATACATACACCAACTGAATCCGGAATACTATGTGTTGTTTTAAAGAACGTTACATTCACTCCATCGAAAGTCAGATGGCTATCAGAGTGAATCGTATAGAATTTCACATCTTCCCTGACATTTTCATCCTTCAATCGTGCCTTTACAAGAGCATTCGTTAAACGGGTGCCGTAAACAGGAGCTTTAATCTTATTGAGTACGTATGAAATAGCCCCAATACTATCCTCATGTCCATGAGTCAAAAAGATCCCTTTCACACGTTCTTTATTTTCGATCAAGTATTGAATGTCAGGAATGACGATATCAATTCCGAGCATTTCATTTTCAGGGAACATCAGCCCCGCGTCAACCACGAAAATCTCATGATCCACTTCGATCACGTACATGTTCTTACCGATTTCTCCTACTCCTCCGAGCGGTATGATCTTTATACTTTCATTCTTTGTCTTACTCACATTATGTCCTCCTATGCTGTGCCTTTCCCGATCTTTAATCAGTTACGTTTATTATACTTGATAATTTTTTGGGAGTACAACCAATTTTATCCTACCTATAATAAAATTAGGAAAAAGACTGCATTCAATTTTACTACATTACTATTTCGATACTACATGACTAAATCCTTCTTCTTTAAAAATAAATTAATCTAGTACTGATTTTAGTGCCTTCTTTCCTGTCTATAATAAAAGAGGCAGGGACAAAACTAAAAAAACACGATATAATGACGAACAATAGGAGTGTAGGTTCTTAATACCGCTAATGATTTCCGTGCAAGACTACGCTTTCCGCGGGTAGCTCGTGAGCCTCCTCGGCAAGCCTGCGGGGTCTCACATAAGCTACTTTTCCCGCAGGAGTCTTCGTCTTGCACTCCAATCAACCGCTGGAAAGAGCTGAAATCAAATGTACTGTAAATAAATAAAAAACCCGAAAAAATCTGCCTACTAGAAAGCAGATTTTTTCGGGTTTTACTTAGACTAAAACACTTTTGTCCCAGCCTCATTTACTTAAGATAATACTTGTAATAATTGAGACAGCTTTGCTCTTTCCACTTCTGTGAGTGGAATTAATGGTAAGCGGACAGATCCAACGTCCAGACCCTTCATCTGCAGGGCAGTCTTAACCGGGGTTGGGTTCGGGCTGGCAAATAACCCTTTCATGATAGGAAGAAGCTTTTGATGCTGACCGGCTGCCTTTAAATAATTTCCACTTGTAAACGCAGCAACCATCTCTTGCATTTCGTTTCCGATGATATGAGAGGCAACAGACACGATTCCAGTTCCCCCTATTGACAACACAGGGAGAGTAAGTCCGTCATCACCACTGTATAGCATAAAATCGTCTGATGTATGTGAAATGATTTCAGTCATGCTATCCAAGTCACCGCTGGCTTCTTTAACAGCTACAATGTTTTCAATCTCTGATAATCGAATGATGGTATCCGGAGAAACATTGACGCTTGAACGTCCAGGGATATTATACAGCATGACTGGTAAGGCTGTTGATTCAGCAATCGCCTTGAAATGCTGGAATAGCCCTTCCTGACTCGGCTTATTATAGTATGGAGCCACCAGCATGATGGCATCTACGCCTGCCTCTGCCGCCTTTTTGGTAAGCTCGATTGAGGCGTGGGTGTTATTGCTTCCCGTCCCGGCAATAACAGGTACTCTTCCGTTTACTACTTTTACAACATGTCGAAATAAAGCAATCTTTTCTTCTTTTGTTAAAGTCGGAGACTCACCTGTGGTCCCGGCTACTACTAACGAATCTGATCCATTTTCAATCAGATATTGAATTAATTGGGTCGTCTTGGTGAAATCGATATTTCCTTTGCGGTCAAATGGGGTAACCATCGCCGTAGAAACGCGGCCAAAATTCAATCTTGTCACTCTCCTCTTAAGTTTATCCTATCCTGAATGTAGCGGTTCTCTCTTGTAGTTGAAACGTATCATGAAGTGCATTTATCGCATTAATCAGGTCCATCTCTTTCACCAGAACCCAAATAGTCGTATGACTATCTGCTGACTGGAGGATTCGAATCCCTTCGTTGGACAGAGAAGATACGATGGCTGAAGTCACACCTGGAACACCCGTCATCCCGGCTCCCACTACTGAAATCTTAGCACATTCTGACTCGACAATAGGTTTATGACCTATTTTATTCAGAACCGATATCGCACCTTCTGCCAGGGGTGATGCAACAGTGTAAACAACTCCCCGTGGCGAGATGTTAATGAAGTCAACACTGATACCTTCTTTAGCCATCGCCTTAAAGACTTCAGCTTGAAGATTGTATTGGTCTTCCTTCGCGAATACTTTTATTTGCGTAAGGTTCGGTACATGGGCTATTCCTGTTACGGGATGACTCCGGAATTCTTTGTGTGCTTTTGTATTTTCAAGTGTAGTCACAAGCGTCCCTTCACCATTTGAATAAGTAGAACGAATCCTTATTGGAACATTTGAATTCATCGCAATTTCAACTGCTCTTGGATGAATCACCTTTGCTCCCTGATATGCCATATTACATACTTCATTATAAGAAACAACCGTAATAGGCCTAGCTTTCGATGATATGCGGGGATCGGCAGTCATGACTCCTTCAACATCGGTGAAAATATCGATGAATTCAGCTTTTAATGCCACTCCTAATGCAGAAGCCGAAGTATCACTTCCCCCTCTGCCTATCGTGGTGACATCACCATCTTTCGTTGCACCTTGAAAGCCGGCTACCACCACTGCATCGTGTTCTTCAAGCTCTTTGACCAAACGGCTGCATCTCATCTCCAAAATTTTCGCATTGTTAAAATCATTATTCGTCCGGAATCCGGCTTGAGCCCCAGTTAAAGCGGTTGACCGGATTCCATGCTCAAGAAGCATGTTAGAGAAGACCAGGCTGGAAATGATTTCTCCACAAGATAATAATAAGTCTTGCTCTCGCTTACTTATTGAAGTATTCCTGCCACCGATAAGGGATAATAGGGAGTCAGTAGCGTAAGGTTCACCTTTTCTTCCCATAGCTGACACGACTACCACCACTTTATACCCCTTATCAATCGCTTGCTTTGTGTGGGCAAGCGCCTTTATGCGACTTGCCTCATCACGTACAGACGTTCCACCAAATTTTTGAACGATCACTTTCATGACTACACCTCATTGTCATATGTTCAAGAGGTATGTGAGAACGATTAGTGGAAATAAGTAGATCTATAGCTGAAATGGTCCCTCTTCGTTATTTAATTATACCAAGTTTCATTAGACTTTCTGCGATTTGAACTGAGTTCCAAGCCGCTCCCTTAAGTAAGTTGTCAGACACAACCCACATATGGAAGCCCTTGTCTTCATCAAGATCTTTACGCACCCTGCCGACAAATACATCCGGCTTTCCTACTGCATGTGCAGGCATCGGATAAATCTGTTCTTCCGGGACGTCTTCTAAAGTTACTCCAGGAGCATCTTTTAACAGTGAGTGGATATCATTCACTGTTACAGAACCCTTCTCAATTTCAATATATACACTTTCTGAGTGACCTGTTACAACTGGTAATCTTACGCATGTTGCCGATACCTTTAATGACGGCAT
Source organism: Rossellomorea aquimaris (assembly GCF_003315075.1). Lineage (GTDB taxonomy): Bacteria > Bacillota > Bacilli > Bacillales > Bacillaceae_B > Rossellomorea > Rossellomorea aquimaris_C. The sequence continues at coordinate 156,318 of NZ_QNRJ01000002.1, forward strand.
ATGCATAATTTTTTTTGTTTCATTGATCATTTTCATTTCTTCAAAAGTAAAGCCATTTTCCTGAAATTTATCAATTTGAGGAATGGCGTTATAAGCTATCTGATAATGCTTTTTATCCCCTTTTACAGGTAGCACACTTGGCTCAAACGATTCACCGGACAATATGGCTTGTGATTGTTCGTGAAGCTCATCGATGGCCACTGCACCTGCCCCTGAAACGGCTTGATAGGTTGACACGATTACTTTCAATAAACCATATTGTTTACGAATCGGTTCAAGAGCTGCCACCATCTGGATCGTAGAACAGTTAGGATTCGCAATGATTCCATTATGAAGTTTGATATCTTCTTCATTCACCTCTGGAACAACAAGAGGAACATCTGGATCCATTCGGTATGCACTTGTATTGTCGACGACGATAGCTCCACGTTTAACGGCTTCAGGAGCAAGAAGTTTGGATACACTACCCCCTGCACTAAATAAAGCAATGTCTACCCCTTCAAAACTTTCGGGCTTAGCTTCTTCAACCGTCCATTCTTTCCCTTTAAAGGTAACGGTGGACCCGGCTGAACGGGCCGAAGACAATAATGTCAATTGTTTTATTGGAAAGTCCCTTTTTTCTAGTGTTTGTAGCATCTGTTGTCCAACTGCACCTGTGGCACCGACAACCGCTACATGTAATCCCATTGTATTCAAAATCTTCTCTCCTTCCAACCATTCAGTATTCTCATAGTAGGTATACCTTTTAGTCTATTACTATAATAAAGAATATTTTAACATAAACAATTATTCGACAATAGGGAATTTTATATTTATGCCTTGATTATTTATAAAACTTTAAATATTTATACATGAAAAGAAGGCCATCTTAACAGTGCAAGTTGATAGCCTTCTCCATCTATTAATCTAAATATCTTTCGATTACAACAGGCTGAAGCTGTCTTCCTTCAATAGCCGCTTCTATCGTTTCCTGAATCAGCGTCATTCTGGCTACCATTGATTTCGGTTTGCTTTCAGGTGCATCCTGCCCAAATGGGATAAAATATATATCTTTGGTTGAAATTAATCTCATTAGGTTTACACCGTTTAAACCAAGAGCATCATTTGTCGATATCCCCAGTACTACAGGACGGTGATTACGAAGAGTCGCTTTAGCAGCCATCAACACTGGAGAATCTGTCATTGCATTTGCGAATTTGCTCATTGAATTCCCTGTAAGGGGAGCGATCACCATACAATCCAATGGAATTTTAGGACCGAGTGGTTCTGCCTTTACGATTGAATCGATCACCCTATGACCCGTAACGTCCTCAATTCGCTTAATCCAGTCTTCTCCTTTACCGAATCTCGTTTCCGTATTCATAACAGTTGAAGTCACAATCGGCATCACTTCTGCTCCGTTATTCACTAATCGTTCGATTTCCGGGAATACGGCATCATACGTACAATGAGAACCTGTCAGACCAAACCCGATTCGTTTTCCTTTCACACTCATGATGAACTCTCCTTTCCTAAATCAAGATCTTCCTCTAACAATTGACAAAGTACATTCGCGAGTATCTGGCCTGCTGTCTTAGGTGCCACGATCCCTGGCAATCCCGGGGCCAACAATGCTTTAATTCCCCGTTTTTCTGCATAACGAAAATCTGTACCTCCAGGCTTTGAAGCCAAATCGATGATTAATGTATGAGCCGGCATTTTGGCTATCACAGCAGCCTTCACTATATGCACTGGAATTGTGTTAATACATATATCACAATTCTCAACCTCTTTTTCTAAGTTATCTAAGTGGAATGGCTCTAAGCCCATCTCAGTCACCCTGGCCAGATGCTCACTTTTCCGTGCACCAACCTTGACCTTTCCGCCTAAATGATGAAACGTTCTAGCTACACTCATACCTACCCTACCCAGACCCAATATGACAATCGTAGATCCATGAATCGTAAAGTCTGTATGTTGAATAGCCATCATAATCGTTCCCTCTACTGTAGGAATAGAATTATAAATGGCAACATCGTCTCTCTCAAACAACTGAACAAGTTCCCGATTCGTTGAAGACATTATTTCATCCAAATACTTATTACTAATTCCTGAATAGATCGTACAGTGCTCTGGCGTCTGAGACACAACTTCTTCTGTTAAAACGATTTTCTCATTGGAAAAAATCGTATCAATTTCTCCTTGTAGATTCGTGCCGGGTACAGGTAAGATTATGGCATCAATAATTGAAAAGTCCACTTCACTCAGCTTTTCTTTCGTAGCCCCTGTAAAGGCATGATCTAGTTGTTCAAAACCTACGAGTGAGATTTTTGCATCCAACTCAGTAAGCTTCCGAATAATCTCAAGTTGACGAGCATCTCCGCCTAGAACTGCGATCTGCATTCCGGTCAGCATCACTGATTTCACCTACTTTTTACATAATCGCTATTCTAAATCCCTTTTCACTTCAACAGTGTATGTTGCACATACCTAATGGGTGAGAAGAAAAGCAGGAAGAGACTGTTTAGAATATGGGGTTGTTTTGGTAAGGGAGCGGATGTAAGAGGTCAGGACGGGATAATAGTCGTACACAAGTTTCATTCAGGTGGTACAATATGTATCTTCCTATTACACTGACTCCTTCTGGCGTTTTGGAGAGGAACATCTTATTTAATTGTAAGACCAAATAAAAAAACGGGGAGGCCCCGTTTCAGTAGATGATCTATTTCGTTATTCATTCGATACTTCCAGAATGATCATATCCGCTCCGATTGTTCTGATTTGATGCCAAGGTACCCGGATTTCCCCGCCTTGCTTTCGCAGCCATTTACCCGTCGGAATGATAAGCGCATTTATGCTTCCAGACTTATCATTGAATTCAAGATCGGTTTGCCCAAGAATTCCAAGACGTTCTGCTTTTTTATAATCGACTATTTCTTTTCCGCTTAACTCGCTTAATCTCATGAAGGTTTCCTCCCTAAAAAAGCTCTGTATTACAATGTATACACTGTCCACTTTTTTTAGAAGAAATTCTTCGTTATTTCCATCCAATGTGATGATTCATTCAAAAAAACTCTTTTCTTAAAGTTTGTTGTTATTTTAGAGAAGAAAGTAATAGTTGATTTCCGTTACAGGATGCTCGCTTTCCGCGGGGCTGGCGGTGAGCCTCCTCGGCTTCGCCTGTGGGGTCTCACCTGTCCAGCTATTCCCGCAGGAGTCGATCATCCTTCCACTCCAATCAACTTACTGAGCATGTATCCTTAATCCAAATCAATAAATACAAGAATATTTGAAAGAACCTTGCAGAGCTTATGTTAAATAGCAACAATCTTTGAGAATAGAGCGTTCAAAAAAAAAAAAAAGCAGACTTAAGCAGTCTGCTTTTTTCTGTTATTTCCTCATATTTTGAGGGAGATTCCCATCCGGACTGATGAGGGATATCGCATAATCATCTTTAAAGATGTCAAGGGCTAACTGATTTACCTTGTCCATTGTAACGCCGTCGATTTCTTCGACAATCTCATCCAGCGTACGGTGGCGTTTTAGTAACAGCTCATTTTTCCCGTTACGACTCATCCGGCTATTCGTACTTTCTAAACTCAGCATAAGGTTACCCTTTAATTGCTCTTTGCTGTTTAGTAATTCTTTAGACGTAATACCATCATCTTTCAGGGCTTGCAGGGTGCTGTCGATCGTATCAAATAATTGATCTAACTGATTGGCTCCTGTCCCTCCATAAATGGTAACCATTCCGCTATCTTCATATGCGGAATGATAAGAAAACACGGAATACGCAAGTCCTCTTTGTTCGCGAACCTCTTGAAACAGACGGGATGACATACTGCCACCTAACACGTTGTTTAATACGATCAGGTTATAGATGTCCGGATGCCCGATTTGCAGGCCGTCAAATCCTAAGCATAAATGAGCTTGTTCTGTATCTTTTTTCCGGGCAATCTTATTGTTGTGAAAGGCAGGCTTCACACGGTCCTCAGGTCCTTTACCACCTTCATAAGATCCGAATAGCTTCTCGACTTCTTTGATAAATGTTTCATCCACATTTCCTGCTACAGACACTACTACTTGATCCGGGGTGTACATGTCATGCATGTACTCTTTCAATTTAGCTTGATTGAATGAGTTCAGTGTTTCTTCCGTTCCTAGAATCGGATAGCCAAGTGGATGCTCTTCATAGATTGCCTTGCTTAGTAAGTCATGAACAATATCATCCGGGGTATCTTCATACATTTTAATCTCTTCATACACTACATTTTTTTCTTTATTCAATTCCTCTTCTACATAGGTAGAGTTAAAGAACATATCAGAAAGTGTATGTAATGCATAATCCGCATGATTGTCCAATACTTTTGCATAATAGCAGGTGTATTCCTTTGAAGTAAATGCATTGACCTGTCCGCCGATGCTGTCAAAGGACTCTGCTATTTCACGGGCCGTTTTCGTTTTTGTGCCTTTGAAAAACATATGTTCCAAAAAGTGGGATATCCCGTTGTTTTGTTCCGTTTCATTGCGTGATCCGGTTCCAATCCAGACCCCAATCGCTACAGAACGAACGTGAGGTATTTCCTCCAGCACGATTCTTAGTCCATTTTGGCATGTATATTTCTTTATCAAGAAATTTCCTCCTATTCATGATGCAAACTTACTGCTTCTTATTACTATTTCCCTGTTCTGACGAATTATCGACGTCTTCCACGATTCTCTCTTCTTTAACCAAGCTTGAGATCGTACCAAGCCTTAAATTTTTTTCTTTTATTTGAAGAATCAACATGTTTAACGAATTGGCCGTAGAAGCTGTCGGGTGCATCAGTACAATAGCTCCCTTGTGCATCTTTCTCATTACACGCTCGATTAACACGCTTGGTTGTGGCTTTTGCCAATCAATCGTATCCACACTCCACATGATCGTTCTCATGTGCATCTCGTCTGCAATATTTATGACTTCCTCCCGGTAGCTGCCGCTTGGTGGAGCAAACCACTTCACTTTATCCCCTGTGGTCACTTCAATTATTTCATTCGTCTTTTTCAATTCTTCTCTTACTTTGGCTGACTCCAATGATTTCATATCAGGATGAGAATATGAATGATTTCCCACTTCATGTCCTGCATCTACGATCATCTTCGCTAAGTCCGGGTTATTTTTCACCCATCTCCCCTCTAAAAAGAACGTAGCATATACTTGGTGTTTTTTCAAAGTTGCAAGCATATCCGGGATATATTCATTTCCCCATGCTACATTAATGATTAAGGACACCATTGGTTTATCCGGATTCCCTCGGTAAACAGGGGAAGCAGGTAAATCAGGTAAGTGCGTTTCAGGAGGGATTTGCTTGTAGATCAGTTTATCTTCATCAAAAGATTTTTGTTTTTTCATATTTTGAAGAGACGCTTCTACATCCACTTTCAACCCATTATATCCTGGTGTAGCTTTCCAAACTGTATCTATTACAGCATCTTGAGCTGGGACTTCCCTCAATTTTGCTTCTTCTTTTATTTTTCGGGTTAAGTCATAGGGTTCGCTTACTCCATTCACTTCTAGCGATTCTTGTTTTAGTCCTGTCACATACTGATCTGATAATGGATTTTCAACGACAACCAAAGTCAGAATAGCAATTAGACTAATTCCAATCAAGTATTTTCTATCCATACCTGTCCACCTTCCTTCTCCTAAAAACATATGTTAGGAAAGGAAAAGGTAGAACAAAAGCGGAGGCTACTCCTTCAGGGCAGAATGAAAATTCCACAGATAAAAAAAGCCGTCCCGGAGGAGAGTTTGCTCCTTACAGGACAGCCTGCCAATCTTAAAAGATTATGCCTGGTTTTGTTCTTCTTTTTCACGCTGCTCTTTAAGAACGGCTTTTCTAGACAAGTTGACTCTACCCTGGTTATCGATGTCAAGAACCTTAACAAGGATCTCATCGCCGATCGCTACCACATCTTCAACTTTGCGAATACGCTCTTCTGCAAGTTCAGAAATGTGGACCAGTCCATCTTTACCGCTGAAGATTTCTACAAATGCACCGAATTTTTCAATTCGTTTTACTTTCCCCAGGTACATTTGTCCAGCTTCAACTTCTCTTACTATATCTTCAATTGTTTTCTTAGCAACTTTGTTCATCTCTTCATCAGTAGAAGAAATGAAGATCGTTCCGTCTTGCTCAATATCAATCTTAACGCCTGTTTCGTCGATGATTTTATTGATTTGTTTACCACTTGGTCCAATAACATCACGGATCTTATCAGGGTTAATATGCATGGTTAAAATTTTCGGTGCATATTGAGAAAGGCTGGTTCTTGCTTCACCGATTGTTGCTAACATGCTATCAAGGATCTGCATTCTTCCTTTTTTCGCTTGTTGAAGTGCTTCTTCAAGAATTTCTCGGGATAGCCCATCAATTTTGATATCCATTTGAAGAGCGGTTACACCCTTAGAAGTCCCGGCTACTTTAAAGTCCATGTCTCCCAGGTGATCTTCCATCCCTTGAATATCCGTTAAGATGGAATAGTTTTCACCAGATTTGATCAGACCCATGGCGATTCCTGCTACAGGTGCTTTAATAGGAACACCGGCATCCATCATCGCTAATGTACTTGCACAGATACTTGCTTGGGAAGTTGAACCATTTGATTCAAGTACTTCGGAAACAAGGCGGATTGTATACGGGAAGTCTTTCTCGTTTGGAATAATCGGATCCAAGGCTTTTTCCCCTAGTGCTCCATGTCCGATTTCACGACGACCTGGTCCTCTGATCGGGCCCGTTTCCCCTACACTGAATTGAGGGAAATTATAATGATGCATGAATCGTTTTGATTCTTCAATTCCTAGACCATCAAGAACTTGGACATCTCCTAAAGCACCTAATGTACAAATGCTTAGTGCTTGAGTTTGTCCACGTGTGAACAGTCCAGAACCATGTGTTCTTGGTAATAAACCAACCTCGGAAGAAAGTGGACGGATCTCGTCGACTTTACGGCCATCAGGACGGACTTTATCTTCCGTGATCAAGCGACGAACTTCATTTTTCACAAGCTTGTCTAATACCTTTTTCACTTGCTTCAGTGTAGCTTCATCGGCTTCCTTCTCTTCTTCATAAACAGCCATCACTTTTTTCTTAACTGCTTTAATTGCTTCTTCACGAGCATGTTTTTCCTGAACTTGGATCGCAGGGATCAGTTCGGTTTCACATATTGAACGAACCTCTGCTTCAACGGCTTGATCAAGTTCAACAAGTTGAATTTCTGATTTTTCTTTACCGACTTTAGCAACAATTTCCTCTTGGAAAGCGACTAAGCGCTTTATTTCTTCATGACCAAACATGATTGCCTCAAGCATTGTCTCTTCCGGTACTTCATCTGCACCTGCTTCAACCATGTTGATGGCTTCTTTCGTACCGGCTACAGATAAATGAATCTCACTTTTCTCCAGCTGTTCCACTGATGGGTTAATAATAAATTCACCATCAATCAGACCAACTATAACTCCAGCAATCGGACCCTCAAATGGGATATCAGAAACAGAAAGTGCCAGTGAAGATCCGAACATAGCTGCCATTTCAGATGAACAGTTTTGGTCTACACTCATCACTATACTGATTACTTGTACTTCATTACGGAACCCATCTGCGAACAATGGACGGATAGGGCGGTCGATTAAACGGCTTGCCAGGATCGCTTTTTCACTTGGACGTCCTTCACGTTTAATAAATCCTCCTGGGATTTTACCAACAGCATATAATCTTTCTTCATAATTCACAGTCAGTGGGAAGAAATCCAATGGTTTTGGCTCTTTTGAAGCTGTTGCACTACTTAATACCGCAGTATCTCCGTAGCGTACCATTACCGCTCCATTGGCTTGTTTGGCAAATTGGCCTACTTCGACCGTTAATTCTCTTCCTGCCCATTCAATGGAAAAGATTTGTTTAGTTTGTTCCATAAAGTGTGCCCCTCTCTTTATATATCACTAAAGGGTTCGGCCTGTACCCAACCCGGATAAATATTGTAAATAAACTATTCTATATCATGCACATTTGTGCCGTTATATTCGTTTGGATGAATAACATAAGGAACTATGTAAATATAGCATGTTCCCTCAATGGAAAGTTCTATTTACTCGCATTAAGGACTCGAATTAACTCTTATGTACATATTATGTATTTTAGACAAAAACTATATAATTGAATACTTTTCGTGATGAATTTTTTTAAAAATAAGTGGGGGATCATACAAAGATTCCCACTTATCAAAACTAAAGAAAAAGCGGGACATAATCCCGCTTCCTTTGTCTGTTTATCGACGTAAACCTAATTTGTTGATTAACTCACGGTAGCGTTGTACATCTTTCTTACGTAGGTAAGATAATAGATTACGACGGTGACCTACCATTTTCAGAAGACCGCGACGAGAGTGGTGGTCTTTCTTGTGAACGCGTAAGTGATCGTTCAGGTTGTTAATTTCTTCAGTTAGGACAGCAATTTGAACTTCTGGAGATCCAGTATCGTTCTCATGTACTTTGTATTCACTGATAAGTTCGTTTTTACGCTCTTTAGTGATAGCCATCCTTTTCACCTCCTAATAATTTCTTTCAAATCCCCTGTTACTGAGCAGCCGTTGGTGAATCGTGATGCCAAGCAAAGGTTCATTTCATACGCTATTTAGAATACTACTCTTTTCAACAAAAATCAAGTATAAACCTCAAATTTCCGAAAAGTAGTGGATTGCTTTGTCTTTATCTTTCTGAATTTGCGAGATTAATTCCTCTATCCCCGAAAACTTCTGTTCATCTCTAATTCTTTCATACCATTCGATATACACTTCTTCGCCATATATAGATGCATGGAAATCAAAAATGTGAACTTCGATTGATAGAGAGTATTCGTCAGGATTTTTAAAAGTAGGCTTATAACCGATATTGCATACACCATCGAACCATTTATCATGAATTTTCATTCTAACAGCATACACTCCCACTTTAGGAGTAAGATAGTCGTAGGCCAACTCAATATTGGCAGTAGGAAAGCCGATTTTCCTGCCTCTCTTATCCCCGTGTATGACTGTCCCTTTCATCTTAAACGGCCTGCCCAGGAGCTCTCGAACCTTCTTTACGCCGCCTTCTTTAAGGCATTCTCTTATGAACGTCGAACTTACTTTGGAGTCATCGTCTGTAAGCTTCGAAATTGTAGTAGAAGTAAACATATCGCGTGAATGGAATGGAAGTGTTTCCATCGTCCCTTTCCCTAAACGTCCATATGAGTAATCGAAGCCTGCTACTACATGCAGTACATTGAGCCCTATGATGTATTGATCAACGAAGTCCTGAGGGATCAGACTTGCAAATTCTGATGTGAATCGGACAATAAATAAATAATCCACACCCAGTTCCTCTATAATTTCTTTCTTTTCTTCCAGAGGTGTTATGTAGTGTATATGCTTGTGCTTATGACCTAATACAACTGAAGGATGAGGATCAAATGTCATTACCGCACTACAAGCTTTGAGCTCCTTCGCTTTTTCTACTGCTGCCTTGATCACCCTCTGATGTCCTCTATGCACCCCATCGAAGTACCCTAGAGCCAAAACAAGGGATGGAAAATCATTCTTACTAATTGAATGTGGATGATGTACAGTTATCACTTTCACAGTATTTCACCTTTTTTCACTAGTCGTTGAAAAGCACTTTGACAGGCTTGATAACCCCTGGTTTGTCCGGGTGACGGCGATAAATGGCAATAACCTTGCCATGATACTCCATCACTACTTCACTCGTTTCCGGCCAATCCTCAGGCTCTTCCAAGCGTGCTCCATTCTTCACTTTCTCTGCTAATGTATCATTAATTGCCATTTTCGGCAAATGAGAAAGCCCCATTTCCAGTGGGAGAAGAAGCCCTTGTGGATTCCCATTATCAACGAACTCTTTCACATCTTCTAAGGTAAAACAGTCCTCTTTCCTAAAACAGGCTGATTGTGTACGGGTAAGGGCTGACATATGAGCAGGATATCCAAGTCTATTTCCCATTTCAACAGCAAGGGTCCTCACATAAGTACCTTTGCCACAAGCCACTTCGAAAGAGAAAGCGGGATTCTGGCTGTCTAACTCATCCCAATCCTCCAGTAATTGAAGCTTATCGATCCGAACGGTTCTTGATGGTCTATCAACTTCAATCCCTTGTCTTGCATACTCATATAACCGTTTACCGTTTACCTTTACCGCTGAATACATTGGAGGGGTTTGCGTAATATCGCCGGTTAAACTTCTGAGAATCTCTTCAACCTCTGCTCTGGTAATCGTACGGTCCAATGCCTTCTTTACAACAGGTTCACCCCAAGCATCTTCTGTCGTAGTCGAGAAACCAAGAGTGACTTCCCCTTCATAGGTTTTTCCCGATGCTGTAATATACTCTGCTATCTTCGTCGCTCTTCCGATGCAAATCGGAAGTACACCAGATACTTCCGGATCAAGCGTGCCTGTATGGCCCACCTTTTTCGTTCTAAGGAGCTTCCTTAATTTAAATACACAGTCATGTGACGTCATGCCACGGGGCTTCCATAGGGGCAGGATTCCATTCATGTTAATACCTCCACTATTATTTCTTCTTTAATCCAACAATTAGAAAACAAAAGGACTAATCCATTGGAATTGTCATTCCTTCCGGATCAGCCCTTTCTAGTTACTCATCTGTGTCTTTAGACTCTTCTGGTTCATCTTGAACTTTTCTTAATAAAGTTTCAATATGATTACCATAATCAATCGATTCATCAAACTCAAAAATAATTTCAGGTGTTTTGCGCAGACGGATTCGCTGTCCTACTTCAGAACGGATGAACCCTTTTGCCTTCGCCAGACCTTTAAGCGTGTTTTCTCTTTGGTCTTCTCCACCTAGAACGGTAATATACACTTTTGCCTGTTGTAAATCACCAGTTACCTGCACGTCTGTAACTGTCACAAAGCCAATGCGTGGGTCCTTTATTTTTCGTCCGATAATATCGCTGAGCTCTTTCTTCATTTGCTCGCTAACACGATTCGCACGATGGCTCATCAATATCACCTCTTATATATCGTTAATGGTTATATGTTGGAACATAAGCAACTCTCTATAACGACTCGATTTGGGTCTCCAGTCTCTCCCACTCCGGAAAAGAATCAATGAATTTCAATGCATGCTCCATTTCTCTTTCACTGGCTCCTTTGGAAGAAGCGACGGTGACGATGGCAATCCTGGTTCGTTGCCATACATCCTGGTGTCCGATTTCAGAGACAGATACATTAAATTTTTGTTTGAGGCGTGACAAGACCCTCTGCAGGACCGCCCGCTTTTCTTTTAAAGAGTGAGAATCATAAATCATGCACTCACATTCAACATATGTGATCATTTACGTGTAATTTCCTCCATGATGAAGGCTTCGATTACGTCGCCCTCTTTCACATCGTTAAAGTTCTTAATCGTAATACCACATTCGTAACCTTTGGCTACGTCTTTCGCGTCATCCTTAAAACGTTTAAGAGCATCCAGTTCACCTTCAAAGATAACAATTCCATCACGAATTAGACGAACGCCGCTGTCGCGAGAAATTTTACCTTCTGTTACATAGCTTCCCGCAATAGTACCAACTTTAGACACTTTAAATGTTTGACGAACTTCTGCTTGACCAATGATTTTTTCTTCAAATTCAGGGTCCAGCATCCCTTTCATAGCAGCTTCAATTTCCTCCATTACCTTATAGATAATACGGTGTAATCGAATTTCTACTCCTTCAGCATCAGCCGTACGTTTCGCATTTACATCAGGGCGAACATTAAAGCCTATAACAATGGCGTTGGACGCTGCTGCCAATGTAATATCTGATTCGTTAATCGCTCCCACACCAGTGTGGATGATACGAATATTTACACCTTCAACTTCAATTTTCAGTAATGAAGCGGCAAGAGCTTCTACTGAACCTTGAACGTCCGCTTTAAGAACAAGGTTGAGATCCTTCATTTCACCTTGTTTCATTTGTTCGAACAGGTTCTCAAGGCTTACTTTGGACTTCTCTCCCCTCTGAGCTTGCAGAGCTTGAGAAGCACGGGATTCACCAACGGAACGAGCCGTTTTCTCATCTTCAAATACAACGAAACGATCCCCTGCTTGAGGAACATCATTTAAACCTGTGATTTCAACAGGAGCAGATGGACCCGCTTCTTTCACACGGCGACCAAGGTCATTGACCATTGCACGAACACGTCCGAATGTATTTCCTACTACGATAGGGTCTCCAACTTTCAATGTCCCGTTTTGAACAAGTAAAGTCGCTACAGATCCCCGGCCTTTATCTAATTGTGCTTCAATTACCGTACCTTGAGCAAGGCGATTCGGATTTGCTTTAAGCTCTTCCACTTCACTGACAAGGACGATCATTTCAAGTAAATTATCGATCCCTTCTCCTGATAATGCAGATAGTGGTACGAAGATTGTGTCTCCACCCCACGCTTCAGGAACCAGTTCGTATTCCGTGAGTTCTTGCATTACACGATCCGGATTCGCAGCTTCTTTGTCCATTTTATTAACGGCAATGATAATTGGAACTTCAGCAGCTTTGGCATGGTTAATTGCTTCAACTGTTTGAGGCATGACCCCATCATCAGCAGCAACAACAATGATCGCAATGTCGGTTACTTGAGCACCGCGGGCACGCATCGTTGTGAAGGCAGCATGTCCAGGAGTATCAAGGAAGGTGATTTTCTTTTCATCCACTTCTACTTGATAAGCACCGATATGCTGAGTGATTCCTCCAGCTTCTCCTGCCGTTACTTTCGTGTTACGGATGGAATCAAGCAGAGTTGTTTTACCGTGGTCAACGTGACCCATGATTGTCACAACAGATGGACGCTCTACTACTTCTTCTTGTGTATCTTCAGTGAAGTATACTTCAAGATCAGTGGCATCTACCTTGATCTCTTCCTCTACTTCGACTCCATATTCCCCTGCAATGAGCTCAATTGATTCTTTATCTAGTTCTTGGTTTATTGTTGCCATGACACCAAGCATGAATAGTTTTTTAATGATTTCAGATGGCTCTTTGTGAAGCTTTTTCGCGAGCTCTGAAACCGTCAATGAATCTGAGAACGTAATTTTTGAAGGAAGTTCTTTTTTCTTGGCAGGCGGCTGTTGCTGTGGAGCCTGTTTGAAATTTTTATTTTGCCTGTTTTGTTTGTTATTTTTGTTTTTGTTGTTGTTATTATTATTATTGAAGACCTTCTTCTCCTTTGATTGGTGCTGTTGTTCGTGTTTTTTTCCTTCACGACTTTTCGGTGCTGATTTTACTTTTTCCTTGTTCGGAGCTTCTTCTGTCTTTGATGCATTTGCCTTGGAATCCTTTTGGCCAGGTTTCTGACTGCCTGAATCCCCTTTATACATCGCGTCTAATTTTGTTACTGCGTCGTCTTCTATAGTTGCCATATGGTTTGATACCTCAATATTCAGTTGCTTTAATTTTCCGATAACATCTTTGCTTGAAACATTGTATTTTTTTGCATATTCATAAACACGCATCTTGCTCATATGTTCACCCCCACTGAGATTCATCGAGCAGTTCGGATAATTTCCCGGCAAAGCCTGCATCCATTATAGCCACCACTACCCTGGCTTCTTTTCCAATGGCCTGACCTAAATCGTTTCTGCTTTCCACCAAGCTAACCGGAACATTGTAGGATTTACATTTGTCCGTGATTTTCTTGTATGTATTAGCAGAAGCATCTTTGGAAAGAATGACAAGTTTTGCTCGTCCACTACGAACTTCTTTAATAACAAGCTCTTCACCTGAAATAATCTTACGTGCCCGATTCGCCAATCCTAAAAGTGACATCCAACGATTTTGATTCATACGCTAAACGTTACTCCTTCTCCACAAGGCTAATCAATTCATCGTAAAGAGATTCATCTATTTTCGCTTGTAATTGATTGGCTAATGTATTTTTCTTTTTTGCTTGTAAAATGATGTCTTTATCCTTGGAAAGATAAGCTCCACGCCCTGACTTCTTACCTGTGGGATCGATGGAAACCTCCCCTTCTTTCGAGCGGACAATCCGTATCATTTCTTTCTTCGGTTTCATTTCACCCGTTGCCACACATTTGCGCAATGGGATCTTCTTATTTACACTCATCTGACTCACCTCTTAATCTTGATTATCAAAATCAATATTTAAAGGCTCGTTATCATACTCTTCCTCTTCATCTTGAGGTAGGAATGACTCTTCTCGAGGATATAATCCCTGGTCACGAGCGTCTGTTTCACTCTTGATATCAATCTTCCAGTTTGTCAATTTGGCTGCAAGACGGGCATTTTGGCCACGTTTACCTATTGCAAGTGAAAGTTGATAATCCGGAACAACTACTCTTGTCGCTTTATCAACTTCATTCACCTGTACATCCAGCACTTTCGATGGACTTAAAGCATTGGCTACGAATGTTACAGGATCTTCTGACCATTGAACGATGTCAATTTTTTCACCTTTTAATTCGTTTACAATTGCCTGTACACGTGCACCCTTGGTTCCCACGCAAGCTCCAACGGGATCTACCTCGGAATTTTCTGCATGAACAGAGATTTTAGAGCGATCTCCGGCTTCACGTGCAACCGATTTGATTTCTACCGTTCCATCAAAGATTTCAGGAACTTCGATTTCAAATAACCGCTTCAGTAATCCGGGGTGTGTTCTTGAAACAAAGATTTGAGGACCTTTTGTAGTCTTCTCAACCTTTGTAATAAACACTTTAATACGATCATGAGGTTTATATGTTTCATTTGGCATCTGCTCGCTCACCGGTAGAAGTGCCTCAATCTTGCCTAGTGCCACATAGATAAAGCGATTGTCCTGACGTTGAACGATACCTGTCATGATATCTTCTTCGCGATCCACAAATTCGGAATAGATAATTCCTCTTTCAGCTTCTCTTACTCGTTGGGTAACAACCTGTTTAGCTGTTTGTGCAGCGATACGGCCAAAGTCCTTTGGTGTTACCTCCAACTCAACAACGTCTCCAACTTCGTAGCTAGGGTTAATTTCCCCGGCGTCTTCGACAGAAATCTCAAGGCGGGAATCAAATACTTCGTCTACAACTTCTTTACGAGCGAAGACTCTCATCGTACCCGTTTCAAGGTTAAGGTCTACACGGACATTTTGTGCTTGGTTGAAATTTCGTTTGTAAGCCGACACAAGTGCAGCTTCAATTGCTTCAATGATGACATCTCTTGCAATGCCTTTCTCTTTCTCTAAAACAGTAAGAGCATCTAATAACTGAGTGCTCATGGTGGTTTCATCCCCCTTTATAGTGCGGTTAGTTCCTATGAAAATGTAACAGCTAATCGTGCGATCGCTATCTTATCTGTTGGAATTTCAACCTTCTTTTTTCGAGTCTTAATGGTTACTTCTAATGCTAATTGGTCTGAAGTATAGGAAAGAAGTGTGCCTTCGAAGGCCTTTTCACCGTTCAACGGCTCATATGTTTTCACATAAACGTTTTTGCCGATGGCTTTCTCAAAGTCCTTTTCTTTCTTTAAAGGACGTTCAGCTCCCGGTGAAGAAACTTCTAAAAAGTAATTATGAGGAATTGGGTCAATTTCATCTAACTTTTCACTAAGTCTTTCACTTACTATTCCGCATTCTTCAATGTCAACACCTGAATCTTTGTCGATAAATACACGAAGAAACCAATTGGATCCCTCTTTCACATATTCCATATCGATGAGTTCTAATGACATGTCGTCTAAGATTGGTGTAACAAGTTCTTCTACAAGTGTTGTTATTTTGCTCATACTTACCTCCTGGTCTATATGAAAATCTTGCACCAAGACTAGAAATGATAGTTCAAAAAATCTCCATGTAATAACGAAAGAGTGGGGTGCGACCCCACTCTTCTACCTTTAGAGCTATCTTTAGTATTTCCAATAAAAATATACCATAATCAACATGTTTATGCAAACAATTCCCATGGTATCAGCTTAGAACAGGGATAATTGGTTCTTATCCGGCAAGGCTTCCAAGCAGCCGTGATTGTCCAGGTACTCAATGATTGTCTTGGAGACGCGACCTCTTTGTTGAAGATCTTCTTTAGAGAGAAACTCCCCATTCTGTCTAGCATTCACAATATTGATGGCCGCATTCGTCCCAAGGCCGGGAATCGAGTTGAACGGTGGAATCAATGAATCTCCATCTATCACAAATTCAGCCGCGTGTGAACGATACAGATCTACCTTTTGGAACTTGTAACCCCGCTCACACATTTCAAGGGCCAACTCCAGTACTGTTAACGTGTTCTTTTCTTTCGGAGATGCATCCAGCCCTTTGCTGTTGATTTCTTCTATCTTAGCCCTGACTGCTTGAGATCCCCTCACCATGGCTTCAATATCGAAATCCTCTGCACGAACGGTGAAGTAAGCAGCATAGTAAAGAAGAGCATGATGCACTTTAAAGTATGCAATACGAACAGCCATTAATACATAGGCAGCGGCATGGGCTTTCGGGAACATATATTTGATCTTCAGACAAGAATCAATATACCAGTCCGGTACCCCATTCTTTTTCATCTCTTCTACCCATTCATCCTGCAGTCCCTTCCCTTTACGTACAAATTCCATGATTTTAAAGGCAAGTGAAGGCTCGAGTCCTTGATAGATGAGATAAACCATAATATCATCACGACAACCGATTACTTCGCTCAGATTACAAATGTTATTATGAATAAGCTCTTGAGCATTGCCAAGCCATACATCAGTACCATGTGAAAGACCTGAAATTTGAACAAGCTCAGAAAATGTCGTCGGCTTTGTATCCTCAAGCATTTGACGAACAAATCGTGTACCG
Organism: Rossellomorea aquimaris; assembly: GCF_003315075.1. GTDB lineage: Bacteria > Bacillota > Bacilli > Bacillales > Bacillaceae_B > Rossellomorea > Rossellomorea aquimaris_C. The sequence goes on from NZ_QNRJ01000002.1 coordinate 173,152, forward strand.
AATTCCGGGATTCCGAGTGTACCGGTCTTACACATGATTTGTTCCGCTGTCACTCCGAGCGGTTCCGTTCCACTGAAGATTTTCATCACTTCAGGGTCATCTGTCGGAATGGTCTTCGGATCGACCCCTGATAAATCCTGAAGCATACGAATAACGGTTGGATCATCATGACCAAGAATATCAAGCTTCAGAAGATTATCATGGATGGAATGGAAATCAAAGTGTGTTGTTTTCCATTCCGAGCTTGAATCATCAGCAGGAAATTGAATGGGTGAGAAATCGTAGATATCCATATAATCAGGTACTACGATGATCCCTCCAGGATGCTGTCCGGTTGTTCTTTTCACTCCGGTACATCCACTTACCAATCGATCGATTTCTGCTCCGCGGATTTGCAGCTGATGATCATTGGCGTATCCTTTTACATACCCGTAGGCGGTCTTTTCCGCCACAGTACCGATCGTACCTGCCCGATATACATTATCTTCACCGAACAGAACCTTCGTATAGTTATGGGCGTTAGGCTGATATTCGCCCGAGAAGTTCAAATCGATATCAGGAACTTTGTCTCCTTTAAATCCAAGGAATGTTTCAAACGGAATATCATGACCATCCTTCTTGTATGGAATTCCACAATCAGGACAATCTTTATTGGGCAAATCAAACCCTGATCCCACCGATCCATCATCAAAGAACTCGGATTTCTTACAAGATGGACATACATAGTGGGGGGATAAAGGATTCACTTCCGTTATTTCTGTCATTGTTGCAACAAAAGAAGACCCTACTGATCCACGGGACCCTACCAGGTAACCATCATCCAATGACTTTTTCACGAGTTTATGTGAAATTAAATAGATGACTGCGAATCCATGACCGATAATACTCTTTAATTCCTTTTCGAGCCTTGCTTCTACAATTTCAGGAAGGTTCTCTCCGTAAATGCTTTTCGCCATGGCATAACTCATGCGACGCATTTCTTCATCAGCGCCTTCAATTTTAGGCGTATATAGATCATCTCTGATTGGTTTAATGACATCTACAAGATCGGCTATTTTGTTGGAGTTATCCACAACAATTTCTTTCGCTGTTTCTTTCCCTAAGAAAGAGAATGCATCCTGCATCTCATTCGTTGTTCTAAAATGAACATCAGGAAGTTCGTGTCGGTTCAACGGATTCGCCCCGCCTTGAGAGCCAACGAGAATCTTCCGGTATATCTTGTCGTTTTCATTTAAGTAATGCACGTTACCGGTAGCCACTACCGGTTTATCCAATTTCTTACCAAGATCCACAATGTTTTTTATGATATCTTCAAGGTTTTTCTGACTTTGCACCAAATCCAACTCGATTAAATGTTGATAGACTTCTTTTGGATGAACTTCCAGGTAATCATAAAATTGAGCCTTTTCCTCAACTTCTTCTTTCCCTTTCTGCATCATCCCTTCAAACACTTCTCCTTTGTCACAGCCTGAACCTACGAGAATTCCCGTTCGATACTTTTGAAGCTGGGAGCGGGGAATTCTCGGAACACGGAAAAAATAATTCATGTGAGAGATGGATACTAGTTTATAAAGGTTCTTTAAGCCTTCTTCCGTTTGGGCAATCAGCGTGCAGTGATAGGGTCTTGACCGTTTGTATGCATCACCTTTCCCCATGTAATCATTGAATTGATTATGATTGGTGATTCCTTTTTCAACGGCATCCTTCAGCATTTTCAATAACAAATATCCAGTTGTTTCCGCATCATAGATCGCTCGGTGATGCTGGGTCAGTTCAATATCAAATTTCTTGGCTAACGTATTTAAACGATGATTCTTGAATTGAGGATACAGTAGTCTGGCAAGCTCCAGCGTATCGATGACAGGATTAGTCGCTTTAGGCAGTCCTGCTTTTTGATACCCTGCATTCAAGAAACCCATATCAAAGGAAGCATTATGTGCAACTAATATATCCTCTCCTGCCCATTTATGATAGTCGTGAAGAACATCGTTTATTTCAGGCGCCGTTTGCACCATATCATCGGTAATACCCGTTAATTCAATGGTTGTAGCGGATAAAGGATGATGAGGATTGGCAAACGATTCAAATTTATCGATGACCTCACCATCTTTGATTTTCACCGCAGCGAGTTCAATGATGGTGTCGTAAACGGCCGACAGTCCGGTTGTTTCAACATCAAAGACAATAAAAGTACTATCTTCTAAAGGAAGATCCCGGTCATTATAGGCAATTGGAACCCCATCATCAACAAGATTGGCTTCCACACCATAGAGAAGTTTTATATCATTCTTCTTGCTTGCGCTATAGGCTTCCGGGAAGGATTGTGCAACGGCATGATCCGTTATCGCTACCGCTTTATGCCCCCATTTTTTTGCTTGGCCAACAAGACTTGCCACTGAAGAAACGGCGTCCATCTGACTCATTGGAGTATGCATGTGAAGCTCCACCCTTTTTTCATCAGCGGGAGCAGTATCCAACCTCAGAACCGGTTTGATTTCATTCACATCGTTGGCGATCATCACCAGGTCACGCACGAATGTATCATTTTGAATGCTTCCACGACAGCGGACCCACATACCTTTTTTCATATTGTTCATGATAGCAGCGTCCTCTTTGTCCCTCGAGAACATTTTGACGAGGATCGAACTTGAGTAGTCTGTTACTTTAAATGTTAATAAAGTACGACCGCTACGTAATTCACGCGTTTCACAATCGAAAACATATCCCTCAATGGCGATCCGTCGTTCTTCGTCATAAATCTCTTCAATCTTCCGGAAGTCAGCATCATCTTTAATCGTAAGACCAAGCATGAATGGACCGCTGGGTGCACCACTTGCTTCCTCTTTTTCAGCCTTTTCCATTTCAATAAGAGCTTGTTTGGCTCTCTCTTGATCTTCTTTAAGCTTTTCTTCTAAAAATTTCTCATACTCATTGCTTTGTTCCTCTACTTGACTTACCTCTGCATCCAATACTAGTTTAGGAAAGCCAAAGTTCTCGAAAGTAGAGGTGATCATTTCACCGTATTTTCTTTTTAACTGTGTTGCTTCTGTATCATTGGAAGCAACCACAATAATTTTATTTCCATTGATTTTCGGCTTTTGAGTATTTAATAATTTTAATAACGGCGGTGATATACCTTGAATTTCTTTCACACACTCCTGCCAATAGTCTAGAATGTGCTGATCTGATATCTGGGTATTCACCACTTTTATCGTAAATCCTACGTTTGCAATATGTTTAAAGGAGGTTTGCAGTGCGATTGAAAATTTACTCCACACGTTACAAGGAATGATTTCTTCGAATGTAAAGTAAAAATGCCATTTCTTCTCCTTGCGAAACACCGCTAGTTTTTCAATTTCAGCGTTTGGAAAGTACTTGACGAAGGCATCCTCTGTTAACCCTAATTGCTTGAGCAACAGCTGAAACCTCTCTCTTTTGCCCAGGGGCTTTTCTTCCATGATTCTTCTCCCCCATTTCTAATCGTGTTATTTACAGTAGAAAAAGGGCTGACAGCTAAGGATTGCCTCCTTTAAAGTCGAGCCCTTTTCTTTTTAAGAAAGAGTCTTGTATAGTTCTTGGAGTTTTGGTAGAAGGTCGTCCTTATGAACTTCCAGCATCTCACCTGTTCTTCTTACTTTCACTTCAACGATGCCTTCCCCTGCTTTCTTTCCGACCGTTATACGAATCGGAAGTCCAATCAGATCAGAGTCAGCGAATTTAACGCCTGGACGCTCAGCACGATCATCCATTAATACATCATAACGATTTTCTATAAATGTGTCATATAGTTCGTTAGCAAGTGTAGCCTGTGATTCATCCTTCATATTAATCGGTATTAAATGAAGGTCATATGGTGAAAGATTCGTTGGCCAAACCAGACCATTGTCATCATTAAATTGCTCTGCAACTGCTGCAAGGGTACGAGAGACACCTATTCCGTAACAACCCATGATGATCGACTGAGATCGGCCATTTTCATCCAAGAATGAGCTGCCTAATGCGTCTGAATATCTTGTCCCCAGTTTGAATACATGTCCGACTTCAATTCCTTTTGCGAAAACGATCGTACCATTTCCGTCAGGAGAGGGGTCACCTTCTTGAATGAAGCGAAGATCTGCGTACTGAGAAACCTCAAAATCACGTTCAGGGTTCACGTTTGTGAAATGGTAGCCTGCTTCGTTTGCTCCTGATACACCATTTCGAATGTATTTAACTGCTTGATCAGCAACGATTTTCACGTCTTTATCTAATGAACAAGGGCCAATTGATCCGATTTCACATCCGATGATCTCTTTCGTTTCTTCGGCTGATGCCAATTCAACTACACTTGCATTTAGAAGGTTCTTCACTTTGATATCGTTAATATCGTGATCACCACGGGATAATACCAGTACATAATCATCATCTACCTTAAATAGTAGCGACTTCACACATTGAGCTTTCTCGATAGATAGAAAAGAGGAAACTTCTTCAATCGATTTACTCTCTGGTGTTGATACCTTTTCTAATTCAAGCATATCTTCAGACGATTGAGTATAGGAATCCACTACCTCAGCCATTTCGATATTCGCTGCATAACCGGATTGATCGGAGTATGCAATCGTATCTTCGCCGACCTCAGATAACACCATGAATTCATGTGTATCCTTACCACCCATTGCTCCAGAGTCAGCGATAACTGCTCTGAAATTGAGCCCGCATCGGTTGAATATATTTGAATACGCCTCAAATAATGCATTGTATGTTTCGTCCAGGCTTTCAGAAGAAGAATGGAATGAATAGGCATCCTTCATAATGAATTCCCTTCCTCTGAGGAGCCCAAAACGCGGACGCTTTTCATCACGGTATTTCGTTTGAATTTGATACATCGTGAGGGGTAGACGTTTATATGATTTAATTTCGTCCCTTACTAAACTTGTAATCACTTCCTCGTGTGTTGCTCCAAGGGCAAATTCACGATCATGGCGATCATGCATTCTCATTAATTCAGGGCCATACGTTCCCCAGCGTCCCGATTCTTTCCAGAGCTCGGAAGGTTGCAGGGCAGGCATGAGCATTTCAACAGCACCTGCTGCATCTAATTCTTCACGAACTATCTCTTCCACTTTCTTTAATACTTTATTTCCTAATGGCAAAAAGCTATAAATACCACTTGCATTTTGTCTTATGAATCCTGCCCTCAAGAGAAGCTGATGACTCTTAATTTCTGCATCAGCTGGTGTTTCTCTTAAAGTAGGGATGAATGTATTACGCTGCTTCATCTATTAGCACCTCAGTTACCATATATATTATTTATGTAATGTGTGAATTTCCTTGTCACTATTTTATCTTAAATCAACAGGCAGTGACACCCTCATTTTTTGATTCTGGAGGGAGAAACTGCCTGTTCAAGATTGATACATCATATTTTATAAGAAAAATCGTTGAATGTCGTTCCATGTAACAACGAGCATGAGAACCATAAGAAGAGCAAACCCGACAAAATGGACCATTCCTTCCATTTGGCGATCCACCGGTTTTCCTCTTACCGCTTCAACTGCGAAGAACAGGAGTCTTCCTCCATCAAGGGCAGGAATTGGCAGAAGGTTCATAATTCCCAGGTTGATACTTAAGATGGCTGCCCATCTCATCAGGTAGAATATACCTGATTTAGCCACAACATCCGTTGACTGATAGATTCCGACTGGTCCTGATAAGGCATCGATCGAGAACTCACCGGACACAAGCTTCCCTAATAGAACAAAAATCATTTTGGTCCATTCATACGTTTGCTGTGCACTATTGGTCACGACTTTGAGAGGCGACTTTTCAACAGGACTATGAACACCAATGATCCCTATTTCTTCCCCTTCTATTTCTTGAGGTTTTGGGGTGACTGGAATCTCTGTGTTTGAGCCATTACGATCAACATTAAACCGCAGCTCATCCCCTGGGTGCTTCTGTATGATGGTGACAATATCATCCCAGGTCGAAATCTCTTTACCGTCTATACTTAAGATCACGTCATTTTTCTGAAGACCGGCTTCTTTTGCCGCTCCATCTTCTGTGAGTTCTCCAAGTACAGGATCATTCGTAGGAACCCCTTGTAATAAACCTACAAGGATGAAAATGAAGAAGGCTAATATAAAGTTAAATAGAGGTCCGGCAAAAATGGCCATCGCCCGTTGGGGTAGTGACTTAGATGCAAATTGTCGATCCCAGGGAGCGATTTGTGTCTCGACACCATCTTCAATGAATACAGCGTCCCTGGAGATCAAAAAGGTTTTCAGTTCCTCCCCGTCTTCTTCGTATCCACGAATATGCAGTCTGTGCTCTAAATCCGCTTCTTCTACCTCAATGACACGAATGTTCGGATAGCGATCTTTGTTATTTAAGACAATTTTTTTTATTTTTTCATCGTGATCGAGTACAAGACCAACCCGGTGCCCGGCCTTTAGCTCAACCATTTCCGGATCTTCCCCGGCCATTCGGACAAAGCCCCCAAGAGGCAATAAGCGAATCGTATAGGTTGTTTCATCCTTTTTGTATGAAAACACTTTAGGACCAAACCCTATTGCGAATTCACGGCATAAAATCCCTGCACGCTTCGCGAAAATTAAATGTCCAAGCTCATGAAAAAATACTAAAGCTCCAAAAATAACAACAAAGGCAATCACCGTTTGCAAATAAAAAACCACCTTTTTTATAACCTGTTGGTAACAGATCTAAATGTTTGAAGTAAGCGTAGGAAACATGTCCACTATCATACTACGTTATAGAACATGTAAACATGCCCAAGTACTCTACAACCAGCTTGAAACAAGTTGTCGAGTCTGTTGATCGATCTCATGTATGGTTTCAAGATCTGGTCTATGTATCACTTGATGAGTAGACATAGCCTTCTCAATATACGCTTCAATGTCCAGGAAAGATATCTTGTTTTCCAGGAACATGGAAACTGCCGCTTCATTTGCAGCATTAAGTACCGTCGTCATACTGCCGCCGATCCTTCCTGCTTCATAGGCAAAAGCAAGACAGCGGAAACGATTTAAATCCATCTCTTCAAAATGAAGCTTACCCATTTCGACTAAATCCAATCTCTTACCTGGTCTAATAAGTCTGTCGGGATAGGTTAAAGCATATTGAATCGGAACACGCATATCAGGCGTACCTAATTGAGCCATCACAGATGAATCATGGAATTGAATCATGGAGTGGATAATGCTCTCTCTATGCTGCACCACCTCAATTTGGTCATAAGGAATATCAAATAACCAATGTGCTTCGATGACCTCTAACCCTTTGTTCATCATTGAAGCAGAGTCGATGGTAATCTTTGCTCCCATTGACCAGTTAGGATGATTCAAGGCTTCTGTTACTGTGACACCCACTAAATCTTCTCTTGACCGGTCCCTGAAGCTGCCTCCGGATGCTGTAATGATCAGTTTTTCAATATTCTTTTCTTGTTCTCCCTGCAGCGCTTGGAAAATGGCAGAATGCTCACTATCAACCGGCAGTAAAGTAGTATTCTTTTTACGGGCAGCCTCCATCACCAGATGTCCAGCCGTTACAAGCGTTTCCTTATTGGCAATCGCAATCATTTTCCCTGCTTCGATGGCTTGTAATGTGGGGTGAAGCCCCACGCTTCCCAGCACTGCGTTGACGAGTACGTCCGCATCCTGATGGCAAGCCACTTCCACCAAGCCTTCTTCCCCATAAAGAACCTTTACGGAAGACCATTCTTTCTTTAGTAATTCAGCATCCTCTTTGCGTTGTACAGAAATCAATTGAGGACTGAATTCCATAATCATTTTTCTGGCTTCTTCTATATTTCTGCCAACAGACATAGCTGTCAGTTTGAATTCCTCAGGATTCTCACGGATTACATCAAGGGTTTGTGTCCCTATAGAACCGGTAGCTCCCAATAAGCTAATCTTTTTCAACAACTACACTCCTCCCGCTAGAAACCTTCTACCCCTATAAAAGAAAGTGAAGAAGGGGAAACACAAATAATAAACTATCAAAACGATCCAGCATTCCACCATGTCCAGGTAATAAGTGCCCGGAATCTTTTACTTTGTAATGTCTTTTCAAAGCTGATTCGACCAGGTCTCCAACTTGTCCAAAGACAGATAGAATAGCCGTCACGATCATAAGTTTAGGAATGGACATATCAAGGTCTGTGAAAAACGTCATGATAACTCCAACTACGATGGCACAAATGATCCCGCCAACAAAACCTTCGATGGTTTTGTTCGGACTGATTTGTGGCCATAGCTTCTTTTTCCCCATTGCTTTTCCGATGAAATAAGCTCCTGAGTCTGTGGCCCATATGATAAATAAAGCGTAGAAAACAAACTGTACTCCTTCATCCAAACGGATCTCCATGAAGTAATAGAAACCAATTCCTACATATAAAATGCTTAACAGAGCAAATGACACATCATCGAATGTATACCGATTCTTAGTTGCCACTGTATATGTTAAGAAGAGCAGCACGGCAAGAAAAGCCATTTCGATCTTGGAATAGCCAAAGTCTGCTAAGATCCCGATAGCATCGGTTGGGATCAAAAATACCCATAAAAGGGCCAAAGATAATAACCCGGGAATGGTAAAAATCCATTGCCCTCTCATCTTTAATGCTTCGTATAAACTGATGGAAGCAATAAGATACATTAAAATAATAAATGGAGTTTCACCAAAAATGATGATTGGCAAAAATATCGCTGCAGCTATTACTGCTGTAATAATTCTTTGTTTCATTAGGATTCCTCGCTTTGTAACCCACCAAATCTTCTTGAACGACCTTGATATGCTTCAATTGCTTCTATTAAATGTTCCTTGCCAAAATCAGGCCACAGTACGTCTGTAAAAAAGAACTCTGTATAAGCTAATTGCCAAAGCATAAAGTTACTCAAGCGGATTTCTCCACTCGTTCGAATAAGCAGGTCTGGATCTTTTAAATCTTTCGTCATCAAGTAACTTGAAAACACTTCTTCATTCAATTCGTTCTCATCTAGTATTCCATTCTGAACATCTTTTAAGACATGCTTCATAGAATCAATAATTTCAGAGCGGCTGCCATAATTTAAAGCAAAGTTTAATATCAGACCGTCATTATTCTCCGTCGCTTCCATCGCCTTAGTGACGGCTCTCTTAGTGTGTGTCGGCAAGGCATCCGGAGAACCCATCATTTTCACCTGAACGTTTTCTTCTACTAATTCAGGTAGAAAGGTACCTAAAAATTCTTCTGGCAACTTCATTAGAAACTCAACTTCCATTTTTGGACGTTTCCAATTCTCAGTTGAGAAAGCATATAGAGTTAAAGCTTCTACACCTAATTCGTTTGCCAATTTGGTTATTCTTCTCACACATTTCATGCCTTCATGATGTCCAGCGACTCTAGGCAAGGCTCTTTTTTTTGCCCACCGTCCATTACCATCCATAATTATAGCTATATGACCCGGAATCGGGTGTTTGACTAATTCTTGAAATCGATCATCCACTTCTTCCGAAGTTTGCTGTCTTTTCCATTGCTTAAGCTTGTTTAGCATAAAAATCCTCCACCAACAATCCAAAAAATATTTACCTATACTATCATATCAAAAAACAAGGAAGATATCTTCAAGAAAATAGATTATGTACATCTATATGTATTTTGAACGTTAAACGTTGTCTTCTCTCAATACGATAAAATCATGCAATCAGAGAAATGGAGAAGCCGGCTATCATCATAAACACTCTAAACAAGCATAAAACAAAGGGACCGGCCCATAAGGAATATGAGTTCACTTATAGGTCAGCCCCTTAGGATTAGAATATGATTAATTATACTTCTAACATTTCTTGTTCTTTGTCTTTTGCAATAGCATCAATCTTGACAATGCTTTCATCTGTTGCTTTCTGAACATCATCAGAGTATCCACGAAGGTCATCTTCTGTAATGTCCCCGCTTTTCTCTTTCTTCTTAAGTTCATCATTTGCATCACGACGAATATTGCGAATCGCCACTTTTGCATCTTCAGCTTCTCGTTTCACAAGCTTCACAAGTTCTTTACGACGTTCTTCCGTCAATGCTGGAACAACGATCCGGATAATGTTACCGTCACTTGTAGGTGTAATTCCCAAGTCTGATTTCAATATCGCCTTTTCAATATCGCCTAAAGCTGATTTATCATAAGGCTGGATGACTAACATACGAGCCTCCGGAATTGAAATACCTGCTAATTGGTTAACAGGTGTCGGTGCACCATAGTAATCAACGGTAATCTTATCAAGTAGAGATGCGTTTGCTCTTCCTGCACGGATGCTTGCTAACTCACGAGAAAATGTTTGAATAGCTTTTGTCATTCTTTCTTTTGCGTTTGTTATGATCGTATTTGGCATTATTCTCTCCCCCTAACGATTGTACCTATATTCTCACCTGTGATGGCTCTCTTAATATTCCCATCCTCCATAATAGAGAATACAATAAGTGGAATATCATTGTCCATACAAAGAGAAGAAGCTGTTGAATCCATTACAGCCAAACCTTCTTTCAGAACATCTAAATAGGAAAGTTCTTCATATTTAACAGCCGTCTCGTCCTTCTTAGGATCTGCTGAATATACACCATCTACGTTGTTTTTAGCCATCAGGATGACCTCTGCTTCGATTTCAGCTGCTCGAAGTGCCGCAGTAGTGTCAGTTGAGAAGTAAGGATTTCCCGTACCTGCTGCAAAAATCACAACACGTTTCTTCTCTAAGTGACGGATGGCTCTGCGTCTGATATATGGCTCTGCCACTTGACGCATATCAATTGAAGTTTGAACTCTGGTTTCGATGCCAATTTGCTCAAGGCTGTCTTGAAGAGCCAAAGAATTCATAACGGTAGCCAGCATCCCCATATAATCAGCAGATGCACGATCCATACCCATCTCACTACCTATCTTACCACGCCAGATATTACCTCCGCCAACGACAACTGCAACTTCAACATCAAGTTCAGCAATTTCTTTTACTTCTTCTGCTACATTTTTAATGACAGAAGGGTTTATTCCGAAGCCATCATCACCTGCTAATGCTTCTCCACTAAGTTTCAGAACGACACGTTTGTATTTTGGAACGCTCATGGGAACCTCCATAAAAATAGAATTTTTCTTGAAAAATAGGGAACACGCTAAGTGTTCCCTACTAAGAATTGTTTAGCTTTTATTATTTCTTAACTTGACTCATTACCTCTTCAGCAAAGTTGTCTTGACGTTTTTCAAGACCTTCCCCTACTTCGTAACGGGTGAAATCAGTTAAAGTAGCTTTATTCGCTTCAAGGTATTGACGTACCTTTTGATCTGGATTCTTAACGAATGTCTGATCCAGGATACAGATATCTTCGAAGTATTTCCCAAGGCGGCCTTCAACCATTTTTTCTACGATGTTTTCAGGCTTTCCTTCATTTAATGCTTGTTGCTTAAGTACTTCACGCTCACGTTCTACTTCTTCAGCAGAAACCTGGTCACGGGATACATACTTAGGATTTAATGCTGCAGCATGCATAGCAACGTCTTTCGCTACATTAGCATCAGTCGTACCTTCTACTACAGTCAGAACAGCAATACGGCCACCCATGTGCAGGTATTCACCGAATGCAGCGTTATCACCTTTAGTACGGATTTCAAAACGACGCAGAGTGATTTTTTCTCCGATTTTAGCGATAGCGGCATTGATGAATTCACTTACAGTTGAACCATTTGCCATTTTTTGATCTAGAGCTTCTTCAACAGAAGCCGGTTTGTTAGCTAGTAAGTGATCAGCTAGTTCTTTAACAAGGCTTTGGAAGTTTTCGTTTTTCGCAACGAAATCAGTTTCTGCATTCACTTCGAAAATGATAGCAGTATTCCCTTCGCTTGCAATGTAAGTAGTACCTTCAGCTGCAATACGATCAGCTTTCTTAGCTGCTTTCGCAATTCCTTTTTCACGTAGGAAGTCAATTGCTTTGTCCATATCTCCGTCAGTTTCTGTTAACGCTTTTTTACAATCCATCATTCCAGCGCCAGTTTTTTCACGAAGTTCTTTAACCATTTGTGCAGTAATTGCCATAGTGGGTTTCCTCCTTAGTTTGACTATGTAGACTTTTATCACCGTTTGGCGAAAGTCATAAAATGTACTGCCTCTATAGTAGAGTACAGTAGATGTGAATACTCTTTAAAAAAAGGTGATAAGGGTAAGCCCTCTTATCACCTTTCATTCATTACTCAGCTGCTACAGCTGCTTCTTCACCTTGCTTAGCTTCTAAAATAGCGTCAGCCATTTTACCTGTAAGAAGCTTAACCGCACGGATTGCATCGTCATTCGCAGGAATGACAACATCGATTTCATCCGGATCACAGTTAGTATCAACGATACCCACGATAGGGATATGAAGTTTACGTGCTTCTGCTACAGCGATACGCTCTTTACGAGGGTCGATGATGAATAATGCATCAGGTAGCGTGTTCATATCTTTGATTCCGCCTAGGAATTTAACTAAGCGTTCATGTTCTTTTTTAAGTTGTACTACTTCTTTCTTCGGAAGCACTTCAAACGTTCCGTCTTCTTCCATCTTCTCGATGTTTTTAAGACGAGTGATACGTTTTTGGATCGTTTCGAAGTTCGTTAGTGTTCCACCTAACCAACGTTGGTTGATGTAGTACATACCAGCACGTTCTGCTTCTTCTTTAACAGACTCTTGTGCTTGTTTTTTTGTTCCAACGAAAAGAACTTTACCGCCGTTACCAGCTAATTCTTTCACGAAGTTATAAGCTTCTTCAACCTTTTTAACTGTTTTTTGAAGGTCGATGATGTAGATGCCGTTACGCTCAGTGAAGATGTATCTCTTCATTTTTGGGTTCCAACGGCGTGTTTGGTGTCCGAAATGTACACCAGCTTCTAGCAATTGTTTCATAGAAATTACTGACATGTGTGTTTCCTCCTAAATGGTTTTTGTTTTCTCCTCCGTTTCCGTCATCTTGTAGTAGAAACTATTCGGTTGAATAGCACCATCCACCTCAATCGAGAAACGTGTGTAATAACACCATGAATACTATAGCATACCTATTCCAACCAATCAAGACATTCCTACATAATTTGACGGAATTTTAGCAGGAGCTCTATTTCCGTTTTCCCTTTTCCGACAGTTTGAGCTATTTCCTCGATGGTCTTCCCTTCTTTTTCAAGTGAGAGAACCTCTTGGATAAGGGGATCGTCGTTGGTTTTTACTGTTGGTTTCACTTCCAACTTATTTTCGACAGCTCCCCTTTGCGGTGTTGGTGTTTGCTGATAGGCCTTTGAAGCCTGCTTATATCCTGCTCCCGACCATTTGGGATTGGTTTGAAGCGGGGAACTGTTTCCATTTTCAACTTCCGTTTTGTCAGTAATACTTGTTTGACTTTTAGCATGATGATTAAAAGTCCTAATGAACTCTTCATTCTCTTCTTTCATTTCTATCAAATAAGTAGAAATGACTTCTTCGAGTTCCATGATCATTTTCTTTTGTTCTTTTTCCATGTTAAGAAAACGATTTTGCCTTGAGTATAAAAGGACGATCGCAAGCAAGGAGACGATATTAAGAAGAAAAGATATAAAAAGCAGGAATGTTACCATGTCATCACCTTAATTTAGTTTGATTTTAGTATTTCTTCATTTATAAAAGGACTGCTCCATTAACCGTATTTCTTGGGAACAGTCCATCAATATCTATGGTTTGGGCTTATTGTGTGCACCGATAATCAATAGCATTGGTTCATGAGCCTAATAAATTGCGCAGTTTAAAAATGGCCTTGGAATGTATTTGTGAAATTCGTGAGGTTGACAGTTTCATGACTTCCCCGATTTCCGTCAAAGTTAATTCCTCTTTATAAAATAAGCTTAACACAAGCTGTTCTTTATCAGAAAGCGTAAGAATCGTTTTCTCTAACTCTGTTACCCTTTCACCTTTCAGCACTTCTTCCTCAGGTGTGATCGTCTTAACATCTTTAATAGAATAGCTTTGAGAGTCATGATCTTCATCGGTTAGTTGCTCATCCATGGAAAGGACATTGGCAAAGAAATGTTCATTGGTGGTTTGATATACTTCCTCAGGAGCCATCTCTAATGAGGCTGCTACTTCCTCGGCGGTCACGTGGCGTAATAAAATTTGTTCCAGTTCTACTGTTTTGGCTTCGATTTTTTTCGCCCTGTCTCTTGTTGATCTTGGTAGCCAGTCTTCTTTTCTCAGTCCGTCGAGAATGGCTCCCCGGACTCTGAACGAAGCATATGTATCGAATTTCAGATCTCTTGTTGGATCAAACTTCTGAAGTGCATCCAGTAAACCCATCAACCCAAGACTCTTTATATCTTCTCTCGAGACGTTTCTTGGCAGCCCAACGGAAATTCTCTGAACATGATACGACACAAGGGGCATGTATTTCTTCACTAGCATGTCACCTGCCTGGGTATCACGACTGTTAATCCATTTCTCCCAATAAAGTTGTTCATCTGTTCGAGGGGGTTGCTGAGACATAAGAATCCTCCTTGCTTACTATTTTCTTCCTTGAAATTTGCATTAAGGTATAGAACTCCATGGTATGAGAAAACGAGTGGATCTTTCCTGTTACTCCTTGAAACTCTTCATTGACTCATAATTCTCTTGTTCCTTCATTTACCGTGCGAACATGAAGGATCCCGGTCGACGTGAAGAATTCGATGGTTCTCCCTTTATTACCACCCAAATCCTCTGCAACAATTGGAACTCGATGCTTCAAGAGTGCCTCTTTGACCGCTTCAGCATTCCTTGGGCCAATTCTCATCACATCGCTTTTTGATTTGAATTGAAACATTTGAGCACCGCCAGCCATTTTGCACTTAAGTCTCTCAACTTTCGCACCCCGTTCTCCCAGTTGTCGGATGAGTTCATCTATTCCAGTGTCTGCATATTTAGCTAATTTCATGGAAGGCTCTTTCCCTAACGATGAATGAGGGAGCATGACGTGGACCATACCAGCCAATTTGATAAGCTCATCGTATAATACCACCCCAATGCAAGAACCTAAGCCCGATGTACGAATTGAACTTCCCTTACTAACGATATTCATATCTGCAATCCCCACCCTTACCACTGTGTTCACTTCAATCATAGCTTCACACCGAGGGATTGGAAGATGATTTCAAATGAATCGGGATCCGGTAAGAGGAAGAAGTGACCTTTCACACTTTCCGATTCCTCAAATTCTTCTTCTTTTAAGGCTGTATCTATGACAATCGCATAATCACTTACCTGAGAAATTTCCAGTAAACCGAAACCGATAATGGCACCAGCCATATCTACAGATAAAGCGGGAACAGATGGTAACAGCTTAAGACTCGTAAAGTCGGATAAGGAAGACAAATAAGAACCTGAGAGAATATTCCCCAACTCTTGCATGGCAGATAAACCTAATTCCGAATACGGTGGTTCACTAAAGGAAAACGATCGATCCTGTATCATTGTTCGAATATAAGTAGAAGCTTGTTCAAGAGGCAATAAAAAAAACATACTTCCCGGTGCATCCCCTTCAATTCTTAAGAACACACTTACGACAATATTATCCGGTCCTCCTGCCATGTCCATCATTTCATCGAATGTAACAACCTGGACACTGGGTACCTTCATGTCAATTTTCTTATCCAGAAGAGTAGAGAGGGCAGTTGCTGCATGCCCCGCTCCAATATTCCCGATTTCTTTCAAAATATCTAAGTGCATTGACGATATTTTCTTCTCATAACCCATTCGTATCTGTTCTCCTTAGATGGATTGCAGTATTTTGTCTAAATGAAGTAGAATCAATAATCGTTTATTTTGCTTTACTACTCCACCAATGTACTCTGCTTCTACTACCCCGACAACCTCCGGTGAAGGTTCAATCGTTTCTCTCTCTACATCCAACACATCATTTGCCGCATCGACGATCAATCCTACTTCTTTATCATCTAAACCTACGATAATCACGCGGGTGCTCTCGGTTGGCACAGATGAGGGTAAATCGAACCGGCTTCTTAAATCGATGATGGGGGTTACGACACCACGTAAATTTATTACACCTTTAACATAGGAAGGCGTTCTAGGCACTCTCGTTATATGCTGCGGCTTCTCAATTGATCTGACCTGATCGACAGGAATGGCATATTCCTTATCCACCAATTGGAATACGATCAACTTTAGGTCTTCCGTCGTCTCTGACACTACACTCATTTCCCTTACCTCCTATTTAATCAATGCATTGCAATCAACAATCAGTGCTACCTGCCCATCACCCAATATGGTTGCACCTGAAATGGCAAATACATCATTAAGATAATTCCCTAAAGATTTCAGCACGATTTCCTGTTGACCAATGAATGAATCCACTACTAAACCTGCCATTTTTTCTCCTTTGCGGACAACTACGACAGAATAATGCTCTTCATCCTTTGAATCTTTAGGAACTTCGAATACATCCTCCAGGAATAACAAAGGAACCACCTTGCCTCTGAAATCTATCACTCTTTGATTATGTGCATTCATGATCTCTTCTTTTTTGACTATGGCCGTCTCGATAATGGAAGAAAGGGGGATTGCATATTTCTCAGCTTCAATTTCAACAAGCATGACAGAAATAATCGATAAGGTTAATGGCAATTGAATAGAAAACAATGATCCTTGGCCAGCACTGGAGTCGATTGTAATGGCACCACCTAATGACTCGATCGTCGCTTTAACTACATCCAATCCAACACCTCTACCAGAGATGTCTGAGATTTGGTCAGCTGTTGAAAAACCTGACGCCAGGATAAGTTCATAGATTTGTCGATCGGATAAGGTTTGCGCCACTTCTTCTGATACAATTCCTTTTTGAATCGCTTTCTCCATCACTCGCTGTTTATTAATACCTGCACCATCATCTTCAAGTTCAATAAATACATGATTTCCGCTATGATAGGCTTTCAGCTTGACTGTCCCTTGCTCAGGCTTACCATTTTTCGAGCGAATCTCAGGCATTTCAATTCCGTGATCCAGGGCATTACGAATTAAGTGGACGAGTGGATCTCCGATTTCATCGATCACCGTCCGATCAAGTTCTGTCTCTGCCCCTATGATTTCTAATTCAATTTTCTTATTTAAATCTCTTGCAAGCTGTCTTACCATGCGGGGAAAGCGGTTAAATACCGTTTCCACAGGAACCATCCGCATAGTGAGGATGATGCTTTGTAAGTCTCCGGAAATCCGTGTCATTCTTTCAACCGTTTCATTTAATTCCGGATTATTTAAATCTTTTGAGATTTGTTCCAATCTGCCTCTATCTATGACAAGTTCTTCAAAAAGGTTCATCAGTACATCCAGTCGCTCAATGTTTACACGTATCGTTTTGCTCGATGGATTCGATTGTTTCGAATTTTTATTTGTTTCTTTAGGTATCATGTCTTCCTGTTCGCTTACAACTGCTACTGGTGACTGTTCCTCCACTGCATTCAGTTCTTCATTATGAATATGTTGTGAGGTCAGTTCCATTAACGTGACTCCTTCAACCTCAGAGACGTTACGTATACTCTTTTCTATGTCACATGCATCCTCTTTTGACACAACAGCTATAACAAAGGATTGGTCGAACTGTTCTTCTTCCAGCTGATCGACAGTAGGGAAAGACTTAATGACTTCTCCTAGTTTTTCCAACACTTCAAAAACCATATAGACTCTTGCTGCTTTTAACAGACAGTCATCCCGCAAGGAAACGGTAATTTCAAAGCATCGGAAACCCTGCTCGTAGGATTGCTGAATAACGGTTTGTTCAAATGCCTCGTACTTCATGGACAATGTATGTATTTCAGGCGCTATGGTTGCGGCAGCTTCATTACTTGCCGATTGTAAACTTTCACCCTTTTCTATTGCTTGGAGGAGGGTGACTACTTCTGTCACGTCCCGTTTCCCATCTCCCCCGTCCGCGATAGAAAAGACCATTGCTTCCAGGTCATCAACGGATTTAAACACTACATCCAATATCTCTGGTGTCACTTTAATTTTTTCATTACGTATAGCATCCAGAACATTCTCCATTTTATGGGTAAGGTTTGCTAAATCTTCATACCCCATCGTTGCAGACATTCCTTTTAACGTGTGAGCTGAACGAAAAATTTCATTAACAATCGCCAGGTTTTCAGGGTTCTTCTCCAATTCCAGTAATTGCTCATTACAGGTTTGTAGATTTTCCTTACTCTCTTCTATAAAAACTTCTAAATATTGACTCAATTCCATGTGCTCCACACCTCTCTACAACATGTACTTCATAATAGATTGAGAAATATCCTCGATATGTTCCACGCTGTCCACTAAATTTGTAGCGATAGCCGATTTCGGCATTCCAAACACAATACAAGTCTCTTTTGATTCCGCAATGGCCCTCACTTCGCCTGTTTCTTTCAGCTTGATCAATCCTTCAGAGCCATCGGAGCCCATCCCTGTCATTATGACAGCTATTTTCCCATGATTCCGAAGCAGGCTTGCGGATTCGAACAATACGTCTACGGAAGGTCTGTGACCATTTCGTGGTGCTTCTTCCTTTGGTAATTCAAAGGCTAAATGTGCTCCATGCTCGACCACTTTTGTATGAAAACCACCCGGTGCGATATATGCTGTTCCTTTTTGAAGGATTTCTTCATGCTCCGCTTCCTTCACTTTAATGGCGGATTGACCATCTAACCGGTTGGCCAGTGAGTTGGTAAAGCCCGGTGGCATATGCTGAACCACTACCACTGGTGCATCCAGTTGAGGAGATAATTCTGTCAGCACCTGCTGTAAAGCACGCGGACCTCCTGTTGATGTTCCTATAAGGATCAATTTCGGTGAATCACTGGTCCATTTAAGGTCAGAGGGTAACGTTGGTACAGCTCCTTTAGCAGGTTCACCTGAATGTACCGACTCTGTCCTTTTTCGAAAAGCGCTGGTTATTTTCGTCATGTTCACCTTGCTTGCCGATATTACTTTCTCAACCATTTCATCTTGAACTTTATGAAGGTCCAAGGAAATGGTTCCTGAAGGTTTCGCGATAAAATCAACAGCTCCAAGCTCCATGGCTTTGACGGTCTCCTCCGCCCCCTCTTTGGTTGTAGATGAGAGCATCACAACAGGTAACGGACATTCCCCCATGATTCTCCTTAAGGCTTCTATTCCATTCATCTTTGGCATTTCCACGTCAAGGGTCACGACGTCGGGACGGAGTTTTTTAATTTTTGAAATCGCGTCTTCACCATTTCTGGCAATTCCTATCACTTCTAGCTGTTTGGAGGCTGTTAGAAAATCACCAATAAGTTTTCTCATAAATGCTGAATCATCTACAACTAGAACTTTTTTCATTCAGGAATTTTACCTCCCAAAAAATAAATTTCTCATACTCTTTAAAAAACCTGTCTCATTACTCACTGGTCGAAAAGGTCCCCCGACAATTTGATGCAACATCGTACGAAGACTTAAGGTCATGGCTGAAGCAGGGTATCCGACGACTATGGGCCTTTGATGAATGACCGCCTTCCTGACCGTTGAATCTTCAGGTAAGACCCCTAAAGAAACGATCTCCTTATGAAGGAATTTCCTCACCGTTTCTTGTAATCTCGTAATCGTTTCAAGACCTTCCTTCTTGAATTCAGCACGATTACATATTAGATAGAACGGTTTCTCTTGATCCCTCATATAAATATATTTGATCATGGAGTAAGCATCTGTAATCGAGGTAGGTTCAGGCGTCGTGACAACAATGATTTCATCCATCGCCAAGAGAAATTCCAATGTTTCTTTCGTAGCTCCTGCACCCATATCAAAAAGAATGTAATCATACTTTTGAACTATATGTTCCATCACTTCAAAGAACCGTTCTATCTGCTTCTCTTGCCACTCCACGATATTCTTAAGACCATTCCCCCCACTTATGTAAGAGATACCATGAACATTTTCACATATAATTGTGTCGATATCTAGTTCTTTTTCCTCAATATAATCCATGATTGAGTAAGAATGATGACTTCCTAGTAAAATATGAATATTTCCCATGCCGATATCCAGGTCAACTAATAATACTTTCTTATTTTCTTTACCAAGCAAAACAGAAAGGTTAGTGGAGATATTCGATTTTCCAACACCACCCTTTCCGCTTACTATTGCAATCGTTTTAGCGGGGGAAGAGTCGCCATTGACCATTTTCCGCCTTAGGTTATATGCTTGATCTCTCATATCGAAATCCTTTCATTAGTAAATGACCTATTTCTTCCACATTCACCTCGGTAATATCCTCCGGTACATCCTGACCGATCGTTACATAAGATGCACCGATTTTCACCTCTGTCATCATATTGATCATAGAACCGTAACTGGATGTTTCATCTAGTTTCGTGAAAATGAACCGATCAATGTCAATAGAAGAAAACTGTGAAATGATTTCCTCCATATCCCTCTCCTTACTCGTCAGGGATAGAACCAGAAACGTCTCCATCTGGTGGTCAAAGTCAATAATACCCCGCAAATCCTCTACATATTTCTTTTCTCTGAAATTCCTGCCTGCAGTATCAATGAAAACATGGTCGTAGTCCTGGAATTTATCGATTGCTTTTTTAAAATCTTCTATTTTATAGACTACTTCTACTGGAACATTCAACAAACCTGCATATGTCTTTAGTTGCTCGATCGCTGCAATACGATACGTATCCGTCGTGATGAAAGCTATTTTCATCCGTTTCTCTATGACTGCTTCAGCCGCCATTTTCGCTAGAGTAGTTGTTTTCCCCACACCCGTTGGACCTATCACGTTAATGTATTTCTTCTTGTAACTCATACCACCCAAAGCGATTCCTTTCAGAAGACCATCCAGAAAATGTTTGACTTCCTGTTTGGCCCATTCATTTCGATTGTTCCCTGGAAGAAATCCACTCTTGATTCTCTCTTCCAGATAGTCCCCCAACCGGAAGAGAGTAGTATCACTAATGTCATGATTTTTGAGAAATAGCAAGATTTCTTGAACATCGTCAGCGAATTTCTCGAATTGATTTTTTGATTTAATAGTAGAAATCATTTGTTTTAGTTCTTTTAATTCTGACTCTACCGATTTATCAGGAACTTCGTATTTTTTTTCGGGTGGAGAAGGATGAGGGATTGGTGCAGATTTCGCTTTCATTCTACTCATCTCTATCTTTTCACTTTCAACCTCTGGATCAATGGCTGCAATGACTTCAATCATTTTCTTTTTGAATAACCCCATGAAACCACCCGTATATGCTACTTTAGAGTTTAGTATGACGGCATCATCCCCTAATTCAGCTCTGACCTTTTTCATTGCCTCATTCATGGAAGGTGCTGCATATTTCTTTACTTTCATCCGAGATTCACCACCCCTAAACTTTGTACTTCTACATTTGCTTCCAATTCGTTATATGAAATGATCGGTACTTGTGGAAAATATCTTTCTGTTAATTGTCTTACGTACATTCTCACAGCAGGGGAACACAGAATAATCGGTGACTCCTCCATAAGGGACAACTGTTCCACTTGAGATGCGACTGCCTCCAGGATTCCTTGAGAATCATTTGGATCCATGGATAAATAATTTCCATGTTCCGTTTGTTGAATGGCGTCGGCAATCAATTTTTCAACCTTTCCTGCCATAGTCACAACCTTTAAGGAAGCATCTCCTTGAACATATTGACTGGTAATTTGTCTAGCCAATGATTGCCTGACATATTCAGCTAAAAGATCTGTATCTGAACTCATTTTGGCATAGTCAGCAAGTGTTTCAAAAATAATCGGCAAGTTTCTGATAGACACATTTTCCTTTAACAACTTGGCTAATACTTTTTGTACTTCACCTACTGTTAAAGGATTCGGTGTCACTTCTTCCACTAATATCGGGTAGGATTCCTGCAGGTGATCAATGAGCTGTTTCGTCTCCTGCCTGCCCAGTAGCTCATGAGCATTTGTTTTAATCATTTCGGTTATGTGGGTTGACACCACTGACGGCGGATCCACAACCGTATATCCGAATATTTCTGCCTGCTCTTTCATTTCTTCTGAAATCCATTTAGCCGGAAGACCGAATGATGGCTCGATTGTATCAATTCCCTCAATGGAATCATCCTCCACACCTGGACTCATGGCTAAATAATGATCAAGCAAAAGCTCTCCACGGGCCATCTCATTGCCTTTAATTTTCAATCGGTATTCATTCGGTTGAAGTTGTATATTGTCCCGGATCCTCACTACAGGTATGACCAGCCCCAGCTCTATCGCTAATTGACGTCGTATCATTACAATCCGGTCAAGGAGATCTCCTCCCTGATTCGTATCGGCAAGGGGAATCAGACCATATCCGAACTCAAATTCAATGGGATCGACATTCAGTAAGTTCACGACGCTCTCCGGACTTTTCATTTCGTCCTGCTCTACTTCTTCTTCCATTTCCATCATGTCAGATTCAGTTTCCTTAGGTGATCGTGAAAGCATGAAGGCTCCTATCCCCATAAGGGCTGCCACTGGAATAGTTAAGATATCATTAATAGGAGTTGCCACACCCAGCATGAAGATCGTGAAGGCAGCTACATACAGCATCGCAGGATAAGCCAGTAACTGATTCATGATATCCTGTCCCAGATTCCCTTCAGATGCGGCTCTGGTTACCACGATGCCCGTGGCTGTTGAAATCAATAGGGCAGGAATCTGGCTGACGATTCCGTCTCCGACTGTAAGTAAGGAATAACGGGTTGCCGCTTCGGCGATAGGCAGCCCTTGCTGTGTCATGCCGATAATAATACCGAAGATTAAATTAATCATGACAATGACAATTCCGGCTATGGCATCTCCCTTAACAAACTTAGATGCCCCGTCCATGGCACCATAGAAATCTGCTTCCCGACCTACTTTTTCCCGGCGATTTCTGGCATCATGCTCTGAAATCATCCCGGCATTCAAATCGGCATCTATACTCATCTGCTTACCGGGCATCGCGTCAAGTGTAAATCTTGCCGCAACCTCTGACACACGCTCAGACCCTTTTGTTATGACAATAAATTGGATCACGATGAGGATGATGAATACTACGAGACCGACGAGAATATTACCTCCTACAACGAATGTTCCAAAGGTTTCCACAACGTCCCCTGCTTCACCTTTACTAAGGATCGATCTCGTTGTGGAAACATTTAGACCTAATCGAAAAAGTGTTAACAATAATAATAGGGAAGGAAATATAGAAAACTGCAATGGTTCATTCATATTCATCGTGGTTAGGAGTACAAGGAGTGCAAGTGAAATATTAACGATGATCAATAAGCTTAATAACCAGGATGGGAACGGGATGATAAGCATGGCAACGATTAATATGACACTGGCTAGTACGGATAAATCTCTTGCTGACATTGTTTCTCTCCTAACTGCTTACATTTGATTTTTTATTCGGTAAACATAAGCTAAAATTTCTGCAACTGCTTTGAAAAATTCTTCCGGAACGGCATCGCCTATTTCAGCCGAGTCATATAGGGACCGGGCTAAAGGACGATTTTCCACCATCACCACGTCGTTTTCATTGGCGATATATTTAATCTTCTGTGCTAGATAATCAACGCCTTTCGCCACTACATAAGGCGCATCCATTTTATTCTCATCGTATTTAAGTGCAATGGCAAAGTGAGTAGGGTTTGTAATCACCACATCCGCTTCCGGAACTTCCTGCATCATGCGTCTCATGGCCATTTCACGCTGTCTCTGCTTAATTTTGGATTTAATCAGCGGATCACCCTCGATGTTTTTATGTTCATCTTTTAGATCCTGCTTTGACATTCGAATATTTTTTTCGAAATCATATTTCTGATAAAGAAAATCGAATAGTGATAAGAATAGTAGCGCCAGTGAAGCAGCGATTCCCATTTGTACAGTCAAGCTCGCCATCGTCGCTAATGAATCCCCCACTGATTTAAACGATAAGCTCAACACTTGATCAATATTCTTCCAGAGAATGACAAACGTGATCGCACCTACGAAGGAAATTTTCAGAATGGATTTTAATAGTTCAACGATTGCTCTTAAAGAGAAGATACGCTTAAACCCTTTAATAGGATCAATCTTTTCAAGCTTCGGCTCAAGCGGTTTAGTCGTAAACATGACCCCTACTTGTATATAATTCGAAACCAACCCGGCAAGTAAGGCCACTAACATAATCGGACCGAGAAGCAATGCAAGTTCTTTCATAATATCCATGGTTATGACTTGAACTGTATTCTCTGTCAGTTCCATCAGCATGTATTCCTGAAAGGTTTGATTAAAGAGATCGAACACAATATTCCCAATATAGGAAGCACTGAACGTAAGGAATAAAAAAACGGCAAGAAGGATGATGGCTGTATTCACATCCTGGCTTTTTGCTGTTTGTCCTTTTTTCCGCGCGTCATCCCTTTTTTTCGGTGTCGCTTTCTCCGTCTTTTCCCCACTGAAAAACTGTAGGTCTAATGATAGCCACTTCAAATTATGTGCCTCCAATAATTTTCATTAAATCTCTCATGGTCACGAACATCATTTCAAAAAGCTGCTGCATGACAGCAAACATCACTCCCATTACAATGAACAGCACGATAAATGCAACGGCAATCTTGATAGGAAACCCTACGACGAAGACGTTTAACTGCGGTACAGTACGAGCCACAATCCCCAAGGCCACATCTACAAGGAACAGCGTTGCGACAACAGGAATCGACATTTGAAAAGCAATGATGAACATTGAGTTAAAAGATGTCATAACATAGTCAATTAATCTCTCATCCCCAAAAGGTATCCACGGGCTATCGATCGGGATCAGCTGATAACTATAAAAAATCCCATCCAGGAGCAGGTGATGACCATCAAGAGCAAGCAATAAAAGAAGCGCAAATGTATATAGATATTGACCCATCAAAGGGCTTTGTGCTCCTGTTTGGGGATCGATCACATTGGCAATGGCAAACCCCATTTGAAAGTCTATAAACCCTCCGGCTATCTGGATGGCCGTCACAATCATATAGGCAACAAAACCGATGAGAAGTCCGATCATGGCTTCTTTCATGATCAATAAAAAATAGTGGCCGTTGATTTCAAATGCCGTGGATTCCATCGTATAATACATGATCCAGGAGAGAACAAACGAGAAAGCGACCCGATGTTGTGCAGGTATGTTACGGTATGAAAACAGGGGCATCGTAACAAAAAAAGCCGAAACCCTAACAAACACTAGTAAATAAACCGATAGAATGGGTACAAGCTCTTCCATTCTCTTACCCTACGAACCTTGTTAAATCTGAGAAGATCTGTGAGGTATACGTCACAAGCTTCGTTAACATCCAAGGTCCAAAGAAAACAATCCCGACCAAGACCGCCACGATTTTAGGAATAAACGCAAGAGTTTGTTCCTGTATTTGTGTTGTTGCTTGAAATATACTGACGATCAACCCTACTATAAGGGCTAACAGCAGTAATGGAGCGGAAACGATGAGGGTTACATATATTCCACGCTCCGCGATCGCGATAACAGATTCAGCATTCATTGAAACTCACCTACTTAAAAACTTTGTAAAAGAGATTTTATGACTAAATACCAGCCATCCACTAACACAAACAGTAAAATCTTGAAAGGCAATGAAATCATAACAGGAGGGAGCATCATCATCCCCATGGACATCAAGACACTCGCTACCACCATGTCGATGACTAAGAAAGGAATAAAAATCATAAATCCTATTTGAAAAGCCGTCTTAATTTCACTTAACGCGAATGCCGGTACCAAGGATGCAAGAGGAATGTCTTCCACAGATTCGGGTCGTTCAGCCCCGGAATATTGTAAGAACAACTCTAAATCCTTTTGTCTTGTTTGCTTACTCATAAATTCTTTAAACGGGATCGAAGCCTTGTCGTAAGCTTCTTCAAGATTTATCTCTTCATTAAAAAGAGGGGTCAATGCTTCATCGTTTACCTCTTGGAAAGTTGGAGCCATGATAAAAAATGTAAGAAATAAAGAAATTCCAATCAATACCTGATTCGGCGGCATTTGTTGTGTGGCAAGAGAAGTCCTGACAAAAGACAGGACAATCATGATCCGGGTAAAAGATGTCATTAAAATCAGAATACTGGGTGCCAGTGAAAGGACGGTAAATAGTAATAGCAGCTTAACACTTGTCGATACATTATCTGCAGAACTACTATTAAAAAACTCCATGAATTCATTCATCGGAATGATTCTCCTCTTTTTTTAGATCCTTGAACATCTTTTTTCTTCCCTTTTTCATTTCCTCCAATTGTGATTTCAATTGTGATTGAAATGAGCTTGTGTCAGAGGGTTGAGAAGGACCTTTTACCTTTGTTAACCAACTGGAAACGGCTGTTTTGGCATCAGGATATTGAGCGTCCTGATAAAAGGATAGTATATCTTCTTTTTCTTTTTCATCCTGAATCTCTTTCAATAGCTGAATATCTTCTCCTACACCAAGTACCAGTACTTGTTTGCCTACCTTAACAATT
The DNA here is from genome assembly GCF_003315075.1 of Rossellomorea aquimaris. GTDB lineage: Bacteria > Bacillota > Bacilli > Bacillales > Bacillaceae_B > Rossellomorea > Rossellomorea aquimaris_C. The sequence goes on from NZ_QNRJ01000002.1 coordinate 199,652, forward strand.
TGGACAGAACGATTCCCCCCGAGGGGCGTTCCACCTAAATGATTGATTATTTTCGTTTGTTGAAAGGATCTTCCTTTTTGATTGATGAATTTCAACAAAAAATATATGAGAGCAACTACAAAGATAAGAGCAACGATCATTTTAAAATAATCCAAAAAAGTAACCGAGGTAGCTGCGCCTGAGGTGTCAGCCTCATTATTTTGCTGCTCATTGCATTTCTCTTGATGTTCTATGCAGTCCTTGACATTATTCACCTCTGCAAATGCTGTTACATTCACAGCATTTGCAGTAATGATAAAAACAAAAAGACTCACTAGAATTCGAATCTTCTTCAATACATGCACCTTCTTACTAATCTTTTAGCTTAGAGCTTTCTGAATGGCTTCGATTACACGATCGGCCTGGAATGGTTTAACGATAAAATCCTTTGCACCCGCTTGTATGGCATCAATCACCATTGCTTGTTGACCCATTGCAGAGCACATTATGATTTTCGCACCGGCGTCGACTGCTTTGATTTCCTTCAGAGCTGCAATACCGTCTTTTTCCGGCATCGTAATATCCATGGTGACAAGGTCAGGTTTCAGTTCCTTGTATTTATCAACAGCTTGACTTCCATCGGCTGCCTCTCCTACTACATCAAACCCATTTTTCGTCAAAATATCTTTAATCATCATTCTCATAAAAGCCGCATCATCTACAATTAGAATTTTATTAGCCATTATCGTCATCCTCCATCATCGTCTATGTTATTTAAGTTTTTTAATACGATCACTTTGACTTACAATGTCCGTAATTCTGACACCAAAGTTCTCATCTATCACTACTACTTCCCCTTTAGCCATCAATTGACTGTTTACAAGGATATCAACCGGTTCTCCCGCTAATTTATCAAGCTCTATTATGGAACCGGACGATAACTCGAGTATGTCCCTGACTGATCGGTTCGTCCTTCCGAGCTCTACCGTAACCTGCAAGGGAATGTCTAGTAGCATATTCAAATTTTTTGTTTCCTGTTGTCCCAGTGTTGTCGGTTCAAAATGACTAAATGTAGCCGGTTGTACATTTACGGTTTCTCCATGCACCCCTTGCCCCCCCAAATGCTGAGGAGACGCGTGCGGATGGGAAACACGGACAGATTCCTCATACACACCGCTATTCGGCTCTGCTTGTGGAGCAGCAGGAGGTTCCACGGTCGGTGTAACCGTTGTTGCAACTTCGTCAGTAGCTCCACCATTCATTAATTCATCCACCAGACTCTTCGCAAAACTTAAGGGCAGGAGCTGCATGATGCTCGAATCAATGAGATCTCCGATTTTCAATGAAAATGATACTTTTACTAATAGATCTTGATCAGGAAGGTTTTCTTCTCCCTTTCCTTGAGGTATGTACATCAAATCGATGGAAGGTGGTGAAATATCCACTTTCTTACTGAAAACCGTAGACATGGAAGTTGCAGCAGAACCCATCATTTGATTCATTGCCTCTTGAACCGCACTAAGCTGGATTTCCCCCAAATCACCGGATGGGTTCCTTCCATCTCCACCAAGCATCAAGTCAGCGATGATGGATGCATCTGATTGTTTGATCACCAGCAGGTTCACTCCTGAAAATCCTTCAGTATATTGAACTTGAATGGCGACATACGGATGAGGAAATTCCTCTTCTAAATAATTTTTATCAATGATCGTTACTTTAGGGGTCGTGATCTCAACCTTCTGATTGAGCAACGTGGATAAAGCCGTTGCCGAACTCCCAAAGGAGATGTTCCCGATTTCACCTAGAGCATCCTCTTCCATAGAACTAATGTAATCATTGCTGTTTATCTCTTTGCGCTCTTCTGTTTCCTCTTCAGGCTCTGCAGACCCACGAAGCAACGCATCAATTTCATCTTGTGATAACATATCATCACTCATCATCGTCGTCTCCCCCCTTCAACGAATCTAAAATTTGTACGGCCAGTTTCTTATTTGACTTCCCTGGCTGAGCTGTAAATTTAGGAATTTCACCCACTCTGATCGTTAATGGATCATCGATTCGGGTGTTCATTTCGATTACATCACCAATATCCAGCATAAGGAACTCTTCAATTGAAATATCAGAACGTCCTAATTCAGCTACTATCGGCACTTGGGCTTTCTTGATTCTTCTTTCTAGATGTGCCGTTTCTTCCGGCTTGCTCTCTTTACGTTTGCTTTCCATCCAATAGCTTCCTGATAATTTCGGAAGGATCGGCTCCAGTACAACGTGTGGAATGCAGATGTTAATCATTCCACTTGTTTCACCAATCGTTGTGTTTAATGAAATTACCACAACCGTTTCATTTGGTGACACCATCTGAAGAAATTGCGGATTCACTTCAAATTCCGCAAAAAGCGGATCTACATCAGCCACAGTGCTCCAGGCTTCCCTTAAATTCTCAAAAGCCTTTTCAAAGAGCTGACTCATAATTCTCGTTTCAATTTCGGTTAAATTCTCTACTTTATTAACGCTGACTCCCCTTCCACCCATCACCCGATCCATCATCGAATAAGCAATATTGGGGTTGATTTCCATAAGGATCCTTCCATCCAATGGTGGTAATTCATATACGTTTAAGATGGTCATTTTCGGAACGGAACGGATAAATTCTTCGTATGGGATCTGGTCAGCAGAAGCAACATTTATTTGAACATAAGTTCTTAATTGAGCAGAGAAATATGTAGTCAAGATCCGGGCGAAGTTTTCATGTATTCTCGTTAAACTTCGGATTTGATCTTTAGAAAACCGTAAAGCTCTCTTAAAATCATACACTTTCACTTTTTTCTCTTCTTCTTCTTTTTTGAAATCATCTGCACTCATCTCTCCTGTATTGAGAGCTGACAAGAGAGCATCGATTTCACTTTGAGATAAAATTTCACTCGCCACCACTTCACCTCCAAACACTCATAATAGCTTTCTTATTGAATCATCATAGAGGTGATATAGACTTTTTCTACCATTCCTTCTTGCATAAGGGAGTTTACCTTGTCTTTAACCTTCGTTTCGATCATTTCTTTCCCTTTTTTCCCTTGCAGTTCTTCTGCTTTCAATTCTGAAAGCTCTTCTATGATGATGTTATTCACTTGAAAATCTCTCTTTTCCAACTCACTTTTTGCTATTTTACTATCCGTTTGAAACTTAAAGGAAATACGAATGAAATCATTACTCATTAAATTGGTTGTCGTCTCGGGTATGTCCACCGAGTTTTCAATCACTTCTTCTATGGAAGGCTCTTTCGCTTCTTCATCACCTGAAAACTTCAGAATGACAACTAACGCAATCACACCGACAAGTGTAATCGTAACCAACAGGATCATCATGATTGTCAGGGCTTTATTCTTCAACTGATACTCCCTCCCTCATGGGGCATGCTGAGTAAATTTGCTTTTTGAAAGAAAGAAAGTGTAAGGGAGTCAACCTCATCCATCGTTTCTTTCACAACATATCGTCTGCCATTTGTTAATAGAATCGTAGTGTCCGGAAACGCTTCTACTGTTTCTATGTATAAAGCATTCAACGTAAATGACTTTCCATTCAGTCTGGTTAACGTAATCATAAATTTCAGGACTGACATCCATCCCCCGATTCAACCTAAGGTAAAACCTGTTAGATGTCAGTCCCTTCCTCCCTTTTTAACGAATTAACGTTTTAAGTTTACAAGCTCTTGCAGGATTTCATCCGACGTTGTGATGATACGTGTATTTGCCTGGAAACCACGCTGAGCCGTGATCATTTCAGTGAATTCTTCGGATAGGTCCACGTTGGACATTTCGAGAGTACCCGACACTATTGAACCAGATCCCGATTCTCCAGGCTCATTAAGTTGAGGTGGAGCAAAAGTACCATCATTATCAGGATCTATATAGCCGGAATTATTCGTCTCTTGAAATAAATTATCCCCCACTTTTTGAAGACCACCAGGATTAGGAAATTTAGCAATCATAATTTGTCCTGCAAGTTTTAAATCTCCCACATTATTTATATATGAAACTCTGCCATCGCTACCAATACTAAAACTTTGAGCATCTGTTGGGATCTTCATTTCTCCAATATCAGTTGTAAGTGCATTGTTATCAGCATCTGCTTGTTTCCCTTGTAATTTAAGCCCGTTTGAGTTTACAAGTGTACCTTCATTATCAAGATACATATTTCCTGCACGTGTAAAAAGATTGGTTGTACCTTCTTGAACCATAAAAAATCCATCACCAGACAATGATAAATCTAATGGTCTACCAGTTGTTTGTAAGCTTCCTTGTGTATGAATTGTATCAATAGATGAGATTTGAGATCCCAATCCAACTTGTTTAGGATTAATTCCACCTTTATTGGCAGTTGCTGCACTAGCTCCTGAAATCTGTTGACTGACGATATCTTGAAATGTAACTCTACCTTTTTTATATCCAAAGGTATTAACATTCGCAATATTATTCCCGATTACATCGAGTTTTGTTTGAAAGTTTTTCATTCCGCTTATTCCTGAATACATTGAACGTAGCATTGTTTTTTCCCCTTTCGTGTTAGCTGTTTCGGTCATTCCACAGCTACAGGCTTCCTATTTGGTCCAGCCTATGAGTCTATTAGTATGGTTCCATTTATATTTGTAAATATTTGAGAACTTGCTTCCTCACGATCTATTGCTGTTATGACAGTTTTATTTTTTGCACTAACAATTAGTGCGGCATCTTTCAGAATCACCAGCGAATCCCCGACACCCTTCGATTTTGCTTCGTTTATTTTCGCCTCTATCTTCTCCCAAGTTTGTGGAGAAATAGAGATTCCCCGTTGCTCCATCCTTACCATTGCATGTTTGCTGATCTGTATATGGGATACATGTTGAATTGCCTTATCTAATTGGGAAGCAAATGATGATGCACTTGAAGGTTTAGTTAGAGCTTTCGTCTTATTTGGTACAATCGGTTGTGGTGAACGATGAAAGAATGTCTTTTCCATAGAACCACTCCCTAAGATTCGATTTTAATTAATTTATCACTGGAAATTTTGTCACCTGCTTCTGTATGAAACCATATAAGTGAATCTTTCTTTGAAACGGATTGAACGATTCCGCTCATCTCTCCATCTTCACTGTTCCATGTTACATTCTTTCCTATTAATAAAGATGCATTAACGAGAGAAGCTTCCGGGGTATCCGTCGTATTCACTTGTGAAATATTCCCGGGAGTCAGGATTGTTCCGTCCTCCATGATGAATTCAACAGAGTCACCTTTAAAGCGGACTCCTTTTACGAATCCCTGTCCTTCTTGTATTTCGGGTGCATCGCCCGCTTCTGATTCTATGATTTTATGCCATGTCACTTGTTTGCCAACAAACTGATTGTATGAGATCAATTGTGATTGACTTTGGTTATCCACAAATTTCTCCATTGTTTTCGTCAGGTTCGTCATCTGCTCTAATGATGAAAAGGTAGCCATTTGTGCGATGAAGTCTTTGTCCTGCATCGGATTCAATGGGTCCTGATTCTGTAATTGTGTCATCAGGATTTTCAGGAAGTCATCTTTTCCCATAATATCCTTACCGCCTTCACGCTGTTTTGTTTGGACGGTGGAATATAGTAAGCTCGGATCGATTTTCGTCATATTATCACCTATATTTCGGTATTTACGAGATAATCCTTAAAGGATTGAGTTCTTTCTTCTTCCCCGCTTCCTCCATCTGACTGATTCTGCTTTTGCTGCTGTGAGGACTGTTGCTGTGACTGTCCTTTTGATTGCCGCTCAGCATCTGTTAACGCCTGTGAGATTTCAATCTTCTCTACTTGGAGGTTCTGAGATGTAAATGCATGCTTTAATCCTTGAATTTGAGAATCGAGCATTTCTTTCGCAGTTGCCGTTGAAGCTAGTATTTTTGCGGTCATCACTCCGTTTTGTTGTAGAAGTTCAATCCTTAGTGAGCCCAGTTGTTCTGGATACAGCTTGATTAACAGCTTACTCATGTTCGGCTGTGACAGCATTTGGGATTTACTTAGGATATTCTGAAATTCTTTCACGAATTGTTCATATTGAACGGAGCGATTTCCTGATGAGAGACTCATGGAAACGGATTCTGTTTTCGGAAGAACAAAGTGTATGTTGCTTGCCTGAATCGGTTGAATACTTTTCTTCTCCACTGTGACCCCTTCTGTTGAGGACTGCTTTTCCGTTGTTTGCACAGGTGCTTGGCGTTGAAAAGCATCTTTTAATAACCGGGACCAATCCTTCGCCTGATTAAACTCCTTGGTCAGGGATTGATCTAAACCCGCTTGAACCATCTTCATCATCTCTTTCAGCTCGGACGCTTTGGATGCTTCCACCACAAGTAAGTCACGGTTAGCTGCCAAAAGTTCAATGACTTTTACAAGTCTGGTCACTTCTTCTACTGGCCCTTTTCCGCTTATGCCCCCCACCTCATTTTTTAATCCGGATTGCAGCAACTGCATCGTTCCCAGCAGGATTTCATGAAGATCCTCTCCACTATCACCTGATGAAGACGAAGATTGCTCAGTGCCAATAAGAGCGGATTGAAGCTCAGAGAAAAGTGTTTTGACCGCTTCTTTATCCACACCAACTATTTCAGCGATTTGGTCAAAGTCAAATTCCTTTAATCGCGATAAGTCTTCTATTTGCCCGCTTGACAGTCCAACTTCATCAAGTTCTGTTGCGCGTAAGATGCCTTGCAGGCTAACCAGAAGAGATAGTGTCTCGGGCTGTTTTACTTCTTCCCTTTCAACCACATGATTCGATACAAATCCTAAAAGTTTTGAAAACCCATCCATTTCTTTCTTAGAAAGCGTTGATTCCTTTCTCATCCCCATGGGAGAGTTGGGAGCTTGAGTACCTATTCCGATTTCCACTTTTTCACCTCCTCTCACGACCTGGCCTATCTTTCCACCGTCGAGAGCAGCTCCGTGTATCTGGCGGCATCTTCCGGGGGCATTTTTTCTAAAATATCTGCTAGCGTATCAGGTTTGATATTTGATAGAATCTTCATTGCCTCATCGTCATCCATTTTCATCAGAACAGGGGCAGCACTCTTTGCTGACATGGATTCAAATGTATTGACTACCTCTTTAAAGGCCCGTTTGTTTTCTTCACCAATCTGCCGTAACTCTTCAAGCTCTTCTTTTTGCTGCTGTATGGTTGCTTGCAGTTGTTCATTATCACTGTCTTTTTTATCTACTTCATTTTGAAGCTGAGCAATTTTCGCCTCTTGATCTTCGATTGAAGCTTGAAGAGAGACCATTCGCTCATGTAATTCGTCTGCTTCCCGGGCTTCGTTTGAAGGAAGGATATTAGCCAGAAAAGGGATATCCGAGCTGAATGATTGCGCTTTTTCAAATACATTGATTCCTGCAACTGTCATGATTACGAGAGCGAAGGTTATAGTAAACAAGAGAGGAATGAAGATGATAAACACAACTCTTTGGAAACGACTGGACTGCTCTTTGTTTTCCTCTTCGATCACCTTTGCCATGAAATCACCTAACTCCCCGTTTCATATATTGAACGACTGATACTTCATCTAATTGTTTATTTTCCACTTGTTGATTCGTTTGCAAAAAGCGATGGAGATCATTCTCCTTCATCTTTTCGTATTTCTTTACTTCTACATTCATATCTACAAGTTTTTCTTCACACCAGTTCATCCGGTTCCTTGCTTGTATCATCAGGTCCTGGTAATAAGAAATGGTTCTTTCAAGATTGGTGATGAACTGTTGATGATGACGAATATGTTGTACAGATAAACCATTTTGCAACTTGGTTTCTTGATACTGTTCGAGATTTTCTTTCTTTTTCAGAAACTCATAAAGCTTCTCGGCAACTTTTTCAAACTTTTCAATGGAACCCCTGTACATTTCCTGCACTTCATCTTTTTCTTTTTCCTTTAACGTTAAAATACGTTGAAATCTGTATTGATAACTCACTCGTTTCATCCACCTTTTTCCGATAGCTTTATAAGTTCATCAACACTTGCAGGGAGAGAAACCTGTTCGTATACACCCTGTTTCAAGAAGGAGATGATACCTGGATAGTATTGGATGGCTTCATCAACCTCACGGGAAGTACCCTTTTTATAAGCACCAATTTGGATAAGATCCTCAGAGTTCATATAAGTACTTAATAACTCTCTTATTCTCGTAGCGGCATGTAAATGTTCCTTAGATGCCAGATGATTCATTAACCTGCTCACACTTTTCAAAATATTGATAGCCGGATATTGACCTCTATTTGCGATTTGACGGTCAAGCACAATATGACCATCCAGTATCCCCCTGACCGTGTCAGAAATAGGCTCATTTAAATCATCACCATCTACCAACACGGTGTAAAATGCTGTAATGCTCCCGAGTACATTAGTTCCTGTTCTTTCTAATAGTTTCGGTAAAATAGCAAATACAGATGGCGTGTACCCTTTAGTGGTCGGTGGTTCCCCGACCGCCAATCCGATTTCCCTCTGAGCCATCGCTACACGTGTCGCGGAATCCATCATGAGCATGACGTTCATTCCTTTATCCCGGAAATATTCCGCAATGGCAGTAGCCGTAAAGGCTCCTTTAATCCTCATTAGTGCAGGTTGATCAGACGTGGCTGCCACTACAATCGTTCGCTTTAATCCTTCTTCTCCTAAATCTCTTTCAATAAATTCCCTTACTTCCCTGCCCCGCTCACCGATTAACGCAATTACATTTAAATCCGCTTTCGTGTTTCGGGCAATCATTCCAAGCAGTGTGCTTTTTCCTACCCCACTTCCAGCGAATATACCGACCCTTTGGCCTTTACCTACAGTCAGCATGCTGTCGATGGCTTTTACACCAACCTCCATTTTTTCGTTAATGGGCGGTCTGGATAAAGGATTGGGAGGATCTTGCTCTGTATATGTCGTACTTAAGCCATTCGGCAAGTGACTTCCATCAAGTGGATGTCCCAGGGAATCAATCACCTTCCCTATTAAGGATGGTCCAATTTTGATTTCTAATGACTTTGACGTCCCTTCGACTAAACTGCCGGGAGAAATATCCTGCATATTGGTATAAGGCATGAGGATCACTAAATCATCATTAAACCCTACCACTTCTGCCAGAATCACTTTTTGTTTGCCCCGGGAGAAAATATGAATGTGACAGACTTCACCGACAGAACTTTCGGGCCCTTGGGATTCGATCATTAACCCTACAACCCGTTTTACCTTTCCAAACTTTTTGAAAGTTGGAATCTGGGGGATATGGTGAACGAGATCTGCTGCTTTCATTCAACATCACCTTCCAGAAAATGAAGAAGCTTCTGTTTTAACTCTCTTAATTGGGAGTCCACACTCACAATGACACGTCCCTGATTGGTTTCTATATAACATTCTTCAGGTTCAAGATCATCATTGGCATAAATAAAGCATTGAACATCCGTTGGGAACATGACTTCAAGCTCATTTTTGTTTTCAACTAAAAGCTTATGCCTGGACGGATGAACATGAATTTGAATATGAGGCAGATCCCTTACCTCCTTTAATCCCCGTTCTACGATTGAAAAGAAATGATCGGGTTCTTCCTGAAGTTTTCGATTCATGATTTTCTCAGCACATGTAATCCCTAAGCTGACAATGACCTTCTCAGCATTTTGAATATAGTCTTGATACTGCTGCTTATTTCTCTCGGTCATTTCATTGGCTTCCATTAATCGCTGTTGATATTCTTGATAACCTTTGTTTCTACCCTCTTCTTCACCTTGAAGAAATCCGGCATTATAGGCTTCCTGCATGAGTTGCTCGCGCTCAACCAGCCATTTTTCTTTCTCGCGTTCAATTTGACTTTGAGCATGGAGGGTCATCTCTTTCGCTTCTTCGATAATTCGAGTTGCTTTCTCATTCGCTTCAATGATAATGTGATTTCCCTCGGCCGCTCTGGTCTTTTCAAAGTCGTTGGCTTCATGTTGCTTGAAGTCTTCCAGTGTTTTAACCCTTTTAAGGGATATCAGTTTTTTGTTTTCATCAATGGTTCGAGCAATGGAGGATTTAATGATTCTAGACAATAATATCGTCTCCTCCACCACGGGCTATGATGATTTCACCGGAATCCTCTAACCTTCTTATCACAGCTACTATCCGTGACTGTGCTTCTTCTACATCCCGTAATCGAACCGGCCCCATGAATTCCATTTCCTCTTTAAGGGTTTCCACCATGCGATTAGACATGTTTCTAAATACCACTTCTTTCACTTCATCACTTGATACTTTGAGGGACAGGAGCAGATCTTCGTTATCACAATCGCGAATGACACGTTGAATGGAACGTCCATCAAGGGTGACAATGTCTTCAAACACAAACATTCTCTTCTTGATTTCTTCAGCTAATTCAGGATCTTGTATTTCCAATGCATCCAGAATGGTCTTCTCCGTAGAACGATCTACCCCATTCAGCACTTCCACTACTGCCTCGACTCCACCCGTTTGCGTATAATCCTGGGTCACAGTAGCCGAAAGCTTTCTTTCAAGGATTGCTTCCACTTCACTTATCACTTCCGGAGAAGTTCCATCCATGATCGCGATTCTCCTGGCAATATCTGCTTGAACTTCTTGAGGAAGTTCAGAAAGAATTTGACCTGCTTGCTGTGGTTCAAGATAAGATAGAATTAATGCAATGGTTTGAGGATGTTCGTTTTGTATAAAGTTGAGAATTTGAGCAGCATCGGCTCTCCGTGCAAAGTCAAAAGGCTTTACTTGTAAAGATGAAGTTAATCGGTTAATGATCGCCAATGCTTGTTCTGATCCGAGTGCTTTTTCTAATACTGTTTTGGCATAGCCAATCCCGCCCTGGGAGATATAATCTTGAGCGATGGCGATATGGTGAAATTCTTCTAAGATATCCTCTTTCGCTTCAGTCTCCACCTTTTTGACTCCGGAAATCTCTAACGTTAACTTCTCGATTTCTTCTTCTGACAAATGCTTGTATACTGATGCGGATACATCAGGCCCAAGAGAGATCAGGAGGATGGCTGCTTTCTGTTTTCCCGTTAAGTCTTTCTCTCTTCTAACCACATTCATCCCTCCTAATCCTCTGATAACCAGGTCCGTAATAATTTTGCAAATTCTTCAGGCTTTTCTTTGGCCATTTTTTCAAGTTGTTTCCGGCGAATCGTTCCTTCTGTTTCCTCTTTAGGCTCAATATCCGGTATATGGACAGGTTCCCTTGATTCTTCGTACGCTATTTCTTCTATTATTTCTTTCTTTCTGGAGCGAATCAGGAAAAATAATAAAAGTAGAATGACAATAAGAAGTATTCCTCCAACCACATAGGTCCACCATGGAAGAACAGATTTTTCTTCAGGTGCCATATCGACTTTCCCTTTAAATGGTTGAACCGAGACGATCACTTTGTCTTCTATTGCTTCGTCTGTCAATTCAGGATTGGCTTCTTTATCAATGGAAGTTCGTACAATGGTCGATAATACTTGGCGGATATCATCCACCCTGTCTTGTGGCAGGGAATTTATCTCTTCAGGATTTGGCGGTTCCACCATAACCTGAATCCCAAGGTCCCTTATTTTATATGGGCTCTCAACTACTTCTTTACGGATACGATTGACTTCATTGTTAATCGTTTCCTCCATCCGTTCATAATCACCGTTTGATTCTGAACCGGAACCATAAGTATCCCCAGTATTTGTTGGCTCATTAGCATCACCGGCTCCAGGTGTCCCACCCGGGTTTGCTCCTTCTCCCGAGAAGGTTTCTGTAATTCGTTGTGCACTTACGGCTATTCCTTCCATGTTTTCTTCATCAACTGGTGTAACAAGGTTTTCTTCACGGTTTTCCTGGGTAAAGTCTATATCAGTTGTAACCGATACAACCACTTTGTTAAATCCAATCAATGTGCCTAACATATTCTGAACCTGACGTTGTATATCACGTTCAATTTCTTTCTTGACATCCATTTGTTGAGCAAAGTTGCCTCCACCCATTGAATTATTTTGAGATTCCAAGTCAAAATACTCAAAAAATTGATTCATGATGACGATATTCTCTGTAGGGAGATCAGGAACACTTTTGGAAACCAGATGGTATAGTGATTTAATCTGCTTTTGATCAAATGTGAAACCAGGATTTGTATTTAATACAATCGAAGCTGATGCTTGTTGTATTTCATCACTTAAGAACACCTGCTTTTCTGGGAGATTGATCATGACTTTAGCATCCTGTACTCCTTCGATTCCTTTCATGAGTTGAGCAAGTTCTGTTTGCATCGCATCCAGCTTCAACACATTAAATTCATTATCAGTCATACCAAACCCGGCATTTTGACTGAAAAAGGAGTAATCAATACTGCCCGAGTTAGGAATACCTTCTGCAGCCAATTCAACCTTCAATGTATCTACTTGTTCTTTAGGAACCATGATGGTTGAGCCACCATCGGAAATCTCCGAGGGGATTCCTCTACCATCAAGATTTTCTTTTATCGTGCCGGTTTCTGAAGGTGATAAATTACTGTATAGGGGAACAAGAGTCGTTCTTGTTGCAAAAAAGCTCACAACACTAATCAGAATGACTGTTATCAGAAAAGTTGCTCCCATACTTATTTTCTGTTTTTTTGTTCTGCTTGCCCAATAAGACTTTATCTGTTCTGTATATTTCTTAAACGAATCATTCATTACAATCCTCCGGTACATGACTGAATGAGTCTACTACATTGGCATTCTCATTATTTCTTGGTACGCTTCTACTACTTTGTTACGCACTTCCATAGTCGTTTGTAATGTGATGCTTGCCTTTTGTGAAGCGATCATCACTTGATGAAGATCAACCTTTTCTCCCCGTACAAGCTTCTCAGTCATTTGATCTGAATGAACTTGCATGGAATTCACTTCGTCAATGGACTGTTTAAGTAATTGACTGAAATTCTCCGTAGCTTCTGAAGGAGAGACATTTTTTTTTGCAATTGACGGACTAATAATTCCAGGATTAATCGAACCTATATTATGTATTGCCATAGATCTATAACCTCTTCCTACTTACCGATTTCCAATGATTTCATTAACATCGCTTTATTCGCATTAAACACAGTAACGTTCGCTTCATATGAACGAGTCGCCGATATGAGGTCAACCATTTCTCGTAATGGATCTACGTTGGGCAGCTGCACATATCCCTCGCCATTCGCATCAGGATGTTCTGGATCGTACACCATTTTAAATGGTGTTTCGTCATCTTCTTCAATTCTGGAAACCTTTACACCACTTCCAACAGTGTGAGTGTCCCTTGTATGCATGGCTTTATTTAAAAAGGAAGAAAATTGATTTTCCTTTGGGGCCATCACAACAGATTTTCTCTTATATGGCTGCCATTCTCCCCCCACCATTTCTCCTCTTGTTGTATCTGCATTCGCCATGTTTGATGAAATGACATCCATTCTTAAGCGTTGGGCAGTAAGGGCAGATGCTGTTGTATTCATACCTGTAAATATCGCCATAATTATTTACCTCCCCTTACAACCGTTTGAAGACTGTTAAACTTACCATTTATTCGATCGGTTAAGGCATTGAAATAGATTTGATTCGAAGCCATTTCTGACATTTCCTGATCTAAATCGACACCATTTCCATTGTGATTATATTGATAAGCTGTTTTGGTTTTAACCGCTGGATGTTGACTACTTGACTGAAAGCTGAAATGTCGTTGATCCGTTTTTTTGGCATCCATTTGTTGAACTGACTGGTCCAGCATTGTCTTAAATTCCACTTCTTTTGCTTTATAATTTGGAGTATCGACATTTGCGATATTTTGAGAAATCACTTTTTGATTTAACGAGGCGTAATTCAGTCCTCTTTCCAGAGTGGTGAAAGTGTTGGAAAATAATTTCACTTAAGGCACCTCTATCCGTTTTTTTGACAAGATACTACTATTTTTTACAAATTTAGCATGCAACAGTATTTATTGTAATGTTTAGCAAGATTAGTGTCTATGAATATTCCGTAAATTTTCAAGAATGAGGGCGTTATTCAAAGAATTCGTGACTTTTAATCTATATTTAACCCTTAAATTACCAAGGATTTTTTACCAATTTAATGTGAATTTTTCTAATTTTATTACATGTATGTTACATATACATGAATCTTTCCGATTGGCTATCATAAGAATAAAATCCGACTTTATGTGGGTTCATGATTGGGGGTTTCACCTATTATCATTCTTTTACACACGAAAATATCACCTTCCAAGAGGTGAATGTCATCATATTACTCATTCTGCCATCTTTATTGATCAAACTGTCGAAAATAGTCGTAACATTGTTGTAACTTTATTGTACTATTCGTGCCATATATGACAATACCTTATGAAAGATTACCAATAGTCCATTCGGCTTATTTTCCCTAAACAATCAGACATTTCCGTCTACAAAAGCGGAGGGGCTTCGCCCAGAGGCGACAAGCATAAGCCCCGGAGCTGGATGATTCAAAAGCGGAGCATGCCTTCAGAAGCGAGCATGAAGGTAACCAAAAAAGCTGTTCCCCATTTAACAGGGAACAGCTCTTTTTGGATTAATTTGTACGAAGTTTATCTAATTCAACTAAGAATTTATTGTTTAATACTTTAATGTAAGTACCTTTCATTCCCAGGGAACGAGACTCAATTACTCCCGCACTTTCTAATTTACGAAGGGCATTGACGATTACTGAACGGGTAATACCCACTCTATCGGCAATTTTAGAAGCAACCAGAAGGCCTTCATTACCATCTAACTCTTCAAAGATATGCTCAATCGCTTCAAGCTCACTGTATGATAAAGAACTGATCGCCATCTGCACGACAGCCTTGCTTCTAGCTTCCACTTCGATTTCTTCCGCTTTTTCACGAAGAATTTCCATTCCTACTACTGTTGCACCATATTCACCCATGATCAGATCATCATCTTCAAAGCTAGCTTCAAGACGGGCAAGAATCAATGTACCCAGTCTTTCTCCTCCACCAATAATAGGAACGATTGTCGTTAACCCATTTTTGAAGAATTCTCTATTTTCAACAGGGAAAGCAGTATATTCACTGTTAACATCCAGGTTTGGAGAAGTCTCTTGAACATTAAACAGGTTTTGAGTATACTCCTCAGGGAATTGACGATCGGCAAGCATTTGTTTCATTCGCTCATTTTCAATTTGCTGATTAATGGCGTAGCCAAGCAATTTCCCTCGGCGACTTACAACGAATACATTTGTTTCAATGACCTTGCTAAGCGTTTCTGACATTTCTTTAAAGTTAACTGGTTTACCCGCTGCTTTTTGCAGCATAGCGTTAATGGTTCTTGTTTTACCTAATAAATTCATTACATTTCCTCCTACTACAACTTAAGTGTATCTATTATTTAATTTTGTATTCTGATTGATTGATTCATCTATCTTTACCCAATAGAATGAATGTGAAAACTTATAGAATAAACTGACTAAGGTCCTTATTCTTAGCTATGGCGCCTAACTTATCATCCACGTACTTAGGTGTGATATTAATCGTTTCCAATGTAATATCAGGAGCTTCAAAGGAAAGATCCTCGAGAAGTTTTTCCATAATGGTATGAAGTCTTCTCGCTCCTATATTATCCGTGTTCTGGTTTACATCATAGGCAATTTCAGCAAGTCTACGAATAGCATCGTCAGAAAATTCAATTTGTATACCTTCTGTTTCCATTAAAGCGATATATTGTTTAATGATTGCGTTATCAGGTTCAATGAGTATACGCACAAAGTCTTCTGTAGATAGTTTCTGTAGTTCCACTCTGATTGGAAAACGTCCTTGTAATTCCGGTATAAGATCCGATGGTTTACTCATATGAAAGGCTCCTGCGGCAATGAAAAGCACGTGATCTGTTTTCACCGAACCATGTTTTGTGACAATCGTAGATCCCTCTACAATAGGAAGGATGTCACGCTGAACCCCTTC
Source organism: Rossellomorea aquimaris (assembly GCF_003315075.1). GTDB lineage: Bacteria > Bacillota > Bacilli > Bacillales > Bacillaceae_B > Rossellomorea > Rossellomorea aquimaris_C. The sequence continues at coordinate 215,582 of NZ_QNRJ01000002.1, forward strand.
TCTCGAAACATCGGCTGAAGATTGGCCAGAGCTCTTGCTTGCTATTTTATCAATCTCATCGATAAAGATGATTCCTGATTGTTCTGCACGCACAATTGCCTCCTGGGTTACTTCATCCATATCAATAAGCTTTTGAGCTTCCTCATTTGTAAGAACGACTCTTGCTTCTTTCACCTTTAATTTACGTTTTTTCTTTTTCTTTGGCATAAAGTTGCTCATAGCATCCTGCATATTCATGCCCATTTGTTCCATACCGGAGCCTTGAAGCATATCAAACATGGATGGCTGCTGCTCTTCTACTTCAATTGTGATGAACTCCTCTTCAAGTTCACCATTTTGAAGTCTTGTTTCCACTATGCGCCTTTGCTCTTGAAGGGAAATCTCTTCCTGCTTTTCTTCCTCTTCATCCGAAGTGCCCTGTGACTGATTACCACCAAAGATCATTTCAAATGGGTTTTTATATGAGGTGGACTTTTTCTTAGATGGTACAACGAGTTCCACTAAGCGGCGGTTAGCATTTTCAGCTGCTCTTTCACGAACACCTACCATTTTCTCCTCTTTCACCAGGCGGACAGACGTTTCGACTAAATCTCTCACCATAGATTCCACATCACGTCCAACATAGCCGACTTCAGTAAACTTAGTAGCCTCTACCTTTACAAAAGGAGCCCTGACAAGCTTCGCAATCCTTCTGGCAATCTCTGTTTTCCCGACCCCGGTTGGTCCCATCATTAATATGTTCTTTGGAATCACTTCATCCTTTAATACATCAGAAAGAAGGCTACGGCGATATCGATTTCGCAAAGCGACAGCGACCGCTCTCTTTGCATCTTTTTGTCCTACAATATATTGATCGAGACGTTCAACAATTTGTCTTGGAGTTAAGTGATCAGTACTCTTCATCAAATGGCACACTCCTTACTTTCCCTATAATGTAAAAGTATATAAAAATTTCAACCTGATGAATAATGTTTATAGCTCTTCAACAATAATCTGGTTATTCGTATATACACATATATCAGCAGCGATTTGTAAGGAAGACCGGGCGATTTCCCTGGCAGATAAATGGTCACCTGCGTATTGTTTTAAAGCTCTTCCAGCAGATAGTGCATAATTACCACCTGATCCAATGGCTAAAATCCCATCATCCGGTTCAATGACTTCACCAGTCCCGGAAATTAGCAGCAAGTGATTTTCGTCCATCACAATCAACATCGCTTCAAGCTTTCTTAACACTTTGTCGCTCCTCCACTCTTTAGCTAACTCAACAGCAGCCCTAGGGAGATTCCCATTAAATTCCTGAAGTTTCCCTTCGAACTTTTCTGATAGTGTGAATGCATCGGCAACTGAACCGGCAAAACCTGCTAATACTTTGCCATTAAATAGCTTCCGTACTTTTTTTGCTGTATGCTTCATCACAACTGCATTGCCAAATGTCACCTGTCCGTCCCCGGACATCGCACATTTGCCTTTATGCTGAACGGCAAAAATAGTGGTTGCGTGGAATTGTTCCATATCCTGACCTCCAACTCTTCTTAAGCACGTGGATGATGTGCTAAATATGTCTTTCTCAACTGATCCTTCGATACATGAGTATATACTTGAGTTGATGATAACTGTGAGTGTCCAAGAAGTTCCTGAACCGTTCTTAAATCGGCACCATTATTAAGTAAATGCGTGGCGAACGTATGTCTTAACATATGGGGGTGGATTTTTCCGGTCAGGGAAGCCTTCTCGATAATCTTATTTAAGATAAGACGTATCCCTCTTTGGGTTAATGCTCCGCCACGATGATTGACCAACAATTGGGTATGGGTTTGATTCTTCATTAACTTAGGGCGGGACTCTGTTATGTATTGTTCTATAGCATCGTGAGCAAAGCTTCCAAATGGCACATATCTCTCTTTGTTACCCTTACCTTTAACAAGGATTGTAGAAAGCCCTAAATCGACGTCCTTCAGCTGTATGCTTGTGCATTCACTTACGCGGATACCCGTAGCATAAAGAAGTTCAAAGATGGCCCGGTTGCGAATGTCTAAAGGCTTGTCTCCTCCGCACACCTCTAACAATGCTTGTATTTCTTCCTCATAAAAAAATTTAGGCAACCGCTGTTCTTTTTTAGGAAGATTCACAAAGGAAAATGGATTATCGGTGAGCTGCTTTTCCCGATTTAAATAGCGGTAAAAACTTCTTAAACTGGATACCTTCCTGGAAATGGAAGATCTCATTAAACCATGATCATGCAGCTTAGTTAAAAAAAGTCTCGCATCAGAATACTCGACATCTTTTAATGAACTTAAACCTTGTTCTTTCATAAATACGTAGAACTCCTCAATATCATGACGATATTGTTCAAAAGTATGAGCAGAATAATGCTTTTCTATTTGTATATATTCAGTAAAGGATTGTAATTGTTCATATAATTGATTTCTCATTTTTAACACCTCACAAGGGCTACTAAATAGTAACACAACCCAGCTGCCCTTGCAATGAATTTTACACTTTTTTCACAAAGTTCTGAATTGTTTCTAATGCCCGGTTGGCATGTTGCTCATTGCGCTCTTTTTTGCCTTTTACCTTTTTGGGCAAATCAGGGAGTAGACCGAAATTAGCATTCATCGGTTGGAAGTTGTTCTTGTTGGCCGTCGTAATATATCTTGCCATACTTCCAATCGCTGTTTCATGGGGGAATACCACGGGTGATTCACCTGTAGCCAATTTCGCTGCATTGATTCCCGCGATCAGCCCGCTGGCAGCAGATTCCACATAACCTTCCACTCCAGTCATTTGCCCGGCAAAAAACAGGTTCTCATGGTCTTTAAGTTGATAGGTATCCTTTAGGACATTGGGAGAGTTGATGAAGGTATTTCTGTGCATCACCCCATAACGGACAATTTCCGCATTCTCAAGTCCAGGAATCAATTGAAGCACTTCTTTTTGCGGGCCCCACTTTAAATGTGTTTGAAAGCCGACAATATTGTAAAGAGTTCCCGCTGCATCATCTTGTCTTAATTGAACAACAGCATATGGTCGTTTACCTGTTTTAGGGTCTTCTAATCCCACCGGTTTTAAAGGGCCAAATAACATGGTTTTCCTTCCCCTGGATGCCATCACTTCTATCGGCATGCATCCTTCAAAGAAAATCTCTTTTTCAAACTCTTTTAAAGGCACCGTTTCAGCTGAAATAAGGGCTTCGTAGAAACGATTGAACTCACTTTCTGTCATCGGACAATTTAAGTATGCCGCTTCCCCTTTGTCATAGCGGGATTTCAAATACACTTTGTCCATATCAATGGAATCTTTCTCAATGATTGGTGCAGCTGCGTCGTAGAAATATAAATGTTCTTCTCCCGTTACTTTTCTGATTTGCTCTGAAAGACTCTCACTTGTAAGTGGTCCTGTTGCTATAATGGTGATCCCTTCAGGTAAATCCGTGACCTCTTCATTATATACCATGACATTCGGGTGATTCTTCACTTTATCAGTGACATGGGCTGCAAATTCGTGACGGTCCACGGCCAATGCTCCTCCTGCAGGAACAGCACAGGCATCGGCTGCTGACATGATGACGGAATCCAAATGCCGCATTTCCTCTTTTAATACACCAACAGCATTGGTTAATGTATTCGCTCTAAGCGAGTTGCTGCACACAAGCTCTGCAAATTTATCTGTATGATGGGCCGGTGTTTGACGTACCGGTCTCATTTCAAAGAGGTTAACCTTTATTCCCCTCTTAGCAATCTGCCAAGCGGCTTCACTACCCGCTAACCCTGCTCCAATAACATTTACTGGCATCTATATAAACCTCCTGGAAATCGATCATTCCTCTTAACCACATTGTATTGTACACCAATGCACAATGATAAAAAAGACAAAAGCACATGATGAATTGGTCTTTTCAACTAAATGCAAACAGAAAAGGGCTGACCCATCAGGTAATAGAGAAATCACCTGTTGGGACAGTCCCTTGTTATATTGTATAAGTTCATTGTTCAACAATCAATCTTTTTTATTGTTCAGACGAACAGGATACTCACACTACTTCTGAGTTTCTTCTTTATAATCACAACTAGTACATTGAATTTGATTACCTTTTTTAAGCTTTTTCTCAACGAGCAATTCTGAACACTTCGGACATTTCCGTTCGATCGGCTTATCCCATGATAAGAAGTCACATTCAGGATATTGGTCACAACCGAAGAAAATACGTTTTTTCTTGCTTTTGCGTTCGATGATATTTCCTTTTTCACATTTTGGACATTTCACACCGATTTCCTTGACGATTGGCTTAGTATTTCTGCAGTCGGGAAAATTACTGCAAGCCATGAACTTTCCATATCGACCCATTTTGAATACCATTGGATGTCCGCATTCTTCACAATCTTCACCGGCAGGTTCATCGCGGATTTCGATTTTTTCCATTTCATTTTCCGCTTTTTCCAAATGTTTTTCAAAATCCTGATAAAAGCGATCGATGATTCTTTCCCACTTCACATTGCCGTCTTCAATATCATCCAGGCTGCGCTCCATATTTGCCGTAAACTCGACGTCAATGATATCCGGGAAGAACTCTCTCACCAGTTCTAAAACGATTTCCCCCAGTTCAGTCGGAATGAAACGCTTATTATCCAATGTTACATAGCCTCTTCGTTGAATCGTATCAAGAGTCGGAGCATATGTGGAAGGACGGCCAATACCCAGTTCTTCCAGAGTCTTGACGAGCCTTGCTTCAGTATACCTTGGTGGTGGTTGAGTGAAATGCTGATTAGGATCAATGCTTTCACTTTTCACTTTATCGTTTTCTTCCAAGGCTGGTAGAAGATTGTCTTTTTCTTCTTTCTGATCATCCGACCCTTCAACATACACTTTCATAAAGCCTGGAAACTTCACTTTAGAGCCGGTTGCCCTAAACATAACGGAACCATTTACAATATCCACACTCATCGTATCCATAATGGCCGGTGACATTTCACTTGCGACAAATCGTTCCCAAATCAATTTATAAAGTCTGTATTGATCTCTTGAAAGATATTCTTTCACTGAAGCCGGATCCCTTAATGTACTCGTAGGACGGACGGCTTCGTGGGCATCTTGGGATTTTTGTTGTTTTTTCTCTTTACGCTCAGACTGCTTAACGAAGTCATTCCCATATTTATTAACGATGTATTCGTTCGCTTCTTTTTGAGCCACTTCAGAAATACGAGTCGAGTCAGTTCTCATATAAGTAATAAAACCAACCGTGCCTTCTTTCCCCATCTCAATTCCTTCATATAATTGTTGGGCAAGCATCATCGTTTTCTTTGCACGGAAGTTTAATTTTCTCGCTGCTTCCTGCTGTAGTGAAGAAGTTGTAAATGGCGGAGCGGGATTCCGTTTTCTTTCCTTTTTTGTTACTTTATTAATTTCAAAGGACTTCCCTTTTACTTTACCAAGCACTTCTTTCACATCTTCTTCGGTCTTCAATTCAACCTTCTTACCGTCCATTCCGTAAAACGATGCCTGGAATGTATCGTTCCCTTTTGTGAACTCAGCTTCTATTGACCAATACTCTTCTGGAGTAAAGCTTTTGATTTCATTTTCCCGGTCAATAATTAATCTTAGTGCGACAGATTGCACTCTCCCTGCACTTAGACCCTTTTTAACTTTCTTCCAAAGGAGCGGGCTGATGTTGTAACCCACTAATCGATCTAAAATCCTGCGTGCCTGTTGAGCATCGACTAAATCCATATTGATCGCGCGTGGATGCTTAAAGGACTCTTTAATCGCATCCTTCGTAATCTCATTAAATACCACACGACATTCGGAAGTGGTGTCCATGGCAAGGCTGTGAGCCAAATGCCAGGCAATTGCTTCCCCTTCCCTGTCGGGGTCAGCCGCGAGGAAGATTTTTTTGACTTTTTTGGCTGCTGTTTTCAATTCTTTTAATACAGGGCCTTTACCGCGTATCGTTATATACTTAGGCTCAAATTCGTTTTCTACATCAACGCCCATTTGACTTTTCGGTAAATCTCTGACGTGGCCCATTGAAGCCCTGACCTTATATTTTTTTCCTAAATAACGCTCAATTGTTTTCGCCTTTGCCGGCGACTCTACTATTACTAAATAATCTGCCATCCAATTAGCCTCCTTAAAGAGGGAAATAATCACTGTTTATAGCACCTTGGAATGTTTATGATCCAAGTGAAACGGAAACGTTTACACTTTCATTCACATAGGTATAAAATTGATATCAGTGTAGATAATCACTACTTTTAACGATTTATTTCTCTTATATATAGTTTTAGATACCTGTTGCAAAATGTATAACAGTTTCACAATAATTGCAACCATTTTGTATAAATAACTCGTTATTATTCAATCATTCATGGGAAAAACCCTACTTTATTAAAAGATTCTATATCATATTATCTTAATTTATACTCCCAGTTCTGAAAAAATATCTTCTATTGATAGGACCATTCTTGCACCTTCCTGGATTAGACTGTTGGTTCCTTCTGCTAACGGCTCATGTATGGATCCTGGTATACATAATACTTCTCTTCCCTCATTTAATGCATAATCAGCCGTGATGAATGTCCCGCTCTTTTTTCTTGCCTCCGTAACAAGCACTGCGTCGGTAAGACCGCTGATGATCCTATTTCTAAAAGGAAATTGCCATTTTTCCGGTTTAATATACGGGGGATATTCAGAGAGGAGAAGCTGATGCTTCATCATATGATGGGCTAACTCTTCATTTCGCTTCGGATAAATGTGGTTGAAACCTCCACCTAGGACTCCTATCGTTTGGCCGCCTGATTGAATCGTTTCGTTATGAGCCACCGTATCTGCACCTTGCGCTAGTCCACTTACAATGACTACTTCTTTCTTCACCAGCTGTGGAATCATATCGTGAAGAATTTTTTCCGTATAAGAGGTGGCATTTCTCGAACCAATAATGGCCAATTTCTTTCGTCCATGAAGGAGATTCCTGTTTCCTTTTAAAAAGAGAAGAAAGGGGGGATCATATACGTTTCTCAGTAGAGCAGGGTAATCTTCGTCCATAATCGTGATCCAGTCTATATCATGCTCTGAATAAAGCTTTTTGTATCGGTCTGAATTAAATGAATGAAGGTCTCTATAGAAGAGTTCTGAATTGACTGCGGTAGAAAGGGTTATTTGTTGGAGCGTGGAAGGGGATAAATCAAAGATAGAGTGTAATTCCTGGAGAGATTCTAGTATTCTTTTTGTTCCTTTCAATCCAATTCCCCGACAATGATGAATATGAAATAGAATATGACGACGGTCTTTCATTTATAACCTCCTGGATTTTCTTTAATAGAGAATATAAAACTGAGACTGATAGCATGAATGCCATCAGTCTCAATATATGATTAATGAGTTTTACATTTATCTAAGATTCCTTCTTCTTTAAGAACCTTTATTAATGTTTCGCCCATATCTGAAGGTGTAGGAGCAACTTGAATTCCGCATTCATTCATAACGCGAATCTTCTCATCAGCTGTTCCTTTACCGCCTGAAATGATCGCACCTGCATGGCCCATACGTTTTCCTGGAGGTGCTGTACGTCCTCCAATGAATCCTACTACAGGCTTAGTCATGTTGGCTTTAACCCATTCAGCAGCTTCTTCTTCAGCAGTACCGCCGATTTCACCAATCATGATGACGGCATACGTATCTTCATCTTCATTGAATGCTTTCAATACATCGATAAAGTCTGTTCCGTTTACAGGATCTCCACCGATACCCACTGCCGTTGACTGGCCGATTCCCGCTTGGGAAAGTTGGTGAACTGCTTCATACGTAAGTGTCCCAGAGCGTGAAACAACCCCTACATGACCTTTCGTATGGATGTAACCGGGCATGATCCCGATTTTACACTCTTCAGGAGTGATGACTCCTGGACAGTTCGGTCCTACAAGGCGTGTTTTCTTGCCTTCCATATAACGCTTAACCTTCACCATATCCAGTACCGGGATATGTTCTGTAATACAGATTGCCAAATCAAGCTCGGCATCTACCGCTTCCATGATTGCATCTGCTGCAAACGGAGCAGGAACATAAATGACGGATGCATTTACGCCAGTTGCTTTCTTTGCTTCTTCAACTGTATTGAAAACAGGTACGCCTTCAACCTCAGTTCCGCCTTTTCCAGGTGTGACACCCGCCACGATTTGTGTACCGTATTCAAGCATTTGCTTCGTATGGAAAAGAGCTGTTGATCCTGTAATCCCTTGTACAACAACCTTGGTATCTTTATTAATAAATACGCTCATTAGTCCCCCGCCTTTCTCAGCCTACTTGCTCAACGATTTTTTGTGCGCCGTCCGCCATAGATTCAGCTGCAATGATATTCAATCCTGATTTATTAAGGATTTCTTTCCCTAAGTCAACATTTGTACCTTCAAGACGAACCACAAGTGGAACTTGAAGACCGATTTGCTTAGCTGCTTCTACAACACCTGTTGCAATAACATCACATTTCATGATTCCGCCGAAGATATTGACGAAAATACCTTTAACGTTTTCATCAGAAAGAATGATTTTAAATGCTTCTGTTACCTTTTCCGCTGTAGCACCGCCCCCAACGTCAAGGAAGTTAGCGGGATCTCCGCCGTAATGCTTCACGATGTCCATCGTTGCCATGGCAAGACCAGCGCCATTTACCATGCAACCGATATTTCCGTCCAGGGAAATATAGCTTAGGTCATATTTAGAAGCTTCGATTTCTTTTGCATCTTCTTCTTCAAGATCGCGTAATTCAATCACATTTTTTTGACGGTATAATGCATTTGAATCGAAGTTGAACTTCGCATCCAATGCCATTACGTCTCCATCACCCGTTACAACCAAAGGATTGATTTCGACAATAGAAGCATCCTTTTGGACGTACACGTTGTAAAGACCCATCATGAACTTAGCTGCTTTTCCAACAAGTTTTTGAGGGATATTGATATTGAACGCAATACGTCTCGCTTGGAAACCTGTTAATCCAACAACTGGATCAATGTACTCTTTAAAGATTTTTTCCGGTGTTTTTTCTGCTACTTCTTCGATTTCCGTTCCGCCTTCTTCAGATGCCATCAGGACAACTTGGGAAGTCGCGCGGTCGAGTACCAGACCTACGTAATATTCTTTCTTAATATCACAGCCTTCTTCGATAAGTAAGCGCTTTACTTCCTTACCTTCAGGGCCTGTTTGGTGAGTTACTAAAGTTTTACCGATTAACTCATCTGCATATGTACGCACTTCGTCCAGGCTTTTAGCGATTTTCACTCCGCCAGCTTTACCTCGACCACCTGCATGGATTTGGGCTTTCACTACATACACGCTGGAATCTAATGTCTTCGCCGCTTCTACTGCTTCTTCAGCTGTAAAAGCCACTTTACCATTTGGTACGGATACCCCGTAATTTCTGAGGATTTCTTTACCTTGATATTCATGGATATTCATTTTCCATCCTCCTATCAAACTCTTCAAAAAATAGACTGCGCTTTCATTGTATAAAATGACAGTATATCTGTCTACCATTATGCTAAAAATATTATATTAATTTTAAAATTCCGAACTTAAGATAGTAGAATTGCTCCATATTTTCCATTGTTTTTGAAGGATTGATCCTTGAAATTATTATTCTTAAAAAATATAATCCGCTATTCTATTTCGTACTCATACCCCTTAGTGACATGAAGTATATTAGATTGGCAAAGAAATTATCCCTTCCCCGCTATATCCCGATCTAAGCGATAGATGAAAGCAAAAACCTCCGCTACAGCGCCATATAATTCTTCAGGTATTGATTCCCCTATATCCAGGTTTCCAAGAAGTGAGAGTAAGCTCTTGTCTTCTTGTACAGGTATTTGATGGTCTTTTGCTTGAGCCAAAATGTTTTCAGCAATGATTCCCTTCCCTTTAGCAAGGACCTTTGGAGCCGATTCACTACTTTGATTATAGCCTAAAGCAATCGCTTCTTTTCTTTCATGAGGGTTTTTCATATCTTTAAATCAACTCCCGAAAACGTTTTAAAGCGTTCTTCCATGATTTTATCAGAAAGCTCAACCTGCTTATCCGGAGCTTTCACCTTTACCATTGATAGTTGATAGTCCAGCTTCTCCAGACCTTCTTTTAATCCAGGAATAAATGATCTGGACATTCTCTCTGCGTTTGGGTGGTCATTCCAAACGGTCAAGGAGACCACTCGGTTTTGAACCTGCATATCGATTAATGTCTGTTTCATGATATCCAGTTCTAAATAAAATAAAACCCGGCAGTAGTCTCCATCAATCACACCTTTTTCTTTCTCTTTACCTGTCCATTGAAGGGTGATATCGGTGCTCTGTCCAAATAAAGAAAATGGGAATTGTTGTACGATTGTGAGAAAAGGAGAACTCTCCTGTGATTGAAGCACCTGGTGGTTCATCTTGAGAACAAGATCATCGGCTAGCATTCGAATATCTGCGAGTGGGTGATTTTGACTTAGCCCGATGAGATGCTGCTTAATTGTTGGATGATTTTGAAGCTCTTGGCCATTTTTTTGTAACTGGGCTTCCAAGTTAATCCCAAACGTTCCAATTACTTTTTTCAACACCCTTGCCAGTTCTTCTCCCCGGATCGTCTGAGTGAGTTCTTGTTCTATCTGAAGGTGCAGTTTTTGAAACAGCTGTTCCATGTTCGATGCAGGTGCGCCTCTTCCATAGGACTGCAAGAGCCTCATATAGTTCATCTCAATGGACCGCCACTTTCCCTCTCCAACCACTCCCATCAGCTCTTTAGCTGCCACAAAGGAAGGTTCGTCCCTTTCTCCATTTAGTACAGTCTCCATGCTCAATATAATATCCATCCATTTACCGATAAGAGTACCAGAAAGCCTTGGAATATCCCGACCCATGCCGGTAGTTGTAGATAGAAGCTGATCCAGGTCATTCCGAAGCTTTACGGGAGCTGGACCTGGATGATTGGCCAATTGGGTTCTTAGAAGATCTATCTTCCTTTCCCACTGCCCGTGTGAAGACTGTTTCAGTTCTTCTACAACCGTTGTCTTTAACCCTTTCCTCCATTGATTCATGGGGATTTCTTTCGGAAAGACTCCCAGTGATTTCAATAGATCGAAATGGCCTAATCGATTAGAGAAGGTTTGGGAAGTATCAACTAAACGGGATAATGCATTTATCACTAGTCTTTCTGACGCCAGCCTATTCAACGGTTTCTGGACCCCTGTAAGTAAATGGAGTGTGGCCATATCCCTTCCAGTCCCGCTTAACTTTGAAGCCAGCTCATTTAACTTGGATAATATGCCATCTGTTGAAGTTCCCGATTTCATGGAGAGAAAGACCCTGTCAGAAAGCGGCATGTTCCTCTTAGCCATTTCAACCAGGGTTTTCACACTTTCTGATGAATCTTTCCCTTTCAAATGTTTCTCTCCGAATACTAGCAGTTCTTTATGAATGGGAATGTTTTTTTTCATGAGCTCCATAACAAATTCGTTCATTTCTTTGCCATTTGTTGATATGGAAAAATGCTGTAATAGATTCGCTGCTGCATGCTTTCCATTTTCCACTCCAGTTTGTCCACGGTTTGGGATTAGATGTAGACTTACATTACTTTCAGATTGCTTCACTTCTACCCAATAACGTTCACCAGCTTCCATTGGTGCTTCAATTTTCGCAATAAACCGTTGTCCATTGGCTGACACCACTGCATTGCCCTCTCCTAACAGCTTATGGACACTGATATATAGAACTTTTCCACTTTGAATGGAAAAGGGCCTTTGGTCAAGGGGCTGTTTACTGTTAATACCATGAATATGGGTCATTTCCCTGTCTCCCGTTCATTGTGAATCATAGTCGTTTTATACAGTCCATCCGGCTGCTATTCTATAGCAGCTCCTTCACAGGTGCAAAGCTCTTTCGATGAATGGGGGTCACTCCTAATTTCTCCAGCCCTCCTAAATGATCCTTTGTGCCATATCCTGCATTCCTCTCAAACGCATATCCAGGATAGGTGCTGGCATACTCCTTCATCAGTCTGTCACGAGTTACCTTGGCAATGATGGAAGCTGCGGCAATGGATATACTTTTCGAGTCGCCTTTAATGATCGACTGACTCGGAAAGGGCGATTGAATTTTCATCGCATCGATCAGTAAATACTCTGGCTGAACCGGCAGGCTGACGATCGCTTCACTCATAGCCTTTTTTGTAGCCTCATAAATATTTATGAAATCAATTTCATCCGCATGTACCATTCCGACTCCAACAGATATTGCATGTTCCCTGATGTATTCATAGAAGTCTTCTCTTCTTGCTTCTGTTATCTTCTTGCTATCATTTAATCCCGCCAAATAGAAGTCATGAGGGAGTATGACGGCAGCCGCCACCACAGGACCTGCAAGAGGACCTCTACCTACTTCATCGATTCCTGCAATGAGGGTGAATCCCTGTTGGTAAAGTTCACGTTCATATTGAGTTAGGACGCCAAATTCTTCTCTTTCCTTCTCTCGTTTCATCTGCTCGCGTTCAATCTGTTTTAATAGTTTTTGGACCCCAATTCTTTCGTCCTTCTTCAACTCATCAAGAATCGGATCATGAGCAGAAGCAGACCTGATGATTTCCCTTATTTCTTTAATGGTCATATGTACTGTATTCACATTGCTCCTCCTTTTTATATCGGATGTACTTTACATAAATAAAGAGGCTGCGCAAAAGAGATTCCCCCTTTTTACAGCCTCTTTATTATTCGCTCTCCCGCTCAGTCTCACCAATGATATCAAACGTCATCGGTCCTAATTGTACATTTCGAATGTCACGGACGATAAGTTCAGATGTCTTGTCATAATTCACTTCTCCACCAGCCATCAGACAGCCTCTTTTAGTTCCGATTTCATTAAAGCTATCCACTACTTCTTCAGGTATTTCTTCAAGGCCGTAGCGCTCTTCTAATCGGTCTGGATAGTGCTCTTCAAGAAATCGCAAACCATAAACGGCGATATCCTGTAAATTCAGGATGGTATCTTTAATGGCACCGGTCAATGCCAGTTTATATCCAACTTGAGGATCTTCAAACTTAGGCCATAAAATACCCGGCGTGTCGAGTAGTTCAAGCTCTTTCCCCACTTTGATCCATTGCTGGGCTTTTGTCACTCCAGGAGTATTCCCTGTTTTCGCTATATTTTTCTTAGCCAGGCGATTGATTAATGTGGATTTCCCTACGTTAGGAATACCGACAATCATGGCTCTTATGGCACGAGGTCTCATTCCTCTTGATTTCATGCGGTCGAACTTTTCTTTTAATATTTCTTTAGCGGCTTGAACTATGACTTGAAGTCCTTTGCCAGCCTGTGCATTTACAGCAAGAGCTGTTATTCCTTGCTCTTTAAAATAAGAAATCCACTGATTCGTTCTATTTTTATCTGCCATATCTGCTTTATTTAACAAAACAAGTCGCGGCTTTTGTCCAATAATTTCTTCTATCATTGGATTTCTTGACGATAGCGGTATTCTCGCATCTACTAATTCAATCACAATGTCTACAAGTTTTAACTTCTCAGTAACTTGTCTACGAGCTTTAGCCATATGCCCTGGGAACCATTGTATTGTCATATGACCACCTCCAAACAACTTTTTTCTATTATTTCACGAAACCTATATCTTTAACAGGCCAATAGATCACTTTTGTATCACCAATCACTTCTTCCATTGGAACTGTACCGATGTGACGACTATCTTTACTGAAACGGCGATTGTCACCCATCACAAAAATTTCCCCTTCTGGAACAGTGCCTTTTTCAATGATATCATTCAAAGTGAAATCTTCTGTTAATACACCATCATTTAATTGATCTTTATACTCTTGTAAATATGGCTCAGTATACGCTTTTCCATTAATATATAATGTATCATTTTTGTACTCTACTTCATCCCCCGGGAGCCCGATGACACGTTTGATATAATCCTTTTGTTCAGGTGCATGGAAAACGACGATATCAAATCGCTCCGGCTCCCCTAATTTACTCACAATCATTCGATCTCCATTATGTAAAGTAGGCATCATTGATAATCCATCGACAACAATAGGTGCAAATAAAAAGAATCTGATAATTGCAGCTAAACCTACTGCGATCAACAGTGCCTTCATCCACTCCCACCACTCATTTTTCTCTTTAACCACATCTCCACCACCCAATGTATTTTTCTATCTTTTTCTATTCTACTAGAAATTCTTGTATTTCTCATTAAAAAAAAGGTGGCTTCATTAAAATAGGCAGTCCGTCTGTCCGACGTTTCGTTTATTACACAAGAAAAGGTCTTCTAGAATAAGGAAAAGGAGCTTGTCTCCAAGCTCCTTTTCTTACGTTCTTATCGAATTTCTTTAATACGAGCCGCTTTACCACGCAGATTACGCAGGTAATAAAGTTTCGCACGACGGACTTTACCGCGACGAATAACTTCTAATTTAGCGATTTTTGGTGTGTGTACTGGGAAAGTACGCTCAACACCTACACCGTAAGAAATTTTACGAACAGTAAATGTTTCGCTGATACCGCCACCGCGGCGTTTGATTACTACTCCTTCGTATACCTGAATACGTTCACGAGTACCCTCAACGATGTTAACGTGTACACGTACTGTATCACCAGGACGGAAAGATGGTAGATCAGAGCGAAGTTGTTCTTTCGTAATATCTTCGATTAATTTGTGCATCTTTTTCAACTCCTTCCAACAGATGCTCTTACAAAAGCGATAGATTGCAGCGGAACATCGGGATCAATGGCAACAGGGGATAACCCCTCAAGCCACAAAGAATATAATATCACACAGACAACCAGGATGCAATAGCCTATTTAGACTTTCTCCAATCCTCTATCCAGGCTTTTTGTCGATCTGTGAGTGTATAGCTTTCTAATAGATCCGGTCTTCTTTCAAAGGTTCTTCTCAGACTCTCCTTCTCTCTCCATTCATCTATCAGACGATGATTCCCTGAGATCAGCTCATCTGGTACCTTCATCCCCCTAAAGTCCGACGGCCGGGTATAATGGGGATGCTCAAGGAGTCCTGATGAGAACGAATCCTGAATGGGTGAATCCTCATTCCCAAGCACCCCAGGAAGCAGGCGAACTACACTATCGATGACAACCATGGCGCCAAGTTCTCCACCAGTTAATACATAGTCTCCAATCGAGATTTCGTCCGTTACAACATGCTCCCTGATACGCTCATCGTAGCCTTCATAATGACCGCATATAAATACGAGATGTTCTTCCTTAGCAAGTTCCTCTGCCTTTTGTTGTGTATAGCGTTCACCCTGCGGGCACATCAGGACGACCCTTGGCTTTGATTGTTTCTCATTCCTTAAGGCATCGACCGCATCAAAGATAGGCTGTGGCTTCAATACCATTCCGGCTCCTCCACCATAAGGATAATCATCAACTTGATTATGTTTATTATCAGCGTATTCTCTGAAGTTAATTACATTGTAGCTTACGGCTTCTTTTTCGTAAGCCTTCTTAAGAATCGATTCACCAAAGATCCCCTCGAACATAGCCGGGAATAGAGACAGGACATCAATCCTCATCATGACAACAAGCCTTCCATCGGTTCAATCGTAACGAGCTGTTTCTCTATGTCGATTGTCTTCACGATATCCTCTATGTAAGGGATAAGGTATTCTTTCCCTCTTTGACCCTTCACAACCCATACGTCGTTCGCTCCCGGGCTTAGAATCTCTTTTATGGTCCCAAGCTCTTCCCCGGCAGTGGTTAAGACCTTACAGCCAACGATTTCGTGGAAATAGTATTCTCCTTCTTCAAGTTCCTGTAATTGGTCTTCTTGTACCTTCAGGATACCTTCTTTAAACTTCTCAACCTCATTGATATTTTCATACCCTTCGAAGGTCAATAAATCAAAGCTCTTATGATTTCTATGAGATTTGATCACGAGACTGATCGGTTCCTGGTTTTGACCTTGAAACAAATAAAGTGTGTTCCCTTTTTGATATCGCTCCTCGGGAAAATCTGTCGTAGAAACGATCTTTAATTCTCCTTTAACTCCGTGAGTATTGACAATCTTACCTACATTAAACCACTTTTCCATCACTTTCACCTCTTGCCTCAACGAATTTCTTTCACAATACCATCTTCAATAATAATTGTCTTAGAAAGTGCTTCTTCTTCCCAATTGTCACCAACTTGAATGTCAACCATACCTTGGACTTCCTTTTCCTTTAGCTCGCTTCCAACAGGAAGGATATTTAACTGCTCGATTTGGAAATCCAAGAGCTTGATCTTTTCAGCCCGCTCATTCAATTCTCTTTCGAAGTGCTGGTTTAATTTATGAGAAGGGTATTTCTTACCACGTTCAATCTTTTTCATTTCGAACTGTAACTGATCGCTTTCCTTGGCTAAATGAAACTTTTGATTCTCATATCGTTTCATTAACAGATCCTTACTCTTTTCTGTTAACACCTGTTTAATCGTAATCGTATGTATCACATTCAACAGTTCTTCCTCCTCCTTCTATTCACCCCACGCTGTCGTACGATATCCTTAGGGTGTTCTCTTGGGGGAGTGGTGGATTGTGAAGGTCTTTCTTTAAATCATGCAGCATAAACCTATGAAAAAGGGGACTGACGTCTTAAGGCTGTATAGTAACCTTTGTGGGTCAGTCCCCTGATTCTATAGAGTCGGTGTTCGAGGTCTTAGGACCCTTTCGTGTAAAGAGCCAAATGTTGGCTTCCTTACTCCACTATCTCTAAGAAGATTTTCTTCTGTTGTGAAGATCCTGCTGCAGCGTATACCACAGTTCGAATCGATTTAGCTACTCTCCCTTGTTTCCCAATGACCTTCCCCATGTCTTCAGGATGAACAGATAACTTATAAGTTATGCCGTTCGTTCCTTCATCAGTTTCGATGTGGACTGAGTCCGGATGGTCAACTAAGGGTTTCACAATCGTTAGAATAAGATCCTTCATCGATTTAATCGATTACTTGCTGTTTTTAGCATTGTGGAATTTTTCCATAATGCCTTGTTTTGAGAATAGGTTACGAACTGTGTCAGATGGTTTAGCACCATTGGATAACCATTTAAGAGCCAACTCTTCATCAATTTTCACTTCAGCTGGTTTAGCAACCGGGTTGTAAGTTCCAACTGTTTCGATTTGACGTCCATCACGTGGTGAACGAGAATCTGCAACTACGATACGATAGAAAGGAGATCTTTTTGATCCCATACGTTTTAATCTGATTTTTACTGCCATAATTAAAGCACCTCCGAATAGTTTCACACAAGTTAGTATAATATCAAATGTGTATTTTGTTTGTAAAGTGTTTTTTCTTAACAGTTCAATTTTTCTTTTGAAAAACCGAACGAATTGCTTACATAAATGGGAATTTCATCCCTTTTTTCTTACCTTTTCCTTGCATCCCACTCATTTGTTTCATCATTTTCTTCATGTCCTCGAATTGTTTGAGAAGTCGGTTTACCTCTTGTATGGATGTTCCGCTCCCTTTCGCAATTCTTTTACGACGCGAAGCATTGATGGTTTCCGGATGAATTTTCTCATCCTTCGTCATCGATTGGATGATTGCCTCAACATGACTGATCTGCTTGTCATCGACTTGAATCTTATCCAAGCCCTTCATTTTGTTTGCTCCAGGCATCATTTTCAGTAACTCATCAAGTGGGCCCATTTGCTTCACTTGTCCTAATTGCTCCAGGAAATCATCAAAAGTGAAAGACATGGTACGCATTTTCTGTTCAAGTTCTTTGGCTTTCTCTTCATCGACATTGGCCTGTGCTTTCTCGATAAGGGAAAGAACATCTCCCATACCAAGGATCCGTGATGCCATGCGCTCGGGATGGAATGCTTCTAACGCATCCATCTTCTCACCCATCCCAACAAATTTAATTGGTTTTTCAGTGACTGAACGGATGGATAAAGCGGCCCCGCCTCGTGTATCACCATCAAGTTTTGTCAGGACAACACCCGATATGCCAAGATCCTCATTAAAGCTTTGGGCAACATTAACCGCATCTTGACCTGTCATGGCATCCACTACGAGGAATATCTCATCTGGATTTGAGAGTTCTTTAATTTCTTTCAACTCTCCCATTAGGTTTTCATCAATGTGAAGTCGACCTGCTGTATCAATCAGAACATAATCGTGATGTTCTTCTTTTGCCTTTTCAACGGCTCTTTTCGCAATTTCAACCGGACTCACCTGATCTCCCAGTGAAAACACAGGTAGGCTTAGTTGCTTCCCGATGGTTTCTAACTGCTTAATGGCAGCGGGACGGTAAATATCTGCAGCCACCAATAGTGGTTTGCGGTTATGTTTCTTTCGAAGCAGGTTCGCAAGCTTTCCAGTGGTCGTCGTTTTACCTGCACCTTGCAAACCAACCATCATAATGACGGTCGGAGGACGTTTTGCGACGGCAATCTGACTTTGTTCGCCACCCATCAAGTTTGTAAGCTCTTCCTGGACAACTTTAATGACCTGTTGTCCTGGTGTAAGACTCTTCATGACTTCTTGTCCGACAGCCCGTTCACTTACTTTCTTGACGAATTGCTTCACCACTTTAAAATTAACGTCTGCTTCCAAAAGAGCAAGACGAACTTCACGCATCATCTCTTTAACATCCGCTTCTGAAATCTTTCCTTTTCCACGGATTTTTTGTATTGTACCTTGCAGTCGGTCGGCTAATCCTTCAAATGCCATTCATGCCGCCTCCTAATCCAATATTTCAAGATCATCAATGAGTTTTAAACAATGAGAAGAATCGATTGATGATTCCCCTATTTTTTGTCTGAGTTGATCAAGAATCTCGTTGCGTTCTTGAAATTTATTAAATAATAAAAGCTTTTCTTCGTACTCCTCGATCATGGCCTCTGTTCGTTTAATGTTATCATACACTGCTTGTCGACTAACATTATACTCTTCAGCGATTTCCCCTAAAGAGAAATCATCCAAATAATAGAGGGACATATAGCTTCTCTGCTTAGGAGTTAACAAAGATTGATAAAAATCGTAGAGATAATTCATTCTGGTCGTTTTCTCCAGCACGGATATCCCTCCTTGTTAAGTGAAAAACCTTTACATATGAAGAATACAGTGTTTACGGGTGTTTGTCAAGAATACTTATGGATTTTTCATAGAGAATATCCCAAACTCCCCACACAAAAGAAGAGTAACCTGCAAGAGGACTTCTTAAAGTCTTCCAAACAGGCTACCCTATCGATTCTTGAATCTATTCTTCTTCTTTATCAACCAGGTTTGAGAATAAGCCGTATACATACTTTTCAGCATCGAAAGGCTGGAGGTCGTCCATTTTTTCTCCCAGACCTACAAATTTCACAGGGATTTCAAGCTCGTTTCTGATCGCAAGGACAATACCACCTTTTGCTGTACCATCCAGCTTCGTCAGGACGATCCCTGAGACATTTGTTGCTTCTTTAAAGGTTTTCGCTTGCACCATGGCATTTTGACCTGTGGTCGCGTCAAGAACGAGTAATACTTCGTGGGGGGCTCCTGGAACTTCTCTCTCAATCACCCGCTTCACTTTTTCAAGTTCTTTCATCAGATTCACTTTATTTTGCAATCTTCCTGCTGTATCACAAATAAGAATATCCGCTTTTTTTGCTTTAGCTGATTGAACTGCATCAAACATAACCGCTGCCGGATCGCTTCCTGCAGCTTGCTTAATGACGGGAACTCCTACACGCTCACCCCATACTTCAAGCTGTTCGATCGCTCCTGCACGGAATGTATCACCTGCTGCAAGTACCACATTCTTACCTTGTTCCTTGAACATATGAGCCATCTTCCCAATGGTCGTCGTCTTTCCAACCCCATTCACTCCGACAAACAGCAAAACCGTCAGCTGATCATCTTGAATATTCAGGCTGCTGTCCTCATCACGACCTCCTTGGTAGATTTCAACAAGCTTCTCTGAAATGACTGATTGAACACCTTCAGTGTCTTGGATATTCTTTCGCTTCACTTCAAGCTTTAGTTCGTCTATCAGTTCCATGACCGTATCAAACCCAACATCCGCTCCGATGAGGATTTCTTCCAGCTCTTCAAAGAATTCTTCATCCACTTTGCGGTATCTCGCAACCAGGTCATTGACCTTTGTTGTAAAGTTATTTCTCGTTTTACTTAGTCCATCTTTGAATTTATCTGATACGTTGTCACTTGATTGTGTAAACTTATCTTTAAGCTTCTTAAAAAAACTCAACCTTTCACACCCCACTCATTAAGTTTCTAACAATTCCTTTGTTTCTTGCAGTCTGACTGATACTAATTTGGACACACCGGATTCCTGCATCGTTACACCGTACAGCACATGGGCTTCTTCCATTGTTCCTTTACGATGGGTAATGACGATGAATTGTGTTTCGTCACTGAATTTCTTTAAATATTGGCTGAACCTCTGTACATTTGCTTCATCAAGAGCTGCTTCTACTTCATCCAGTATACAGAATGGCACAGGTCTGATCTTGAGTATTGAAAACAGCAGGGCAATGGCCGTTAAGGCTCGTTCCCCCCCGGACATCAGCCCAAGGTTCTGCAGCTTCTTCCCTGGAGGCTGGGCTACTATATCAACCCCCGTATGAAGGAGATCAGATGGGGCAGTCAGCTTCAACTGCGCTCTTCCCCCTCCAAACAATGCTCTAAATACCCCTTCAAATTCCACTTGAATCGCCGTGAAGGTTTGATCAAAGCGTTTGATCATTTCTGTGTCCATCTCATTAATGACCAGATAAAGAGTGTCAACCGCTTCCGTCAGATCATTCCTCTGCTCTACTAAAAATTCGTATCTTTCCTTCACTCGTTCATATTCATCAATGGCACCGAGATTAACGGTTCCCAGTTCTTCCAAGGCCAATTTCACAAGTTTCACTTTCTTTCTCGCTTCATCGACCGCAATCGTTAAGGGATAATCCGACTTAGCCGCTTCAAACGAAAGCATATACTCATCACGTAAATGATCAAGTCTATTCTCCAGTTCAACATCCAGACGATTGATTTTCACTTCCTCGTCTCTTAAAGCTCCTACCAACCCTTTATGCTGACGCTTTAATTCTTTCAACTCGAGCTCCTCATCTTCAACCGTATGTTGAAGATTCAAGCGCTCTTCCCGTCGTAAAGAAATCAAATTTGAAGTTTCTGATTTTTGAACCGAACACTCTTCAGCCTTCTTCCCAAGCTGCTCTTCTCCTGAAAAATTATCCTTCATTTCAGTCTGCAGCCACTCCAGATCATCTTGTAAAGTCGACTTTCGCTTGTTTGTATCGACGATCGTTTCCTTCACACGAATTAATTGATTGCGACTGTTCACCAATTGCTCGTTACGTGCGGCCAGGTTTGCTTTTATATCACTGATTTCATTCAACAAAGCATCCTTGGACGTTCGTTCACTATTCTTTTGGAGAGTAAGCTCGCTAATCTTTTGATCGAGCCTTGTAATATCTTCTTCTATTTCATCCAGAGACGCTCTTAATTCATTCGTTCTGGAATCATGCTTTTCTTTAACCGACGTAAAGTCTTTTTTCTCCAAATCATATATTGAAAGCCTTTCATCGAGATTCTGCTGGGATAATTCATTTTCACGAAGCTTTGAAAGAAGCTCTTGCTCCTTGAGACGCAAACGCTCTCCTTTCACCCTCATTTCTTCCAGCTTCTTCTCTCTGAAGCTGCTTTCTTCTTTCAGTGATTTCACTTGAGATTGAAGCTGTTCAGTTTGGTCTTCCATCGTTGCAAGCTTTTCTTTCATTTCTTCAAGCTCACCTTTTCTGGAGAGAAGCGAATTTTTCTTCTGCTTCACGGTACCACCGGACATGGACCCGCCGGGATTCACCACATCTCCGTCCAGGGTCACTAGACGGTAGCGATATTGTATAAGCTTAGCGATTTCATTTGCTCCCTTTAAATCCTTCGCGATGATCACATTTCCAACCAGGTTCGAAATCACCATCTGGAAACGCTGATCATAATTCAGTAAGTCGGTTCCAACTCCTATAAAGGAAGGATGCCCCTTCAGCATATTTTTTTGACTATCGGGTATCGATTTCCCTTTGATGACATTCATCGGTAAGAAAGTAGCACGGCCGTATTGGTTCTTCTTTAAGAAAGCAATGGCTTTTCGGCCATCTTCTTCAGTATCAACCACGATATGCTGCATGGAGGCTGCCAGAGCTGTCTCCATAGCCGTTTCATATGATTTAGGTACGGTTATCAGTTCCGCCACCGCTCCTTGAACCCCGGTTAACTGACCGTCACGTTCCTTTAGGACTTCTTTTACACCTTGGAAGAAACCTGTATAGTCGTCTTCCATTTCCTCCAGCATTTCTTTCCGGGATTTCGCCTGTTGGAGGAATTGAAAAGCTTGATATAGGGTTTTTTCTTGCTTTTCATATTTGGCCTTCACCGACTCAAGCTTTTGCTGTTCCTCACGATAGAAGAATATATGCTCATCGATTACCTCTTTTTGCTCCTGCAGCAGTTTTGAAAGTTCTTTGTGACTCACATGCAATTCATCACGCTGAATCACATACTTTTCATTTTCTGCTTCTAATCGGCCGCTTCGATTGGATTGCTGCTCCAGCTGCTGCTCAAGGTACTGAATTTCATTTTTGGCTGACGCCTGCTGATTCAGCTTTTCAATGTAATCACTTTTAAAGGATTCTATTACATCTTCAATATTTTCATTGTAATGCTTAAATTGATTCTGTTTCGTTATAAGAAGCTCTTTTAGTTCCTTCACGACTGAATCGATAGACTTGAATTCCATTTCTGCTTTTTCTTTTTCAGAAGTCAGTTGTCGAATTTGTTCCCCTGCTTCTTCTATCGATTGTATTAATTGAGTTTCGTTGGAAGAGGAATTTTTCTTCCGTTCCACTAATACTTGCTTCCTACCCTCAAGTTTCTCCAATTCTTCACTTGTAGCGAGGAGCACTTCCTGAAGATTTGAAATCGACTCATCAAGAGCCGCAATTTTATCACGGGTTTGGGTCAGAACGGCTTCTTTCTTTTGTATACGGGTGGAAAGTGCCAGTTCTTCTTTTCCATGATGTTCAAATTCTTCACTAAGCCTTTCCCACTGCTTATGTAAATCCTCAATATCATAGACCGTCAATGCGACCTCGAACTTCTCCAGCTCTTCTTTTTTCTCCAAATAATCACGTGCCATCGAAGCTTGAATTTTAAGGGGTTCTACCTGCCCTTCCAACTCATGAAGAATATCATTCACACGATTAAGATTTTCCTGTGTTTCGAATAACTTATTCTCCGCCTTTTTCTTCCGTGTTTTATACTTCAATACTCCGGCTGCCTCTTCAAAAATGGTTCTACGTTCTTCAGGCTTACTATTCAGGATTTCCTCCACTTTCCCCTGACTGATAATGGAGAACGCTTCTTTCCCTAAACCTGAATCCATGAATAATTCAATGATGTCTTTCAATCGACAAGGTTGCTTATTCAGTAAATACTCACTATCTCCAGAACGGTACACTCTTCTTGTAACACTGATTTCACTGTAATCGATCGGAAGGGTACCGTCTTCATTATCCAGGACAAGGGTTACCTCTGCTATGTTAAGGGCTTTTCTTGAATCACTTCCGGCAAATATAACATCTTCCATTTTCGATCCGCGCAGACTTTTCGCAGATTGCTCACCCAGTACCCAGCGAATCGCGTCTATAATATTGCTCTTTCCACTGCCGTTTGGTCCAACAACGGCTGTAACACCCGGGACAAACTCCACGGATATTCTTTCTGCAAAAGATTTAAACCCCATTACTTCTAGTTGTTTGAGGAACATCTTCTTTCCCCCTATTTAGCGTCTAGCTTTTGTTTTAGCTTCTCAAGAGCCTTCTGTGCGGCTTGTTGTTCAGCTTCCTTCTTAGATCGGCCTTTTCCAATGCCTAATTCATCGTCATTTAAACTCACTCGGGAAATAAACTGCCGGTTATGGGCAGGCCCGCTTTCTTCAAGGATGCTGTATTCAATCATCCCTGCACTGCCCCGTTGGACCAGCTCTTGTAACTGACTCTTATAATCCATCACATGAGAAAAAGCACCGACGTTAATTTTTGGATAGACAACTTTTTCAAGGATTGAGATCACTGTTTCTAACCCTTGATCCAAATATACCGCTCCGATAAACGCCTCGAAGACATCTGCGAGTAATGCTGGTCTTTCCCGACCGCCCGTCATTTCTTCACCTTTACCAAGTAAGATGAGTTCACCGAAATTCATTTCAATCGAGAACTTAACCAGGGAAGGCTCACATACTATGGCTGCCCTTAATTTCGTAAGTTCACCCTCACTCATCATTGGATACTTCTTGAAAAGAAATTGAGAAACCGTCAATTCCAAAACGGCATCCCCAAGGAATTCTAAGCGTTCGTTGTCTTCATAAGGCTTACGACGATGCTCATTCACATAGGATGAATGAGTAAAAGCTTGTTTAAGTAGTTTTTCATCATTAAATTGAATTCCGATTTCATCCTGAAACGTTTTAAACTTACTATCATTTTTATGTCTGGATATTCCTTTGTTTCTACTTTGCTTCCGCATAAGGCACTCCACCTTGCTCTATATGTTCTCTTTTTTCTACTTATCAAGTTTATGCTAAAAAAAGCAATTACGCAAAAGTTTCTTGCGCATGTCAGAACACAAATAAACTTGGTAGAAGTGAGACCTCTACCAAGTTTTAAATGGTTTTGAATGAAAGATCAGCATGTGCTTATCTTTTAATTCAATCTAACGATTAAGCTTTTGCTTTTATGTAGTTCACAGCATCACCTACTGTGCCGATTTTTTCAGCATCATCGTCAGAGATTTCCATGTCAAACTCATCTTCAAGTTCCATAACCAGCTCAACTACATCAAGGGAGTCAGCTCCTAGATCTTCTTTGAAAGAAGCTTCAAGAGTTACTTGAGATTCATCTACACCTAGACGATCTACGATAATTTTTGTTACACGATCTAATACTTCTGCCATATTTGTCACCTCCCCTCAAGTATTATAGAGCATTTTGACCTCTAATGAAAAGAGTATCCACGAAAACAATTGATAAATTATTATTTTTTGTCTTTACATGACCATTCCACCATCGATATGGAGAGTTTGCCCAGTCATATAGGAAGCAGATTCAGATGCAACGAACGTTACCACCTTCGCTATATCCTGAGGATCACCAAAGCGGCTTAAAGGGATTTGCTTTAACATTTCATTACGTACATCCTCCGGAAGCTGATCCGTCATATCCGTGGAAATGAATCCCGGAGCGATTGCATTCACCGTGATGCCTCGGGGTGCCAATTCTTTGGCTGTTGTTTTCGTTAATCCGATCACACCAGATTTAGCTGCCACATAGTTTGCCTGTCCAGGGTTTCCACTCACACCGACAATCGAAGAAATATTGATAATTCGACCGCTTCTTTGCTTCATCATTTGGCGTGTAACGGCCTTGGTGCATAGGAAAACACCTTTAAGATTGATGTTGATGACATCATCCCATTCAGCTTCTTTCATTCTCATTAATAAATTATCCTTCGTGATTCCAGCATTATTAACAAGAATATCCACTGAACCGAATTGGCCAATCGTTTCCTTCACCATTGCTTGGACAGCATCACTATCTGATACATTACATTGTACGGCAATGGCTTCCCGGCCTAAACCTTTAATCTCATCGACGACTTCATTAGCCTTCGCTTCACTACCAGAATAGTTGACGGCTACATTACAGCCTTCACGGGCAAGCTGGAGGGCAATCTCCCTTCCGATACCCCGGGACGCTCCCGTTACAAGGGCAACCTTTCCTTCTAAATTCATTTCGCTTCCTCCTTTAACGCTTGGATGGTTTGTTCCAAGGATGCTTCATCTTGAACAGCAAACGTTTTCACCCGTCTATTCACTTTCTTCACTAAACCTGAGAGTACTTTACCAGGTCCAACTTCAATGAACGTATCTACATCTAATTCAAGCAATTTCTCAACAGAATCTTCCCATTGAACAGGTGAGTATAATTGTTCGATTAATAAACGCTTGATTTCTTCACGATTGGTCACAGGTTCTGCCGTCACATTCGCAATGACCGGTACAGCTGCATCTTCAATCGTAATTGAATCCAAAATGGAAACAAACTGATCTGCAGCAGGTTTCATTAATTGAGAATGGAATGGACCACTCACTTGAAGTGGAATGACCCTCTTCGCTCCAGCTTCTTTGGCTTTCTCTGAAGCAAGTTCCACCCCTTTCACCGTACCTGAAATCACAATTTGACCAGGACAATTTAAGTTTGCCAGCCCTACTGGATGTCCCTCTTTCGTTACAAGATCGGTAATCTCTTTTAGTGGCTCTCTTGGCATGCCCAGAACAGCAGCCATCGTGCCTTCTCCACTAGGAACCGCTTCTTCCATGAATTCCCCTCTTTTACGAACAGCATAAACCGCATCGTCAAAGCGGAGAGCACCCGCAGCTACCAGGGCGGAATATTCACCTAAACTATGTCCAGCCGTATAATCTGCTGTAATACCTTCTGATTTTAAACGATCTAGAATCGCGATGCTCGTTGTTAATAAAGCCGGCTGTGCATTTGTTGTTTGAGTAAGCTCTTCTTGCGGTCCATCAAATATAACACTTGTTAAATCCGATTCCAATCTTTCATCCGCTTTAGTGAAATACACATGTACTTCAGGGTATTTGTCAGCTAATTCTTTACCCATCCCGACAGTTTGAGAACCTTGTCCAGGAAAAATGAACGCAATTTTACTCATGTTATTCTTCACTCCCTTTGATAGCATCCTTAATGGTATTGGAGACATTGTGTTTCACCATTTCCCTGGCTTGTCTCATTGCATTAAATAGGGCAACTTCATTCGAGGAGCCATGGGCTTTAATCACCGGTGCCTTCAGACCAAATAAGCCCGCGCCTCCATACTCTGTATAATCAAGCATATTTTTCATTTGCTTTAAATCATTTTTCACTAATCCTGCAGCCAATTTATTTTTTGTGGACGCTGTAAATGTCTTTTTAAGCATAGAGAAAACAGAAAGAGCCGTTCCCTCAATCGTCTTCAACACCATGTTGCCGGTGAACCCATCGGTTACGACGACATCCGCAGGACCTTCAAGTAAGTCCCTGGACTCTACATTTCCAATAAAATGAATAGGAGCGTCCTTCAATAATTGGAATGTCTTCTTGGTTAACTCATTCCCTTTTTTATCTTCGGTCCCGATGTTTAATAAACCTATGCGAGGATTGTTGATACCTCTTACTTTCTCGGCATATATGCTCCCCATGATGGCATATTGAAACAGATGTTCAGGCTTGGCATCTACATTTGCACCTAAATCGAGCATAAGAAACCCCTTACCATCCAATGTTGGAAGAGTAGGTGCCAACGCAGGTCGTTCAATTCCATCAATTCTGCCTACAATGAACAATCCAGCTGTCATAAGGGCACCTGTATTCCCTGCTGAAATACACGCATCCGCTTCTCCATTTTTGACCGCTTGTGCCATCAGAACCATCGATGCATTCTTTTTGCGTTTGACGGCTCTTACAGGTTCGTCTGTCGCCTCGATCACTTCATCGGTATGAACGATTGTCAATCGATCACCTGGTGTGATGTACTGTTTGATTTGCTTTTCATCTCCGTACAAGACCACTTCTATATCATTAAATTCACTTAATGCCCGTTTTACACCAAGAACTATTTCTTTAGGAGCATGATCTCCGCCCATTGCATCTACGGCTAACTTCATCTAAGCTTCATCCTTTGCAGATTTTTTAGAGCGATACATCTCAAATTCACCTGTGAAAACGAGTTCGCCACCGACTACACTTTGAACTTCTACAGTTGTTCGATCCTTTTGATCTTTCATATGTATCACTTTCGCTTTCGCCACAACACGCTCACCTTCCCTCACAGGTCGGGTAAATCGGATCGTTGACTTGGCTGTTAACGCTAAATCGTCATTAATTACGGCAACAGCAAGAGAGTTCGCTTGAGCAAATAAATGGTGCCCCCTTGCTATCCCATTCCGAACGAAAACATGCTCTTGTTTCACATCAAAAATGGAAATCGCACTCTGATCTAACTCTATATCAATAATTTCTCCAATGATCTCTTCAATAGGTAATGATTTCACTTCATCTTCAAATGATTTCTCTGCGACATATTTAATCCGTTCACGAAGTTCAGGAATCGATAATTCCATACGATCCAACCTGATCGTCTGCACACTTACTCGAAAACGCTCCGCTAATTCTTCATCTGTTATGAAAGGATTTTCCTTTATCGTGTCTGTAAGGTTTCCCTGTCTTTCTTTCTTTGAAAGTCTCAATATCAACACCGTCCAGTATTAGTACTAGGTACTAATAGTAGTATATAATCAAAAAAAGCAGATTGCAAGAAATATTCTCACAATCTGCCTGTCTAGTCTAGCTTTTCACCCTCTAATATCCCCGACCCGGATAAATACTCCCTAAGCGGTTCATATTCGGGATCCTTCCAAAAATGATTGGATTGAATCAAGCCTGAAGCATCATCTCTCGCAACTTCCAACGCACGATAGTCATGCACCATATCTGCCACTTTAAACTCAGGAAGCCCACTCTGCTTTCTTCCAAAGAAATCCCCCGGACCCCTTAGCTCAAGGTCTTTTTCACTCAAAACAAATCCATCATTGGTTTCCGTCATGATCTTCATTCGTTCTTTTCCAACCTCGGTTTTCGGTTCGGCAAGAAGAATGCAATAGGATTGATGTTCGCCACGTCCAACCCTTCCCCTTAACTGATGAAGCTGAGACAACCCAAAGCGCTCGGCATCATATATCATCATGAAAGTAGCGTTTGGTACATTCACACCAACTTCGACAACCGTAGTGGATACAAGTACTTGAAGACGATTTGCACTAAATTCCCTCATCACTCCATCCTTTTCATCGGGGTGAAGCCTTCCATGCATCAATCCGACGTTGTAACGTCCTTCAAAGTAGTGCAGCATTTGATTGTAAACATCTATCGCATTTTGAACATCCAGTTTGTCCGACTCTTCAATCAGCGGACATATCACATAGGCCTGCCTGCCTTGATCTAACTCCTTGTCCATAAACGAAAGCACCCTTGATAGCATATCCGCTTTGGCCCAATAAGTTTCAATCGCCTTTCTTCCTGCTGGCATTTGGTCGATTATGCTTACATCCATTTCACCAAACACCGTAATGGCCAGCGTCCGTGGAATCGGAGTCGCTGTCATAAATAATACATCAGGACTTTCCCCTTTTTCCCTGAGCACACGTCTTTGATTCACGCCAAAGCGATGCTGCTCATCGGTTACAACGAGTCCGAGATGCTTAAATTGAACATCCTCCTGAATAAGTGCATGTGTTCCAATAAGAATATCAATTTCTCCGTCTTTTAATTTTTCTAATAAAAGCCGTCTTCTTTTTCCTTTTACCGAGCTTGTTAACAGGGCAACAGAAAGGCCCACAGGTTCCAACAATTCACTCAGGGAGTTTGCGTGCTGTTCTGCCAGAATTTCTGTAGGAACCATTAAAGCCCCTTGATATCCTGCGGTTACACTGGAGTATAAGGCAATTGCCGATACGACCGTCTTCCCGGATCCAACGTCACCCTGTAAAAGGCGGTTCATGCGATAAGGGGACTTCATATCTGCTGAAATTTCGTTCACCACGCGCTTTTGTGCATCCGTTAAAGGAAACGGCAAAGAGTCAATAAACGCTTTGACCTTATCTAGATCATAATGCTGCTGCACGCCAGACGAATGTTCTCTTTCAAATTTTCTAAGCGCCTGCATTTTCAGTTGAAACAACAAGAACTCTTCATACACAAATCGTCTTCTCGCCTGCTTCATGTCTTCAGTGGAATCTGGAAAATGAAGATGATAAAGAGCATCATTTCGACTTGCCAGTTTATATTTCTCCAATAGATGATGAGGCAGGTTCTCCGTCAGTAAATAACTGTAGTCCTGAAAAGCCTTTTTAATGAATTTTCTAAGTGTGTTGTTTTTAATAGAGCCTTTTAAAGAATAAACAGGTTCAAAGTCCCCCTGTTTCCCATGGGGTCCCGACTGAAAATACTGAACCGTTATGATTTGCCTGTTCTTATCCCATTTTCCTGTCACCGTCACTGTATCGTGAAGGTTTATTTTCTTCTTTAAATACGGTTGATTAAAAAATACGGCCTGCACTAAATTTCTACCGACCAATATTCGTAGGGTCAAACGGGATTTTTTTCTCCCATAATACACCAATGCAGGTTCTGAATGGACCTTCCCTTCCACTGTGACACGCTCATCATGGGCGACTTCCTCCAAGTCTCGAAGCCTGTAATCCTCGTACCTGTAAGGCAGGTATTCTAACAAATCCAGAACAGAATAAATCCCCATTGCATTCAGCTGTACAGCTGTTTCTTCACCAATCCCCTTGATGTCCTGGATCGTTAGTCCTTCATTATGAGTCTTCACGTTTATTCAGGGAAACCCCAAAGATTTTCGCTTCAAGCTCCCTGCCTGTAGGGGTGGCAGCCAATCCACCTTGAGCCGTTTCACGAAGGGCCACCGGCATTGTTTGACCGATTTTGTACATGGCGTCAATCACTTCATCACATGGAATACGACTTGTTATGCCTGCAAGGGCCATATCCGCTGCAACCATGGCATTGGCCGCCCCCATTGCATTCCGTTTCACACAGGGTACCTCAACGAGTCCCGCAACCGGGTCACACACAAGACCTAACATATTCTTTAAGGTAATCGCCATGGCCTCAGCGGATTGACTGGGCGTTCCTCCTGCCATTTCAACGATCGCTGCTGCAGCCATTCCACTGGCAGATCCAACCTCAGCCTGACATCCACCCGCTGCACCTGAGATGGAAGCGTTATTCGCTACAACAAACCCAAACGCTCCAGATGCAAATAAGAAGCGGATCATTTCATCTTTTGTAGGATTCAGCTTATTTTTAACAGCGAACAATGTTCCCGGAACAACTCCAGCAGACCCTGCAGTTGGCGTCGCACAAATCGTCCCCATTGCCGCATTCACTTCATTGGTCGCTACCGCTTTACTTACTGCATCAAGGATGGTGTCCCCGCAAAGTGAGCGGCCTTTCTCAATATATTTTTGTAAAAGCACAGCATCCCCGCCTGTTAAACCTGAATGTGATTTCACACCTTCCAGTCCTCTGGCTACCGCCTGTTCCATCACTTCAAGGTTTCTCTCCATTTGACTGTATACTTCTTCAAATGTTTTGCCCGTAAATTCTATTTCCTGTTCAATCATAATATCTGAGATTTTCTTATTTTGACTTTCAGCAAGTTCAACTAACTCTGCTACATTTCGAAACATTTAAATGACCTCCTCGCCTGAATGTAAACGCTATCATTATAGTAATTGACTAATCGGATATCCGGGTAACTTGAGTAATATTGGGCAGTGACGTCAGTTCATTAATGACAGCTTCATCAATCGGCTGATCGACTTCAATTGTCATCAATGCCATCTGACCCTTTTCTTTACGCGAAACATCCATATGCCCGATGTTCAATTGATGTTTGGCAATGATATTGGACACAGATGCAATCGCCCCGAATCGATCGTCATGAACGACCAGGATAGCAGGATGATGGCCTGACAGTTTGAGCTCGAATCCGTTAAGTTCGATAATTTCAACTTTACCTCCACCGATGGAGATACCCACTAATTCGATTTCCCCTTGATCATCCCCCATCCGGATACGAGCCGTATTCGGATGATCCGTGATGGCATCTTCCTCTTGAAACTTGACCTTTATTCCTTTTTGCTTTGCTACATTGATTGATTCGATAATTCGTTCATCATATGTATCATAATCAAGGATTCCACCTACAATGGCTACGTCTGTTCCATGACCCTTGTACGTTTTTGCAAATGATCCATAAAAGGATATCGTCGCCCATTTCGGTTCCCTGCGAAACAGGTTTCTCGCCATTCTTCCTATTCTGGCAGCACCAGCCGTATGGGAGCTTGATGGACCGATCATAACAGGACCGATAATATCAAATACACTTTTGTATTTCATGACTTTTCCCCCTCACTTAACATCTAAACTATACAACCATTCTAACATAATTGAAGGGGACAAACTCAATTTAGAGCTGCCCCCTTCCTTTATTCCTTATTCAACTGAGAATATATAGGAGTAAAGTGGTTGTTTACCATTATGAACTTCCACTTCTACATCTTCATGATGCTCTTCTACATACTCTTTTAATGAATGTACGTCCTCTTCTGTTACATCTTCACCATATAGAATGGTTAATATTTCGGAGTCTTCATCCAGCATTTTCTCTAATAAGCTTTGCGCCGACTTTTGACGGTCCTGATCAGAAATAACAATCTTACCTTCTGCGATTCCCATGAAGTCATCTTTCGCAATCGCAACACCATCAATATTCGTATCTCTTACAGCGAACGTGATTTGACCCGTTTTGACCTGCTTTGAAGCTTCAGTCATAAACTGCTTATTGTCTTCAACAGAGGCTGATGGATTAAAGGCAAGTAATGCAGCCATACCTTGAGGTACTGTCTTCGTTGGTACAACAGCTACTTCCATTTCAAGAACTTCTGCCGCTTGATCTGCTGCCATAATAATGTTTTTATTATTTGGCATGATAATGACTTTCTTCGCATTGACTTCTTCAACAGCTTTCACGATATCCTCCGTACTTGGATTCATCGTTTGACCACCTTCGATCACAGCGGTAGCGCCGATGCTTTTGAACAACTCGGAAATCCCTTCACCCATCGCAACCGTTACAATGGCAAAGTCAACTTCTTTTGGTGCAGCAGGAGCTTGAGCTTTCACTGGCTTTGCTTCACCAACGATGCTGCTGTGCTGCTGTCTCATGTTCTCGATCTTGATATTGATGAGACTTCCGTATTTATGACCATACGTCAATACATCACCAGGTTGTTCAGAATGGATATGTACTTTAGCTAATTCATCGTCACTTATAACAAGCAGGGAATCACCGAATCCGCTTAAATCCTGACGGAAATCTTCTTCATCGAATGATTGTTTATCTTGTTCAAACCTGACCATGAATTCAGTGCAATAGCCAAATTCAATATCCTCCGTACTCATGAAATCTTGAGCTGTTTTATGGTGCTCAGCACTCACGAGATCATTCATGGACGGTAATGAAGCTTGATTTGAAACTTTTTCTCCCTTTAGCTCAGCTAAAAATCCTTCATAAACGAATAGTAGTCCTTGACCACCACTATCAACCACTCCCACTTCCTTTAGAACAGGAAGTAAATCAGGTGTACGATTTAACGAAGCCTGAGCCTCATCGACGATTGCCTGCATTAGCTTCACGAAATCATTTTCTGTTTCAGCTACAGAAACACCTTTTCTGGCAGCATCTTTCGCAACCGTTAGAATCGTTCCTTCAACAGGTTTCATAACCGCTTTATAAGCCGTTTCCACACCTGTTTGAAGTGCATTGGCAAATTCTGCACTTGATAAGGATTCTTTCCCTTCAATCGCTTTACCAAAGCCTCTGAACAATTGGGATAAGATAACACCTGAGTTACCTCTTGCTCCCATCAATAACCCTTTTGAAAGAGCGGCAGCCACATTTCCAATATGGCCTTGAATATGGTTTTGAACTTCCTTCGCACCAGAAGTCATGGATAAATTCATATTTGTTCCAGTATCACCATCAGGAACAGGAAAAACGTTCAGCGCGTCAACCAGCTGCGCATGCGCAGATAATTGGGTGGCACCTTGTATCACCATTTCAGCAAAACGTTTTCCTTCCAAAGATGTAATCGACACGAATCTTCCTCCTCACTACGGGTTCGTGACACGAACCCCCTGCACAAAAATATTTACTGAATCTACCGCCAAGCCGACGGTCTTATCAAGAGTATATTTAACCTTGGATTGTACATTATGAGCAATCTCAGAAATTTTTGTACCATAACTCACAATAATATACATATCAATATGTACTTCCTCTTCATCTTGACGAACGATCACTCCGCGAGTGAAATTTTCCTTACGTAAGATATCTGTGAAACCGTCTTTAATTTGGTTCTTTGAAGCCATTCCAACAATTCCGTAGCAATCCACCGCTGCACCTCCAGCAATCATTGCAATGACATCATTCGTAATATCAATTTGTCCGTACTGCGTTTTCAATTCGATGGACATGGAATGTTTTCCCCCTTTAATTACATGCTTGGCTAAAAACATTTTACTATAAGTATGCTGTTTTTGAAAGCTAAACTATTATCTCAAGCGTTATTTGTTGGGTATACCCTCTATTTTTTCCTTATTATTCAAAGATTAATCATTTGCTTTCTAAGAGTAAAGGAATCCATTGGTGCATGAATGAAAAAAGACGCCTAAATTAGGCGCCTTCTCATTTTAAGTATTATACGCGTTCTACTTTACCAGATTTCAACGCTCTTGCAGAAACCCATACTTTCTTAGGCTTTCCGTCTACAAGAATTCGAACTTTTTGCAGGTTTGCACCCCAAGTACGCTTGTTCGCATTCATTGCGTGAGAGCGAGCGTTACCTGAGCTAGCTTTACGGCCTGTTACTACGCATTGTTTTGCCATAATATATTCCCTCCTCACTAACAAGAAGCTGAAGTTAATTTCAGTTCCACATTTCGCTTATTATCATAAAGATACTTTAATAATTTATCACACAACTTTCTATAATGCAATACTACAATTAAAACCTTTCAAGAAAAAATACTTTACACCAAGAAAAGCGGAGGCGGCTTGCCCAGAGGCGACAAGCATAAGGCGAACTAACCGGAAAGGCGCTTTTTGCCTTTTTGGTTAGTTTGACTTATGACCTCGAGCCTCTAGCCGCCGGAGCTGGACATATAGAAAAGCGGAAGGGGCTACTTCTCGGTCAGGAGGAGATCACGTTAAGCAACAGAACTGATAAATAACCGGAAAAATTCCGCTTATCTGGAAATTCCCCTTTTAAAAGGATGAAATAGCCGGAAAAATTCCGCCTATTAACTCACATCACCCTAAAATGGATGATATTTCTGAGTCATAAGCGGAAAAACTTCCCTTATTAACCTCAATATTAAGCTTCATCCTGAATTTACCGGAAAAACTCCGCTTATTTTTTGCCTGCTCAAAAGATGCCCCCTCTTTCCTCTCTATATCAACCGTAAAAAAAAGAAGATGGCACCAACGCCACCTCCAACAAACCATTTATTCTTTTTTAAACGTTCCTAACATCGCCCTCACAAGTCCACCCAAGAATTTTGGTAATTTAATTGTATAAAAGCGCATTTTTAGTCCCTCCCCACAATCTAAAGAACGTAATGTTTCGCTTGACAACAGTTTAGTCTATTCAAGCAGTCTCAGTTAAGTACGTCTTCTTTTCTACCTGGTTTTTAGAAGCTTTAATCACTGCTTCTTATCACCATTAATATGCCATTTGAAAAGGAAAAAGTACCAGATGATTGTATAAGTTCATTACTAATACATAGTGTGGAACCTCTTGAAATATTCCGGTTTTTTAATGGATATTTAAAGCCCCAGAGGGTGATCCCTTCGACACTTTGAGTAATGGGAACGAAGGAAATATACTGTAATTCCGGGCTTTTTTCAACTGAATGTTCTCCAGATTCGGCTAGGTATAATCGATTTTGCACGTCTATGATTTCTACTACAATATCCTTATCTAAAAGCTTAGGCGTCATTAATAATTGAAGGTTGCCCATGAAATGATCAAGCCGTCCGCCGGTCGCACCAAAAATGTTGATTTTGTCAGGATTCTGATCAATCGCCCAATTAAGGGCAAGCTCCAGATCCGTTTCATCCTTTTCAGGCTTATAGCGATTGACTTCCTGGACTTTTTCTTGAATCAGATCCCATTCTTCATCGGTAACTGAATCAAAATCCCCAAACGCTACCCATGGTTCTATGGATTGCTCCAACAGTCTATAAACTCCACGGTCCACCCCTATCCACTTCACTAATTCCCCGTCATAAACCGTCAATTCAGGGATGTATCTTCCTGGACCACCCGCAACTATATTGATGATCATTATCTCCACTCCTTTTCTACAAAAATGGACTGACCCAAAAGGATCAGCCCTATCGTCTCTTATACAAGAGATCTCTTTATTTCTTCGATTGCCGCCCCTCGATCGCTGCGGTTGTAGATGGCAGAACCGGCTACAAACACATCAGCCCCTGCTTCAGCACAAATGGCTGCCGTTTCAGGGTTAATGCCTCCATCTACTTCTATTTCAAGTTCAGGATTTACTTCATTCGCCCATTCACGAATTTGTTTGATTTTCGGAACGACAGATGGGATAAACGATTGTCCACCAAATCCAGGATTCACAGTCATTAACAGAACCATATCGACATCCTGCAAAATCGGCTTGATCATTTCTGCCGAAGTCCCGGGATTCAGGACGACTCCCGCTTTTACACCTTTACTTTTGATCATCTGAATCGTTCTGTGCAAATGGGGATCTGCTTCTACATGGACAGTAATATAGTCAGCTCCCGCATCTGCAAAGGCTTCAATATATTGACCTGGATTTTCAATCATAAGATGAACATCCAGTGGTAACATTGTTAACGGACGAATCGCTTTCACGATCATTGGGCCCAATGTGATATTCGGAACGAAGTGACCATCCATCACATCCACATGGATGTAGTCGGCTCCCCCTTTTTCAACATCTTTAATTTCATTCCCTAACTCTGCAAAATTTGCAGACAGAATGGAAGGTGCGATTTTCATGTTTAGTACCTCGGCTTTCTATCTTTTATTTCTTTATGGAACGTTAAATAGTGATCATAACGGTAAGTGGGGATTTCGCCTGCTTCTACGGCAGCTTTCACGGCACATTTCGGCTCATTGATATGGAGGCAGCCCCTAAATTTACAGTCCTCAGAAACTTCAACCATCTCAGGGAAGCATTGTGGCAGCTCTTCTATTTCAAGCTCTGAAAACTCCAATGAACTAAACCCGGGGGTATCCGCTACTAACCCATCTTCAATATCAATCAGTTCCACGTGACGAGTCGTATGTTTTCCCCGGCCTAAGTGGGATGAGATCATAGCCGTCTTTAATTCAAGTTCAGGTTTCAAGGCATTCAGCAAAGACGATTTCCCTACTCCGGACTGTCCGGCAAAGACAGAGATTTTATCACGTAAATACGGAGTTAATTCCTCTACACCATGTTCGGTTTTGGAAGACGTCATCAGGACTTCATAACCGAATGAGCGGTAATCCTTCACATATCGTTCAATCTTATTTGTTTGATCGGATGTAAGTAAGTCCATCTTGGTTACACAAATAAGCGGTTCTATTTCTTTACTCTCTACCAACACAAGAAAGCGGTCAAGTAAAGCCGGGCTGAAATCCGGTTCGCTTGCAGAGAAGACAAGTATCGCTTGATCGACATTGGCAATCGGGGGACGTACTAACTCATTCT
This sequence comes from Rossellomorea aquimaris, assembly GCF_003315075.1. Classification (GTDB taxonomy): domain Bacteria; phylum Bacillota; class Bacilli; order Bacillales; family Bacillaceae_B; genus Rossellomorea; species Rossellomorea aquimaris_C. The sequence goes on from NZ_QNRJ01000002.1 coordinate 253,086, forward strand.
TACGGTCATAGACCTTCAGAATGTATCCATCCGTTTTGTTCTCCGCTTGAAATTCAACATAGTCGCCCACCAGGGGTGTTATTTTATTTATACGGAAATTACCTCTGCCCCGACATTGTGTAACGCTTCCTTCTGAAAGTACATAGTAAAATCCACTTAATGCTTTAACGATTTTTCCTTCAGGCATTCGAAACCTCCTATTCAAAATGTTTATCAAAATAAATGAGCCATCTATATTATGTATCAAGGTTCTCTATCATTATAAATGAAAACAAGAGGACTGTCCCGTCAGGTTCATTAAAAACCCGGGTACAGCCCTTTGGCAATTGTCATTTATTCTTCTTTAGGATACTCGACAGTACCTGTTTTATACTCTTTTTCGTCAACAAGAATACGATACTTACCAACCGTTCCCTCTTCTAATGTGAACTTCATCGTAATGGTCGTATCTTCATAAATTGTGATGAGTTCGTCACTTTCTTCGATCTTCTTGTTCTTGTCCTCTATAAATATATCCACGACTTGGGGCTCACCATTGTCCTTGGTGTAAGGAATCCGTTCTTCCAGAGTAACCTCTTTGGATGGTACTTCCTTTGGTGGCTCAGGACCCTTAGACATGATAACGTAAACATCCTCCCCCTTACTAATAGGAGTACTCGCAACCGGCTTATGAGAAATCACCCTGCCTTCCTCAACCTCGTCCGAAAATTCTTCACTCTGTACAATGATATTTATCCCATTCGAAGCTTCATATTTATCAAGTGCAGTTTGGTCGAAACCTTCCAAGCTTTCTAAATCAAACTTTTCAGTTCCCTTACTCACTGTAAAGGTAATCGTCGTTTCTTCTGCCACGACTTCTACTCCAGGAGATGGATCCTGGTCGGTGATTGTTCCAGCAGGTTCGGATTCATTGAACTCTTCTTCTTTCTCTACCGTGAATCCTTTTTCTTCAAGTTCAGAGGACACTTCTTCAAAATTCTTTCCGACATAGTCCTCGACTCCCACTTTTTCTTTTCCTGTACTAACATAGATATCGATAGCCGATCCTTCATTCGCCATCCGTCCTGCCTTTGGGTTTGTCTTGATTACAAAACCTTCAGGAATCGATTCATGGGATTGTTTTTTTGTTTCTCCGACGACAAACCCCTCTGAAACGATAGTTGAAATGGCTTCAGTTTGATCTTTTTCCACCACATCAGGTACCTGGATTTCCTTAGGCCCAAGCAGCTCAGGTACGAAGGTAATGGCAGCAGCTCCTAAAAGAATCAGCAAAAAGAACAGACTGATAATGAATATCGGCCACTTCTTTTTACCCTTTTTCTTAGGATCACCCTTCTTGTTTTTCTTCTTGCCTTTCTTCTTACCATCTTGAACAGGAGCGGTCGGCTTCGTTTGCAATTTGTCCGTGTCTGCTTGATGGTGGACAATCGTATCATCCAGATTCGAATACGCATTCTGATCCGTAATGACCGGGATGGCCTTCGTCGCCTCATCATCCAGGGGAACGGCAAATTTAGGTTCATTCATCCGATCGGGGTCCAGGGCTGACATCAAGGCGTCATCCATATCCTCGAGGCTTTCATATCGTCTGAATGGATCTTTAGCCGTTGCCTTTAATACGATATTCTCAACACTTTGAGGAATATCAGGATTCCATCTTCTTAGAGAAGGAGTTTCGGATTGCAAGTGCTTTAATGCGATTGAAACCGCCGATTCTCCGGAAAAAGGAAGTCTTCCCGTTAACAATTCAAACATGACGATTCCCAGTGAATAGATATCTGATTTTTTCGTAGCCATGCCGCCTCTCGCCTGTTCAGGAGAAAGGTAGTGGACCGATCCCAGGACTGAATTGGTCTGGGTGATCGAAGTGGCACTAAGAGCCATCGCGATCCCGAAATCCGTTATCTTCACATTTCCTTCTTCATCCAGAAGAATGTTATGGGGTTTAATATCACGGTGTACAATATGATTCTGATGAGCATGAGACATAGCTAAAGTTAACTGTTTCATAATATCGATCGCTTTGTCTACATGAACAGGTGAATGCTGCTGTATGTATTGCTTTAAGGTCATGCCATGGACATATTCCATGACTATATAGTATAGATCGTCTTCTTCTCCTACATCGTATATGCTCACAATGTTCGGATGAGTCAAGCTTGTAGCAGATTGAGCTTCCCTTTGGAATCGTTTAATGAATTCCTCTTCATTGGCAAAATCGATCCGGAGCATCTTTATAGCCACTTCACGATCCAAAATCACATCGTGAGCTAAATAAACGTTGGCCATTCCTCCGCCACCGATTAGTTTAATGATTCTGTAACGCCCACTGATGCGCTTTCCTTCCATCATGTTATCACCCGCTTTCCGTTTCAGCGGCAAACTCTACAATTACTACGGTAATATTATCTTCACCGCCATATTCATTGGCTAAATGAACAAGCGACTCTCCTTTGTTTTCAAGGGAGTGGTCCTGAACCAATATCTCTTTCATTTCTTTTTGGGAGACTTTATTTGAAAGACCGTCTGAACACAATAAAATAACGTCTTCTTCTTCAAACATTATCGTTTTAATATCCATCGTAATTGAAGCTTCCGTGCCTATCGCTCTAAGTATCACATTTTTCCTCGGATGATGCTCTGCATCTTCTTTTGAAATTTCACCGCTTCTGACTAATTCATTTACAAGTGTATGGTCTTCTGTTAACTGATGAAAACCATTTTCATTCAGAATATAACCTCTGCTGTCACCAATATTGACAATGGTTGCAAACAAGGAGGTACAAATGGCTCCAACGAGAGTCGTCCCCATTCCTTCACACTCCGAATTGGATTGAGAATAAGTATATACTTCTTTGTTCACTTCGTTAATAGTTGATTTTAACCAATTTTCGGCTTCATCAGCGGTGTGAAATTTCTCTGTTTTCTCCCATAAATCCTTCAGGATGGAAATGGTAAGCTCGCTGGCAACGTCTCCAGCTCTGTGGCCGCCCATTCCATCTGCTACAACAGCTAAATGATCGCCATGATGATTCACAAATACGCCGGCACAATCTTCATTTAGTTGACGCACTTTCCCTTTGTCCGTAAAATAAACAGTTTTCACTTAGGTCACCTCGTCTCTTCTTCTGCACCTGTTTCAAGTAGCTCCTTATACTCATAGTCGGGTGCATCTTTAATTCAAAAAAATGAATTCACTTCGATTATCTTTGTTAAATACGTTCAGCTTGCCATCCGTCCTGAATGGGGGCTGAATAGGTTGATAATGAAAAGAGCGAATATATTACAGCTTTTATCATTTTTGATGAAATAAACATATGATTACAAAGTAATGGATAATCAAAAGATTCATTAAGGGCTGTTGTACTTTTACGACTTTTATGGTGAATTTTCCTGCTTTACTTCGACATTTTGATCAATTTCGACTCATTTTTTCTAAAGCACGATATAAAGAACCCATCCCCGCCAAAATCCTGCGGAAATACTTGTAGTTGGTTTTCTTTAATAAACGGTGTGATGGAGCCCGGAAGATCCACTAATGGATGAGGCTCAAATTCTGGATGATCACTTAAGAAAGCCGACACAGTGCCTTCATTCTCATTTTGGTCCACAGTACATGTGCTATAAACCAATAGTCCATCTTTTTTTAACAATGGTGCAACAGCTGATAGGATGTCCAGCTGAATCTTTTGCAGTGATAGAAGATCCGATTCTTTTTTAGCGTATTTTATATCCGGTTTTCTTCTTAATACACCTAATCCAGAACATGGGGCATCCACCAGAATGCGATCGAAGCTTTCTTTTTCAAACTTCTCTCCTGCTTTCCTGCTATCAAGGGTTGCCGTCTTTACGTTGTTCAATCCAAGACGAGTGGCATTCTCCTCGATTAATTTGACCTTATGCTTGTGTAGGTCCAATGCATGGACTTCTCCGGTCCCTGACAGTTTTTCGGCTATGTGAGTCGTTTTCCCCCCTGGTGCTGCGCATGCATCCAACACTTTCATCCCGTTTTCCAGCTTTAATGCATAGGAGACAAGCATGGAACTTTCATCCTGGATGGTGAATTGTCCGTTACGATATTCATCCGTCTTTGCCAGATTTCCTCGAAGTGACTGGATCGCTTCCGGCACAATCGGGCTTTCTTTCACTTCATTTCCGTTATCCGTCAAGAGTTGGATAAGCTCTTCTCGAGTGATTTTGGTTGTATTCACCCGTGCCGTTTGTTTAGGTGCGATTAAATTGGTTTCACACATTTCTTTCGTTTTATCCAGGCCAAATTGCTCTTCCCATCTCTTCACAAGCCAATAAGGATGACTCGTTTCGATGGCCACCCGCTCGATTGGATCTTTAATGGTGTCAAGGGAAGGAAGCCCTTTCCTTTGGACTGAACGCAAGACCCCATTGACCAATCCTGAAATGCCTTTATGTCCTCTTTTCTTAGCAATTTCTACAGCTTCATAGAAAACAGCACGGTCAGGAATTCGATCTAAGTACACAAGTTGATAGAGGGATAAACGCAATAGATGACGAACCCACTCATCCAGCTTCCCCTTAAGAAATGGAGCTAAATAGAAATCCAAAGTCATTTTTCGTTGAATGGTTCCATATGTCAGCTCCGTTAATAGTCCAATATCCTTACTTGGCAGCTGATTTTTTTCAATCACTGAATTAAGTAATAAATTACTATACGATTGATTTTTTTCCACCGCTTCAATGACATCAAGTGCTGCTTCACGGACGGTTTTATTTTGTTTACTCATTATTTTCTCCTAACATCATTCCTGCTTTTAAGTGAGCACCTGCTCCACGCAGATAATCCTTTGCACTCATTCTCTTTTTCCCGGAAGGCTGTAAATCGGTTATTTTCATTCCCACTGAATTCCCTGTAGAAACAACGAATCCATCTTCTTCAATCTTCACGATCTCGCCAGGTGCAGCAGAAGTTCCGCCGACTTTTTCTCCCCACCAAACTTTGATCACAGAATTTTCTAATGTGGTATAAGCAACTGGCCAAGGGTGAAGTCCTCTAATATGGTTGTAGATTTCTTCTCCACTTTTCTTCCAGTCAATTTTTTCTTGTTCGCGTTTGATGTTTCGTGCAAACGTCGCTTTCGAATCATCCTGCTTGACCGGGGTGATGTCCCCCGACAATAATTTGGGCACCGTTTCAATCAGTAACGCTGCACCTGCAACGCTTAATTTATCGTGAAGGGTCCCGACATGGTCACGCTCTTCAATATCCACTTCCACTTGACTGATAATGTCCCCTGCATCAAGCTTTTCGACCATATACATGATGGTGATGCCCGTTTTCTCTTTTCCTTGAAGAATGGAATAATGAATGGGTGCTCCCCCTCTAAGTTCAGGAAGTAAAGAGGCGTGAACATTGATGCATCCATACTGAGGGGCTTCCAGTAATGTGTTGGGAAGAATTTGTCCGAAAGCGGCCGTTACGATAAGGTCAGGTTCCAATGCAAGCACTTTGTTTAACTCATCTTCATCCTTTATTTTCTCTGGTTGATACACTGGTATCCCTTTCTTTTCAGCTGCTACCTTAACAGGTGGCGGCGTGAGGATCCTTTTTCTCCCCACTGGGCGATCGGGTTGTGTCACGACCGCAATCACATCATAGTTTTCATCTAATAAAGATTGAAGAACAGGAACGGAGAAATCAGGCGTTCCCATAAAAATCACTTTCGTCATTAAGCTTCATACCCTTCTAATTCTTCTTCTGTCACATATTTTTCTACCTTTGAGGTAAATAGAATACCGTGAAGATGATCAATTTCGTGTTGAATCGCTCTGGCTAAAAAGTCCTGGGCTTGAAATTCAATCATTCTTCCTTTTCGGTCAAATGTTCTGACCCTGATGGAATAGGGACGGGTCACTTCCCCATATAACCCAGGGAAGCTCAGGCACCCTTCAAGATCGGTTTGAGCTCCGTCTGCCTCGACGATTTCCGGATTGATAAGCTCGATCGTACCAGTATCATCCCCGATATCCACCACTGCTACCTGAAGGTCGATTCCTACTTGAGGAGCTGCGAGGCCGACACCATCCGCTTCAAGCATTGTGTCATACATATTTGCCAATAATTTTTTTAATTTCTTATCAAATGCCGTTACCTTCTCACATTCTTTTTCTAAGATTGGATCAGGGTGCATTACAATTGGAAGTATTGCCATAAGTCTCCTCCATTTTTCCGTAAAAATATTGTTACATCATCATATAAGGGTTCACATCTATGGAGATTGTTAATCCTTGAGACGCATATTGCTGCTGGTACTGATCTAATACTGTTTTTAACGTAGTCCCAAGATTTGGTTCCCGCTTGTATTTTATCAAACATTGATACCGATATCTATTCTTTATCCTGGGGATCGGTGACGCCACAGGTCCAAGAATGGTCGTAGTTTCGGATAGCTTTGAACGGATATAATTCGTCATCTTCTCTGCAATATCCACAACCTTCATTAAATCCTCATGACTTAATGTGAGCATCGTGATGTAGTAAAAGGGAGGATAGGAGCCCATTTTCCTCATCATCATTTCCTGTTGATAAAAACGGTTGTAATCGTGATGAGACGCTAACTCGATTGAATAATGCTCCGGCGTATACGTTTGAATCACTACTTCTCCCGGCAACATGTGTCTGCCTGCCCGTCCGCTTACTTGGGTAAGTAATTGAAACGTCTTCTCTGCTGCTCTGAAGTCTGGCAGATGGAGCATCGTATCCGCACTGAGGACCCCGACGAGAGTGATATTCGGAAAATCCAGACCCTTGGCAATCATTTGCGTACCAAGAAGAATATCTGCTTTTCCCTCTCCAAAGGCTGTTAATAGCTTTTCGTGGGACCCTTTTCGGGAGGTCGTGTCCACATCCATACGAATGATTCGAGCATCGGGGATAAGCTTCGTCAATTCTTCCTCTACCTTTTGAGTCCCTGTTCCAAAATAACGAATATGCTCACTCGTACACTCAGGACAAGTAGTGGGCACTCCCTCTTCATAGCCGCAGTAATGACATTTCATGCCGTTTGAAAAGCGGTGATAGGTTAAGGAGATGTCGCAGTTGGGACATTGAAGGACAAAGCCGCAATCTCTGCACATGATGAATGATGAATGCCCTCTCCTATTAAGGAATAGGACGGTTTGCTCTCCCTTTTCCATTCGGTCCTGAAGCTTTTCGAATAGTTCAGTTGAGAACATGGAACGGTTTCCCTTCCTCAGTTCCTCTCTCATATCCACAATATCAACGGAAGGAAGGGGGCCATCATTCATCCGTTTATCCAATGTGAGGAGCCCATATACACCTTTTGATGCTCGTGCAAAGGATTCCAAAGAAGGGGTTGCGCTTCCCAATATGACAGGGCATTGATGATATTCCCCTCTATAAATGGCCACGTCCCTGGCATGATAACGCGGATTTTCTTCTTGCTTGTAACTTGTTTCATGCTCTTCATCAATAATGATGATGCCTATATTTTCAAAAGGAGCAAAAACAGCTGAGCGGGCACCGACCACCACTTTTACTTCCTTCCGCTGAATCTTTCTCCATTCATCATACTTTTCACCAACTGACAATCCGCTGTGCAGGACAGCTACATCATTTCCGAACCGGCCCTTGAATCTGTGAACCATTTGGGGAGTCAGCGAGATTTCCGGAACTAATACAATCGCTTCCTTCCCTTCTTGTAAGACCCGTTGAATGGATTGAAGATAAATTTCCGTTTTACCACTTCCTGTTACTCCGTAAAGAAGGAATGTGTGGTGTTTGTTTTCATCTATGGTGGTCAGTATAGGACGAATCGCATGGTCCTGTTGAGACGTTAAAGAAAGCGGTGAAGTCTTCTCAAATGTCCTATTTTCAAAGGGATCACGATACATTTCAACGTTTTTCTCAATCAGAACTCCTTTATTGACCAACGATTTCACGGTAGATGAAGTAGTCGCCATCTCTTCAAGGAGGGTTGCGGCAAGTATCCCGTCCCCACCAGGAGCAGAATGACTCATGTATTCTATGATTTGTTTCTGCTTACTTGCTTGAGGAGGCAGACTGTTCTTCACTTCCTCTAAATCATCTTCAGGTACATTAAGATACAGTTTTCGAACCGTTTTCTTATTCCCCTTCGCTTTCACTCTGTAAATTACTTCAACCGTACCTTTTTTTACCTCTTTATGAACAAGAGGGAGCATCCCGTTTTCTTCGATCGCTTTCCAGGACACTTCTTTTCCATTCTGAAAGAAGCGTTGTAACGAAAGGTTAAGTTCAACCGGACTCATATTTTCCTCAAGTTGAAAGATTTTTTCATATTTCGCTTTCATGGCTGCTGGAAGCATCGCTTGAAATGCTGAGATTTTAAAGCAAAGGGTCTTCTCTGTCAGCCAGTTCCCCAAGGTTAGCAGTTCTTTATTCAGGACCGGTACAAGATCCATAGGCTCTACAATCGATTTCAGTTTCGAGACTTCGCCTTTTTCCTTTAGTTCAATGACAAAGCCTTGGATTTTCCTGGGTCCAAAAGGAACGATGACTCTCATGCCGGGAACGATGCTGCCTTTCCATTCATCCGGAATACTATAATCGTAGGTTCGATCCGTCTGCATGGCAGGAACATCTACGATGACACTAGCTACGTTCATGGGAGGAACCCTTCTCTATTTGCCGGATCGCTTCTTTATAGATTTCTTTCGCTACCTCTACCTTAGATAATAATGGCAGCTCTCGAATGGGACCATCCGTTGTTACAATCGATACTTTGTTCGTGTCCGTTCCAAACCCTGAACCTGTTTCTTTCACATTATTTGCAACAATCATATTTGCCCGCTTTTTCTCAAGCTTTGCTTTCGCATACTCGTAAACGTTTGTTGTTTCGGCCGCAAATCCGATTAGATATTGATGTTCCTTTCGCTCACCAAGACTCATCAATATATCCTTGGTACGTTCAAATTCAATCACTAGATTCCCATCCTTTTTCTTCAGCTTATCAAGGAAGGATTCTTTCGGACGATAATCAGCGACTGCAGCGCTCTTCACAACGATATCCGCTGTTGGAAACGCCTCATGAACAGCATTGTACATATCTTCAGCACTTGTGACGGAGACAAATTCAACTCCCCTTGGAATGGGTAAATGAGATGGTCCGGAAATTAAGACGACCTCTGCTCCAAGAGACACGGCCGCCTCTGCCAGGGCGTAGCCCATCTTCCCTGTGGAGCGATTGGAGAAGAAACGAACGGGATCGACCATTTCTCTTGTCGGTCCGGCAGTGATGACGACTCTTTTCCCCTGTAATATCTTCCCTTCGCTAACACGATTAGAAAAATAGCGATCAACCAGTTCCACTACTTTCTCAGGTTCTTCCAATCTTCCTTTTCCAACGTATCCACAAGCTAAATACCCTTCACTTGGTTCGACAAATCGGTAGCCAAACTCAAAAAGGGTATCAATATTCCGCTTCACCGCCGGGTGATCATACATATGTACATTCATGGCTGGGGCAATCCATACTTTCGCTGTCGTTGCCAGAATGGTTGTTGAAATCATGTCATCTGCGATTCCGTTCGCGAGCTTCCCAATGATATTGGCCGTGGCTGGTGCAACCAGGACAAGATCTGCCCAGTCAGCTAAGTCGATATGAGCAATCTTTGACGAATCCTTTTCATCAAAGGTATCCCAGTATACATCTTGACGGGATAATGCCTGAAAAGTAAGTGGAGCCACAAATTTTCGTGCTGATTCTGTCATGATGACCTTCACATCGGCACCGCTTTGGACCAGCTTGCTCGTTAAAGCAGCCGCTTTATATACCGCAATTCCACCAGATACACATAATAGTATTTTTTTCCCCTTGATCATTCTGCTTTCCCCCATTACACTTTATCCTTCCTTTATTATGAAGGATATTGATAGAAAAAGAAAATAGGGTTGTCCCGAAAGATTATGAAATCTTTCGAGTCAACCCCCCTAGAGTTTTTACTTAAGCATGATGATGCTTATTCATCAGCATAAACCGCTTTTGCATCTCTTTCTTTCATAGATAATTGACCGGCCTGAATTTCTTCAAGGGCTTTTCCTACGAATTTATGAGACTCATATTGGTTCAAGCGGTAATCCCCGGTATCTTGCAGGTTTCTTGCTCTCTTAGCAGCAATACTGACTAACGAATATTTAGAATCGATCTTTTTCATTAATGAATCAATGGATGGGTTTAACATTTATTCAACCTCCAGCATATTTAAGTATCGTTGTTGCACTCTTTCCCGTTTGCAGTGTTCTGCTTGAACAATGGATTTAATCTTACCTACCGCATGTTCAATTTGATCATTTTCAACGATGTAATCATACAGATTCATCATTTCAATTTCTTTTCTTGCCGTATTCATTCTACCCTGGATCAAATCATCCGTTTCGGTCCCTCTTGTTACGAGGCGATTCTGAAGTTCAGAAAGACTAGGGGGTGCCAGGAAAATAAATAAACCTTCAGGGAATTTATCCCTGACCTGCTGTGCACCTTGCACTTCAATTTCAAGAAAAACATCTCTTCCTGCATCAAGTGTTTCTCGAACGTAATCAACAGGAGTACCATAATAGTTTCCAACGAACTCTGCATACTCCAGCAGTTTCCCTTGCTCTATAAGCACTTCAAACTCTTCTCTTGATTTAAAGAAATAATCTACACCATCCACTTCTCCTTCCCGGGGATTCCGAGTGGTCATGGAGATGGAATATTCAAACCTTGTATCTTCTTGGGAAAAAATCGCTTTACGAACAGTTCCTTTTCCTACACCTGAAGGTCCGGAAAGAACGATCAGCAATCCTTTTTCTTTCATTTATTTACCCTGCCCTTCTTCTACTATATCCTCTTTATCAGTTAAACGATGAGCAACGGTTTCGGGTTGAACAGCTGAAAGAATAACGTGATCGCTATCCGTAATAATAACCGCCCTTGTTCTTCTTCCGTATGTAGCATCAACAAGCGTTCCCCGGTCTCTTGCATCTTGAATCAGGCGTTTGATCGGTGCTGATTCGGGACTTACAATTGAGATGATCCGGTTAGCTGAAACAATATTTCCAAATCCTATATTGATGAGCTTGATCGACATAACGCTCCTCCTAATCAATAGTTTAGTTTCGCCGGAATGACAGGAAACTAAACTTCTTATTCTACATTTTGCACTTGTTCCCTTAGCTTCTCCAGTGTTGATTTCAGTTCCACAACAATCGTGGCAATGAAGGAATCGTTTGCTTTCGAACCAATCGTGTTCACTTCCCGGTTCATTTCCTGGATCATGAAATCCAGCTTCCTGCCCACAGGTCCTTCACCGGTCAATGAGGAATGAAAGTACTGAATATGACTTTCTAATCTCGTGAGTTCCTCGGTAATATCCGATTTATCAGCAAAGATGGCAACCTCAGTAAGCAAACGGCTTTCATCGAAGGAAGTTTCATTGTATTCAAGAATCCTTTTTCTTAAACGTTCTCTATACTGATTGATAACGTCAGGAGCATGATCGGTAAGTTCACCGATTTTGGCTTCAAAATGATTGAGATGAGTGAGAAAATCTTTCCTGAGGAGCTCTCCTTCTTTTTCACGCATTTGTCTAAGGTCATTCGCCGCTTGTTCTACAGCTTTTAACACCAACTGCTCAAGCTCTTCGTTTTCCTCTTCCATTTCTTCGATCATCACAAATTCTTCCCGGTTTAAGAGGTGGGATAATTGCAGTTCATCTTTTAGGGAGAAGGTTTCTTTCACTTTATTTACTAACTGATAATAATCTTGAATGAGCTTCCAGTCAATATGTAGATTTTTATGTACTAAGCCATCACCGGTAATGGTGATGAAGATATCCACTTTCCCTCTCTTAACGGACTGGGATACTTGTTTTTTAATTTTATCCTCAAGTTTCATTAATTGTCGGGGCATCCTTATGAAACATTCACTAAACCTGTGATTAACGGATTTCATTTCAACCGTTACATTATGTTGTTCAGAGTCTACTTTGCTTCTTCCAAAGCCTGTCATACTGACAACCATTACGATCACATCCAATCTTTTGACGATATTCGTATGTAGATCAACTGATTTCATGCTTGCACTAAGCACTATATAAAAAAGGTAATAGAGGCTATTCTCTATTACCTTATGGATTATACCACATTTCACTGTTTTTTTCTTGCAAAAAATGACCCTGCCAGTAAAAACGTTGGAACCGAGCTTAAACCAATGATTAAGAACCAGTCCTTTAACACGATCGGTACTGTATGGAAGATCGGCTGCAAGGATGGGATGTATATCACGAGAAGCATCAATACGAGTGAAGATAGCACGGACCACACAAGATACATGTTTCCGAAGGGATTTCTTGAAAATACAGAAACTTCACTTCGACAGTCAAACACATGAATGAGCTGCGCCATAACCAATGTAGCAAAGGCAACGGTTTGGGCATACGCCAAGTGATCGGGGTGAGTCTTATACGACAACATGAAGGCAAGTAGAGTGACACCTCCGATTAAGAAGCCCCTTGAAACTACCTTCCAGCCTAATCCTCTGGCAAACACGCCTTCTTTTGGATGCCTTGGTTTTCTCTTCATGACATCATCTTCCGGCTTATCGAGACCAAGTGCCATGGCAGGAAGTCCATCTGTCACAAGGTTCACCCATAGAATCTGAATCGGCACCAATGGAAGTGGAAGGGCCAGGATCATGGCAAATAGCATGACGAGAATTTCCCCTACATTCGATGCCAGCAGGTAACGAATAAACTTTCTGATGTTTTCATAGATGTTTCTGCCTTCCTGGATGGCTGATTTAATCGTTGCAAAGTTATCATCCAACAGGACAAGTGAGGAAGATTCCTTGGCTACATCTGTTCCGGTAATTCCCATGGCTACGCCAATATCCGAAGATTTTATGGCCGGAGCGTCATTTACTCCATCCCCGGTCATCGCCACCACATGTCCCCGGTTTTGCAGGGCTTTGACGATTTTTAATTTATGCTCAGGAGAAACACGTGCAAAAACCGAAACTTCTTCCACGATTTCTTCCAGTTCATGTACTTCCATTTGATTCAACGCTTTTCCATCCAGAACGCGATCTTTGTTTTTTAAGATTCCCAGCTGTTTGGCAATCGCTTTAGCCGTTAAGATATGATCCCCAGTAATCATCACCGTCTTAATGCCGGCTGCGCGACACTCTTTTACTGCCTGTTTCACTTCAGGTCTGGGAGGATCAATCATACCTTGTAAGCCAATGAAGGTCACTCCTTCTTCAATGTCATTTTCCTTGGTCCCTTCGATGGATCTTTCATTGAGGGGTTTATAAGCAATCGCAATGTTTCGAAGGGCATTGGACGACATTTCACTGATTGCCTCTTCTACTTTTTGGGTTATTTCAGCTGATTTATATTGAAGCCTTCCTTCCCACAAGATGGATTCGCTTTTTCCGACTAAGACGTCGGGAGCACCTTTCGTTACAGAGAAGTGTTTCCCGTTTTGGTCGACAACGATGATACTCATCATCTTTCTAGTAGAATCAAAGGGGAATTCTTTTACAATCGTAAACTTCTTCTGCAAAGATTCCCGGCTCAATCCAGCTTTCAACCCCGCCACTAGAAGAGCCCCTTCTGTAGGATCTCCATCAACAACAAAGCTTTCTTCACGTGTTACGAGTTCTGCATGATTGCATAGCATACCAAAGGTTAATAATTGTTGAAGAGCATTTTCACTGTGAGGAGTGACCCTTTGGTCTCCGCTGTAAAATTGTCCATCCGGTTCATACCCGGTTCCCGTTACCGTCCACGTTCTGCCTCCACTCCAGAGATGCGTTACCGTCATTTTGTTTTGAGTCAAAGTTCCTGTTTTATCTGAGCAAATAACCGATGCACAGCCTAATGTTTCAACAGCGGGCAGCTTTCGGACGATCGCTTTCTTCTTGATCATCCGCTGAACGCCGAGGGAAAGGGCAACGGTCACAATGGCAGGTAAGCCTTCTGGAATGGCCGCAACTGCCAAAGAAACCCCTGCTAAGAACATAGTGTACATATCGTGACCCTGGATCACACCGATTCCTACGACCAATCCTGTTAACACGAGGGCAACGGAAATCAGTATTTTACCTAATTCTTCAAGTTTTCTTTGAAGTGGGGTTATCATCGTTTCAGCTTTTTGAATCATATCAGCGATTTGCCCCATGGCTGTCTTCATTCCGATCGAAGTCACCACACCAATACCATTACCCCTAGTGACCATCGTCCCCATAAAAGCCATATTCTCTAAGTCTCCGAGACTCATGTTTTCACCAATGACAGGGTTCGTCGATTTTGTAACAGGTACAGATTCCCCTGTTAAAGCAGATTCCTCTATTTCCAGATTGTTCGTTTCAATGAGGCGTACATCTGCCCCGATCCGATCCCCGCTTGCAAAGCGGATGATATCACCGATAATGACCTCTTTCGAAACAACTTTCACCCACTTGCCATCTCTCAACACCGAAACCTGTGGTGCTGAAAGTTCCTTTAAAGCATGCAGGGATCTCTCTGCTTTACGCTCTTGAAAAAAACCTAAAAAACCGTTTATTAACACAATGGCTATGATGGCAATCGCATCGATGTATTCTCCCAGTAATCCTGAAATGAGTGTGGCTGCCAATAACACAAGAACCATAAAGTCCTTAAATTGACTGAAAAATAATAACAAAGCTGACTGCTTCTCAGCTTCCTCCAATTGATTGTACCCAAATTGCTTCCGTCTGTTTGCTACGTCATCTGTTGAAAGACCCTCTTGATAATTGGTATTTAATGACTGCTCTATGTCCTCTTGTCTCATCTCATGAAATTTCATGCAACCATGTCACTCTCCTCCTACGATACGAAAAGTTGTCCTTCTCATAGCATTCTTATTCAGACTCGTCCTAAAAAATGATATGATTTACGTATGTTTTGCATTTTACCTGTGAGAGGGGTAAAATCGGTTACATTTGATACACAGAGACCAAGATCAAGCCTGGCAGATTTAAAATACACCGAAATCGTTTAAAGCAAAGGATGTTATATATGTCATTTGATGGATTATTTACTAGAAGCATGACGAAAGAATTGAAAGAGAACTTATTGCACGGACGCATCAACAAAATACATCAACCTTATAAAAATGAAATCATCATGATCATCCGGGCGAATGGAAAGAATCACAAAGTTCTATTATCCGCCCACCCCAGTTATTCAAGGGTACAGATCACAAATGAAAACTATGAAAATCCTTCTGTCCCTCCCATGTTCTGTATGCTCCTTCGAAAGCATCTGGAAGGGTATATTGTAGAGGGGATCGAACAGGTTGAACTGGATCGGATGATTATAATTGAAGTGAAAGGCAGAAATGAAATCGGCGATATTTCATATAAACAATTGATCATCGAAGTAATGGGCCGTCATAGTAACATCATTCTGGTTGATAAAGAACGAAATATGATTCTGGATAGCATCAAGCATATATCACCAAGTATGAATACACACCGTACCGTTTTGCCTGGTCATACGTATGTTTTACCACCACAACAAGATAAAAAAAATCCACTTATTGCTACCAGTGAAGACGTTCTGAGAGCACTGGACTTTAACTCCGGTAAACTGGATAAACAGATTGTCCAAGCTTTTGCAGGTATTTCACCTCTTTATGCAAAAGAAGTTGTTCACCGTGCAGGAATCGGTAACCAGTCTACGATCGCTGAATCATTCATAAAATTGATTCAGCATGCAAAATCGAATGACTCCACACCAACCCTCATTAGCGGGGAGAAAGAATCGTTTTACTGGCTGGACCTGGAGCATTTGCAAGGAGAAAAACAAACGTTTCCTTCGTTAAGTGAATTATTGGACCGGTTCTTCTATCAGAAGGCAGCACGAGACCGGGTGAAGCAACAAGGAAACGACTTGGAACGATTCATCCGAAACGAACGGGATAAAAATATAAATAAAATTGAAAAGTTAAAGAAAACGTTGGAGGATGCCCAGCAGGCGGATCGTTATCAATTGCTTGGTGAACTCCTTACTTCGAATTTATATGCGGTAGAACGAGGAATGACTGAGGTTAGCGTGGTAAATTATTATGATGAAAATGGGGAAAGTATTATGATCCCCCTAGACCCGCAAAAATCTCCATCTAAAAATGCCCAAAACTATTTTTCACGCTATCAAAAAGCAAAGAATGCAGTGAAAATCGTTCATGAACAAATAGAAAAAGCCGACGAAGAGATTGTCTACTTAGAACAATTACTTCAGCAATTAGAATCGGCATCAACAAAAGACGTTGAAGAAATCAGAGAAGAACTGGAAGAAGAAGGCTACCTGAGGGTCCGTAAGCAAATGAAAAAGAAAAAGGCCAATGTAAAACCAGTTCTGGAAACCTACACTTCCAGCGATGGCACACAAATATTGGTCGGAAAAAACAACAAACAAAATGATTATTTAACAAACAGAGTCGCAGGGAAAGAAGAGATATGGCTTCATACGAAAGATATTCCAGGCTCTCACGTTGTGATCAAGAGTCAGAATCCTTCCGAGGAGACGATTAAAGAAGCAGCTAAAATTGCCGCTTACTTTAGTAAAGCACGGGAATCAAGCTCCGTGCCTGTTGATTTCACTGAAGTCAAACAGGTAAAGAAACCAAAAGGAGCCAAGCCGGGCTTTGTCATTTATGAAGGACAGCAAACGGTATATGTGACACCTGATTTGGATTTGGTCCGTTCGTTGAAGAATTGATATTTAATAATGAAGCACTCTCACTCTGTCTGAAATGTCTTTGGGTGGGAGTGCTTTTGTTTTACCCTAATTAAAATCGAAAAGCAACTCACTAAAGAGTCGCTTTCCACCTTAACTGCCCCATTTCTCCGGATTTTCACTCCAAAGCTTCAATTGGTCCAGTTCTTCTTCCCGAATGATCGAGTTTTGAAGCGCTACATCCAATAAGCTTGAGTAATCGGATAGAGCATACGCCTTAATATCGTGTTCTTGCAGCATGCTTTTCCCTTTTTCTAACTCGTAGGTGAAAATGGCCGCCACCCCTAATACGTCACAGCCCGCTTCTCTTAAGGCTTTTACAGCCGTGATACAGCTGCCGCCTGTCGAGATGAGGTCTTCAACCACGACCACCTTTTGACCAGGAGCAGCCCTCCCTTCAATCTGCTTTCCTTTTCCGTGAGCTTTCGCTTTCGAGCGAACATAACACATGGGCAGGTTTAGTTTTTCACTTACCCATGCAGCATGGGGAATTCCGGCTGTTGCCGTTCCCGCGATGACTTCCACTTCCGGGAACTGCTCTTTAATAATCTCAACAAGACCCGTAGAGATTTGATCCCGTACTACAGGGTAAGATAAGGTCAGTCGATTATCACAATAGATTGGGGACTTTATTCCCGATGACCATGTAAATGGCTCCGACGGGTTTAAAAATACGGCTTCGATGTCTAATAGCTTTTTGGCGATATCCTGTTTCATTCAGAGTCCCTCCCATTCATGTACGATTCGTTCATATGCTTCAACCGGGTTAGTTGCTCCAGTAATACTTCTTCCCACGACAATATAGGCAGACCCCATTTCTTTTGCCATACGTGGTGTGGTGACTCTTTTTTGGTCTCCTTTTTGATCATCTTCCAACCTGATCCCCGGAGTGACCCGAATAAAATCTACACCACAATGTTCTTTTATCAGAGAGGATTCGTGGGGAGAACATACCACTCCATCAAGACCCGCCATTTTGGCCAGTTTGGCATAATGTAAGACAGACTCATTGATCGTTTTAGGTATTAATTGCTCTTCCTGCATTTGTTCTTCCGTTGTTGATGTTAACTGAGTGACGGCAATCAATTTCGTGCGTGAATGATTAGCAGGTGTGCCGGCATATAAACCTTCTAACGCCTTTTCCATCATCATACCGCCACCTGCAGCATGCACATTGATCAGGTCCAGGTCGAACCCGGCAAGCCCCTTCATGGCGCCGTAAACTGTATTGGGAATGTCATGCAGCTTTAAGTCCAGGAAAATACGATGATTTTTATTTAAAATCTTTTCGATGATGACCGGTCCATTTTGAAGGTATAGCTCCATACCGACTTTTACATTTAAGCTCTCTGAAAATTGATCTAAGAAGATTGATGTCTTCTCCCACGTTGGGAAATCAAGAGCTATAAACGGCTTTTGATTCATGCTTCCCCCAGCTCCTTCCGGTCAATTGGGATATATGATCCACTCTCAGTTCATCAAGTATTGGTGGTAAATCCTTTATAATACGTTGACACACGAATGGATCCACGAAATTTGCTGTCCCGACGGCGATGGCACTAGCCCCTGCGTGAAAATATTCAATCACATCTTCAGCAGTTTGTATGCCTCCCATTCCGATAATCGGAAGATCCACCTGTTGACTTACTTCATAAATCATGCGGATCGCGACCGGTTTAATGGCTGGTCCGGATAGTCCCCCGGTTTTATTTGCCAGGGTCGGTTTTCCAGTCTTCCTATCGAGTCTCATCCCGAGGAGTGTATTGATCATCGTAAGACCGTCTGCCCCCCCTGCTTCAACAGCCTTAGCCATTTCGACAATATTGGAGACATTCGGTGATAACTTTACATAAAGTGGGACCTGCGAGACTTCTTTTACTCTCTCGGTCAATTCTTTTGCCACTTCGGGAATGGTACCAAAGGCGATCCCACCTGTCTTTACATTTGGACAGGAGATATTCAATTCTAGGGCCTTAACATTTTCTGCCGTTGAGATGACTCTTGCCACCTCCACATAATCCTCCATCTGAGACCCCGCCACATTCGCGATGATCGGTACATCGTACTTGGAAAGCCAAGGAAGTTCGTTTTCCATCACACCTGTGAGTCCGGGATTTTGTAACCCGATTGCGTTCAGCATACCTGCATTCGTTTCTGCGACCCGGGGAGTCGGATTTCCAAAGCGCGCTTCTTCCGTAGTCGCTTTGATCATAATCGCCCCGAGCTCGCTTAAATCATAGAACTGACTGTATTCGCGACCGAAGCCAAAGCAGCCTGAAGCGGGCATGACCGGGTTTCTCAATGATAATCCAGGTAATTCGATTTGTAATGATTTCATAAAAGCACCACCCCTACTGGAAATACAGGTCCGTCACTGCAAACCTTAACGTAGCTTGACCCTTGTGGATCATCCTGTTTGTGGCAAACACATGCGAAGCAAGCACCAATTCCACATCCCATGCGCTCTTCTAATGAAATGAATCCGCGTCTATCACTCAATTGGGTTTGAAGTGCTTTCAGCATCGGTGTAGGACCACAGGAATAAAACACGTCAAAGGCCGGTGCTTTTTCCCGAATAACATCTGTCACAAACCCCGTAGTTCCCAGGGTTCCATCCACTGTGGCGACAAAGGTATCACCCAATTCTCTGAACCTGCCTTCATAAAAGCTCACGGATTCAGTTTGAAAACCGAGGATGTGCTTCACTGTCCAGCCATTTTCCACCAGCATTTTAGAAAGACCATAAAGGGGAGGGACTCCAATCCCTCCACCTACTAACAACGCGGTCTTACTGTCACTTTCCACTGAGAACCCATTTCCAAGAGGCCCTAAAACATCTATTATTTCACTATTTTCCGCTTGAGAAAGAAGTGTTGTCCCTTTTCCTTCAGCTCGGTAGATCAATGTCATGGTGAGTTCTTCGTGATTATGGGAGGCGATGGAAATCGGCCTCCTCAGTAAAGGGTCGATTCCCGTTCCCACTTTAATATGGACAAATTGTCCAGGAGCCTTGATTTCCCTCACCAATTCCCCTTGTAGAACTAATTCAAAGATGTTTTCAGCAATTCTTTCATGAGAAAGCACCACCATCTTTTCATTTACGATCATTGATAAATCGCCTCTCTCGTTTTTGGCTGTGATGGAAGCGCTTCTGCTGAGAATGTCATGGATTCAATCACTCTCAGGATGGCTTCTGCTGTGTCCAGGGAGGTAAGACATGGGATGCCGTTCTCTACGGATTCCCTGCGAATCCTGAATCCGTCCCGGGCAGGTTGTTTTCCTTTTGTCAAGGTATTGATGACCAGCTGTGTTTCTCCACTTTGAATGATATCCAACAGGGTTGGTCCGCTTGATCCGATCTTATCCACTTCGCGTACGGCAATATTGGCTTTTGACAGATGCTCGGCCGTACCTTTTGTGGCAAGGATTTGGTAGCCGATATCGATAA
Source organism: Rossellomorea aquimaris (assembly GCF_003315075.1). Classification (GTDB taxonomy): domain Bacteria; phylum Bacillota; class Bacilli; order Bacillales; family Bacillaceae_B; genus Rossellomorea; species Rossellomorea aquimaris_C. The sequence continues at coordinate 273,310 of NZ_QNRJ01000002.1, forward strand.
AGCGTTGCGCCAGGAGAACCGCTTCGTCTTTGTCTTTATCTGCTACGGTCATGAGTACAGATCCATATTCTTTCATTTGCATTCCTGCTGCCACCATTCCTTTGTAGAGGGCTTTCTCAAGTGTGAGGTCTTTCCCCATCACTTCACCTGTTGATTTCATTTCAGGCCCTAAAGTGATGTCCACCCGTCTTAGCTTGGCAAAGGAGAATACAGGAACCTTCACATATACACCATGTTTTTCAGGTATTAATCCTGACTCATATCCTTGATCCTTCAGGGATATCCCAAGGATGGACTTGGTTGCAATATTCGCCATCGGTACATTCGTGATTTTACTGATGAATGGCACTGTACGGCTGGAGCGTGGATTCACTTCCAGAACAAATACTTCGCCTTTCGAGATGACATACTGGATATTCAGTAGCCCAACAATGTTTAGGCCATTTGCGAGTCGAGTCGTGTAATCGACAATGGTTTGTTTCTGTTCCTGTGATAATTGTTGAGGAGGATACACCGCGATGGAATCTCCGGAGTGAACTCCAGCCCGTTCGATATGCTCCATGATTCCAGGTATGACTACTTCTTCTCCGTCTGAAATGGCATCCACTTCAATTTCTTTCCCGATCAGGTAGCGGTCGATTAAAACCGGATGTTGCGGGTTGATCTTTACTGCGTTCTTCATGTATTGAAGAAGCTCTTCTTCACGGTAAACAATTTCCATCGCTCTTCCACCAAGGACATAAGACGGTCTGACCAGCACAGGGTATCCGATGTTATCAGCGATGGAGAGGGCTCCTTCTACAGATACCGCTGTCTTACCTTCTGGTTGAGGAATGCCTAGTTCATTCAAAGTGTGTTCGAATTTATCCCGGTTTTCTGCACGGTCTAAATCTTCAAGGGATGTACCGAGAATCGTGACTCCCCTTCTCACCAGCTCATCTGCCAGATTGATCGCGGTTTGACCACCAAACTGCACGACAACTCCTTTAGGCTTTTCAAGATCGATGATGTGCATGACATCTTCTACCGTAAGAGGTTCAAAGTATAACTTATCCGAGATACTGAAGTCAGTCGAAACCGTTTCTGGATTGTTATTCACGATGATGGCTTCATAACCTGCTTCTTTAATGGCCCAGACAGAGTGAACGGTCGCGTAATCAAATTCCACTCCCTGACCGATCCTGATCGGTCCTGACCCAAGGACGATGACACTCTCCCTTGATGTGACCTTGGATTCATTCTCATCCTCATAGGTTCCATAGAAGTAAGGAGTTTCTGATTCAAACTCAGCCGCACATGTATCTACCATTTTATAGACAGGTGTTAATTCATTTTCTTTTCTCCAGCTATACAATTCTGCTTCCGTACTATTCCATAGCTTCGCAAGGGTGATATCTGAAAAGCCCATTCGCTTTGCTTTTTGACCCAGCTCAAGATTGAATGGATGTAAAGTTAATTCCTTTTCGAATTCTACGATTCTATTCATTTTATACAGGAAGAAAAGATCGATTTTGCTCCAATCATGAATAGTTTCAATCGTCACTCCTCTACGAAGTGCTTCCCCGATATAGAAGAGTCGTTCGTCTCCTGCTTTGCGGATTCTCTTCTCGATCCACTGGTCAGTAAATTGTTCAGCATCACTTAACTCCATATGATACGTATTGCTCTCCAAGGAACGTATCGCTTTAAGAAGTGACTCTTCGAACGTTCGGCCAATCGCCATGACTTCACCGGTTGCTTTCATTTGCGTACCGAGGTTACGCTTGGCAGCTTCAAATTTATCAAACGGCCATCTTGGGATTTTCGTTACCACATAGTCCAGTGCAGGTTCGAATGCTGCATATGTTTTACCTGTTACAGGATTCATCATTTCATCCAGGGTCAGTCCTACCGCAATTTTTGCTGCAAGCTTCGCAATTGGGTATCCCGTTGCTTTTGATGCAAGTGCTGAGGAACGGCTCACCCTTGGATTCACTTCGATGATGTAATACTGGAAGCTGTCCGGATCAAGGGCGAGCTGGACGTTACAGCCCCCTTCAATCCCTAATGCCCGGATGATCTTTAAGCTTGTATTACGGAGCATTTGATACTCCCGGTCACTTAGGGTTTGACTTGGAGCTACGACGATCGAATCTCCCGTATGGATTCCCACGGGGTCGATGTTCTCCATATTACACACTACGATGGAGTTATCGGCTGCATCTCTCATAACCTCGTATTCTATCTCTTTAAAACCTGCGATACTTTTTTCCAGTAGACATTGAGTTACCGGGCTGTACTTTAGGCCAGAGGTTACAATTTCGACTAATTCTTCTTCATTGTGACAAATCCCTCCGCCGGTTCCGCCCAGTGTGTAGGCAGGTCTTACGATTACTGGAAAGCCGACGCTTTCTACGAAATGAAACGCTTCATCCACCGTTCGGATGATATCGCTCTCTGGAACAGGCTCTCCGAGTTCATTCATCAAATTTCTAAATAAGTCACGATCTTCTGCCTTCTCGATTGCCGAGAGCTTCGTTCCGAGAATCTCCACTCCACACTCTTCTAAAACTCCTGATTTAGCGAGTTCAACAGCCAGGTTCAATCCCGTTTGACCACCTAATGTAGGAAGAAGCGCATCCGGACGTTCCTTACGAATGATTCTACTGACAAACTCCAGTGTCAGTGGTTCGATATACACTTTATCAGCCATTTCAGCGTCGGTCATAATCGTAGCAGGGTTTGAATTTACGAGGATGACACGGTAGCCTTCCTCTTTTAAGGCGATACACGCTTGAGTCCCCGCGTAATCGAATTCTGCCGCCTGTCCTATGATGATGGGGCCGCTCCCGATAACTAAGATGCTTTTAATGTCTGTACGTTTAGGCATGTTGAAGCTCCTTTCTTTTCTCTTCTTTCATTAGTTGTAAGAAATCATCGAATAAGTAATTTGAATCCTCAGGTCCAGGAGATGCTTCCGGGTGATACTGAACCGTGAAGGCCGGGAAGTCTAAATGCTTTAAACCTTCTACTGTTCCATCATTGATGGCCATGTGAGTAACTTGAAGTCTTGTTCCTGACAATGACTTTTCATCTACAGCATAGCCATGGTTCTGGGAGGTCAGTGCCACTTTTCCAGTTTTCACGTCTTTTACTGGATGGTTGCCTCCTCTGTGACCAAATTTCATTTTGAAGGAGTCCCCTCCACACGCGAGAGCAAATAATTGATGCCCTAAACAAATTCCGAAGAGTGGGATTTCTCCAAGGAGCTCTTTAATCGTTTCTATCGCTTCCGGTACATCTTTCGGATCCCCCGGCCCATTTGAGAGCATGATCCCGTCAGGCTGCAATCGACGAATCTCTTCCGCTGATGTATGGTAAGGAACCACAATCACATCACAATCACGCTTGTTTAATTCTCTCAGGATTCCGTGCTTCATCCCAAAATCCATTAACACGACACGATAGCCTCTTCCCGGACTGGCATATGCTGTTTTCGTCGAAACCTGCATGACTTGATCTGTTCTTAGAGCCGAATCATGTAATTTTTCAAGCATTTTTTTTGGATCCAACTCGGCTGAACAAATGATGCCTTTCATGGCCCCATGCTGTCTGATGATCCTTGTTAACTTTCTTGTATCGATATCTGAAATTCCTGGAATCCCTTTTACTTTTAGTAATTCATCCAATGTTGATTCATTTCTCCAGTTAGAAGGAAAATCTGCTACTTCTCTCACAATGAACGCTTTGATTGCCGGAGTGATGGACTCAAAGTCGTCGCGATTGATTCCATAGTTCCCTACGAGAGGATAGGTTAAAGTGACAAGCTGTCCACAGTATGATGGGTCAGATAGAATTTCCTGATATCCTGTCATACTTGTGTTGAAAACCACTTCTCCAATCGTTTCTTTGTTCGCTCCAAAGCCTTCTCCTACGAATACCGTTCCATCGTCTAAAATGAGTTGTCTTTTCATTGTTTGTTTCCTCCTTCATTCCATACAAGAGATCCCTGATAAAAAGTAGCTTTCGGAAAGCCTCTGCACTCGATTTCTTTAAATGGAGTGTTTTTTCCTTTTGATAAAAATCCAGCTGGGTCAATCCCCTTTTTTTCATTTAAATCTATAAGCGTAAAATCAGCTTCTCCTCCTACTTCTAGTAGTCCAAACGGAAGATTAAAGGCAGTGCTTGGTTTTATCGTCATCCAATCAACTAGCTGCTTTAATGTGAAGATTTCCTTTTCTACAAAGTGTGTGTAGAGTAACGGAAAGGCTGTTTCCAATCCAACAATTCCGAAAGGAGCGAGCTGCATCCCTTCTGATTTCTCTGCTTCTGTATGAGGTGCATGATCCGTCGCGATAAAGTCGATGGTGCCATCCAGCAGCCCTTCTATTAACGCTCGCTGATCTTCTTTGCTTCTAAGAGGCGGGTTCATTTTGAAATTCGGGTCAAGTCCCGGAATATCTTCTTCGCATAAGAGAAGATGGTGCGGAGTTACTTCAGCAGTCACATTGATCCCTGCCTTTTTAGCATCGCGGACCACTCTTACCGACTCTTTCGTTGAGATATGGCATACGTGATAATGAACGCCTGCTGCTTCTGCCAGCAGCACATCCCGGGATATATGTACGGCTTCACAGATGGACGGTATTCCTTTCAGGTTATGCTCTTTGGAGAATGTCCCATCATGGACCGCTCCTCCATAAATCAAGGTATTCTCTTCACAGTGGGCCACTATGGATGCATTGATGCCGGCTGCCTTCTTCATGGCTTCAAACATCATCCCTGCCGATTGCACCCCTACCCCGTCATCTGTGAATGCAAATGCCCCCTTTTCCTTTAAGGAAGGTAAGTCATTTAGCGTTTTCCCCATTTGTCTCTCTGTGATGGCGGCATACGGTAAAACGCGGACACTGGCTGTTTCAGAGATTTTCTGGTTAAGGGCTTGCAGATTTTCTATTGAGTCAGGTACGGGTCTTGTATTAGGCATTGCAGCGATGGTCGTGAAACCACCCTTCGCAGCAGCCATTGTGCCCGTTTCGATCGTTTCTTTGTGTTCGCCACCCGGTTCCCTTAAATGGACATGAAGATCAACAAATCCTGGAGAAATCAATAATTCATCTGCTTGAAATTCCTGGTGGTCGGTACGTTTGAGGTCTGTTCCCATCTCGATGATTTTCTGATTCTCCACCTTCACATCCACTATCTCAAGATCACCATTCTTTGCTAGAATACGTGCATTTCGGATTAACCAATTCATTTCAAATTCCCCCTAGTTAGTTGATTTCAACTGCTCTCTTTAAAACAGCCATTCTGATGAATACTCCATTTTCCATCTGCTTAAAGATTCTTGATTGATCACATTCCACCAATGAATCTGCCATTTCAACTCCACGATTGACCGGTGCCGGATGAAGAATGATACCGGTTGGTTTCATTCGTGCTTTTCGACTTTCCGTCAAGCCAAAGCTTTCATGATATTCCTCTTTCGTTAAGCTTGATGTACTATCGTGTCGTTCATGTTGAATTCTCAGTAACATGACCACATCGGAATCTGATATACATTCATCTATCGGCCTATATTGATGTCGATCCTTTGATGGAAACCATTCCTTCGGTCCAGAGAACATCACGTCTGCTCCCAGCTTTGTTAACGCTTCTGCATTGGATCTTGCCACCCGGCTATGGGCGATGTCTCCAATGATCGATACCTTCAGTCCTTCAAACCCTCCAAATTCCTGACGAATGGTCAGCAGGTCCAAAAGGCATTGGGTAGGATGATTACCACATCCATCGCCTCCGTTAATGACGCTTATGTTAAGTGGTGCCAGTTCATCGAAATACCGTTCAAGGGAGTGCCGGATGACAACGGCTTCGACCCCGATGCTTTCTAATGTTTTCACCGTGTCATACAAGCTCTCTCCCTTTTGAACACTTGAGGTCTGGGCTTCAAATGGAATGACCTCAAGTCCAAGCTTCCTTTCCGCCATTTCAAAACTGCATTTCGTCCGGGTACTTGCCTCGAAGAAAAGATTGGCTACATATCTATTGGAGCCTTCCTTCCATGCTTCGCCTTCTTTAAAGCGTTCAGCCGCATCTAATATTTCAATGATTTCCTCTTTTGATAGATCGTTCATTGTCAACAAGTTCTTCATCATGGGACAACCCTTTCTTCTCTTCTTTCAAAAAAAACACCCTGCCAACTTTCTGACAGGGTGTTTTTGAACATACCAACAGGGACAGTGCGAAAATTTCCACGTGCCTGTCTTGTTCAAATTCACCCTTCTTAGACTCTCTGGACCATGTTAAAAGGTGCTTCTATGCAACATCATGCTTAGCATTTTCTTCTTCGAATAAGTTGTTTTCCCCTTCGCTTTCTTCTCTGCCTGGTAAGACAAGGTTAAGGAGAACTCCGACAATCGCTGCAAGAGCCATTCCGGATAAGGAGACCTGCTCGTTGACCTTCACGAATGCCCCTCCTACCCCGATCACCAGGATCACTGAGGAAATCACCAGGTTCCGCTTGTTTCCTAAGTCTACTTTGTTATCAATCAGCATGCGCAGGCCGCTAGAGGCGATGATTCCGAACAGTAGGATGGACACCCCACCCATGACGGCGGATGGAATCGACCCGATCAAGGCTGTTATCTTTCCGATAAACCCGAACATGATGGCAAGAACCGCGGCTCCTCCGATGACGAAAACACTGAATACCCGTGTTATGGCTAATACTCCAATGTTTTCACCATATGTTGTATTAGGTGGTCCACCGAGGAAGGATGCAATCACAGTTGCTACCCCATCCCCAAGAATGGAGCGATGAAGACCTGGTTTTTCAATGAAGTTTCGTCCTACTACTTTACTTAGGACCATCTGGTCTCCCGTATGCTCTGCCAAGGTTACGAGGGCAACAGGTACCATGATGGACACGATTTCCCAAGAGAAGCTGGGCGTGTAGTCAACGAATGGGATAAAGAAGTCCGGCATTTGAAGGAGCGGAGCATCCAATACTTGTTGAATGTTCACTAGTCCCGCAAAAGCCGCTATGGTATACCCACCAACGATTCCGGCTAAAATCGGCACCATTCCGAGAAAGCCTTTAAAGTATATCGAGCAGATCACGGTAATGCCCAGAGTGGCAAGAGCTACCATGAAGTGTGTGTTGCTGTAAACCAATTCTTCTGCTCCGGGATTTTCATACATGGCCATATTAACAGCCGTTCCTGCCAGTCCTAATCCAATAACCATAATCACAGGTCCTACAACGATCGGTGGAAGAATCCGCACAAGCCATTTCAGCCCCAGCTTTGAAATGAGCAATGCTACGATTCCGTAAACGATTCCGGCGAGGAAGCTTCCCATCATGGCCGCCTCAGGACCTCCAAAGCTCTTTGCAGCTAAGATAGGTGCGATGAATGCAAAGGATGAACCTAAATATGCAGGGATTCTTCCCCTTGTGATCAATAGGTAAGCAAGTGTTCCTAATCCACTTGAGACAAGGGCAACCCCAGGGCTTAACCCTACCAGGAATGGAACTAATACCGTAGCCCCAAACATGGCGAATAGATGCTGTATACTCAATGTGATCCATTTTCCTAACTTCGGTACTTCTTCTACATCTAACACAACTTGATGATTTTGATTCATTTATGTTTCCTCCTCTAATACCCAAATTTCCCCATAAAAAAACCCTCTTTGTCCTAAAGAGGGCACAAAGAGGGTACAAGAAGGCCAATTTCTACCTTCATTCCCATCCTTTGTCAGCCTCACGGGACCACTCTTAAAAGGACTTACGTTATTCTTTTTCGTGAATTGCAACGATGTCTTCCTGATCGACCTCTGTTAAGGCAACCATGATTTTTTCGGAGCTTGATGTAGGAATATTTTTTCCGACAAAGTCTGCCCTTATCGGTAATTCTCTATGTCCCCGGTCAACCAGGACTGCAAGTTGAATTTGACTTGGTCGTCCAAGATCCATTAAGGCGTCCAAACCTGCCCGGACGGTTCTTCCTGTAAATAATACATCGTCGACCAGGATGACTTTCTTGTTCGTAATATCTACAGGCAGGTCAGAACCTTTGACCTCTGGTTCATGATCCTCTGTTTTCTTTGATAAGTCATCCCGGTATAGGGTGATGTCTATTTCCCCTACAGGAATTTGCTCACCTTCTATATCATGGATTCGCTCGGCTAACCGGTTAGCGATGTAAATGCCTCTTGTTTTGATTCCAACCAAAATACAATCTTCAATCCCTTTGTTACGCTCGATGATTTCATGGGCTATTCTTGTCAGCGCCCTTCGAATGGCGGGTTGATCCAATACCGTTGCTTTCTTTGTCACTTTCGCCACCTCGTTTCTTTAAAATAAAAAATCCCTCTCACCGTAGGGATGAGAGGGTACACTTATCGTTGTAATCTGATTGCACGCCAAAACGATTTGGTCGTACATGCTCCTTCTCAGCCTCACGGGACCGTATTAAAGGTACTTATTCAATTAACTAAATCATAAAGGTCCAGTCGAAATTTGTCAACGATTATTTTCAAGATGCTTCACAAGTTTAGTGAACTCCGGCGGTAACTCCGCGTTGAATTCTATATATTCTTCTGTTCTGGGATGGACAAAACCTAACACTCCAGCATGAAGGGCCTGTCCCTCTATGCTCAATGTCTTACGTGGTCCATACTTTGGATCTCCGGCAAGCGGGAAGCCGATATACTTCATGTGCACACGGATTTGATGCGTTCGACCCGTTTCCAATTCACATTCGACTAATGTGAAATCTTTATAGCGATCCAGCACTCTGAAATGTGTCACCGCTTGTTTGCCGTTATCCACTACAGCCATACTTTGGCGATCTTTAGGGTCTCTTCCGATCGGAGCATCGATGGTGCCATATTCGTGGGGAATGAGGCCATGTACGATGGCTGTATATTTTCTTGTAACGGACTTTTGAACAAGCTGATTTACCAAATGCTCGTGAGCCATGTCATTTTTCGCCACCATCAGTAAGCCGGAAGTGTCTTTATCTATACGGTGGACTATCCCCGGTCTTAGAACTCCATTAATGCCTGACAGGTCTTTACAATGATACATCAATCCATTCACCATCGTCCCTGAATAATGCCCAGGTGCAGGGTGAACGACCATTCCCTTTGGCTTGTTTACAACGATGACATCCCCATCTTCATAGGCAATGTCAAGATTAAGGTCTTCCGGCTCAACATCCAGCTCTTCGGGTTCCGGGATCGAAACCTCGATGACTGCTTCGGCAGGACATTTAAAATTAGGTTTGACTGCCTCACCATTTACTTTAACATGACCTTCTTTTATCCATTGTTGAACCTGTGAACGGGACCATTCCTTGTTCAACTGACTTACGACTTTATCAATTCGTTCTCCCTGGTCTTCCTGCTGTATGTGGTGCTGAATTACTTCCATTTTTGTTCTCCTTCTTTGCTTTTCGTTCGTCTAAATACATGTAAATTAGTAACAATGCTACTCCAATGGTTAATGCTGCATCGGCAATATTAAAGATCGGAAAATCATAGGAAAAGATGTATGTATTTAAGAAATCAACCACTTCTTTTCGAAAGACACGGTCAATAAAGTTTCCAATAGCTCCACCAAGCATAAAGGCTAAACTTAGACTGAATAAAGAATGCCCTTTTGCATGGACTTGCATATAATACACGATACCTACAATCACTACTACTGTAATAATGTAAAAAAACCACATTTGCCCTTGAAGTATTCCCCATGCTGCACCTTGATTTCGATGAGAAGTAAGATATAAAAAATTGTCTATAATCTTTATACTTTCTCCTTCTGTCATTCGTTTCACAACCAACCATTTTGTTAATTGATCGAGTCCAATCACAACCAAAGCCAATAAATAATAAAACACAAAGGCAACCTCCGAACATCGTAAAATGATTACCTTTGCATTTTAGCATAAAAGGGGAAATAAAGACACTTAAACTAAATGAGAACGATGAAACCCGGGCTTAAGTTCTCAGGAATATGATGAGATCTTTCCAAATCGTCTCCATTCCAATGCACCATGAAGCGTTGTGCAGGTCGGGTTCATCATTATGAAATCAAAGGGGATTTCTTCTCCGCTCATTTCACAATAGCCGTATTGATTATCTCTAACACGATTTAAGGCTTGTTTCACTTCGGTAATTTCATCATCAATATACTGCTGAATTAAAGGATGTTGAGATCGACTTGCCTCTAGCTCTTGCAAGGATGTTGCCAGCTCTTGAACAATGGATGTGTATCGGTCATATGTCATCTTTGATCCCTCCATTTATAGTATGGGGGAAACACACCTGAAAATTGTGTTGCAAGATATAGCAATTTTGGAATTAGAAAAAGACAAATAAAAAAGGCTGACTCACATAAAATGCGGGTCAGCCTTTTGGTATTATGACAGGTGAGAATAGCTTTCTTTCACTACTGATGCACAGCGTGTGCAAAGCGTAGGATGATCCTTATCCTCGCCTACTGTGGTTGTGACAACCCAACAGCGGTCACATGTTTCACCTTCGGCTTTTTCGACGACAATATTGTTTTCACCAAGACTTAATGCATGTTCTGGTGCCGCGTTCACTGCCCCACCGATTTCAAAGGCGGACACGATGAACAATTGTTTTAAGTCTTCCTTAATGGAACCGAGTAAGGCTCTCGTTTCATCATTCACGTAAAGGGTCACTTTAGCCGTTAATGATTTCCCGATCATCTTCTGATTACGAGCTTCTTCGAGTCCCTTTAACACATCATCCCTTAGCTCCAGGAATGCATTCCATTTTTTCTTCAACTCATCAGCATTCCTTAACTCTTGCACTTCAGGCATATCAGTCAGTTGAACACTTTCTCCTTCTACTCCCGGGATATGAGCCCACACTTCATCAGCTGTATGAGTAAGGATTGGAGACATCAATTTCGTAAGAGCAACCAGGGATTCATATAACACGGTTTGAATGGCTCGACGCTCGAAATGGTTTTCTGACTCGATATATAAAACATCTTTCGCAAAGTCTAGATAGAATGAACTTAAATCCAACGTACAGAAATTATTTACCGCGTGATAGATGCTTGCAAACTCATATTTGTCGTATGAATTCCTCACATTTTTCACAAGATCATTCAGCTTCACAAGCATGAATTGATCCACTTCTCTTAATTGATCGAAGGATACCGCATCGGTACTTGGATCAAAGTCAGAAAGGTTTCCTAATAAGAAACGGTACGTATTACGGATTTTACGATACACTTCAGCCACTTGCTTCAAGATTGGATCTGATACACGAACATCCGATTGATAATCAACCGATGCCACCCAAAGGCGAAGAATATCGGCTCCAAGCTGCTTCATCACTTTTCCAGGAACGACTACGTTCCCTAACGATTTACTCATTTTTCTTCCATCGCCATCAAGAGCAAATCCATGACTTAACACGCCTTTATATGGAGCTTTACCCGTCACTGCTACACTTGTAGTCAAGGAAGAGTTAAACCATCCGCGATATTGGTCAGAGCCCTCTAAATAAAGATCTGCAGGACGTTCGAGGTCATCTCTTTCTTCAAGTACCGCTTGATGTGAAGAACCTGAGTCAAACCAGACATCCATGATATCCTGTTCTTTTGTGAACTTCCCATTAGGACTTCCTTCATGGGTGAACCCTTCAGGCAGAAGATCCTTCGCTTCTTTTTCAAACCAGATGTTTGAACCGTATTCACGGAAAAGCTTTGATACATGCTCAATGGTTTCATCTGAAATGATCTCCTGGCCATTTTCCGCATAGAATACCGGGATTGGAACTCCCCATGCACGCTGTCTTGAAATACACCAGTCTCCACGGTCCCTGACCATATTGTACAGGCGTGTTTCCCCCCATGCAGGTACCCATTTAGTTTCATTAACGGCTTCCAGCAGTTCTTTACGGAATTTATCGATTGATGCAAACCATTGTGCCGTCGCTCTAAAGATAACAGGCTTTTTCGTACGCCAATCATGTGGATAGGAGTGAGTGATAAAGTTAAGCTTTAACAATGCTCCTGTTTCCTGTAACTTTTCGGTGATCGGCTTATTGGCTTTATCATAGAACAAGCCTTCAAATCCAGGTGCTTCTGAGGTCATGACTCCTTTATCGTCTACGGGACATAACACTTCCAAACCATATTTCTTTCCTACCAGGAAGTCATCTTCCCCGTGTCCTGGGGCGGTATGAACACATCCAGTACCAGAATCAGTCGTAACATGGTCCCCAAGTACAACCAGGGAATCCCGATCATATAATGGATGTTTTGCCACCATATGTTCAAGCTCCGCACCTTTAAGCTTTTTGGATACTGAGTAATCTTCCCATTCCAGATTCTTCGCAACTTCTTCCAATAAATCCTCTGCCACTACATAGCTGCTTTCTTTCACATTTACAACGACATAGCTTAGATCTTCATGGACGGCAATTCCCAGGTTGGCAGGAATCGTCCAAGGAGTTGTCGTCCAGATGACTAATTGAGTCCCTTCTTCAAGAACACCCTTACCTTCTGTAACGGCGAAACCAACGTAGATGGAAGGAGAGCGCTTATCCTGATACTCGATCTCTGCTTCTGCTAAGGCTGATTCACTTGAAGGGGACCAGTACACTGGCTTTTTACCTTTATAGATATAGCCTTTCTTCGCCATATCGCCGAATACTTTAATCTGTTGAGCTTCGTACTCAGGCTTTAAAGTAATATATGGATTATCCCAATCACCACGTACCCCTAATTGTTTGAACTGAGTGCGTTGGTTATCAACTTGCTCATAAGCATATTCCTCACACAATTTACGGAACTCAGCGATAGTCATTTCTTTACGCTTCACGCCTTTATTCGTTAACGCCTGCTCAATCGGTAAACCATGAGTGTCCCAGCCTGGAACGTAGGGTGCATGAAATCCGCTCATGGATTTATAGCGAACGATAAAGTCTTTAAGAATTTTATTTAATGCATGACCCATATGAATATTTCCATTGGCGTATGGAGGTCCATCGTGAAGAACAAATAAAGGACGATCACTCGTTCTCTCTTGCACTTTTTGGTAAATGTTCATGTCTTCCCATTTCTTCTGTGTATCCGGTTCGCGTTTCGGTAAATTTCCTCTCATTGGAAATTCCGTCTTGGGCATCAATAATGTATCTTTATACTCCATGAAATCTTCCTCCTAAACGTTTCTCTTAATTGCCATCTTTTCTAAATCCCGCGATTCTTAATCAGGCTATCCCAACTGGAAACAAAAAAAAGCTTCCTCATCCCTGGAAAGGGACGAGAAAGCTTTTCCCGCGGTACCACCCTCATAAAGATCTAAATCGATCTTCACTCGTATTGATTCGTAACGTGAACAAGACGCTATTCATTACTCTCCAGAAGTGAATTTCATGAGTAGAGCTCGAGGGTGATCTTCCGTACCTTTGTTCCTTGTCGGGCTTACACCGTCCCCGACTCGCTAGAAAGGAAATATCATAAGAAACGTACTGTCCCTGTCTTAGCCTTCAATATGGCAATTTAGATTGTTGTTCAATTATATGAAAGTATTGCGCTTTTCGTCAAGACAATGTCTCTTCTTCTTTTAAAGTTTTTAAATCTGTTGCGTCCAGATCTAATTCCATTAATTGATCCCAGTCATTTGTATCCAGTAAATCAAGCTGGGCTTCGATTAACATTTTGAAACGAGTTCGGAACACCTTTGACTGCTTCTTGAGCTCTTCAATCTCGATGGCAATTTTACGTGCTTTAGATAATGATTCGTTAACGATGCGATCAGCATTCTTCTCGGCTTCCTTAATGATCAGCTTCGATTCTTTCATTGCATTACGCTTAACTTCTTCCCCTGCTTCTTGAGCAATGACGATTGACTTGTTTAACGTTTCCTCGATGTTTGTAAAATGACCTAATCGTTCATTCAAGGAGTTTAAACGTTCTTCCGTTTCCTTCTTCTCGCGGATAAGAATTTCATAATCCTTAATAATTTGATCTAAAAATTCATTAACCTCGTCCTCATCATAACCACGAAAGCCACGACTAAATTCTTTATTATGTATGTCTAATGGCGTTAAAGGCATGGGAGCCACCTCCAGTACTTGGTGAATTACATATTTATTATAACTAAAATTTCGACAGTATGTGGGAGAATTCCTTTAATTTTCTTAAATTATTTCAGTATTCCAACAGAAATTCGCCATTTATCCCGTTTCGTTCTTCCTTCAATGGACATTAACTTACTTCTTCCATATCCTCTTGCTGAAATTACATCACCGGCTTCTACTTCAAACGAGGCATTTTCGACCGTCTTCCAATTGACTTTTACATGATTGCTTTTGATCAATGTTTGAGCTTTTTGGCGGGAATCATTATAGATTGCTGCAAGAACGACATCTAACCGCAAGGAGCTGACAGTAGTCACTTTTTCCATCCATTCTTCCTTACTCTCGATTCGATCCTTCACCGGAATATCCCTCATGGAAATCTTCGCTTTGCCAATTTGTGTGAGTTCCATCCGGACGTATTCAGAAATCTCATCTGCTAGCATGAGTTGAATGGTATCGTCCTCAGATAATATATCCCCGAATTTTTCCCGTTTCAACCCTAATGACATGAGAGTCCCTAATACCTGTCTATGTTCTATTGTAACAAACTTGGACGGGTACTGTATTTCAAATAACTTAATACCAAAATCTTCTTCCTCAGGCTGATAATAAGAGGGATACAATAAAGCTCTTTTCCGTTCCGTATTTTCCGGAAAGAAGGAAAGGATGATTTCATCGTTATTCCCAATGACGGACTCGACAATATGCTGCTGCCTTGGGTCCAAAAAGTCCGTCCGTTTCGCCGCATATTGGTTCTCCACTGCCAGTTTCCACTCCAGTACAGCATCCACAAACTCTTTCTCATCCGGCCTGAAATGTTGATAAATCGAAGACACATGCTCACCTCCTATGTGATTTACCCAAAATAAAAGAACTGAAACTGTTCAATCCGGTTTCAGTTCTTTAAAGGATATTTGATCGCATACTGGACGATTAAATCAGCCATCTAAATAATTGGTATAAACCAGATTGTGCCAGGTTCAATACAATGAATGCCACGATTGGTGAAATATCAATCATCCCGATTGAAGGAACAAAACGTCTGAACGGCTCTAAATACGGTTCGCATATTCTTGATAGGAACTGACCAATCGCCGTCTCCCTTGCATTTGGAAACCAGGACATCAGGATATAAATGATAAGTGCCCAGGAGTAAATTTGAATAAGGTTCGATAAAATATCATAAAGCAACACCATAATTTACATTACCACCTCGAATCTGATAGATCTTCTTCTTTTAAGAATTCAGAGATATTCCCGCTCACTTCCACATTATCAGGCGTACAAAGAAAAATATTATCTCCAACACGCTGAATGTCGCCGCCAATTGCGTACACAGTCCCACTTAAAAAGTCGACAATGCGTTTCGCTTGATCATGTTGAATCCGCTGTAAGTTTACCAGGACAGAGCGTCTATTCTTTAAATGATCAGCAATCTCTTGAGCTTCTGCGTATACTCTCGGCTCAACCAGAATCATTTTGGAAGACTTTTGAACACTTTGAAGACTTACAACATTTTGTTTCGAATTTGAAAGCTGCGACTTCATGGGCTTTTTCTCCTCGTATTCTTCTTCAAACTTTTCTTCTTCATAATCATATTCATCTTCATCCAGCAAAAAGAACGTTTTAAACTTTGACTTGATACCCATTTGTATTCATCCCCTCTCAGTCATTTCCAACTAATGCAGTTCCAATACGAATAAACGTAGCTCCCTCTTCGATTGCAATCATGTAATCATTGCTCATCCCCATGGATAATTCTGTACAAGGGGCGTAAGGAAGGTTTAATGCGTTGATTTCTTCCTGGATTGTTTTCAACTGTCTAAAACAAGTCCTTAAGAATGGTTCATCGTCCGTATGTGGAGCCATCGTCATTAATCCTATGACTTTAATATTTGTGAAGTCTTTTAGACTCCCGATAAATGGTTTTACTTCTTGAGGAGATAACCCATGTTTAGAATCTTCTCCCGAAACGTTCACTTGAACAAAACAAGACACAGGCTTGTCCGCTCTTTTATGAATTTCTTTGGCTAATGACAGACGATCCAGAGAATGTATGTATGATACTTTATCAATGATGTTTTTTACTTTTCTAGTTTGCAGAGATCCGATAAAATGCCACTGAGGTTTGTCCTGTAGAACATCCCACTTGGATAGCAGTCCTTCGTCACGGTTCTCACCTAAGTGTATGAGACCGGCTTCAACCGCTTCTTCGGCTCTCTCAATTGAAACGTATTTAGTGACCGCTACAACATGTACGTCGTCAGAATTTCTTCCACTGCTTTCACATGCATTTTTAATATTTTTCCTGATGATTTTAAATTTTTCAGATACCTTCATCATTTTTCTCCTTCCAGCCAATGAAGCTCATGATTCTTCCTGTATTCCCACCATCTCTTCTGTAGGAGAAAAACTCATTGTGACAGGATGAACAATAACTAGAAGTGTGGATTTGTTCAGCATTTAAACCAGTTTGCACTAAAAGCTGTTCATTCAGCTTCTTTAAATCGAGGTAATATTGTCCCTCTTCCTTTAAATTATAGGGTAAGTCGTTTTCATCTTCTAGTGTTTTTTTCACTTTATCGATCACGTAGTCATCAACTACATAGCAATTCTTACATATGGATGGCCCGATCACAACCTCCAGGGAAGACATGGAGGCCCCTTTCTCCATATATGCATCGACCATTTTGGGCCCTATTTGTGAAACAGTACCTTTCCATCCGGCATGTGCCAATCCGATTGTACCCGAATCTTTGTCCAGGAAATAGAGGGGAACACAATCCGCATAGCACATCGTTAAAAGAATATTTCCATCTCCTGTAATAAAACCATCGGTATCCTTGATGCTCGTGTGATAGTGCTTTGAACCTTTTCCCATGTCTACTTCTCCAACTTTATGAATATTGTTTCCATGGGTTTGTTCAGCAGCTGCCCACGATTCAACAGGCATCATTAAACTGGAAGCAAGTAATTGACGATTACGAACCACTGAACATTCATCGTCTCCCACGTGCAATCCCATATTTAGAGATTGAAATGGTCCTGTACTGACACCACCCCATCTGGTCGTGATCCCTGCAACTAGACCAGGATTATCTTTCGTCCATGAATTTATTGAATAATAAGATTCTGTTTCTCTATTGAAAGGCTCCTTAGACACGTTGAATCTCCTTCGTTTTTATTAAGTGTACCATAGTCTCCAAAGATTCGTCATGTATCGGGGGCTTGTTTCGGTTCCTGCAGTTGACCTTGAATATAAGAACTTTCTTTATATCTGACCAGAATAACGTCTTCCCCTATTTTCACAATACTGCTCCAAGGAATCACAATATCTTCATCTTTTCCGAAGAAACCCAGTATCTTCCCTCCACTTCCGATGACAATGGCCTCGATTCTTCCAGTATCCAGGTTAATTTCTATATCCCCTATATTCCCTAATTTCCGACCGTCTGATATACTCACGACATCTTTCACCTGAAATTCAGATATACGCACCATCTGATTTCACCCTCTCTTCTTGTTGTTTCTCCTTGTGTACTATCTATTCAAAAGACTGTTCATTTACCCAATTCAAGTAGTTATTACTAGTATATGCAACAAAAAAAAAGGCAGACCTACCCGAAGGAGATCCGCTTTTCTTTTCTTATTGAATATTTTTGTTCATTTGTTTGATTGCTGCTTTTTCGAGTCTTGATACTTGTGCTTGTGAGATGCCGATCTCGTCAGCCACTTCCATTTGTGTTTTCCCTTGAAAGAAGCGTTTGCTGATAATCAATTTTTCACGATCATTTAATCGTCTCATTCCTTCTTGAAGAGCTATTTCCTCAATCCAATGGAAATCGCGATTCTTTTCGTCGCTTAGTTGATCCATCACAAATATTGGGTCTCCCCCATCATTATAAATGGGTTCAAACAAAGAGACGGGATCTTGTATGGCATCCAATGCAAATACGATTTCCTCGTGGGATACATCAAGAACTTTGGCAATTTCTTCTGCAGTCGGTTCCTTGGATGTTTCCCCCATTAATTTCTCTCTAACTTGTAAAGCCTTATACGCAATATCTCGTAGTGAACGGGACACTCTTATTGGATTATTGTCTCTTAAATATCGACGGATCTCCCCGATGATCATCGGAACCGCGTATGTAGAGAATCGAACGTTTTGACCTAAATCAAAATTATCGATGGATTTCATTAATCCGATACACCCTACTTGAAATAAATCATCAACATACTCACCACGGTTATTAAAGCGTTGAATTACACTTAAGACGAGGCGTAAATTCCCATTTACAAGTTTTTCTCTTGCGGTAATGTCGCCGGCTTGCATTTGCTTGAATAGTACTCTCATTTCATCATTTTTGAGAACTGGTAATTTGGAAGTATCTACACCACAAATCTCGACTTTATTACGTGTCATTCTTTCCCCTCCTTGTAGGAGCTGCTGTACAAAATTCAGTATTTCCTTGAAGAGGAAAAATATGCATTTCATTCTGGCAAGCAATGGTTCATACTCTCCAAATCCCTTAAGATATCTGGATAAATTCATATAAAAAAATTTATAATGGTTTTAAACAAAAAAAACTGACCTCCTCTATTGAGAAGGTCAGTTCTTGACAGGTTATACCATTTTATTGAATTCCTTCTTCAGACGCTTAATAATCCTCTTTTCTAAACGGGAGATATAGGACTGGGAGATTCCCAGCATATCCGCTACATCCTTTTGGGTTTTTTCTTCTTCTCCCATTAGACCGAACCGGAGCTCCATGATCTGTTTTTCACGATCAGAAAGCTGGTGAAGAGCGTTAAAGAGCAGTTTTTTGTCTACGGTCGCCTCAAGATCTTTTGTTATAATATCTTCATCTGTTCCGAGTACGTCCGATAATAGTAATTCATTCCCGTCCCAATCAATATTGAGTGGCTCATCAAACGAAACTTCAGAACGGATTTTATTATTTCTTCTTAAGTACATAAGGATTTCATTTTCTATACATCTGGAAGCATACGTAGCTAATTTGATTTTTTTCTCTGGATTGAAAGTGTTTACTGCCTTAATCAGGCCGATCGTACCAATGCTGATCAGGTCTTCAATATTAATTCCTGTGTTTTCAAACTTCCTGGCGATATACACGACTAACCTTAAGTTTCGTTCAATCAACAGAGAGCGGGCAGCTTTATCACCTTTAGGCAATTTATTGAGTAATACTTCTTCCTCCTCTTTCGTCAATGGAGGGGGAAGTGCTTCACTACCACCTATGTAGTAAATTTCATCTGTCTTCAGTCCAAGTTTGATTAACAGTTTGTACCAATAGTATAAAAATTTGAATTTGAATTTTTTCATTGTTGCTCCCCCTTCTATTTCTTTAAATTGTGAGTATAGTAGTAATAATTGATTTAAGAAACGTTTAGTACCGGCTTACGCGAAGCCATTTTCGGATGAACGATCGCTTGAAAATTCCCATCTGCTGAAAGCGGTTCCTCCCTGAAGGCAATCAGTCCATTCGGGATCGCCCACTCTGATTCATGATCCTTTAGGATGAGAGAATCAGGCTTTATAGCAGCCAGAAGTTGACTTTTTCTTCCAACTGATTGGGCGGGGACAATTCTCATCCGGTCAGACCAGCGTGTGTCGATATTTTTCTCTCCAGAGAAGATTTCATCAACATCATGGCATAGTGCCCTCACTTCTTCTGGAATTCCCCCCTCTATCTCAGCGATGGAGAGTATCATGACCGGACTTTTGGATATGGGGTCCTGAAGTTGGTTTCCACTGTCAACAAGACCGTTTACGGTACATTGAAAATCTTCAATTTTTATGGTTACTTTCAGAAGCTGATCATACTGAAGCTTCACATGCTCAATGCTATCCACTCTGCCCTTAGAAAAATACCAGGCAAGAGGCAGGGCCAGCATAACAAATACCCAGCTTATCGGATCTCCAAATCCACGGATGCTTGCAAGCAACATGGAGGATTCTGTACCAGGGTCGAAACTTATAAAATAATGAGTCCCAATTAATATCCCACCTGTAAAAAAGGTAACAAAATAGAACATAAGAAGATTTGTTAAGTAATAGCGCAATCTTCTATACCCAAAAGCTGAGTACACCATGATAATTGAAAATAATAATTTTATAAGAGGGTTTCCTATTAGAGTTGCAAATGGTGAAAAGGCCAGAAGAATTATGATCGATCCTATCAAACTGCCAAGTCCAATTCTCCAAAGGGCATATTGTCTTTTTAAGATGATTCCAGTTAACCATAATAAGAAAAAGTCTACCAACAGATTTAACAACCAGATGACATCCAGATATAAGGTCAATCTCTACCCTCCTTTTGAAACTTCACCCAGTGACAGTTATTTAAATTTCAAGATAGGAATGACTTATCAGAAGTATATCGTACATACCCTTTAAAAGGTTGTCATTTTTTGTATGCTTTAGAGGAAAACTTTTCAGAGATAAGAGCGAAATATGTCACTAAATATATCCCTGAATCGAGGTATAAAAATGCTTTTGGGAGTGGATTTTAATTTGATGGATATGAGGAAATAAATATGCAAGCAAACAGCCCCGAAGGCATCGATGCCTTCGGGGCTGTTTAACTTTTCTTATGGTCAAGCAATTATCTGCGACGGTTACGGTTGCGTAGGAAGGTTGGGATATCCAGTGTTTCTTCCGCTCCCTGATTTTGATTGGAAGAGGTTCTCACCGGCTCTTGGTGTTGAGGCTCTTCACGTTTAGGTTGTTCGCGCTTGATAGATTGGCTTGGGTTTGGACTTTGATTTGGTTTCATTCCACCAAATGTTGGTCGAGTTTGCTTTGGAGGTTGAATGACCTCTTCATTAAACCCGGTTGCAATAACGGTTACGACGATATCATCTTTTAATTCTTCATTAATTACGGAACCGAAAATCATGTTTACTTCTTGATCTGAAGCAGATGCAACAATGTCCGCAGCTTCTTGAACTTCATATAGACTTAAAGATGTGCCGCCTGTAATGTTCATCAGTACACCTTGAGCTCCATCAATGGATGTCTCAAGTAATGGACTTGAAACGGCTTTTTTTGCAGCTTCCGTAGCACGATTCTCACCAGATGCTGCACCGATACCCATGAGGGCTGAACCTTTGTTAGACATAATTGTCTTTACATCGGCAAAGTCAAGGTTAATAAGACCAGGAGTTGCGATTAGATCTGAGATACCTTGAACACCTTGTCTTAATACGTTATCTGCTTCTCTGAATGCTTCAAGCATTGGCGTGCTCTTATCTACGATCTCAAGCAGACGATCGTTTGGAATAACGATAAGAGTATCTACTCCTTCTTTCATTGCAGCGATACCACCGCTTGCTTGATTTGAACGCTTTCTGCCTTCAAAGGTGAAAGGTCGTGTCACAACACCGACCGTCAATGCTCCGATTTCTCGGGCAATTTGAGCGATTACCGGGGCTGCACCAGTTCCGGTTCCCCCACCCATTCCAGCCGTAACGAAGACCATATCCGCTCCTCTCAGAGCCTCTTCGATCTGTTCTTTACTTTCTTCAGCAGCTTTTTTACCCACTTCCGGATTGGCACCTGCTCCTAATCCTCTGGTTAATTTACCACCGATTTGCATTTTTATTTCAGCTTTTGATAGATTCAAAGCTTGTGCATCTGTATTGACAGCGATAAATTCAACACCCTGTACACCATGCTCAATCATGCGGTTTACAGCGTTGTTACCTCCACCACCGACACCGATAACTTTTATTGTCGCTAAAGAATCTAAATTTGTATCAAACTCCAACATGACAAATCCTCCTAACTCGTCGAATCTATGGATTCCTTTATTTATTCAAAGAAGTATCCAAAGAACTTTTTCACTTTTGACATGGCCTTTTCATCTTCATGTTCTTCTTCTTTTACCTTCGCAGGTTTTGGCTTTTTATTAGCTGGTTTCGATTGACGCTTCTCAGCAGCCTCTACAGGCACTGGCTCTGCACTAACAGATCTTCCTTGTAATCTAGCATTCTTTTGAGCGTATTTAATTAAACCTACTGCAGTCGTATACTGAGGTTCCCTAACTCCAATATAATCAGGGATTGCCACCCGTACACGATTTTGGAAAACGATTTGTGCTAATTCTAACACACCTGGAAGATTTGCTACACCACCAGTTAACACATATCCACCTGGCAGGTCTCTGATTCCCATTCGTTTCAGCTCATGGCTAATGAGGTCTAAAATCTCTTCCAGCCTTGCTTCTATGATATCAGAAATTTCTAATTGATTAAATTGCTGGTGTTGATCGCTACCAATAATTGGCACACTGAACACTTCATCTTCTGATGCATGGTCATAATAAGCATGTCCATATTTTGTTTTGATTTTCTCTGCATCGTCTGTTGAGGTTCTTAATCCAATCGATAAATCTTTAGTAATATGTTCTCCCCCAACAGGCAGTACAGTTGTGGCTTTAAGGTGACCATGTTCAAAAACCGCTATCGTTGTAGAGCCGCCGCCAATATCGATTAACGCAGCACCCAGGCTCTTCTCATCCTTTGACAAAGCAACTGAACCAGCTGCAAGTGGTTGAAGAACGATATCGACAATTTCAAGGCCGGCCTTTTCTACACAACGGAGAGTATTATGTAAAATCGTCTTAGATCCCGTAATGATGGTGCCTTCCATTTCCAATCGAACACCAATCATTCCCCGGGGATCTGTAATCTCATCCAATCCATCAACAATGAATTGTCTTGGGATTACATTGATGATTTCTCTTTCTGGAGGAATAGAAACAACCTGGGCTGCATCCATCACTCTTAGAACATCTTCATCACCGATTTCCCGATTATCACTTGATACTGCCACTACACCATGACACGATTGAAGCGACACATGGTTCCCGGTAATACCTACGATGACCTGGCTTATAGATAAACCAACCATCCTTTCCGCTTGTTCAACTGCTTTCTTAATTGTATGAACAGTTTCGTCTATATCTACGATGGAACCTTTTCTGATTCCTTCTGAGTTCACATTTCCTACACCGATAATGTTTAAGGAATCATTTGTCATTTCACCAATGATTACTTTTACTGTGGATGTACCGATGTCTAGGCTAACGTAAATTTCATTGCTGTTCACTCTATGGCACCTCCTTAAAGAATGTTTATTTGGAACAACAACCCTAGAAAAACACTATTCTAAGTATATCTTATTATGATATTCGTCGTAACAAAAACGATTCCCTTTTAAAATTCTAATTTTTTTCTCTTTTTTCTTGATTATTTGACCAATTGCTAATAAGTATTCGTCTAATCACTGCAATGTTCTGGAATAACCTTACCCCAAAAGCAAATACAGCCGCCAGATATAAGTCTACACCAAGATGTACACCTAGAAAAGCTAAACTTGCTGCTAGTAAAATATTAAAAAAGAATCCAGAAACAAAGACCTTATCATCATAAATATTCTGGAGGTGGGCACGTATGCCGCCAAATAATGTATCCAACGCTGCCAGGACGGCGATCGATAAATAATTCGAGTACTCATCTGGAATTCTAATATCTGTAAGAAGCCCCAATACGACCCCTACCAGCAACCCTAAAAGGGGAAGCCACATATTACCCGTTCCCTCCTATTCCTTCACCGGTTCCATTAAACGGACCCGGATGGTATCTTCATATGGTGGAACCACCACTTTTTCTAAAGGCTTTGAAATTGAGACTCGAAGATTATCGATAAAGAAGTCCTCAACAGACTGGGATACCTGCATTCGGTTATACAACCCTTTAGCAGTCTCTAAGTCTTTGGTTAATACTCTCACTTCAAATGGTATTTTCTTTATTGAAAATCCATCCACCTTGGTTTCTCCATTAATATCCCGAATGACAGAGGTATTGATTAAACGATGACCATCGATGGAAATATCCATTGCTTCATATTGATTCAGTTCATTTACCAGTCTTTCCAGCAGTTCCGGCGATATATTCTGAACTTTTTCGCCAAGGAGGATCTCTTCCATGGCAGGTTCAATCGTTAATATGACACCAGGTCCTGTTTTCTCAGTCAAACCTGCTTCTGTTTTCAATTCCTCTAACGTTTGTTTTAACGCACGTTCCGGGCTCGACTGTTGCTCTGTCTTATATTGTTCCAACTTTGCTTCAACTGCACGCATTTCTGCATAGAGATCGGAATTGACTTCTTTTTCTTTTAATAATGCATTTCTTAGTTCCCATATATCTCGTGTATCCCGGACAACAGGTTCTTTGACTGTTTGGAACTGTATAGCAATCATAAACCCAATAATAATCGTAATAATGGTAAAACTTATTTTTAATTTGTTGTCCATTCATTGCACCTTACTTTCACAGCTAACCCTTTCTCGGTAACAGTCCGATTATTCCTTGGGACCATTCACTGCTTATGATTCACTAATGCTAGGTTCTAAAATTACTGCATTCTTTTTTTCCAGTTTAAAAATGATATTATCATTTACAAGCTGGTCTTTAACGCCGCCTGTGATATTCATGGCTGATGATAGTACTTCGGGATCTCCAATAGCTGTAATTTCAAATGGAGCGGGATATTCGATTCCATCAATTTGAATAACGGGACCGTTACACAGTATGTATGAATCATGCTTTAGCCTTTGTCCATTTATAGCTACGACAGAAGCTCCCGCAATGTATAATTCATTGATCACCTTAAAGACATGGTGTTCATGAACAATATAATTATTGGCGTTTTCTTCATTGGAATCGTAGTCAGCGTCTGATAACGTCACGTTTATCCCAGGGCCTTTCACTTTTGTTTTGCCCAGGTACATACGATATTTCTCCGCATCTTCTGCCAGGTTAAAATATATTTGTTTCTCTTTAGAGAATTCCTTCTCCATGTTGACGACCTTTTCCTGTTTTTCATAGAGTTCTTCTTGCAGATTATTATTTTTCTGCTGATACTCAAGGATTTGATCCCTCAATGCTTCTTCCTGTTTCCACTGACCATTCGTTCGATTCCCAAGTTCCGCTTGCTCTGTGTTAGCCAGACTGAATGAAAAAGCAAGGATGAAACCTAACACCAGACAAACAAGAGAGAGGATTACGTGCTTACCTCTCACCCTCATCCTCTTCATCGCTTTGTTCACCTTCCGTTTCATATGCCCTGAAATAAGAACCTACCTCTAAATCGATGACACCTTTCACTGAAGGGTCCAATTGACTGACAATAGAGGGATAATGCACCATTTTCTCTGAAAAGGTCCGGATGGTGGCACTGACTTCAAATCCATCATTCATGAATAGGGTCAAGTGATATTGATCTGTTTTCTTTGGAACCAGGTTAATCTCAGATATGAGGTGCTGAACTTCTTTCGGAAGCTCCCCTAATTCTTCTACCATTTTCACTAAAGCCTTGTCTTCCTCGAAACCTCTGAGTAAAGGAGCATCAACGGGTATTGACTCTGTACCTTTATTCAGAACGTTCCCATTCTCTAATATGACAAAGAATTTATTATCTTTCGATAGATATGCCTTTTTATCATATTCTTGGATGTGTATTTCATAGGAATTCGGAAAGGACATTTTTACCGTCGCATTTTTTACTTCAGGAAGTTTCTTTAGTTGTTTCACGGTTTTATCTTTGTTTACACTCCACAAATTCATGCCGCTGTCAATTCCACTTTTCTGAAGAACCGCCTCATTTGAAACAAGTTCATTCCCGTGCACCACCACTTCTTTTACATGACTTAAAGGTGATTGAAAGTAAACAACCGATAGAATCATAAGCAAGAACAAAGAAAGTAAAAACAGCAGTCTGCGATTCGCTTTCTTTTTTCGGTGTTGTTTTAATTTAGGAATACGATCTTCAAGGGAAACAACATTTTCTTTTTTCATTTCGTTCTCCTCAATTTCACTTTGTATTCATTAAGTCATGAATAAGAGAATTCTCACCACGTCTTATAATGAAAGTACTCTTTACATTGGGATACCTTACATTCTATATGAAGGCAGCAAATGTTAAAAGAGGAACAGAACGTTATTTTCTGCCATATGACATAATGTTGAACAAGAAACCATTATGGTAGAGTTGAAGGATGGATATACCGGTGTTTGTTCTCAGATAACGAATCAAGGTAATCCAGCATTTTCTAAGCTACATTGTCCATACACCTTTTCGTATATGTACGTCCGTTCCTTTTCAGAAAGAAGCCATCCTATTTAATACACTCTTGCACTCTATTTTAAACACCAATTTCGACATAAAGAAGGTATGTCATTGAATTGTAAAAGATTTGGTTAACAAAAGTAATAAACTCTCCTTTATTTTGAAAAGGTCTGATCATAATGCATTACGTATATGTAATTAATTGTAACATCTCACCAATGATTATCCTATCGTTATTTCAATAAAAACAAGGAATTTCAGCGTTTTTTCTTTCATTCAAAAAGCTCTTTCGTCAACATTGTTATTTACACACAGAAAGAACGGCCGTTGAGTATACTTGTCGCTCCTTTAGAATCTCGCCCACCCATTAATGCGCGAAATACAATAAAAGTGAATTTTCCTTTTGAATGAGTGCTAGTGTGAAACATAGTCCGTTCCTTTTCGCTCCAGGCACTTGCTTTCCGCGGGGAGGAAGTCAAGCCTCCTCGGGCTTTGCCCTGTGGGGTCTCGACCTTTCCTCTATTACCCGCAGGAGTCAAGTGCCTTCCGCTACAATCCACTCTGTGCTACTAAATCCTTACTGCTTGTATGTATAGATACACAAATACAAAAACAGCTCCTATTCTAAGTATGTTAAGAGTTTCTCCCCCTAAAACAAAGTATCTACAAAGGAATAAAAGAAGATTTTATGTTAACACCTAAATCAATGAATCATTGAACAATCTTTCAAATGAATCAAACAATGCTCCAACGGTAAATAACTTCTTGTAAAGAGAACGATAGTCCGTATTCTCTAGATTGTTTTTGTGACTGTTAAGCTTTGTCACGAAATTTTCTTATAGATGGTGAGGGGAACTGTGTAGACTCCTCCGGAAGTACGGGCGTGCGAAGACCCCATTCGGCTAAGCTTAGGATGCATGGTCGAACGCTTGCTGCAAGCGGAGCAGTTCCTTTCACCGTCCCATCATAAACTAATTTGACTGAGCTCCATGCAGTTCTTATGTTATAGAACAACAATCTTTGCAAAAAAACCATTCAAAAAGAGACTGACCGTAAATAACAGGGGAGGATGTGAATGATGGGTTCCTGGCTATCAGGATTTTGCCCTTCACTTCTTCCGAGCTGTTTTTCACAGTCAGTCTCTTTATTAAGTCATTACCGTCTCGTATAGCGGCTAATATTCAGGAGCACTCCGACAGCCATTAGCATGAGGGTCAATGAGGAGCCCCCATAGCTTAGAAAGGGGAGTGTGATGCCCGTAACCGGCATGAGGCCGGTTACGACCCCAACATTGATCATCACTTGGATCGCAATCATTGAAACGATCCCCAACGCGAGAAAGCTTCCGAATAAGTCAGGAGCCCCTAGTGCAATTCTGATCCCTCTCCATAAAATCAAAGAAAACAGAAGAAGGACCAGTGTTCCCCCGATAAAACCGAGCTCTTCTGCTAAAATGGCAAAAATAAAATCGTTTTGAGGTTCGGGCAAATAGAAGAACTTCTGCCTGCTCTGTCCCAGGCCCAATCCGAACAAACCTCCCGGGCCGATTGCATATAGTGACTGAATGATCTGGAAGCCGCTATTCAATGGATCCTGCCATGGATCCAGAAAGGAGGTTATCCGTGCAATGCGATAAGGTGCAGATATAACAAGTCCAATGAAGCCGACTAATCCAATCATCCCGAGACCGACAAAATGCATGATCCTCGCTCCTGCAATAAAGATCATCACTACTGAAGTACCAACCATGACAGTACCCGTACCCAGATCCGGCTGGAGCATTATCATTCCAAAAGCAGCGAATACCAAGAGAAGCGCCGGCAGGACTCCTTTTCTAAAAGAAGTAATATACTTCTGGTTTTCCGATAAATACTTTGAGAGAAACGCAATCATGGCAAGTTTCATAAATTCTGAAGGCTGAATGGAAAACGCCCCTACTCCTATCCAGCTCCTGGAACCATTTCTTAGAACCCCGATACCCGGGATTAACACCAGTACAAGAAGGACAAAGCAGATGATGATGATGATTTTCGCCCAATTTTTCCAAGTCCAATACTCTACATTCATGATGAAAAACATAGCGAATAACCCTACGCCCGCAAAGAGCACTTGCCTTTTGGCAAAGAAAAACGAGTCATCAAATTTGTAGTCAGCCCATACAGCGCTTGCGCTGTATACCATAATCAGTCCAATCGCAAGTAAAGTGAGTGTAACCATAATGAGGATAAAATCGGGAGTCGATTTTTTTAAAGGCAATCTTAAACACCTCGAATAGACAAATTTTGAGCCGTTCGAGCAAGGAAACTACTTATCTTGGATTGGTATGCTGGTTGTTAAAGTATGGATGCTCTTTATGGACAAGCCCTTATTAAAGCTTATGCACCGCTTCAATAAAAATGTCACCACGTTCTTCAAAAGTTCGATATTGATCCCAACTTGCACATGCTGGGGATAGTAACACAACATCTCCCTCTTCGGCATGTCCAAAAGCAACAGGAACTGCCTTTTCAACATTATCGACAGGAATAATGGTTTGTATCCCTGCCTTTTCTCCTGTTTTCACGAACTTCTCAGACGTTTCCCCGAAGGTGATCAACGTTTTTACATTCTTCAAATATGGAATCAGGTCATCAAAATCATTTCCACGGTCCAAGCCTCCAGCAAGCAGGATCGTAGGACCCTCAAACGCATGAAGAGCACTTTTCGTTGCCAGGCTATTCGTTGCTTTCGAATCATTATAAAACTTTACACCCTTCACTTCCCTGACAAATTGCGTTCGATGCTTCACCCCCGTAAAGGTGCCGAGGACCTTCTTAATACTTTCATTTGGCACTCCATAGATTTTACACGCCGCAACCGCACAAAGGATATTCTCCAGGTTATGGGCACCAGGTAATACAATTGAATCAACTTCAACAACCAACTCATCTTTGAAATAGACTGCCCCGTTTTTAATATAGGCCCCTTCCGCTACTTCTTTCTCCGTTGAAAATGGAATCAATTGCGCTTTTGTAAAGGCAACTGAATCTTTCACATGCTCTTGATCAGCATTAAAGATGAGATAATCATGTTGTGTTTGATTTTTCGTTATATTGGATTTCGCTTTCCAGTATTCATTCAGGTTTCCATGGTAATCCAGATGGGCATCATATAAATTCGTTATGATGGCAATATGAGGAGCGAATTCTTCGATCCCCATCAGTTGGAAAGATGAAAGCTCAACTACCATTTTTTCATTTTCTTTCGCTTCCTGGGCTACTTCAGAAGCGACCGTTCCGATATTTCCTGCAATAAGAGGCTTTTGATCGGCCTCTTTAAGCATTTCAAACAGAAGTGTCGTCGTCGTGGTTTTTCCATTTGTTCCTGTAATCCCGATCAATTCTGCCTCAGAAATTAAGTAGGCAAGCTCAACTTCTGTCAGGACGGGTATGTTCTTTTCGATTGCTTTCTTAATCAATGGGTTGTTATAAGGTATACCTGGATTCTTAATCACATACTGAAAACCTTCATCAAGAAGTTCGATGGGATGACTTCCGCAAATCACTTTAATACCTTCCTGAAGAAGCCCTTGAGCTTCCGGGTTTTCAGCTAAGGGCTTTTGATCGTTCACCGTTACAAATGCTTCTAACTTATGTAGAAGAGAGGCAGCACTTACCCCACTTTTTGCTAATCCTAATACAAGAACTTTTTTATGTTTGAACTTCGTTATCTTCTTCAATTATAACCACACCTCAATATAGATTCCTAAAACGGCAAATAGCAAACCGACGGTCCAAAACGTTACAACGACCCGCCATTCAGACCAACCGACTAACTCATAATGGTGGTGCAACGGGCTCATTTTGAATATTCGCTTTCCAGTTGTCTTAAATGATGCGACCTGTAAGATGACGGATAGTGTCTCGATGACAAATACTCCACCAATAAGAATTAAGATGATTTCCAATTTGGTTAAAATGGCAATCGTCGCGATCGCTCCACCTAATGCTAAAGATCCTGTATCTCCCATAAATACTTTAGCAGGATGGGCATTGAATACTAAGAATCCGAGTACCGCCCCGACTACTGCCACTCCGAATATCGCGACATCATACTGGGATTGATTCCAGGCTAATACGGCTAGTGCACCAAAAGCAATGGCGCTCGTTCCTGATACTAATCCATCTAATCCATCCGTTAAATTGACAGCATTTGAAAATCCTACAAGCCAAAAGATAATGAATAAACAATAAAACCAACCTAATTCAAATGAAAAATCCGTTAAAGGAATCGAAACTGTAGTCGGAAAGTCATTTTGCTTAAAGATTAGATAAAAAATGACAGAGATGACAATCTGACCTAAAAGCTTTTGCTTGGATGTGAGTCCTAAGTTCCTCTTCATTACCACTTTAATAAAGTCATCAAGGAAGCCTAATAGCCCAAAACCGACGGTCACTAGAATCATTAAATAGGTTTCAGGACCAGGCTCTGAATATTTACCAGTCATGACAAATGTGGTAATCACGATGGAGACCAGGAAGACAATTCCACCCATTGTAGGTGTGCCTGTCTTTTTCTGGTGAGACTGAGGTCCTTCATCACGGATACTCTGCCCAAACTTCAATCTTCTCAGGAAAGGGATGAAAACGGGGGCAAGCAATACTGTTACAAGAAATGCCATAATGATTGTAAAAAAGATCACTTGTTCCATCATCATCATTCCCCTCCCTTTCCGTTACCGGATTCGCTCGATGATACGTCTGTTACTTGGTTTTGTTCAGATTCGCTGTTAAAAATAAACTTCGTCATAATTTCCCACTTTTCTTGATTGTAATTTTGTGTGTAATCCTCTAGTAAGTCAATGTAAGCTTTATAAACATCTTCAACCATAAACAATGGAAAGTGGTTCGGAACAAATGAAGGTACTTCTTCATTCTTCGGCCAAAGTGAAGCAATCGCTCCTAAATCAATACTTTCGAAAAGGTTTATTTCATCACCAAAAGGGACATATAGTCCCTTCTCCATTCCCATACTAGTTGAATTTGAAACTACTAGAAACGTAAAGCCGGGTAGATGTATTCCTGATGTTTCAGGAAATAATTTCTTTACATCATCATAAAAGAGCATTCTTACATCCCCTTTATGATTTGTCTGGCCACTTCGCGGTCATCGAAATCGTATACGTTGTTTCCTATAATTTGATAGGTTTCATGACCTTTCCCGGCGATCAGGACAATATCGTCAACTTTTGCAAGACTTAAAGCCTCTTTAATTGCTTCTTTCCGATCAACTATTAATTGATACTGTTTGCCGACCACTCCAGATTCCATATCCCCAAGTATACTTTCAGGATCCTCCGTTCTTGGGTTATCAGAGGTGAAGATAGCAAAGTCCCCGTATTCACAGGCAATCTCTGCCATTATAGGCCGCTTAATCTTATCACGGTCTCCTCCACACCCGACCACCACAATAACCTTTCCCTTGGTAATCGATTGTATGGTTTCTAATACATTTTTCAAACCATCCGGAGTGTGTGCGTAATCAACAATAACCGAGAAAGGCTGGCCTTCAGAGATCGTTTCAAACCGGCCCCTGATTCCATGTGCTCTCTCCAGGCTCCTTACGCTGTCCTCGATGGGTATACCTGCTGCACTGGCTGTTGCAATCGCAGCCAAAGCGTTATATACATTAAATTGCCCCGCTAAATTTAATACCATCTCTTTTTCTCCAAATGGTGAAACGAGTGTAAAAGCGGACTTTGTTGCTTTCAGGACAATATCTCTGGCATAGAAGTCAGCAGAAGGAGACAGACCATATGTAAATACATGTGCGGCCGTTGCTCTGATAAAAAAATCAGCTGCTTCATCGTCTTTATTAATGATGGCGTATTTGGGGGATTTCTTAAAATAAGTATTCCCTAATTGTGAAAACAATAAGCCTTTTGCATTTCGGTAATCGTCCATGGATTTGTGATAATCCAGATGATCCTGAGTCAGGTTTGTAAACACGGCAATATCATAGTCACAGCCGTGAACCCGTCCCTGATCTAACGCATGTGAAGAGACTTCCATGATCGCACTTCGTACCCCTTTATCACAAAACTGTTTAAACGTTTGTTGGAGCGTTAAGCTGTCAGGAGTCGTATTATGACTTACTTGTAACTCATCCCCCACTTTTATGTGCATTGTACCGATTAAACCGGTCTTCATCCCACAGTGTGTAAGCACCTGGTCAATCAGATGGGTGGTCGTGGTTTTCCCATTTGTGCCTGTCACCCCTACCAACAAAAGCTGGTGGGAGGGCTGCTTATAGAAGTAGTCGGCTAGAATGGCCATTGCTTTCTTCGTATCCGGTACGATAATAACCGGCACGTTTGCTTCTATGCTCCTCTCAGAGAGAATCGCAGCTGCACCGTTCTTCTCTGCCAGTGGGGCCAGTGAATGGCTATCAATCTCTAATCCGTTAATACAGATAAATAAATCGCCATTTTTCACTTTCTTATGGTGGTTAGCGATGTTTGAAATAGCTGGATTCCCTTCACCCTCTACTGAGAAAAACGGCAGTACTTCCAGCAAAGTGTGCAATCTCATCTTTTCAACTCCTCACAGGTAGAAAGCAACCTTTTTATATTTTACAAAAAAATGCGTATGAAAGCTATAAACCTTTTAACTTAGTTCATTATGAATATGAGAAAATGGCACTCTGCCACACTAATTAAAGAAAAACGGGGCTCCCCTTACGGATATAAAGCCCCCGGCATAAATAAAAAGTATATCACAAATACACCATCATGTTGACTTACTTCCAAATCATTCCGAAAGATACACCCTCACTTTGGAGCCTTGCTTGATCTTCACTCCCGGATCAGGAGATTGACTGACCACTTTATCTCCACTTCCACTTACATCCAGATTAAGATTCACTAGCTGCTGCTGTAACTCTTTTTTCGTTAAACCAACTAAGTCAGGGGTTTCAATTAATGGAATATCGGTCCACGTCATCTCTTTCTCGATTTGACCTTTACGTTTTGGTACTCCCATTGCTTCTAAACTATCGCCTATGATACTGCCTCCAATAGGTGCAGCTACGACTCCACCGAATTGAATGGTGCCTTTCGGGTTATCGACAGCCACGTACACGACAATTTCAGGGTCATCCGCAGGCGCTATTCCCATAAAGGAAACGATGTGATTGTTTTCTAAGTATTTACCATCCTTTGCTTTTTGAGCGGTTCCCGTTTTCCCGCCTACCCGATAACCATCTACAAAAGCTTTCTTACCGCTCCCTTTCGCTACAACACTTTCCAATGCTTCACGAATCTGTTTTGAAGTTTCTTCCGAGATGACCCTCTTCTTCATTTGAGGGGTCTTTCTCATCACCACTTCTCCAGTTGAAGGGTCAATCAACTCCTTAGCGATATACGGTTGATACAGGATCCCTCCATTGACGGCTGCTGATACAGCCGCTACCTGTTGAATCGGCGTGACGGCAACCCCCTGACCGAAGGCGGTCGTAGCTTGTTCTACAGGACCGACTCGATCAAGATTAAAGAGAATCCCTTTCCCCTCTCCTTGAAGATCAATGCCGGTCTTTTGTCCAAAACCAAAATCATGAATATAGCTGAATAGTTTTTCTTTCCCTAATCTCTCACCTAACTCGACAAATCCCGGGTTACATGAATTTTGGACCACTTCCAAAAATGTTTGGGTTCCATGTCCTCCGCGCTTCCAACAATGAAGGGTGGATCCCGAAACTTCAACATGGCCGGGATCATGGAACTTTTCTTTATAAAGATCCACCTTATTTTCCTCCAGCGCAGCAGCGAGAGTAATGATCTTAAACGTCGAACCAGGTTCGTAAGTGCTCCAAATCGGTAAATTCCGGTTATATATTTCCTGGGGTACATTCCGGAAATTCGCCGGGTCAAAGGTCGGCCTGCTTGACATCGCCAATATCTCGCCATTTTTGGGGTTCATAGCAATGGCGATAATTCCATCGGGGTTGTAAGTCGCTTGAGCAATATCCAATTCACGCTCCACGATGGTTTGGACTTTCGTATCAATCGTAAGCTTTAAATCCAAGCCATTTTCCGGTTTTTCAAAGTCATCTGCCATATCAGGCATTCGCTTTCCTTTTGCGTCGGAGAAAAATTTAACATACCCTTTATCACCACTAAGCTCCTCATCATATGACAATTCAAGCCCCATCAGCCCTTGATTATCAATTCCCGCGAAGCCAAGCACATGGGATAAATAACTGCCGTATGGATAATAACGTTTAGAGTCTTCGCCTAAGTAAACCCCTTTTAAATTCAGGTCCCTGACCTCTTTTGCCTTTTCATATGAGATCTTTCTAGCTTCTTTAATCAACACCATACTGTCTCTCTGTGTAACATATTTATATGCAGATTCTACTGAAATATTAAGAACAGCTGCCAGTTTATCCGCTGTTCCTTTAGGATCTGTGATTTGTCTCGGAACGACAAATATCGTCGGGGCACTTTGGTTTCCAGCTAGTTCTACCCCATTACGGTCTACTATTTTCCCTCTCTCCGGTTGAAATGGGATATTCCGACTCCATGAGTCTTTTGCTAAACTTGTAAGCCAGTCCCCTTTAAAAAACTGAACATACCCCAGCCTTATATCAATAATGGAGAAAATCAGGACTCCTACTACAAGCGCTACCGCTAACCTTTTCCTTACCGTTACATTGGATACTCTTTTCACTAATGGAACCTCCCCTTCTATGGCTCGTTCCATTATATGCTTGTACTTATTTGGGTATGTTTGAAATCCATGAAAGGATGAGGGAGGCGTAATCATTCACGTCAATTTTTATCGATTGTTCCCATAAGAAAAGGGCGACTTCGATGTGAATGGCACTCGAACCTAAATCGGTTCAAAAGAGATCGATTCGGGTTCGAGTGAGTCACATACATAAGTCAGCCCTATTTATTTAGTTCAGCGGTGGTTCTTCCGTATTTTCATCTTGCTGTACTTGTTCTTCCGGAGTACTAAAATTAACCACTAGAGGCTCTTCTTTTCCCACAGGAACCCCCGGTTGAATATTTTGACTGACAGCATAGCCGTTTCCAACCATATTGATTTTCAGACCTGCAAGATTTGCCACTTTAAAGACATCCCTTACAGACCATCCCTTCATATCCGGAATCGTGGTGTCTCCATCGGATTTGATTACGACTCTTTCCCCTTGCAGAATATCACTGCCTGCTTGCGGCAATTGCTTTTCTACTTTAGAGCCATTACCGACCACAACAGGTGCAGCACCTGCTGCCTCCAGAGCTTTCTTTGCTTCTTCTATACTCATTTCCTTCGTATCGGGAAGCGTCAACTTTTTCAAGCTCACTTTTTCCTGAGGTTTAATGTTTAAGTACTTTAGGCTATTCTGCATAACCGGTCTGAAAATAGCCGATACAGGGTCAGACCCTATTTCACTATTCTCCAACTCAGGCTGTTGAACACCGACATAAACAATTAGCTCAGGATCTTCAATAGGTGCCATGCCCATGAATGAAAAAAGATAGTTTTCTTTTCCTCTCATGTATTGCCCCGTTTCTGGATCAGGAATCTGGCCGGATCCAGACTTTCCTCCAACACGATAACCTTCAATAGCAAATCTCGTACCTGTACCATCTTCTGAAGTAACCGTTGTTTCGAGATATTCTCTCGTCTTTTCAGCCGTTTCTTTTGAAATGGGTTTCCCTGCTACTTCAGGTTTTGTTTCTTTGATGACTTCCTTTGAATTCGGGTCGACTATTTTAGAGATCACATAAGGTTTCATCATTTCACCATTATTCGCTATTGCAGATTCTGCCTGAATCATTTGAAGTGGAGTAACGGTGGTACCTTGCCCAAAAATGGTCGTATACTTTTCAATTGGATAATGATAAAGAATAGATCCGGACGCCTCATTCGGTAATCCGACATCGGTTGCTTTTCCGAATCCAAACTCATGCAAGTAATCTTCGTACTTCTTGAAACCGATTTTATCCAAAAGGTTCGCAAATGCCACATTAGAAGATCTCTGGACCCCTTCTAAATAGGAAATCGTCCCCCAACCTTCCCCTCCATTGTGATCTCTGATGGGATTAGGGACATTTTCAACATAATATTTACCTGATTCATACAGTTCATTGGGATTGAACTTTCCTTCATTCACAGCCGCTGCAAGAGAAAAGGACTTCATTGTGGAGCCGGGTTCGTATGTATCCTCCACGATGATATTCGTCCAGTTATCCAATAAACCTTCTCTCGAATCCGGGTGGAATGTCGGCCTCTGTGACATTGCTAGAATTTTCCCGGTTTTCGGGTCTGATACGATGGCAAACATTTTTTTAGGTTTATATTTTTTCTGGACTTCATTCATTGCCTCTTCTAAGAACGTTTGAATTTTTTTATCGATGGTTAAATAGATGTCATCCCCATCTTGGGGAGCGGTAACATGCTCATCAGCGTTAGGGAGTAAATATCCCCAAACATCACTCTTATATTCCACCGAACCGTCCTTACCACTTAACACATCATCAAAACTTGCTTCCACACCCATTTTTCCTACTGTTTTGGAATCACCATTATCCGCAGTGGTTTTTTGTGCAAAACCTATAAGATGAGATGCGAATGAGCCATTAGGATAAAAGCGCTTTGCTTCTTTCCTGAATGTGATTCCAGGTATGTTTTCCTCTTTAATCTCGAGCATCATTTGATGAGATAGATCTCTCCCTGCAGAACCAAATTCGACCTGATACTTTCCATCTTGATTAAGGCGGTCATATATTTTGCTCTCCTCCATATCAAGGTATGGTGCCAGAGCTTTTGCTGTTTTTCGGGGATCTGTTACATGCTTAGGCTTTTTCGGATCACTCGTGATGCTCGGATTTAATATGGCTACGAGCGTATAGGCAGAAGTATCCTCGGCAATGACTTCACCTTTCCCGTCAAAAATCGTCCCCCTGTGAGCTTCTAAAATTTGACTTTTTATATATTTTTTTGCCGCTTGTGATGCCAGGACTTTACCTTCAGCTTCCCCTGTGACCTGAATCGTGACAAAGCGAACCATTAATACAAAAAAGAGCAAGCCGAAAAATCCGAAAAGGATGGCTGCCCCTATGTTCATACTTGGTCTTTTTTTCATTACTGTTCAACAACCTTAACGTTCTTTTCTTTCAGATTAAGTCCAAGCTCTTTCGCTTTTTCAAGAATACGCTCATACGTACTAAGCTCACTTACTTGAAGCTTAAGGTCATTATTCGCCTTTTCCTGCTTTTCAATGGTTGATTCAACGTGCTGAACATCTTTATTCACATCATAGATGGCAGCTTGTGTTGTCACAATCTGAACGGCTAAGAAGCAAAATACCGCTGTGAAAATGGCTACAAGGATCTTTTCCCCCGGTGTAATGACGGATCTTCTCTCTTCACTAAGGCGCTTAGGATTGGCTTGAACGGATTGATTGGTTTTCTCAACTTTTTGCTGCTCGTACTTTCTGGCTAAGTTACTCAAAATTCTCCCTCCTGTTTCCTTCTATTTATATATTTTTTTCTGCGATTCTTAATTTAGCTGACCTAGCGCGGTTATTTTCTTCTAATTCGTCATCACTAGGCAGGATCGGTTTTCTCGTTACAAGCTTCAGTTCTGCTTCATAACCCTCAGGAATAATCGGTAATCCCGGAGGCAGGTCAGGTCCTGATGCCTTCTCCTTGAACATCGTCTTACAAATGCGATCTTCGAGGGAATGGAATGTAATCACGCTCACTCTTCCTCCCTTATGGAGAAGCTCTATCGCTTGTTCAAGTGAGTCTTCAAAGGCTCCCAGTTCATCATTGACGGCAATTCGTATGGCTTGAAAGACTCTCTTAGCAGGATGACCGCCTTTTCGTCTTGCAGGGGCCGGAATACCATCCTTAATGAGATCGACTAGTTCACTCGTTGTTTCAATCGCCTTTTTGTCACGTGCCGCTTCAATTTTTCTCGCAATTTGCTTAGAGAACTTTTCTTCTCCATATCGGTAAAAAATACGAACCAAATCTTCAAACGACCAATGATTAACCACATCGTAAGCCGTTACGTCACCTTGCAAGTCCATTCTCATATCGAGAGGAGCATCATGGTGATAACTGAACCCTCTTTCCGGAGTATCCAGTTGAGGCGATGACACACCAAGGTCGTATAAAATCCCGTCCACACTATGTACTCCAAGTTGTTCAAGTTCTTCCTTCAGATTCCGGAAATTTGATTGAACGAATGTAACTCTATCCTGATAGGATGAAAGCTTTTCTTTTGCGTGGTTGATGGCTGTTTCATCCTGATCGAAGCAATACAGATGCCCCTCAGGTGATAACTGGCTTACGAGGTACTCGCTATGCCCTGCTCCACCCAGAGTACAATCTACATAGACTCCATCTTCTTTAATATCCAGACCATCCACCGTTTCTTTTAATAATACAGTTGTATGTTTAAACATGTTGACTTCACCTTTCCAATCGAACGTTTTGTGGGGGTTAAATATCAAACCCAACCATCTTTTCTGCAAGCTCAGCAAATGAATCTTCAGACTGTGTGAAATAGTCTTCCCATAATGATTTACTCCAAATCTCAATTCGATTGGAAACTCCTAAAATAATGCATTCTTTATCTAATTGTGCATAATTCACAAGTGTAGCAGGAATATTCACCCTACCCGTTTTATCTAATTCGCTCTCAGTTGCTCCCGAGAAGAAGAATCGAGTGAAGGCACGGGCATCTTTTTTTGTCAGTGGTAGGGCTTTGAGCTTGTCTTCAAGAGCTCGCCACTCGTCCATGGGATAACCAAATAAACATTGATCCAACCCTCGGGTGATGACAAATGAATCTCCGAGGTGATCACGGAACTTGGCAGGTACGATTAAACGGCCTTTATTATCAATGTTATGTTGATATTCGCCCATGAACATATGCACTGCCCCCACTTTCTAACACAAATGTACCACATCCCCCCACTTTTCTCCACTCTTTTCTAAATTCTTTACTTGCAAAATATTTCCTCTATTTTTCATTAGTGTTTTTCTCTCTTTTCCAGACAATTTTCCTTAGGTGAAATTTGTCTTTATCCAACGTAAAAAGGACCTAATTCGCAATATAAAACGAATTAGGTCCTTTTATTTTTTTGCTTGTCGAGACTATGAATATCGTACGAGTCTTCCATTAGATATAGACCACTTTGTGAGTCCCATCAAATGTGAATTCAAGAAGTGTCAGGTCTTCCACAAAATGAGGTCCGTATTTGTTTAAGAAATAAAGGACATTCCACGTTCTTTCCTGTGGGCCTTCATTTGGCCTGATACTGTTTTCCACCTTCATGAATTGATTAAAAGTTAATGAATTCTTATCCTTCAAGGCTTTGTCCACTTTGTTGCGCAGATAATCGAATTGACTCAAGTGGAATTCAAGATTCTTATCAATGATCGGATGTAACCCCTGATCAATACTAACTGCCTGTTCGCGAATCTTTTCATATTTACGCTGCAGTTCTTCCTGAATTTCCTTCATTTCAAACTCTAAATCAGGGCGCTCGAGGGATTTCCAAAATGCATCACGAGCCGTGGAAACTCCTTCTGTAATCACTCCATGCAGAGTCAATTGAAGATCTTGGATTCTCTTCTCTATTTCTCGTTCCACTATGGTTATATTTAACCTTGGGACAACCGGAGGCATTTTCAAGTCCACATATTCAAAGGCTTTTTTCAATTCACCCCAATAGGCAATTTCACCAGGGCCAGCCACAAATGCGAGTGTTGGAAATAACCATTCTTGCATCATGGGTCTGGTGACAACATTATTGCTGAATGATTCCGGACTTTCATCCAGAATGGAAAGTAGTTCAAGATTGGAATAGGCTTTACCGCTATTCTTCTCAAAGAACTTATTACCTTCTCTTTCTAACAAAGCACGTTCATCCTGAAGCTGGATAAATAGATTAGCGGCTAATGGGGAAATGTCCAATTGAGTTCCATACCCATTTTTCCGGATTTCTTCTTGTTGCTCAAGCACCTTATCCGTGATGGATTGACTGTTTTCAATCAAATGGTGAAAATGTCTTGATTCAAGCTTCCTTAATCGGGGATAAGCAGAATCGATGACCAATAATCCGAAATCTTTGAATAAGCTCATCACGAAATGGGCAAAGAATCGAACAATATCCTCTTCTTCGTCAATCATTTTAGTCAGGTCGGATGCCAGCTGTTTTGTATGCTCTGTTTCTCCCAGTATTACTAATATATCATCAAGCCATTTCTTCATGACTGTTTTTTCATACGTAATATGAGAGGTCATTTTCTTTTCTGTTATTCTTTCCGGATACCCGACTTTATCAAGCTTTGATCCTTTTTCAACGTAAATATGATTCACTTCTTGATAATCATGATCTTCACCCGCAATCCAAAAAACAGGTACAACAGGATGCTTTAACTCAGCTTCCTGTTGCCTGGCTAGTTGAATGACCGAAATGATTTTATGTATGGTGTAGAGTGGACCAGTCATTAGACCGGCCTGTTGCCCAGCGATGACGGTTACGGCATCGTTTCTCAATTTCCCCAACGATTCTTCTACCTTTTCAGATGACGGCAATGACTTCATATAAGAAGATATACATTCTGCAAGATCCTCTCTCTGAAACTGACGGGAAGCCAAATCTTTCATCCGGTCAGAATAGACGGAAGAACTGTTTACATTATAGTGAAAAAAAGAAGTGACTGGCTCTTCTTGTTTTAAGTATTGAGAGGCGAACTTATTTATTGCTGGAATGTTTAAGCTTTCCACTTCCATTTGAATGACTCCTTTTCTAGCACTTTATATCCTAACGATGAGTATATCATTACACATGAAGAAAAGGAAAAAACTTGCCTGTTGTTTTTTCTAATATAAATCCAGAATACGGAGGATCAGTCCTGTGATCATCAGTGTTATATAAGCCGTAAAGAATAACAGAAAGTTCAGTCGCCAGAAACCTCTCAGCACCTTAGGGTAGTGTATCTCACCCTTCGCTTTCCAGTATAGGATGGCAAATAGAACTCCAATGGAGCAAATGATAAGGAAGATCAGCCATAGGTATGAGGTTTGCCAAATGGCAATGACGATGAAGTGAACTGAGACGATTAATAAAAAGGTTGTAACATCTATGGCCAGATGAACGGCTTTCCGATGGTTCTTCATGATCTCTTTCGCTAGAATGAAACTGATGAAATATCCCAAAAATGGGATTAACACAAATATGGCAATGATGGTAGAAAAAATTGAAGCCATTTTATCCCCCCAGACCTTCTCGTTCAATTCCTTTAACTAATCTGTATACTACATTCATGATGGGTACAAAATGGTGTTCTCTTTGTGCTTTTTCCAGAAGAACGCCTAAGATAGACTCTATTTCTGTTTTCCTTTCAGATTCAATGTCTTTTAGCATGGAAGACCTGTTTTCGTATGTATTATTGCAAATCTCCACCACCCCTTCAAAGGAAACATTTCTTTCCATATGAGGATATAGGAGAAGCAGTTCTTGGAATAAGTCCCTTTGTAATTGATGAAGATGCGGGTTCTCAACCAGCTTCCCGTTCCTTACCCGGGTTAAAGCAGTCAGAGGGTTGATGAGTACATTGACGAATAACTTAGTTAGGAGCATTTCCTCAAAGTCTTGTTTTAATAAAAATGGAAAAGAAGGAATACTCTGTGATACTAATTCTTCTACAGCTCCCCATTCTCCTTTAATTAAAGCAAGATTTGTCTTCCCTACTCCTAAATGATGGAGCACGTGGTCGTTTTCTTTCAGAGCGCCATGCTCTACGGAACCCGCTAGTAAATTGTGGTGGGGCAAAGATTCCACCCATTCCAGATGTCCAATTCCATTCTGAAGAAATAATAGGGGTTGATTCTTATCCATAAGCTCCAACACTTTCTCCAGGGGTTTTAAATCATATTCCTTCACTGCCACAATGACGAAGTCAAACTTCATGGAAACTTCCGTAAGAAGATCAGAGTCGACTCGCGTTGTGAATGAAGAGCCTCCTTTATGTACAGTTATCCCGTTCATTAACAGACTCTGTAACTGTAGCTCTCTCCTAACAATAAGAGTGACATCAAACTTTTGGCCCAAATACCCTGCAAACAAAAGCCCAACTGCTCCTCCTCCAATGATTCCTATTTTCATAATGACTCCTTACTCGTACATGTTTTTAAGAATAGTTTACCAAATTTTCGGCAACTAGAAAACCATAGGCTAAAAGAATCACCCTTCACTCGAAAGAAAAGACCCGTCCCAAAGGAACGAGCCATACATAACCTTGTTTAAACAGGATATACGGGATGTTTTCTTTCACTAAATTGAACATCTTTCGTTTCATAAAGTTTATAACGTTGAATTAATACGGAACGCAACTCATTCGGTGCTGTAATTTCATCTACAATTAATTCCGATGCCAATTTATAAATATCGATATGCTCTTTATATTCCTTCTGCTTTTCTTGAACATATTGAATTCTCTCTTTTGGATCTTCGATAGCTTGTATCTTATTTGAATAAACCGCATTTACGGCTGCTTCCGGTCCCATTACAGCAATTTGGGCTGTAGGGAGGGCAATACAAACATCCGGATCAAAAGCTGGACCTGCCATTGCATATAGACCCGCGCCATATGCTTTTCTTACAATGACAGATATCTTCGTAACCGTTGCAGAGCTCATGGCTGCTATCAACTTTGCTCCATGGCGGATGATCCCGGCTCTCTCCACTTTTGTCCCTATCATAAACCCAGGCACATCGGCCAGGAATAATAACGGAATATGGAAGGCATCACATAACTGGATGAATTTCGCCCCCTTGTCCGCAGAATCATGGAATAGGACTCCTCCCTTTACCTTCGGCTGGTTGGCAATGATTCCGACCACTTTACCATCCATGCGCCCGAAGCCCGTGATTAATTCAGGAGCGAAAAGTTTTTTCATTTCAAAGAAACTTCCTTCATCAATTAATGTATCGATGCAATCGTACATATTAAAAGGGGCATTTTGATGTTCCGGGATAATGTCTTCCAACAGCTTCTCATGCTTAGGAGCGAGACCTTCCTTAACGGCAGGCTTGTGCTGATAATTCGCTGGGAAATAACTTAAATATCTCTTCGCTTCTTCAATCGCTTCCTCTTCAGATGCTGCAAGAAGATCTCCACATCCACTGACAGTGCAGTGCATTCTTGCACCACCCATTTCTTCAAGCGTTACTTTCTCACCGATCACTTTCTCTGCCATTCGAGGAGAACCAAGGTACATAGACGCATTCCCATCAACCATGATCACTATGTCACAAAAAGCAGGGATATACGCCCCACCAGCTGCTGAAGGACCAAAAAGAACGCAAATTTGCGGAACCATTCCTGACATTTTCACTTGATTGTGAAAGATTTTACCTGCCCCACGCCGATTAGGGAACATATCTAACTGATCGGTAATACGAGCTCCGGCCGAATCTACTAAATAAAAGATAGGCACTTTTAAATTCAGCGCGGTTTCTTGAATCCGAATGATTTTCTCAACGGTTCTCGCTCCCCATGATCCCGCTTTAACTGTGGAATCATTCGCCATTACGCAAACAGTCTGGCCTCCGACCTTCCCGATTGCCGTTACGACTCCATCCGCCGGCAGATCTTCTGCCTTATTGTTTGCAAACATACCATCTTCTTGATAATCCCCATTATCAAATAATTGTTGAAGTCGATCACGAACAAACATCTTTTTCTGTTCTTTCAATTTCTCATGATATTTCGGCTGACCACCCGAAGTAATCCTTTCTCTCGTTTGTTCGAGAGTGTTGATGATCGTTTTAGATGTCGACATAATATCCCCTCCGTCGTTTTATGTAAATGCGTAAACAAGTCAGAGATGAACACATCATCTCTGACTTAATGTCTGCATACTCGGGTTAACCTTCAATAACGAGTAATACATCCCCTTCATTGACAAAATCCCCTACACTCACTTTAATTTCAGAAACCTTCCCTCCCGTTTCAGCTTCAACGGGGATTTCCATTTTCATTGATTCTAGCATTAAGACAGTATCTCCAACAGACACCTCTCCACCTTGTTCTACCAGTACGTTTAAAACCG
Organism: Rossellomorea aquimaris; assembly: GCF_003315075.1. Lineage (GTDB taxonomy): Bacteria > Bacillota > Bacilli > Bacillales > Bacillaceae_B > Rossellomorea > Rossellomorea aquimaris_C. The sequence goes on from NZ_QNRJ01000002.1 coordinate 317,695, forward strand.
TTCCTGCCATTGATGATGTAATTTCCTTCATGATTGATTCCTCCAGTTTGTTCTCTTATAGTTGAATTCTTTACAGACACTACCTTAATGTGCTGCATTTATTGTTCTTACGTTTGGTTGGCCGTTAAAAAGTCCTGTAGCCATTTCGTTGTATAAGTTCCTTCAATAAAGCCTCTATCTTCAATGATATCCTTGAAGAGAGTGACATTTGTTTTAACCCCTTCAATGTTTACCCCTTCAAAGAAGAGCTTGGCTTTATGTAACGCGTCCTTACGGTCATCTCCTTTGATGATGCATTTAGAGATCATCGGATCATAGAAAGGAGTGACTTTATTCCCCTCTTCATAACCGCTGTCTATTCGAACATCATCCCCATTACCCCATCGTAAGGTCGTTAACTGACCTGGAGACGGGTAAAAAGTCTTTGGATCCTCAGCATATACCCTGAACTCAATGGCATGACCGTTTACATGGATTTCCTCCTGTTTGCTTAGAGGAAGAGGCTCTCCAGAAGCTACCAAAAGCTGCCACTTCACTAAATCCAATCCCGTGATGGATTCAGTGACCGGATGCTCCACTTGAAGTCGTGTATTCATTTCCAAAAAATAAAAATTTTCCTCATCATCAACGATGAACTCCACTGTTCCAGCATTCGTATAGTCTACTGCTTTACCAGCTTGGATGGCAGATGCAAACATTTTCTCCTTCGTTTCTTGAGAAAGGCCTGGGGAAGGTGATTCTTCTATCACTTTTTGGTTTCTTCTTTGCACAGAGCAATTACGCTCAAAAAGATGCACCAAATTCCCATGATGATCTCCAAAGATTTGTACTTCAACGTGTCTCGCATTTTCAATACATTTCTCAAGAAAGACTTCCTCTTTCCCGAAATAGGCTTTAGCCCGGTTTTTAGTAGAATCGAAGCTTTGAACGAGCGCTTGCTCATTTTCACAGCGAATCATACCGATTCCACCGCCTCCACCACTGGCCTTCAACATAACGGGATAACCAATTTCATTTGCTACACTCTTGGCAGCATCAATGGTGTCCACTCCTCCATCACTTCCAGGAACGACTGGTACGGATGCATCTTGCATCACTCTTCTAGCCTCTACCTTGTCTCCCATCTTTTCGATGATATCATGAGCTGGCCCAATAAAGGAGATGCCTTCTTCTGCAACTCTTCTGGCAAAGTCCGCATTTTCTGATAGGAGACCATATCCGGGATGGATTCCATCCACTTTTTCCTTTTTCGCTACATCGAGTATATTGTCCGCTACCAAGTATGAGCGGTTCACCTGTGATTCACCTATGCGGTGAGCAATATCCGCTTCTTTAACAAAGGGCATATCCTGATCTGCATCGGAATAAACCGCGACTGTTTGAATGTTTAATTGTTTACAGGTTTTAATAATTCTTGAAGCAATTTCTCCCCTATTTGCAATTAGAATCTTCTGCACAATCTCTCCCCTTTCTTTATAGAACACATCTGTTCATATTACGAATTCTACAAAAATCGTCGAATTCCTTCTTCTTTATTGTAAACGTTTTCTTAATTAAGTGCAGAATTTTTTGTTTATTTGTTATATAATAATAATAAATACTTGCTTGATCACACGATCAGTTGCAAACGGATACATGATTCATCATGTTTTCCAGATTTATTTTTCAGCAATTTAGGAGGTCATACGATGGCAGTGAAAGTGGAGAAATTAAAAGTAAACTATAAAACTCTCGAAGAGTTTAAGAAATTTAAAGAATATGGTGTCCAGGAATTATCCATGCTGGAAGACTTACAAGCAAATATTATTGAAAATGACAGTGAATCACCATTTTACGGAATTTACTTTGGCGATACGCTGGTTGCCAGAATGAGTTTGTACCAGCGCAATGCCCGATTTGATCAGTACTTCGATCCACCCCAAAATTACTTGGAGCTATGGAAGCTTGAAGTATTACCAAAATATCAAAACAAAAGCTATGGAAAAATGCTGGTAGAATTCGCAAAAAGCTTAGGTTTACCCATTAAAACAAATTCCCGTATCAAATCCCAGGGGTTCTGGGAGAAAATGGGCTTCGAAGCCGTAACATACGAAGTGGAAAGAGATTTAGGCGAAAATCCATACGTATGGTTCCCTGAAGGTGTCACAGAACAGAAAATCAGCTAATACAAACCCAAAGATAGGCTGGCTAAAGATATTAGCCAGCCTATCTTTCTCTTCATTTATTCAACCGCTGAAGGTTACCGTTTTTATCCATTTGAAACTTTACCTTGTCTTCATTTCCTTGCAATAGAGCCATTTTCCTTGCTTTTTCAAAAATAGCTAACAATGACTTATGATCTTCTTCAAGGAGATTAAATTTTGCTTCGTATTCTTTCAACTCCTCTTCAACCTCTTGAAGCTTCTCTTTCAATAAAGAGATTTGTCCATGGAGCTGAGTATTTTCATTCCTTACTTTTTCCCCATTTCGAACGGCTTCCTCTGCTTTTTGAAGATAATTTATCATGCTTCCCATTGAAAACACTTCGGGAACTTCAAGCTCCGAGGAACTCTCCACTGGTTGTTTCGGCACTTCCTGCTTTTCCTCGTTTGCCTTAACGATTGGAGAATATTTCTTAGACTGCTTTCTCTGTTTTTTAGCCAGTTCGATTCCAGATTTATATTGTTTGCGAACAAATGAGTTCCAGCGAAAGCCGCAGGCTGCTGATGTTCTAGATAGTTTTCTTCCTACCTCTTCAAACGCTTGAAGCTGGGTACCGCCTTCTCGTATATGACGTAATACCACTTCCGCTAACAATACATCTTCATCTTGACTCCATGCATCCTGTCGATTCGAAGACATTTCCATCCCCCCTGTAAGATCAGTTTATCCATACATATGCTCTTACTAGAGAAGATAGAATCTGCACCACTATTTTTTTAAGCATACAAAAAGGAACAGGGAGTCAATCTTCACCTGTTCCTTTTTGTTATGTTTCACTTATTTTTCAAAGAATTTGTCCACTGCTTCATGGTGCTCATCACTTGCCCAGAGCTTAGCACATTGTCTTATTTCCTTCCCGATATTCTCTTCTATTCTTTTTTTATCCCATCTCTCAAGGAGCTGCTGCTTATATGCCTTCAATACCCCCTCTGATTTCAATGAGATCATTTTAATGAGGGGAATTTCATGGGGTGGCATGATGTCATCCACTAACTCATCCACGAACCCTATATCATGAAGGAATTCTGCTTCTTCTACCCTGGCTGTCATCAGGAGTGAAAGCGCATTTGACACTGAAATCCTCTCAAGAAGTAAGGTTCCGCCTCCCCAGCCAGTGGTAATGGCTAGATTCCCTTGGACGAACCCCATTTTCGCAGTTCTTTTAGCAATTCTAAAATCACATGCCGTTGCGATCTCACATCCGCCGCCAATTGCCGTTCCATTTATAAAGGCGATCGTGGGCTTTGGCAGAAAGGCAAGCCTCGTAATGAGTCCCCCCATTTTACTGAGCATTTCATAACTTTCACTCTCTGTCTTAAGGTTATGAAATTGAGTCAAGTCCCCACCGGAGCAAAAAGCCTGATCACCACTTCCCGTTATAAGGAGTGCTTTCACGTGATCATTATACATACACTCGTTTAAAGCTTTTTCGAGTCCCTCCATAATTTCATAACTGACTGCATTCCGTTTCCCGGGGCGGTTGATGATAAACTGCAGTATTCCACCTTTGTTCATATGTATGATATATTCTCCCACTTTAAAGACCCCTCCTGTCTTACTTATAGTGTATGGTTTTCTGTATGGGATGAACAGGTCTTTCTTGAAAATGACAATAAAAAAAGCGTGAAGAGCCATGGCCTCTTTCACGCTTTTTTCGGGTGTAAACAATATTATTTGTTTACAACTTCTTTACCTTTATACGTTCCGCACTCTTTACAAACACGGTGTGCTAGTTTCATTTCACCACAGTTTGGGCATGCTACCATACCAGGTACACGTAGTTTGAAGTGTGTACGACGTTGTCTTTTTGCTGTTTTAGATGTTCTTCTAAAAGGTACTGCCATTCTTCCCACCTCCTTAAAAGAGATTCATACTCATTATGAAGCCAGTCGAACTGGTACTTCGCTTTTAAGATTTCTTGTTTTGATCAAGAAGTTTTGCTAAGTCAGCGAGGCGAGGATCAACTTTCTTCTCTTCCTCTTGTTCGACTTGATAAGCTTGTTCTTCCGTCATTACTTCCCAGTTCTTACCAGAAGGCATCTCATCTTGTTCTCTCGCTTCATCACTGATTACTTGCATCGGAATCTCAAGTAATAGTAATTCTCTAATAGCCGGTTTTAAATCAATAACATCACCTTGAATACGATGTACTTCCTCTTCACCATACTGATCATAATCAGCTTCATTTAGAAGATACGTTTCAATCGTATTAATGTCAACTGGTAAATCAACATCCACAAGGGTTCTTGAGCAAGGTAATACTAACTTTCCTTCTATATGGAGATGGAAAGTGACGCGGTTTGAACCGATATCTGCCTTTCCGGACACTCGAATAGGTGAGACTTCTATAATTTGGGGATCGATTTCTTTCAATTCATCCAAATTAATTGTTTCGTCAATGGAAAGTCCCTTGTCTCTAAATTTTTGTAATTGTATTATTGACCATTTCAATGTAATCACCTCAAGGCAACAAAGGTAATTATAGCTTTCATAATACCGTTTGTCAATATTTTTTCTTTACACTCTTTACAACCATAGTGTTGTAATTATAACGTTTAAATATAAGGACTTTCAAATATTTTATAATATTAGTTATGATTATGTCATAAAAGGGGAGAATCTATATCATTTCCTTATATAATGATTTACATAGCAGATAGTTTTGACTTAGAAAGGATGTGGAGAATTTCATGAAAGCAACAGGTGTAGTAGTAGAATATAACCCCTTTCATAATGGTCATTTACATCATTTAAGGGAAACGAGGAAGGCAACTGGCGCTGATATAGTGGTTGCGGTTATGAGTGGGCATTTCCTGCAGCGTGGTGAGCCTGCGCTGGTCTCTAAATGGTCCCGCACCAGAATGGCTTTAGAAGCAGGGGTTGACGTCGTAATTGAACTTCCCTATTGTTTTGCCACTCAGCATGCTGAGATTTTTTCGAGGGGAGCCATTTCACTCCTTGATTCCATAGGCTGTGAGAGTTTTTGTTTCGGCAGCGAGGATGGGGATATTGATACTTTTGAGAAAACGGTCGTATTCATTGAAGAGAATCGGGAGCGATATAATACATATATTAGTGGGTTTATCCGGGAAGGCATGAGCTATCCTTCCGCCCTTGCTAAAGCCTTTCAAACACTAGGGAACGGAGACTCCGTTATCGATTTAAGTAAACCGAATAATATACTGGGGTTTCATTATATGGAAGCTAGAAACCAGATTCACTCGTCACTTAAAGCGTACACCATTACAAGGGAAGCTGCCGGGTACCATGATCAACACTTCTCTTCTCCTTCAATTGCAAGTGCAACAAGCATAAGGAATAATATATTCAGTAGCGAGGGTGACCATAAGATTGATTCTTATCTCCCGTCGACCTCCGTTGATCAGTTAACTCAGTACCAACTCGAGTATGGAGGATTCCATCGTTGGGAAAATTATTGGACGATTTTGCAGTATAAGCTTCTTTCCTCGTCCAAAGAGGAACTGAAGGAGATATATGAAGTAGAAGAAGGGATAGAAAATCGGATGAAGGAGTGTGTTACAACCTCGACTTCCTTTGAAGAATTCATGACGAAGCTTAAAACAAAGCGCTATACATGGACACGCCTTCAACGAATGCTCCTGCATATTCTGACGAATACCCGCAAGGAAGAGATGCGTAACAGACACGCCTCCCCAAGCTATATCCGCCTGCTTGGAATGAATAAAATGGGAAGGGAATTTCTCCATTCTAAGAAAAAAGAAATGCCCTTGCCTTTAATCAGTAAGCTTTCAAGTGCTAATCAAAGTGATATAGAATTAGATGTTAGAGCCGCTGAAATATTTTCATTAGGTTTAAAAAATGCGTCAGCCCGAAAAAAATCGCTACATCAGGAATGGTCTCAACCGCCTGTAATGATATAAAAAAATAGAAAGAGGCTGACCTAAGACAGCCTCTTTAACTATTTTGCTAATGTTTGTAAAAATGCTAATGCTTCATCAAAGGTTTTCACAGGTATTACCTTCATATCAGTACCAATGTCTTCAGCAGTTCTTTTGGCAGCAGTATAGTTCGATTCAAGTTCAGGATACTTTTCTTTCATTTCTTTTGTAACATTTTCATGAGGTGCAAGGAAATATTCTGCACCTGCTTTGTCAGCAGCAATGACCTTCTGCTCTATACCGCCAATGCGTCCTACTTCCCCCTTTTCGGAAATCGTACCCGTCCCCGCAATAGAATGACCCTTCGTAATGTCATCCTTCGTTAGTTGATTATAAATCTCCAAACTAAACATCAATCCTGCTGAAGGACCACCAATTTCTTCAGTATCCAGTTTCACCGGGGGGTCGGTTTTGATTTCTTTATCGTCACTTAGCGTAATTCCAAGACCAACTTTATCCGGCATATCAGGGAAAGCCTTCAAGGAAATCTTTTCTATCTTTTCTTCCTTATCCCGAACATAAGTAATCTTCACAGAATCCCCACTTTTTTTCTTACTGACATATTCAATGAATTCCTCTGAAGATTGAAATGTATTGCCATCAACGGCCGTAATACGATCACCGGGCATTAAGACTTCTTCTGCCGGCATGGATGGGTAAATATTCAAGACATATATACCTTTGTAGGTGTATTCATAGAATTTACCCGCTTTTTTATAGGCCACTTCAATGGCATGGTTTTGAGAGTCAGCCATAAGGTGCAGTTGACGAAGATTATACTCCTCGTCACTTTCATGAGGGCTTCTGATTTCCTCAACCGGGAAGATATATTCGTATTTTTTTAAGCTGGCCAAAAGATAGGCATAGATATTTGCTCTTCCCATCCTGACGGTTGTAAGCATTAATTCACCTTCGTCCTCATAGCCATTCTTCACCTCTACGATCGGATCCAGTTCATGGGCCCCTCCCGGCTTCGTTACATAAAAGGGAAGATAATAAAAGGATGTAGCAACCATGATAATGGTCATGATGACTAAGGTTCTGATTAATGTTTTCGTTTTCATGCTCTTTACTCCTTCCAATTATCTAAAGCTTTCTGAATAGAAGGAATAACCTTCTTCGCCTCTTCCTCCCCCATATCGATAATTTCATCAATATTCTTAAAGGCTCTGGTGCTATACATTTCCACATGGGGTCTGATCATAAAGTCAGAAGCAAATTCACGGTGTGCGACGATTTCTAATTGAAGGATATCGATGCTTTGCATGATCACGTCATAAATCGTTGTGATTTCAGCATTCCTTTTTACATGAGATACATCGACGCCGATGACGATGTCAGCCCCCATCTCTTTAACAACCGAAACAGGTACCCGGTCAATGACTCCTCCGTCCACGAGTAAGCGGCCGTTTATTCTTTCAGGTACAAATATACCCGGGATCGCAATACTTGCCCGGACCGCACTTGAGATAGGGCCGGTCGTAAACACCACTTTTTCACCATTTGTAATATCTGTGGCAACAACACTTATGGGAATATTTAAATCTTCAATATTTTTATTATGTGTAAAAAGCTGAATGAATTCTTTTATCCTCTTACCCGAAATAAAGCCCATCTTCGGAACGGTAAAGTCTAAATAATATTTTCTTCTGAAGGTGGTGGAAAGCTTGTAAAGGTCTTCCATCTTATGCCCTACCCCATAAAAGCAGCCCACAAGAGCCCCCATACTGCTTCCTGCGATCATATCTACAGGGATCTTTGCATCATCAAATGCTTTTAAAACCCCTAAATGTGCAAATCCTCTTGCCCCACCCGAGCCGAGGGCTAATCCAATTTTGGGTCTGTCCATGCCCTTCCCCCTTTTGCCGAGTTATCGGTACATTTCATCATATGGTCTATTTCAATTATGTATGAGTATATTGAATAATATGAGGACAAGTTGAATTAATCCCATTTTATCATTCTTTTCCCGATTCACAAGGAATTGATACAGAAGGTACTTATTTCATAAGAGGGGGAAGTCCGGTTGTTCAAATCGAAAATCAAAACCTTGGCTTTATCGATGAGCGTGACTTTATTTGCGGCATCTCTCATCATAATGCCGGGAGAATCTCTTGAGGCCTCCATACGGGGATTAGATATGTGGTGGGAGATCGTATTCCCCTCGTTATTGCCATTTTTCATCGTGTCAGAAATGTTGATTGGTTTTGGTGTAGTCAGGTTTATCGGAGTCATGTTGGAACCCTTGATGAGGCCACTATTCCGGGTCCCCGGGGTCGGCGGGTTTGTGTGGGCAATGGGAATGGCATCAGGTTTTCCATCGGGAGCCAAACTGACGGCCCGTTTGAGGCAGGAAGAACAAATCACGAAATTGGAAGCGGAACGCCTTGTTTCTTTCACGAACTCTTCCAATCCTTTATTCATATTTGGAGCTGTGTCGGTTGGGTTCTTTCAAAATGCTACCCTCGGAATTGTTTTAGCTGCCGCTCATTATATTGGAAACATCTGTGTAGGTGTCGTCATGAGATTCTATGGGGGAAAAGAAAAGGAGGAATTGAGAAATCGGTCTTCCGGGAAAAAAGGCTTTATCATTCGGGAAGCCTTTTCTGCTCTTCATCGCACAAGACTGCAAGATAAGCGCCCTATAGGTAAACTCTTGGGAGATGCTGTCACCTCTTCCATTCAAACCTTACTGATGATCGGTGGTTTCATTATCTTATTTTCGGTCATCAATAAAATGCTTTATCACTTGCATATTACAACCTTTATTGCTGAAGGCTTTTCAACTCTATTTATTCTGCTCCAATTACCAGAACAATTAAGCATTCCTTTTATTTCAGGCTTGTTTGAAATCACGTTAGGCTCTAAGCTGACAAGTGGAGTAAATGAAGCTACTCTGCTTCAGCAAGCCATTATTACAAGTTTTATATTGGGGTTCAGTGGGTTCAGCGTCCAAGCGCAGGTGGCAAGTATATTAGCAGAAACCGATATACGGTTCAAGCCTTTTTTCTATGCCCGATTTGTTCATGGAATAGCCGCGTCCGTCACGACCATCATCATTTGGAAACCGATATACGAGAGATTTTCGGATGAGCAGCTTTCCAATGCCATCCCTGTATTCGCCATGAAAAACAATGCATTCTGGACGGAAATGCTGTATTGGTTTAAGACAGCAGGTCCAGTGATCACGATATTCAGTTTGATTCTCTATATTGTTCTGTATGTAAGAAGAAAAGGTTAAAAATAAAGAATGGGGTTGATCCCTTTGGCTATGACAATATACTTCTCACAAATGGAGAAGGGTAAAGTCTGCACACTTGGATCAACCCTGTATTCATTATTGGGGCTTGTTTAAATCACTAAATTTTTCCTTTAATGATTCTTCCACCCGTTTCGGCACTAATTCGGATATGTTGCCTCCATACTTAGCCACTTCTTTTACTATACTCGAGCTCAAGAAAGAATATTGATTATTCGTCATAATGAAGAACGTCTCGATATCATCTTCTAAAACCCTGTTCATTGAGGTGATCTGCATCTCATACTCAAAGTCTGATACCGCACGCAATCCTCTAATGATTGCTTTCGCATTCACTTTCTTTGCGTAATCAACCAAGAGACCTTGAAAAGAATCGACAACTACATTAGGAATGTCTCCCGTAACCTCACGAATCAATTCAATTCTTTCCTCTACAGAGAATAGTGATTGTTTAGAAGAGTTATTTAAGACCACCACATAAATTTGATCAAAAACTTTCGCACCCCGTGTAATGATATCTAAATGTCCATATGTAATGGGATCAAAACTACCCGGACAAACTGCAATGCTCGTCATTATATTACCCCCTGGCTATTTATCGTTTCTTCCTTCGTTCCCCTTGGAAAAAATGGAGATTCTTATGAGTCCATACGTTTCTTCCCTTATTTTCTCCAAGCCCCCGACTCTATCTCCCAGTGTAATCTCCGACCCATGTTCACACATGACGTAACCGCTTTCATTCAGAAGATTGTGCTCGTCGATGAATTCCAGGAGTTGTTGAAGCTTCTGCTGTTTATAAGGAGGATCAAGAAATATATAATCAAAGGTGATCTCTCTTTTTAAAATTGCCTTTAACGCCCTAGTTGCTTCGTTCCTATACACTTCGCTTTGCTCCACCAGGTCACAATCGTGGAGGTTTGCCTTAATGGTTTGAAAGGCTTTTGCATCACGGTCCACGAAAATCACAGAATGGAGTCCACGACTCAGGGCTTCTATTCCGAGTCCACCGCTTCCTGCAAATAAATCCAATCCTGTACCCCCTTCAAAATAGGGACCTAACATATTAAATATAGATTCTTTCACCTTATCTGTTGTCGGCCGTGTCCCACTGCCAGGAACAGCTTTCAACGGTCTTCCTTTTAACGTTCCTGATATTACTCTCATAATCATCCACCATATATGTATTTTTTCTTCACTATCCTATCATATCTCGACAGATATCGCTACATACTGAAATTGCCCCAAAACATGTATAAAATCATTCTGATAGGTGATAATGGAAGTAACAGCATCCTAACTGATGTTGTTGCCAACCGCGGAGAAGACTTACGATTCCCCATAAGTTCTTCCTCCGGTTTCTCCTCTCCCTTTGCCTTCTTTCCAGAAATGGATATAGAAGGACCCTGCAGAAAGTTCTGCAGGGCTTTTTACGTTCCTTCATCATCTCTGGAGGAAGCTTCCTTATTCGTCACTTCTACCTTGAACAATTTCTCGAACCAGTGAACATCCATATAGATGGAATCCCCAACCGTTTGGATGGGATTCGTTAATAAGCCGTAATTTTCTTCATTATAAATAAAATAATCTTCATTCACATAAAACCTGAATGTATTTCCATTCAACGATGTGAAAAATACGTTTGGCTTTATCTCTTGAATGTCCAGCCCCAAAGCCTTAACCGCTTGTGGAAATTGAATCAGTTCTTTCTGTTTATACAATATGTAAGACAGGTTATGTGAATTTTTGTTGAGGAGTACAGGATTATTGCTTTTAAGAATCATTGGGACGTTCTCTTTTCCATTTACACTTTCAGCAAAAAATGTAGAGTCAAAGCCTGTAACTTTTCCTAACATCCTATCTAATTTTGTTGTATCAACGGTTTTGGTCTTGTCCTCTTCCATCCTCCGTTTAAATACATCCAATTGGGAAGAGGTCAGTCCTTCCATTACTTCTTTATATGCCCATGCAGATTTTGAAGTGTGCGGTTGTTTCCCCAAAAGGATGCTAACGATAAATTCTTTAAGCCAAGCCTCTTCATCAGTGGAAAAATACTGTTGATACAGTAAGCTCCCTTTCAGTTCATTCAACAGCTCCCTTTCAGCTGTGTTCCTCACAATCAGATATGGGGATACATAGGGCTCGATTTTGTCCGTGATGATGACGGTCACAAATCCTTCAAATGAGCCTGGTTGGACTGCCTCAGCCTCTTTTGTGCCGGTGCGATCGTACAACATTCTCACTGTAGATGAAGCTTTCTCCATCAGTGGATTTCCTGACCAGTATAATGCGGAAGGCTCCCCCTGACCAATGAAAGAATAATAATCGATATAGTTCTTTTTTTTATGGCTGGCAGATTTATATCCTGCTACCCATTTCCCAGTCTTCAAACTCTTTTCTGTTATGTGTATATCTGTATTTAGCGTTTCGATAGAAGATAGTGCAGGGTGCCAATCTTTCACTAACATACCTTCTGTTTTGATCTGCTGTTCGAATGAATAGGTAATCGTGATCTCTTTAAGGTCTTTATAGAGATCACTTAATTGGAATTCTCCATTTTCTTTCGTTAAACACTTATCCCCTCTGTCATTTACACATGAAAAATCCTTTGCATCACTTGGCCATTGAATGGTTATCTGTTTAGGGATTGTTGATAAGAAATGAATGGTTTGTGTCACGAAAAATGTGTTTTCCTCATGTGTGATGGAATAAGATTGATTTACCTTTACAGCCCCGGTCTCTTCGGCACTTTCTGTTGTGAATCCCATCCATTGAAAGAAAAGAATGCTGGAACTAATCAAAATCATAAGTAGTCCAAATGTAAATAGGATACGTTTCATACTATACTCCTTGACTCCGTCTGTTACATAAAGAATAGCAGATTCCGGCAGCTAATGGTTGAATATTTTTAGATTATTTCCAATCATTTAACCAAAATCAAGATCTTTACTGTCTGCCGTCACGATCACCTCTATAAGTTATTTTGAATCTTTACTTATCACTATATGTTTGAAATAATAAGGAATTGATAAACTCGGTAAGAAAAGGAGATTGAATGAATGATTCAACGTTTTATTGAATTAGGAGAAGGATATTCAGATATTTATGAACTAATGGAGCTTGCAAAAGCCAATAAAGAGCGATTGCAGCATATGATGGCATTTCATACTATTGTTAATAACCGGGCCGTATCATCCCTGGCGGTCGTGATGAAACCTACAGAACAGGGCAAATTCCAAGCCATTTATGTTTGCCGGGAAGGAATCCCAAATCCGAATATCACACCAAACCAGCGCTACTCCCTTTTTGAAGAAACGGCTAAGGAATTAGACAGGGTCATCATCCAAATGGATGTGAAACCCTCCACTCTCTATCCGGAAAAAGCATTGTACTATCAGCATCTGATCGCGATACTGCGATTAAATCATTATATACTGCCTTTACAATAAAATAGGTTAATCGTGCAGCTTTTTGTAACAGGGAGATGTATCACCCCTAAGAAAAAAGCTGCCAAAACAACTCTCTTTGGCAGCAAACATTAAAATCCCATTTTGTAATCATATTCCTTTGCCTTATCCGGGCGGGAGTTTTCAAAAACGGACTTTATAAATGGCTTATGGGAAGGATCTACCTTTTTCACGTAGGAATAGGCAGCTATTCTTTCCATTACCGTGTCGATTTCATCTTGATTACAATAAAGTACAACATATTTCATTTTCTTCGAAACATAGTGAACATTCCCAAATCGCCTCAGGGACTTGGCATGCTTCAAACTATGTAACCAAACAACTAAACCTTGTCTCTCAGTTAACATATAGTTTCCCCTCTAGGAATCACTTTTTTATAAGTCTAGCATAATAATGTGGCGGTAAGCAATACGTAATGGTGTGAACTTTCATGAAACAAAGCGTACAGTGAATACTACATAATGAAGGACAGAACGGAGGGTCACCATGGATTTGAATATGATTTGGGACTTTTTTATCGATCAACTTCGACAAGCGGACGGGATTGAAGATGCGCATGTGAAATGGAGCGCAGGCATCCCATTTATCTATATAAGATCCAAGAAAGAGAAGAGTGACATCGAGTACTCCATTAAAAAATGGTCGGCTAGAGCGATGCGGGGAAAGAGACTGCATTCTGATACGATTTTTTTCAGGGAAGAAGGATCATTGTATGTTTATCGGCATCGGTTCTATGTCCCACAGGAAAAAATGTTTTGTTGCGGAAACCTCTGTGTGGACTGTGTTCGGTTAAGACAGTAAGGAATAAGGATCAATACCACAAAATGAAAAGAAGAGCAGACACATTGTCCGCTCTTCTTTCCATTTGATTAGGCTGAACAACCGCAGCTTCCGCCAGATCCGCAGCCTCCCCCGCATGACCCTCCGCTTGAGAAGAAAGGATTCCCTGAAGGAACCTTTACATTTTTAGACACGGAATGTCCAATTAGCAGGCTCACTTGATCAAGCAGATCCTGCAGCTCGTTTTCCACTCTTCTGAACTCCGCTACATTCTCATCAAGGTCCATTTCTCTTTTCACTTCACGGATTTCTTTCATGATGGTTTTGTAGTCCGGGTGGTAACGACCGAAGCGTTGAACTTCTTCGTAACTTTCTTTCATTCGCGAAAAGGTTTGTACTTTTCGTTGAGTTTCAGAATTGTTGCGAAGTTTATATAAAGACTTACGATAATTTTCTGCCACATCAGATTCTAAAATCCACTGAGATAATTCGTCAGCTGAATCCAATATTTCCATTCTTTCTATAGTAGCAAGCATAACGCTCACCTCCGTAACGATATTTTAACACGTTTCACGCAAGGAAGCGAATATGCACATTGAATTTTTTGGTTTTATCCACTTTATCCAATGATGTATGAATCCCCATAAAATACCGCCGTGAAAAAAATATTTTCACGGCGGACATTAAGAAACAATGATTATTGAATTGTCACATAAAACTGCTTTTTCATCCCTAAAGGTTTGTTATTCGTCCCTACTATTTCAACGTTGAGAAGATGCACACCTTTTGGTAACCCTTTTACAACAAATGCGGCTGTATGATACTCCTTATACAAATTGCCGGTATTTGAACGAACGACGATCTTTCCTTTTTTCGCTCCGCTTTTTTCTGATGTGAATGTTACATTGGGAACGATACATTCAATATACACTTGACTTCCTTGTACCATATGTTTGATGGAAAGAGGTTTTTCCTCAGATTTCGCAGCTTCCACTTTTTTAATAAACGTAAAGCTTTCCGGTTCAGGCATTTTTTCCTTACAGCCGCTTAAAACAACAAGTAACGCAATGGATAGAAATATGATTTTCTTCATCGTGTACACCACTCCTTACTAATAGCCTTGCCCAACCGCTTCGCTTTTTACTCAAAACTTTTTTTTGGACGTTCACACAAAAAAATAGTGCCTCAACTCTCGGCACTATTCATTGATTGAAACATACTGATCATCATGGAGGCCATTTGGACTCCGTTTGAAAATTTTTGAACTCGATGAGGAATCGTTTTTTGAAAATGGTTAATCGACGCAATTTCGAATTTCTCTAATTCATTGGGATTTCGCGAAAGTGTACGATACCACTGTGGCTGATCTCTTAAAAATAATTTCAGATCTTCTTTGGCATAAATATACTCAATAATGTCCGCTCGCATCTTTAGTCACCCTCCTAATCTTTCCGGAATGAAAATGGATGGGAGGGTTTAGATGGTGTTTCAGTTTTGGTTGTTGTCCCTGATCCTCTATTGTTATTTGACTGAAATTGACTAAGTACCCCTTGTACTGCTCCCAAGGCCTCACTTAAGCTGTTAATATGTTGTTGCAATTGATTAGCGTCCATTTTTTTCACCATATCTCCAACCTGATCCATCCAGCCGCTTTTACTTCCTTGGTTGGTTGGGTTTGATTCTTTCGCGGCTTCGTCCTTATACTTATCCCACCTTGTATCATCTTCCCCCAATAAGTACCAGTCTTCAAAGAGATCCTGCCAATTGGCATCACCATTACGCACATCTTTCACAATTTTCGGATGCTTTCTCACAAATCCTTTAAACTCTTTTACCTTAGGGTGTAGTGATTTACCCATTATATGAACACCTCCATTACAGGCATCTACCTACTACACTTTATGAAGGATTCAAAAGAATGGTGATACATTCCTTTTTGTAGTAATATTTACATGTATAGTAACGTTGATTTTACAGTATCCAATGAATGATTTGGCTGTGAATAAAGAAAAGGATGTATGAAAATGAAAGAACAGGTACAACAGTTGTTAGATGAATGTCTTACAGGAGCATCGGATGAGGATCTTCTAATCTTGAAACAGCTTCTCGAAGGAGTTAAACGTAAGAAAGACAATGAAAATGGATCAATCATAGGCGGAATATTTGCCATGGACCGCGAAGTGAAAGACGGGAATTTCGAAATAAGTATTCCGATTACGCCCGTTACACATAATTCACTGCAGATCGTTCACGGAGGAGTAACCGCTACTTTAGTGGACTCCGCTATGGGCACATTAGCCAATATGGTGCTTCCTGAAGGATATGGAGCTGTAACGACAAATTTAAACATTCACTACTTGGCACCGGGGATAGGAGACCGATTAACTGCTCATGCTACTGTCGTTCATCAGGGAAGCAAGACCATTGTAGTGGACGGGAAAGTGATCAGTTCAGACGGTAAGATTGTTGCTCATTCTACCGGGTCGTTTTTTATTTTCAAAAAGAAACGGTAGACCTTATTGGAAGTAATAAAGGTTGATTCCCTGAGACGTAAGGGAATCAACCTTTTTATTCTTTGTCTTCAAATTTCTCTATAAAGTTTTGTGTGTAGTACCTTTTATAAACCCCTACTCCAAGATGGGTGAATTTTTGTTCCAGCAGAATCTTTCGGTGGCCTTCTGAATTCAGCCAGCCATGAACGGCTTCTGGAGCGTCCGAGTACTGGGAAGCGATGTTTTCCCCTGCAGTCTTGAACATAACATTTTCACTTTCCAGACGCTCAGATAGGTTCCCGAAGGTGGGTGAATCATGTGAGAAATAATCTTCTTCATACATTTCTTGACTATGACCCCTCGCTACCATTGCCGTTTCTTCATCCCATTTTAGTATATCTTCTTCGAATTGATGTCTGATCACATTTGTAATATCAAAAATCTGCTGTTCGCTTGCACGATTCACTTTATCCCATTCGTCCTCGCTTGGCTCTTGTTCCTCAGCCAATTCCCCTCTATACATCATTTCATATGGATGCATCTCGATCAGTGTTTGACTATCAAGAAAGCGGATACTCGTAAGTCTCCCTGTGAATTTGTCCAGATAAAGCTGGGCATAAATATCTCCAAGGGTTACGAGAAGCCGTGTATTCAGGTCCTCTTCATTTAATTCAAACTGATAAGCACCTGATTCGTCATTTACAACGATTTCAGAATCCACAATGGTAAAACGGTAAATGTCTTCTAAACGTTGTCCCAATTTATAAGGAGCCACATCCACCTGATTTCCAATGGCAAACAACGTAACGACTTTATGATTGTTAACGCCAATTTGTATGTATTGTTTATCCGATATCGGGTAGATCCACCATTCATACCCGTAGGAGCTTGGTTCGACCCGCTCTGGGTCTCCCAAAGCTTCAATTACCTTTTTCGTATCTTTGCCGATCCAAGTTGATAACCCTGATGCAGGTCGTTCACCTGGAGCTTCGATTGATTGATTTAATTGGTTTTCGTTGTCTTCTTTAAGAGTTTGGGTTTCTGGTCCTTTAAGAGGCTCATTTTCTTGTTTTTGACCTTGATAAATACCAATAAATAAAATAATGACGAGAATGATCAAAATACGCAAAACGGTTCTCAGAAATTTCCCTCCTCTCTGCTATCTCTATCAGGATATGCCACAAATACTAGAATTATTATACCATTGTTTATGATTCAAAAACTTCAGTCTAGTATAAAGGATAGCATATTTTCATTCCTTCTAAAACAAATGAATCTCTATAGGGAGAGGTTTCTACCCCAAATTAAATGGAGAGATAACCCTACTTGGTCATTCCTTTCTCCTGCAGGATATTCATTTTTTTAAAAATGACAAATTCAAATGATTGAAGACATTGCAAGATAAAGGTTTTTCCACTATTATTAAGAATGAGAAATACCGCATTTAGTATCATTGTACATACACCGATATAAATGCTTCTACCATACGAAAAGCATCAGGGCTCGTAAGTCCTCATGCCGGACAATATAGGAGGGAATTTTTATGCGTTTTGAAGGAACTGAATTTGAAAGCTTAAAAGTGGACTTAAACCGGTTAGACGAGATTATGGAATCTCACGGACTTGTTCGTGCAGGTCAATGGGATTATGAAAGAGTGACGTACGATCGTAAATTCGAAATCAGGGAAGGAATCTTCTATTTACGAATCCAAGGTCTTGCTACTGAGGGAGATATCGGAAAGCATGACGCCGTTATTCAACTTATGACTCCATTATTAGGAAAACATTACTATCCACACGGTATTGAATACGGTGAAGGTGAAGAATTCCCTAAACATCTGATTACTTCTTGTGAAAAACTTATTGCAGATGTTAAAAAAGAAGCAACGAACTTTGCCTGGTAATATCAGTTTATGTAAAGACTGTCTATCTTCGGACAGTCTTTTTCTCTATCATCCACTGAACATTTATCCAAACTCCACTAAGTGCCCTATTCTAGATACGCTTGAACTCTAATATAAATAGATGTAAAACCTTCGGAATTTCACTTTCTTCCTACTGTTCATTCTTCTCATTCTCTCATATAATGATAGTAATAGGTTTCTGTTAGAAAGGGGTACACCATTGTCCAAGTTTTTCACGAAAAAAGTTTTAATGATCACACTTATCACCTTAATACTGGCTATAGTTGCTATTTTTATATTACCTGTTTCAGTCCCCTTGATTACTGCGATTATAACAGCTCTTTTCCTTGAGCCTGCCGTTAGTTTTATACAAAATCGTTTCTCTGCAAAACGTCGAATGGCGGTACTTTCGGTTTTTATCCTGTTCCTGCTGCTTATAAGCGTAACCTCGTTCTTCGTTACTACAAAAGTCGTTGGTGAAGGTATTAAGCTGATAGAAGATGCACCTAAATATGTAAACCAATTAAGCGATATTTGGCTTGATTACGAGGATCGCCTGCTGAATGCGACAGAGGATCTTCCTGATGAACTAGTGAGAAGCTTCAGTGAAGACGTACAAAGCTTTTTAAATAGTGGAAAGACGAAGATTCTCAACTCTGTCAATATTGAAAAGATAAGTGTGTTTTTATCTTATATACCCAATTACTTAGTGAGTTTTCTCGTATACTTAATTGCTCTCTTTCTTTTCATGTTGGACTTACCTCGAATTAAGAAGTCCATTTATGGTCACCTGACAGAAAGAACAGCGGAGAAAGTGGCGTTTATGACTTCCCGACTCACCTATGTTATTTTTGGATTCTTTAAAGCGCAATTCCTGGTGAGTATCATCATCTTTTTCGTTTCCTTGATTGGACTTCTATTCATTGCTCCAGAAGTTGCGATCGTGATGTCGATTATCATATGGGTGATTGATTTTATTCCTTTGATAGGATCCATCGTCGTTTTGGCACCATGGGCTATTTTCCATCTGCTGACAGGAAATATCGCATTAGGAACTCAACTCGCAGTATTGGCAGCCATTCTTCTAATCATAAGAAGAACGGTAGAGCCTAAAGTAATGGGAACCCACATTGGTTTATCCCCGCTTGCTACATTAATCGCCATGTACCTCGGCCTAAAACTCTTTGGTGTATTGGGCTTTATTATCGGGCCGCTCATCCTTATCGTGTTTAATTCGGCTAAAGAGGCTGGTATTATAAAAACGAATTTCAAGTTGTGAAAATAGACCAATTCCCATTAGCAGGGAATTGGTCTATTATCCTTTATTTTCTCTTAAAAGAAATCGTAAAAGAATGGATACTTGCCCTGGGATAAGGATTGGAGCTTATGAAAATCCTCCTCCCCAACCTGAAGTTTTCCCATTTGGAGCAGTTCCTCTGGGGTATGCACTCCAAAGATCAATGCTGTGAAAGCTTTGATGTCGAGCGAAATCGGTGCCTCAATCTTTTCACCAACCATCACTTCATTTTCATTAAGAATAAAAGTGCTGTTATTCCAAGCCGCTGTCGAATCCGTAATGGAGAATTCAAGTTGATACGGAAAATCGATCTCTTTTACATATCTCTTCAAGAAGTTTTCTACATCGACGATTCTTGCCATGAAGTATGGGTGCTTCTCCAATTTAATTCTTGGGTCCTTCAACATGATTGGTAGCACTTCACAGGGGTTCAATATAAGTTCAGCTTCATTCACCATGGAGTCGTGCTGACAAATGAAGTTCCATAAACCAATTCTTGCATCACTTGTCAGTGGAACAAACTCTTCCACCTTCATCTTTTCCTTTTTCACTTCATAAGTAAGGTACCCGGTTGCTTCCCCTGCATCGTTATAATATATCGCTATCCACAGATCGGTGATGCTCCTTTCCCTCCACCAGTTTTTTGAACGTACCAGCATCCCATTATGCTGCTCCGCATAGCGATCATAAATCGATTCCAATTCATTTGGGTATGTATCCTTCTTAAATCTCCTGATACGGCCATTGTAAGGCTTTAATGGCACAAGATCCTTCTTCACAAGCTGCACCTTGTGAAAAGATGCAAATACTTCCCATCCGAATTTCCGATAGAAATCAATGGAAAATGGATGAAGCATGGATAGGACTTTGCCATCTTCCTTCATCTTCAGTAATGAATGATTCATTAATTGGCGCACATACCCTCTTCTTCTGAACTCCGGATAGGTGGCGACTCCGGCAATACCTCCCATCGGATACACATGTTCACCCAGCTGGATTTGGAGCGGGATCAAATGAAGCTTCGCAGCTAATTTCTCTTCTTCATGTATTCCATAAACAGTATGACCTTTGGTCTGTTGAAAGCGTCTTTTCCTGTCTTCACTTGGTACTACATATTGAAACGCATATTCGGATAACTGTAAAGATTCTTCAAACTGCCCGTGATTCAATTTTGTAATCATGATCTATCTGCTCCCTTCTACTATTTCTACATTCGACGGTGCTTCTACCATTCCCTTTAGTAAAACACTTTTTAACAGTCAAAAAAAACCTATCATGTGATGAATCACATAATAGGTTTTTGTTTAATATCCGAGTATTGCACGAATGACAGAAGTTGTTTCTCCGCCTTTATAGAATACGTAAAGGAGCAGATACACAGCGACTCCTGTAATAGCCGTAAAGAACCAGATAAAACTTGTAATTGGCCCCAGCTTACGGTGCCTTGCTAAACGGTTTTTATAGCCCGTCCACAAGCTCATCAAGCCAAATACTGCCCCGGTTGTGGCCAAAGTTATATGGAAAACAAGGAAAATCGTATAATAAATCTTGATGCTATCGGGACCGCCAAAGGACGTGTTTCCAACAAAAATCGTTCTGCTCATATAAATGATGAAAAAGATAAGCGCCAAAATACCTGCAAGTGTCATGGTTTTTTGATGTTGCTCAATCCTTCTCTGTTTAATCTGCCACCAGCCAATCGCAACTGTTACTGCACTTAACACGATAAAGGTGGTACTAATGGTAGGTAAAATAGGTAAACCCATCTCTGTTCCTCTCTTTTCTAAAGATAATATGCTATGTAATCAGAGGAATGACGTTCATCATCCCTTCATACGTTACTGTTCTGTCAACTTAGGATCAACGGGATCATAGGAGAGCTTTTCTTGTTTCTCCTGATCTTGGCGATACCATTGAAAAAACAGGTTGAACAGCATAACTCCAAAAACAATTTCCTGAATAATCTTCATGATCACTCCGCCAAGCTGCTGATCATTTTCTAAAGACATATCGGTAAATAACTCAGGACCCGTCAGCGTCAACCCTTCCAGAGTATCCACGGGCACACAAAGCGCCAACGCTTTAAGAAACTCCTGTGGATCATAATAAGTAGCATATAAGGGATTCTCGGCAAAAATGATCAATCCGCATGCCGGAGTTAATAAGACTGCACTCCCAAGAATATATCCAATACGCTTGAGCCCGCTTAAGTCAATATCGTCATCCACTGGATTTAGTAAAGGCCACCACATAAATAATGATAATAAGAATAGTATAACGGTTGCCATACCGTGAAGAGTGGCATCAGTTCGGACATTATCAAACACTACAGGTATATGATATATCGAAAAGATGATATTGAAAGATAATAAAGAGATCAATGGTTTTGTCATAAACTTAAATACTTGCTTAACCACCGGTAACTCAATTGCAGCTTTCCAGACCCATTTAGGAATTCCCAATACGAGCAGTGGAGTGACCACTAAATATAGTAACGCCATCTGAGTCATATGAGCAGAAAATAAAATGGTACCTAGTACCTCCACCGGCGAACCCTTAATTCCATATAATAGGACCATTGTCAGAATAAAATAAGTGGCTTCTTTTCTGGTCAATTTTTCACTTTCTTTAAAGCCGTCTCTCCATTTGACAGTGATCAAGAAATACACGACCGTAATAAATACTAAAGCCAATATAAAGAATGGGCTCCATAAAGCCATAAAACCAAAAATACCCAAAGGCATTTGCTCACCTCATTTCACATTTAACACCTATCCCCATTATACTGACAACCCTCCCCCACTTCAACGGAAGGTAATGACAAGTTCTTGACAATTCGAAAAGCGGAGGCGGCTTGATCAGGCCCGACAAGCATAAGACGATTCTGCCGGAAAGGCGTTTTTTGCCTTTTTGGCAGAATTGGCTTATGACCTCGAGGGCCTAGCCGCTGGAGCTGGACAATTAGAAAAGCGGAGGGGCTTTGCACAGAGGCGACAAGCATAAGACGAACATACCGGAAAGGCGCTCTTTGCCTTTTTGGTATGTTTGACTTATGACCTCGAGCCTCTAAGCCCCGGAGCTGGACAATTAGAAAAGCGGAGCCGACTGGGTAGGCCCGACAAGCACATTGGGAAAAGCCAAAAAGGCGCTCTTTGCCTTATTGGCTTTTATCAATGTGACCTCGAGGGACTAGGAGGCGTAGCTGGACAATGAAAAGCGGAGAGGCTTTGCACAGAGGCGACAAGCATAAGACGAACATACCGGAAAGGCGCTCTTTGCCTTTTTGGTATGTTTGACTTATGACCTCGAGCCTCTAAGCCCCGGAGCTGGACAATTAGAAAAGCGGAGCCGACTT
>NZ_QNRJ01000002.1:340374-410087 GCF_003315075.1 Rossellomorea aquimaris
TACCGGAAAGGCGCTCTTTGCCTTTTTGGTATGTTTGACTTATGACCTCGAGCCTCTAAGCCCCGGAGCTGGACAATTAGAAAAGCGGAGCCGACTTGGTTGGCCCCACAAGCATACGGGAAAACCCAAACTCCACACAAAAAAAGCCAGCCATCCGGCTGACTTTTTTCTTTAGATCCATACAATCGTTACAAATGCTAACACTGTGATCAATGCAACAAGTGCACCAGAGTACAGGAACAATGCAGGTGCTTCATGACCTTTATGACTCATATGCATGAAGTAATAAAGTTGAAAAATTAGTTGAACAACTGCAAGTAAGAGGATGAAAGGTACAATAAAGTACTTATCAAAATCTCCTGCCACTGCAATGAACGCCACCAATGTTAAGAAAATCATTAACATGAAGGATGTAACCTGCATTCTCATATCCTCTGCATTTTTCTTACGACGATATTCGTAATCTACACTTGGGTTACCTGAATTTGATTGTTGATTCGCCATCAGTTTATCCCACCATTCCCATTAAGTATACTACTGTAAAGATAAATACCCATACAACGTCGATAAAATGCCAGTATAGAGAAGCTAAATAGAACTTTGGAGCATTGTAAAGATTTAGTCCACGTTTAGCGTTACGAAGCATTAAGCTAACAATCCATAGAAGACCGAAAGCTACGTGCGCACCGTGGAATCCAACCAGTGTATAAAAGGCTGAACCAAATGCACTACTAGTAAAAGTATGCCCGTATTCCTTTACGTATTCACTAAACTCATAAATCTCTAGTCCCAGGAATGCTGCACCTAGAAGAACTGTGACTAATAACCAAGCCTGCATGCGTTGGAAATTATAGTTCTTCATATGATACATTGCATAAACACTTGTAAGAGAACTTGTTAAAAGTAACATCGTTGCAATAAATGCAAGTGGTAAATCAAAGATGTCAGCAGCAAGTGCATGACTATCACTTGGTACTCTGTCTTTAAGCGCTAAATATGTTGCGAAAAGAGATCCGAAAAGGACTGTTTCTCCACCAAGGAAAAACCAAAAGCCCATAAACTTGTTTTTTCCCTCAAGGGTTGCCTTTTCAGGGGAGGCTGGCCAGGTCTTTGGGGTAAATTTTTCTTCAGTATGCATTATGCCTTACCCCCTTTATCATCATCCATTAAATCTTCTTTATGAACATGATATCCATGATCATCAATTACAGAACGGAAGAACATTGCACCCAATGTGATAAGCATTCCAATTACCAGAACAGGGATTGCCCATGCTTTATCTCCATCCGATTGATACATAGCACCAAATGATGCTATGAATAACCCAAGTGAAATGATTACCGGTAGTATCGAGTTATTCGGCATATGGATATCTCCGATAGGTTCTGCCGGTGTTAAATCTTTTTTACCTTCCATTTTTTCTAACCAATAAGCATCCAAACCACGGATAAGCGGAGTTTGCTTAAAGTTATAGAATGGTGGTGGTGATGGAATCGCCCATTCAATGGTACGTCCGTCTCCCCATGGGTCATTAGAAACTTTAACCCCTTTGACTTGAGTCATAATGACATTAACAAGAAGTACAATAACCGCGACTCCCATGAACCCTGCTCCAATAGAAGAGATTAAGTTTCCTGTTTCTAATCCTTGACCAGGCAAGAACTTCCAAATACGACGAGGCATGCCCATTAAACCAAGGAAATGTTGAATAAAGAATGTTAAGTGGAATCCGATAAAGAATAACCAGAAAGTGATCTTCCCCAAGAAATCACTTAACATTGTACCGAACATTTTTGGCCAGTAATAGTGAGTACCTGCCAATAGAGCAAATACTACCCCACCAACGATAACGTAGTGAAAATGGGCAACAACGAAATACGTATCATGGAACTGATAGTCAGCTGTTGCAGCTGCGTTCATGATTCCGGTTACTCCACCTGCTACGAAAGTAGGGATAAACGCAACTGCGTAGAGCATTGGAGTCGTGAAGCTGATACTTCCTCCCCACATCGTAAGGAGCCAGTTAAAGATTTTGATACCTGTAGGAACGGCAATGGCCATTGTCGCAACGGCAAAGATGGCATTTGCGATTGGTCCAAGACCTACTGTAAACATATGGTGAGCCCAAACCATGAATCCTAAGAAACCGATAAGTACGGTCGCAAATACCATGGATGAGTAACCGAATAAACGCTTTCTGGAAAAGTGTGGAATGATCTCAGAGAAAATTCCGAAAGCAGGTAATACAAGGATGTATACCTCAGGGTGACCAAAAATCCAGAAGAAATGCTCCCAGATAATGGTGTTACCTCCATTCGCTACATCAAAGAAATTCGATCCGAACATACGATCAAATAACATTAAGAATAATCCTACCGTTAAAGCAGGGAACGCGAATAAAATAAGTGCCGAAGTAACAAATACTGTCCATGTAAATAGGGGCATACGCATATATGTCATACCCGGAGCACGCATATTAATGATGGTTACAAGGAAGTTGATCCCACCTATTAATGTACCTGCACCTGAAATTTGTAACCCCAGTACATAGAAATCAATCCCATGTCCTTTAGATGCCATTGCGAGTGAAGCATATGAAGTCCACCCGGCATCTGGTGCTCCACCTAAGAACCATGAAAGGTTAAGGAAAACTCCACCTGCGAAGAATAACCAAAAACCTAATGAATTCAGGAAAGGAAATGCAACGTCACGAGCACCGATTTGTAAAGGTACAACCGCATTCATGAATGCGAATATTAACGGCATGGCCGCTAAGAAAATCATCGTTGTACCGTGCATTGTTAAAACTTCGTTGTATAAGCCGGCACTAACAAAGTCATTGTTAGGAACAGCAAGCTGTATACGAATGATAAGAGCTTCTAATCCACCGACTAAGAAGAAGAATCCTCCAGCCATAAGGTAAAGGATGGCGATCTTTTTATGGTCTACTGTTGTTAAATAGTCCCAAACAGTCGCGCCGAAGCCTTTTTTCTGTGCATAGCTACTCACGATTAAACCTCCCTTTAACTAATCCCCAATTAATCTTGAACTTTTAATCCCATCAGATATTCTGCAAGGGCATCAAGTTCGTCTTCCTGCAGGTTACCATATGTACCTGTCATTTTGTTACCTGGCTTATACTGTTCAGGATCTACCAGCCAATTTTTCAGCTCTTCTTTGTTGTGATCCAGAATACCTGCGATTCGAGTACGCTCACCAAATGTTGCTAAGTTAGGAGCAAGACGAGCTGATTCCGGACGTCCATCCTGAGGTGATACTGCGTGACAGCTTAAGCATTTTTGGTTGAAGATTTCTTGTCCTTGTTGTGCTAAATCAGAAGATGGGTTAGGTTCTCCTGCATTTTTCATATCTTCTACCCATGCCGTAAACTCGTCCTTAGGAAGCGCTTTTACTTTAAAGTCCATTAAAGCATGAGAAGGTCCACATAGCTCAGCACATTTTCCGTAGAATAATCCGCCTGCGTCTTTAGACTTTTCCCCATCAAATTCAAGGAAAAATGTGTTTACGTTGTCGACGTTTGAATCAATCTTTCCTCCAGCAGCTGGAATCCAGAATGAGTGCTTAACGTCAGAAGCTGTAACATTGAAGTAAACTCTTTGATCGGTTGGTACAACTAAATCCTGTGAAGTGATGATTTTTTCATCCTCATACTCAAATTCCCACCAGTAAAGGTTTGCGCGAACGTTTATAACTAAAGCTTCGCGATTACCATCTGCATCTTTTTTATCCATAGCCTTTGTATCAGCTAATTCGAAAGTAGACGTTACGGTCGGAACAGCCAGGATAAGAAGAAGGATGATTGGAATGACTGTCCACACGATTTCAAGTGTGTGACTTCCTTCAACCTGTTTCGGGATAGTAGTATCTCCCTTTTTTCTACGGAAACGAATAATCGCTACCATATAGACGATAACTACTACAATGATTACTAATACCATTATTAATGTAGACAGTATCATTAAATCATATTGTGACTGTGCTACTTCACCAGCTGGCTGTAATGTGGAGAGAAATGGCTCTCCACAACCAGAAAGAACCAGCGCTAACATTGCTACAATTGAGAATAAGCGCCACTTAGATAGCCTTGCTTTCATAGCTTAATCAAACCCCTCTTTCATGTAATATACTTTTGAATAAAACAAGGACTCATAAAAAATATCTATTTGGATTTCTTATCAGAAAGAATTCCCACTAATCTTATAGTACGGTAACGATAACCATCGCTACGAACAAGACAGTTAAATAATTCAGTGAATAGACAAACATAAGTTTTGACCACTTAATATCATCTTTCATTTTGTAACCTGCGAGGCCCAGTGCTAGCCAGCCAATGTTAAAGGCTGTTGCAAGGATAAAGAAGAACATTCCTAAATCCATCAAGAAGAATGGCAAAGGCAGTAAAGCTGCAACCCATGCAACGATATGGTGCTTCGTTGTAGCAAATCCCTTTACTACGGGAAGCATCGGTATATTCGCTGCTCTGTATTCTTCCACTCTCTTCATCGCTAAAGCGTAGAAATGAGGCGGCTGCCAGATAAACATCATCAGGAATAAAACCCATGCGGTGATATCCAGATTTGCATCTACAGCTGACCAACCGATAAGTGGTGGGACCGCACCTGATATACTCCCTACAATGGTGTTACTTACGTATTTCCTCTTAGACCACATTGTATATAATACAACGTAACTAAATACCCCAATGATTCCTATCACACCTGCAGTGACGGTGGTCATAAATAACATTATGATTCCCACTGCAATCATAATTAATCCCAAAGACAATGCTTTAGGTGCATTGATTTTACCTGTTACGGTAGGACGTCCTTTCGTACGTTCCATCAGAGGATCGATGTCTCGATCAAACACATTATTTATGGAGCAGGAACCTGCGATAATAAGGGAAGAACCTATCAATGTCAGGAACATCGTATCAAGAGAATTTAGAAAGTGTGTATTAGTAAAGTAAAAAGCTAACCACATACCTGTAAAGGTAGTAATTAAGTTGGAATTAACGATACCAATTTTGATTAGTGCTAAAAAATCCTTCCAAGCAGTTGAGGTTGTCAAATCTGCTTCTTGAGCGTTAGTCATCATTTGACTAGACATTCTCTTCCTCCTCTCTATAAAAAGCCAGAGGCCAATTGCCACCTCTATACTATATAGGAAATGATTCACTATTTCTATATCCATCTGTTAATTCATGTACAGATAAGAAATAGTATATATGCTATCAATATTATATTAAACCATATATTTTAGCCTTTTGGGGGGAGAATTAGACAAGAATGTGAAGAAATTGTGAAGAAAGAAAAATGCAGACGTTTCTTCATATTTCTACAAACATTTTAAACCCATCATACCATAAAAAGATGCTAAGCGCTTACAGATTTTGTTTTTCTGCAAATTAGTCATTATCTACTAATAGTTATTCTCTTCATATAAATATAAATCATGCTCATAATTCTGTAACATTTTATCGGTTGAGTTTTACCGACCTTTTATGTATTATCGTAGGGGCATATATATTTTTCTACTATATTTATAAATTAGAAAGTGTGTAGAGTCTATTAATTAAGAAGGTGAATAGATTGCATAAAGGTGTCCACAAAGGATTAAAGTGGCTTGCCGCCCTCACTACTCTTGGTATGTTATTTGTTCTATTGGGCGGAGCCCTCGTAACGAAGACCGAATCCGGTATGGGCTGCGGACGAACTTGGCCACTATGTAACGGACAATTGATTCCAAGCGATATAACGTTCGAGCTTGTCATAGAATTGGCACACCGGGTTGTCTCCGGTGGTGTAGGATTATTAGTGTTGGCATTATCGATATGGTCATGGAGAGCGATTGGATATAAGCGTGAAACAAAATTCCTTGCTGCACTCTCTTTCTTTTTCTTAGTACTGCAAGGTTTAATCGGGGCTGCCGCTGTACTCTGGGGGCAATCGGACTTCGTACTTGCCCTGCATTTTGGGATTTCACTTATATCATTTGCTTCGATTCTATTATTAACACTTCTGATCTTTGAAGTCGATCAGAAATTTGATGCCAACTCATTGGTCATTAATAAACGGATGAGATTCCATACAATAGGAGTCACTCTATATAGTTATATGGTTGTTTATACCGGTGCTTTAGTCAGACACACGGATTCGAGCTTAGTATGTAAAGATTGGCCGTTATGTGTCAACTCGTCTCCTGGTCTCCCCTCCAATCTGTATGAGTGGATTCAAATGGGGCATCGGACAGCAGCGGGACTCATTTTCTTATGGATTGCTTACATCACTTATATTGCGATTAAAGAGCATAAGCACCAAAAGGTTATTTATTGGGGATGGATCATCGCATTTACGCTGGTATCCCTTCAAGTCATGTCCGGAGCACTCGTGGTGTTCACAAGATTAAACTTGGGAATTGCTTTATTGCACGCTTTGATCATCTCTTGTCTATTTGGATTACTCTGTTACTTTATTCTGCTCATTTCAAGAAGTAAGCTGAAAGCATAAAAAAAAGGATTCCGGTCATGACCGGAATCCTTTTAATTTATGCTTTTTGAACTTCTATTAATAGGTCACCAGGACTGATGGCGTCACCATTTTGCACGTAGATGTCTTTCACTACCCCTGCAAACGGAGCTTGTACGGTCGTTTCCATTTTCATGGCTTCGGTGATCATTAAGTGATCCCCTTTTTCAACCGCCTCTCCTTTCTCTGCAATTACCTTAATCACGGTTCCAGGCATGGAAGCACCAATATGAGTCTCATTTTTAGCATCAGCTTTCATCTTGGTTGCGACTGTCGATTTAATGCTTTCATCTTTTATCACAATTTCACGTGGCTGACCATTCAGTTCAAAGTAGACGATTCGTGTACCATCTGCCTGAGCCTGGCCAATGGAAACGAGCTTGACAATAAGTGTTTTCCCGGTTTCAATTTCAACCTCGATCTCTTCACCCAGTCTCATTCCGAATAAGAAAGTAGGCGTGTCGAGAACGGAAATATCACCAAATTGATCCATTGTATGTGCGTATTCCATAAACACTTTAGGATATAGAGCATATCCAAGAGCATCGAAACTAGTGACAGGGCGTTGCAGGTCTTCGAATAGCTTTTCTTTGAGTGCTGTGAAGTCTACGTCATCGAGGAGCTCCCCAGGTCGAACGGTTAATGGAGTGCGCCCTTTCAGAATCACGCTTTGTAAGTCTTTCGGGAATCCGCCATGGGGCTGACCCAGATATCCTTCGAATAACTCAACCACTGAATCAGGGAAATCGATCTTTTCCCCTTTTTCAATGACATCTTTCTCTGACAGATCATTCTGAACCATGAACAACGCCATATCCCCGACAACTTTTGATGAAGGAGTAACCTTTACGATATCCCCAAAGAGGTGGTTGACCCTTGCATACATTTCTTTTACTTCTTCCCAGCGATGACCCAATCCTACAGCTTTTGCCTGCTGCTGAAGGTTACTATATTGTCCCCCGGGCATTTCGTGCTTGTAGACCTCTGAATGAGGAGACATCATGCCGCTCTCAAAGTCTGTATAGTATTTTCGAACGTCTTCCCAGTAGTGGGAAAGAGTCTCCAGTGATTGAATATCTACATTCGGTTCTCTTTCGGTTCCTTTCAAGGCGTAATAAAGTGTATTGGCACTTGGTTGAGAAGTTAATCCAGACATCGTGCTAAGGGCTGTGTCGACAATATCCACACCTGCTTCAACGGCTCTTGCGTAAGTGTATATACCGTTTCCACTTGTATCATGGGTGTGTAAGTGGATAGGCAGACTGACCGTATCTTTCAGTTCTGAAATAAGCCGGTAGGCCGCCTGTGGTTTTAAGAGCCCCGCCATGTCTTTAATCGCTAAAATATGTGCTCCGCTTGCTTCTAACTCTTTTGCCAGATTCTTATAGTAATCAATACTATATTTGGTCCGGGTAGGATCTTCAATGTCCCCTGTATAACAAATGGCTGCCTCGGCGATTTTCCCGCTTTGTCTCACCGCATCAATGGCTACTTCCATCCCCTTGACCCAGTTTAAACTGTCAAATATCCTGAAGACGTCAATACCTGCGAATGCTGATTTCTCAACAAATTCTTTAATGACATTATCGGGGTAGTTCTTATATCCAACGGCATTTGATGCTCTCAGCAGCATTTGGAATAGAACATTGGGAATGTCCTCTCTCATTGTTAATAATCGATTCCAGGGATCTTCCTTTAGAAAACGGTAGGCTACATCAAACGTTGCCCCTCCCCACATTTCATAGGAGAACATATCTGGAAGCAGGTGGGATGTCGGTTCTGCAATTTGCTTCAGATCATTGGTTCTGACACGCGTAGCCAGTAAAGATTGGTGAGCATCCCTGAAAGTTGTATCAGTAAGGAGCACTGAGTTTTGTTCCTTGACCCAATTAACCAACCCTTCTGCACCATGTTGATCTAAAATTTGCTTTGTCCCAGGTTTGAAGTCTTGTTTCAAGTCAAGAGCGGGAATCCTTGGCTTTGAAAATACAGGCTTTTTCTTCTTCTCGATTCCCGGGAAACCGTTCACGGTTACATTTCCGATATAAGAAAGCATCTTTGTGCCACGGTCTTTTCGTTTCGGAAAAATAAACAGTTCAGGTGTCGTGTCAATAAAGGATGTATCGTATTTACCTGTTATAAAGTTTTCATGCTTAACGACATTTTCCAGGAAAGGAATATTCGTCTTGATTCCACGTATTCTAAATTCTTGAAGATTTCTGACCATTTTGGATGCAGCTTGTTCAAATGTCAAAGCCCACGTGGACAGTTTAACAAGAAGGGAATCATAGTATGGAGTAATGACGGCTCCCTGGAACCCGTTACCTGCATCCAATCGAACCCCGAATCCGCCGCCTGAACGGTAAGCCATGATCTTGCCGGTGTCAGGCATAAAGTTGTTCAATGGATCTTCTGTCGTCACACGGGATTGAATCGCAAACCCATTTGTCCGGATTTCTTCTTGAACAGGTATGCCAAGCTTACTACTATGTAGTGCATGACCTTCGGCAATCATTAATTGTGATTGAACGATATCCACTCCGGTAACCATTTCCGTAATCGTATGCTCTACTTGAACGCGAGGGTTTACCTCGATGAAATAGAACTGCTCATTTGCAACGAGGAATTCAACCGTGCCTGCGTTCACATACTTTACTTTATCCATCAACCGGACCGCTGCCTCACAAATATCCTCTCTCAACTGATCACTCAAAGATACGGATGGTGCTATTTCTACTACCTTTTGGTGACGTCTCTGGATGGAACAATCGCGTTCATATAAGTGAATAATATTGCCGTCTTCGTCCCCAAGTATTTGAACTTCTATATGTTTAGGATTCTCAACAAATTTCTCAACATAAATTTCATCATTACCAAAAGCTGCTTTTGCTTCAGATTTAGCGCGCTCGTAAGCTTCCTTTAAGCTTTCCAGGTTACGGACGATACGCATTCCCCGTCCTCCGCCACCTAATGAAGCTTTGATGATGATCGGGAAGCCGTGGTCCTTCCCGAAGGCAATGACCTCTTCCAAAGTCTCTACGGGGCCATCTGTTCCAGGAATAACCGGTATATTGGCTAATTGGGCCTGATGACGTGCCTTTACCTTGTCACCGAACATATTTAAGTGCTCTGAATGAGGCCCTATGAAGGTGATCCCCTCTTCTTCACATCGTCTGGCAAAATGAATATTTTCGGACAAGAAACCATAACCGGGATGGATGGCATCGACATCGGCGTTCTTTGCGATTCGAATGATCCCCTCTATATCTAAATAAGCATCAATTGGTTTCATTCCTTCTCCTGTCAGGTAGGCCTCATCAGCTTTATATCGATGATATGCTCCCGAATCTTCTTTACTGTAAATGGCGACGGTTCTAATATTAAGCTCCGTACATGCACGAAACACACGGATGGCAATTTCACCGCGATTTGCTACTAATACTTTTTTGATTTTCTTCAATACACTCTCTCCTTTTGGCTATTCATGATTGAAAATCTCTGTAAAGCAGTCTATGAAAAAAGGGCTGACCCGAAAGATAATAAAGAAGTATCTTAGGGGGCAGACCCTAGACTTAGAGTTTTAGATACTCTATCAAAGTGACCTACATTTTTACACCATATATTTTTTTGCTATTATCCATATTCTCCGAAGGATAGCCATTTTCCTTCTTTATTTTATATTTTTCTTCATATTTTACAAACATCGACACATTCACAAGGACACCCATCGACAAAGATAGCACTAATAATGATGATCCTCCATAGCTGATGAATGGAAGTGGGACACCTGTAATCGGAATTAGTCCCGATACCCCTCCTAAATTAATGAAGGCTTGAATACCGATCATACTGGATATTCCGATGGCCAGCATCGTTCCAAACGGGTCCTGGCATTTAACTCCCGTATATATCCCCCGAAGCACGATATAAGAGAGTCCGAGTATGACGAAGCTTACACCGAATACACCTAATTCCTCAGCAATGATAGCCATAATGAAATCCGTTTGCGGTTCAGGAAGATAACCCAGCTTTTGAACACTCTGCCCTAATCCAAGCCCTTTTACCCCTCCAGAACCAATGGCAAGGTATGAGTTCACCAAGTGGTAGCCTTCCCCTTGGGCATATTTAAACGGTGATAAATACGCTTCAATCCTGCTAAGCCTTTCTCTTGTAAAAATAAAGCCTCTTGCAAGGTATATGACCGGTGACAGTACGACCAACAGACCTACTCCCAGACCAGCCAGCTTGGAGAATGTTTTAAAACTGATCCCTGAACAGGAAATAACGATTGCTCCAATGGCGAAAATGATAGCCGCCGTACCAAAGTCAGGCTCTAAAAAGACTAAAAAACATATAAAACCTAAAAATAGTAATGGCGGGGCAAGGCCCTTATTAAAATCATCTATGTATGCCTGTTTCTTGGAGTATACAGAGCCAAGATAAATAATGACGGCAAGCTTGGCGAACTCCGATGGCTGAATGGGCATGAAACCTAAATTAATCCAGCTTTTTGCGTTATTTACTTCATAACCGAAAATATGGACCCCGATTAATAATCCGATAACGATAAACATGAGTCCCTTGATTATTTTCCCCACTTGGAATGCTTTGTATGGAAACCATGCTGCTATCGTAAAGGCAAAGAACCCGATAAGAATATTGATCATCTGCCTTTTATAGAAATGGTCACTTTCCCATCCAAATCGTTCTACAGCCATGACCATACTCGCACTATAAATCATTACCAGACCAAACAGACAAAGAAATACATATACAGCGATTAACGAATAATCATAGGACTTTGCTATTTTTTTAATCATGACATTTCAATCCTTTTTCTCTTATATCATTTAAATTAATCCCAACCAGTCAGAATCTGTAACAAAAAAACTCAAACAACAGATCTATGTATTGTTTGAGTTGTCATGACTATTTTACTTTTTTGTAGATGCTTCATGAAGGGCAGAAAGTTGTCTTTCTAAAGAATCAATCAGCTCTTTTCCATCTTGATCATCTACTAATCCTAAACGGACTGCAAATTCTATTTCACGAGATAATCCGAACATTTGGGTATCCAATACTTCCTCATAAAGAGGACATTGGGGCATCGTTAAATTATCCATTTGTACTTTAATAAGTTGTAAAATCTTTTCTGCGTCGGCCTTTAGCAGTTCATAGGCTTTTTCTCGATGATTAATTGTCATTTCTGACGCCACAGTGATCCCCCCATTCCGAACAAATAGCTTTCCTGTCTTAAAATTTTATCGTTAAATCAGAGAAATTGCAAGAAAAATAAGTGTATTCCCCGGGATTCTATGACAGAAATTCGAATTATTATTTCGGAGGGATCCTCATGAAAATTCTTTTACAAATACCTATCCGAAAACTCCCTAAAAAAACATCCCTTTACGTGACATGGCATGACCCTTCTTTAAAAAATACTCCAGGAATATTCATCACTGAGCATTTCAAGAAGCTTTAGCCCTGCACTGCTATTCCCGACATGGTCTAGTGCAGGACCAAAGATACCGATTCCACACTTCCCGGGAATAGCACCCATGATCCCACCTGACACTCCACTTTTCGCCGGAATACCCACTTTAATGGCAAATTCTCCGGAAGTATTATACATCCCGCACGTAACCATGAACGTTTTACAAATTCTCGCAACATCTCTCGTAATAATTTCGCGCCCGCTTTCAGGGTCAACGCCATCATTGGCAAAAACCGCCCCCATCTTAGCAAGGTCGACACAGCTCATTTCCACCGCACATTGTTTTGTATACAGAACAAGTAAATCTTCGACATTTCCGGTAATCACACCGTGCTGCTTCATATAATAACAAAGCGATCTGTTTAAATTGGCTGTTTGAAGTTCTGAATAAGCCACATCCTCATTATATGATACTTTGTCCCCGGTCATATGATTGATGAACTCTATTAATCGTTCCCACTTTTCCATTCCTGTGTTTCCTTTAATCATATTCGTGACTGCGAGTGCACCAGCGTTGATCATCGGATTAAGGGGTTTCGAGGGCTTATGTGTTTCGAGCTTCGCTATGGAATTAAAAGGATCACCAGTAGGCTCCATGCCAACCTTGGAGAAGACATGATCCTCCCCATAGTCCATCAAGACAAGAGCAAGAGTAATGACTTTCGATATACTTTGCAGTGTGAACTTCTTTAAATGATCTCCTGCATAACAAGAATGATTTTCCAAAGTATATATACTTATCGCCAAGTCACTTGGGTTTTGATCCTTTAATGCAGGTATATAATCTGCAACCTTTCCTTCAGCTGAAAAAGGTCTTGCTTTCTCCACTAATTCTTCCAACAGCTCCTGAGTTCTAATCACTATGGTATCAGCTCCTTTAGTCCTACCTTTAGTTTCCCTACTTTCACCGATTGAAAACGTTGAAAATGCTTTCAGCTTTGTGTGACAAACCTTTAAATAACAGATATACTGATACTATCAGCGAGAGGAGGAGTCTCAAATGGAAAGCATAGTACCCATAAAAGGTAAGGTGAAATTCACAATAACCCTGGATTCCGGCGTTTGGATATTTGATGATCGAAAAGTGGATTTAACTACATATTTTGATGAAGTAAATGAGAAGATCGACGAATTGGAAGAATATACAAAAGCCGTATCCAAGCATTGGTCACGGGAAATTCAGGAAGGTGCAACCTATCCCCCGACACTAAAGACAGAGAAAAAGTATGAAAAGGAAAAGATTTTAAACGGTTCATTCGCTATTCCGTTTGCACCTTTTCTTACAAATGCGGAACCTCTCGAGAATGCGTTATCTCTTGTGATTGAAACAGAAACGGATGAACATCGCATGGATCTTGCACACGCAGATCAATTACTCATCGGGTTCTCAAAAGACGGAAAGCCACTAAAGGAAACTGGCCCCGTTCATATCTACTACAAAGACGGATCAAATAGAGAAACCCCCATTACCGATGTAAGAGCCTTTCGGGTAGAATAAGAACATCAAGAAAGCGCGATATTGATAAAAACCGGTCCAGGAACCCCTGAACCGGTTTTTTCATACGTTATTATTGTGTTTAAAATACGATTGTATTAAAGAAGATCAGCAGCAAGTTGAGCAAGGCCCGATCTTTCACCTTTCATGAGCTTAACATGCCCGGCCAGTTTTTGATCTTTAAATTTTTCTACCACATACGTTAAGCCATTATTGTATTCATCCAGGTATGGATGATCGATCTGAGCTGGATCTCCCATCAAAACGATTTTACTTCGCTCTCCCACCCTGGTTAAGATCGTTTTCACTTCATGTTTCGTTAAGTTCTGGGCTTCATCAATGATGATATATTGATCTGGAATGCTTCTACCCCTTATATAAGTTAAAGCTTCCACTTCAATTGAACCCATACCCGCGAGGATATCATCCAGCTCCCCAGGCTTCTTCGTGTTGAATAAGTATTCGAGGTTATCGAAAATGGGCTGCATCCAAGGTCTGAGCTTTTCTTGTTTTTCCCCTGGAAGATAACCAATATCCTTACCTACCGGGACAATTGGACGAGCCACAAGCAGTTTATTGAATTTATTGAAGTCCTCTGTCTGAAGGAGACCTGCGGCCAAGGCAAGCAGGGTTTTTCCGGTCCCGGCTTTTCCAATCATGGTGACCAGCGAAATATCATCTCTCAGTAACAGTTCAGTTGCCATTGTTTGCTGAACATTGCGGGCCTTGATTCCCCACATATGCTCTTGGTCATAGACCAGCTTCTTCACTTTAAGACCTGATGCATCCACCATTCCAAGCGCCGAAGCAGAGCTTCCGAGAGCATCCTTCATAATGAGGAATTGATGGGAATAAAATCGTTGTTTCGTTATATCGGTAAGGGTGAGTTCCCCTTTATCATAAAATTTGTCCAGTAACTCTCTCTCGGTGTACAGTTCAATAAAACCTGTGTAAATATCGTTTACCTCGATGACCCGGTCACTCAGAAAATCCTCTGCCTGTAATCCCAACGCATCAGCCTTTACCCGAACGAGGGTGTCTTTACTAACCAGAATGACCGATTTCCCATCCTTTTTCGCTTCTTCTTCGAGAGATAAGTTTTTTGCTACGGCAATAATCCTGTTATCGTTTGTTTTCTCTAAAAAGATTTCCTGAAGCTGCTGAAATGAGCGGTGATTTAGTTCAATCCTTAGTGATCCTCCCGTATATAGGGGGATTTTTTCATGAAGTTTTCCTTGTTGCCGTAAATTATCTATCAGCTTCGATACATGTCTTGCGTTTCTTCCGATTTCATCCATATAACGCTTTTTGGAGTCCACTTCTTCTAAAACGACTGCAGGTATAACCACCTCATTATCTTGAAACGAAAAGATGGCTTGTGGATCTTGTAATAAGACATTGGTATCTAATACATAAATTTTATTCAAATCGATGCCTCCTGCTCCTGATTTCTTATTACTATTGTATGTAGCCAATGTTGATCCGGTTATTCCCAGCTACTCAAATAGGACGGCCCGTTTCTTAAAATATATGAATAAACGTATAAAGATAGAAGAAAATTACACAATAAGAAAAGATATTGATTCTAAATCGGGAGGTATTCACATGTTTAAACTCATCTCTCTACTTGTGGTAACCATCATTCTTGGTGCCTGCGCCAATAAGAATGAGGTCGGGTATGATAATGATTCAAACAGTAACAACAGTAAACCGATCACTGTACAGGATAGCAATATCCAACATACTGAACGAAAATCAGGACAGCAAATTTCAAGGCATTTAGTTGACCTGACGACGAGTGTACCAGATGTTAAAGACGCAACAGCTGTAGTATTTGGTAAATATGCGTTTGTTGGAATAGATATCGATTCCGACATTGAGCGCTCACAAGTCGGTTCAATCAAATATTCTGTAGCAGAAGCTCTTCAAAAAGACCCATATGGTGCAGAAGCCATCGTCATCGCTGACCCGGATCTTTATGCCCGTTTGAATGAAATCAGCAAAGACATTCAACGGGGTGAGCCTGTCCAGGGGATTATGAACGAACTGGCTGACATATCCGGCAGGCTAATGCCTGAAATCCCTCGATCGTTAAAGCAAGCAGATCCAGAAAATGCTCCGAATGAACCAAAAAAGAAAATGAATAACACCAAAGAGAAACAACTTAGGGAAAAACAGGAAAATCAGACTTACGATAAGATTGAATAATCCTTTAGATCACTTAACAATATGAGAAAAAGCCATGAAAAAGCTTAGTACTAAGCTTTTTTCATGGCTTCAATTACTTGACGGTCCAAACGGTCCGCGGCCGCCTTATCATATGTCTTCACATAGGCAGGTTCTGTCGATATTTTCGATCCATAGAACATGACATCTCTTACTTCATTGATAGCAAGTTTAACAAGAGTCAGCTTTAAAGGCACTCCTACCAGTTTTTCCTCAGAAACCCCTGCTTTTCCGCTTATGGAATAGGTTGATTCATTTGCTATCAGATTCACAACGGCAAGTGGATTGCTCTTTAAATTTGCGACAATCCGGGAGCGTTGATCAACAGCAAATAACAATGTGTGTTCGTCCTTTGCATAAATCCAAGAGATCGCACTTACATTTGGTCCATGCGTTTGGTGATCAATTGTCGCGAGTGTAACAAATTTTTCTGATTGAAGTTCTTCAAAAAGTGCAGGAATCAAGCTGGGTTCCACTTGGTTAGCCATACAATCCCCCCTTATGCAGACTCATTTTTTCTCTGTTAGTGTTTCATTTCATTCTTGATTCACCTTGATTATACTATACCAAATTCTATTGTTAAAAGCATACAGGAAAGTTAAATAAAGCGTTTGACTATACTACATGATATACTAAAAAGACTAGACTTATGATTAGAACAAATTGAGGTGTAATGTATGAGAGTAAAATGTGCTCTATGTGAAGTGATAGAAAGTATTGATGATTATTCCTTACAAGCGAAGAAATTGCGTAACCGGCCCATTCATACCTATATGTGTGATAAGTGTCATGTTCGTATTAAAGAAAAGACGGAAGAACGTGTGTCGAGTGGGAATTTCAGGTTTTACCGTTCTCCTCAAGTAGAAGATGACTTTTAGACAAATCGGTTCAGGAACGCTTATTGGTCTTGTTTCCGGTACCTTGTTAGGATTGTTTCTAAAATGGATGCAAGTATTAACTGGCATCAAGGTATACGTCCTGTTATTGAATGTGGATTTCATCCCTGGCTTCGGTAATAAAGACCTGCCTGAATGGGTGGAGTGTTTGTTTCACTTGGTTATTTCATGTGCGATCGGGGTAGTGTTCGTGTACATGATGGAAAAGCTGAAAGTTTCTAGTAGTGGCTCTTGGCTTCTCTCCCTTGTGCTGACAGTCCCGACTGTGTTTCTGTATTTCCCTCTTTCGCACCTGGCAATTAAAGATGTACCCGGTCTAATGTATGGTGAGGCAATTTTCTTATGGACAGCTGGACATATCCTCTACGCTCTGTCTTTACCCCCACTATTTCATCTATTTTCTGCACGAGGTTCATCCACATAACGAAAAAAAGCTGTAGTCTCATTCATTAGAGACTACAGCTTTTTTCAGCTTAAAACGTGCCTTTTTTCTTCTCGTTCGTTAGTCGAATCTTATAGATCACTAAGATAAGAGCTGCAACGACCAGACCTTCTGCTACTGGTAAAAAGATACCCAGAAACGTTAATACGGTACATCCCAGAATAAGAAAAGAATAAATCAATATTGATTTCATCACCGGCAGTTTCTTCGCAAAACCGAGCTTATAAACTAAGATTGAGAGCCCTACTATGGTTATATAAAGCAACCACATACCCATTTCCGCGTTCTGATCAACACGATAAAGGGATGCGAAAAAGGACAAACGCTCAGTTACATCCATTTCCTACTCCCCCTCACTTAGTTTATTGAGACACCTTGCTCTTCTTTTCTGCTCTTTCA
Source organism: Rossellomorea aquimaris (assembly GCF_003315075.1). GTDB lineage: Bacteria > Bacillota > Bacilli > Bacillales > Bacillaceae_B > Rossellomorea > Rossellomorea aquimaris_C. The sequence continues at coordinate 357,875 of NZ_QNRJ01000002.1, forward strand.
CGTTCATTCTTATCAAGAATCTTTTTACGAAGACGGATCGATTCAGGAGTTACCTCACAATACTCATCATCGTTTAGATATTCAAGAGATTCTTCTAAAGTCATGATTCTTGCCTTTTTAATGGTTACGGTTTGATCCTTGTTAGCCGAACGAACGTTTGTCGCTTGTTTAAGCTTTGTGATATTAACAGTAATATCATTTTCTCTTGTGTGTTCCCCAACGATCATTCCACCATAAATTTCTGTACCGGATTCAACGAAGATAATACCGCGATCTTCCACTTGCATGATTCCGTATTGTGATGCTTTCCCTGTTTCCATAGAAACAAGTACACCTTGACGACGTCCGCCAACGCGTCCTTTTTGCAGGGGCTGATAGCCGTCGAATGTGTGGTTGATGATTCCATATCCACGAGTAAGAGTCATAAACTCCGTTGAATAACCGATTAATCCACGTGCAGGAACCATAAACATTAAACGGACCTGTCCGTTACCGTTGTTTACCATATCAAGCATTTCGCCTTTACGTTGACCAAGTGATTCGATTACCCCACCCATGTATTCTTCAGGGATGTCAATTTGAACACGTTCTACAGGCTCACTCTTCACGCCATCGACTTCTTTGATGATAACCTGTGGTTTAGATACCTGTAATTCGTAGCCTTCACGACGCATGTTTTCAATAAGGATGGAAAGGTGAAGCTCACCACGACCTGAAACCGTCCATGCATCAGGTGAATCTGTCGGTTCAACACGTAAACTTACATCCGTTTGAAGCTGAGCCAATAAACGTTCTTCAATTTTTCTTGAAGTAACAAATTTACCTTCTCTACCCGCAAATGGACTGTTGTTCACCAGGAATGTCATTTGAAGTGTAGGCTCGTCAATACGAAGAACAGGAAGTTGATCCTGATGTTCAACAGGACAAACCGTTTCACCGACATTAATATCTTCCATTCCGGAAACAGCGATTAAATCACCCGCTTTTGCTTCTTGGATTTCTTCACGTTTTAATCCGAAGAAACCGAAGATTTTTGTTACACGGAATTGTTTAACAGAGCCGTCAAGCTTCATTAATGCTACCTGTTGGCCAACCTTCATTGTCCCTCTGAATACACGTCCGATTCCGATTCGACCAACGTAATCATTGTAATCGAGCAATGCAACTTGGAATTGCAGTGGATCTTCAGAGTTGTCTACTGGTGCAGGAATATGCTCAATGATCGACTCATATAGACACTGCATGTTTTCGTCTTGTTTTTCCGGATCCGGATCTGTACTTGCTGTACCGTTGATAGCTGAAGCATAGACAACCGGGAATTCAAGCTGTTCATCATTTGCATCCAGTTCAATGAATAATTCCAGAACTTCATCGATTACTTCTTCCGGACGTGCTGAAGGCTTGTCAATTTTATTTACAACTACGATAGGTGTAAGGTTTTGCTCAAGTGCTTTCTTAAGGACGAAACGAGTCTGAGGCATACAGCCTTCATACGCATCTACTACTAGTAAAACACCATCTACCATTTTCATGATACGTTCAACTTCTCCACCGAAGTCAGCATGTCCTGGTGTATCAAGAATGTTGATACGAGAATCTTTATATTGAATCGCCGTATTTTTCGCTAAGATCGTAATACCGCGTTCTCTTTCCAAATCATTTGAATCCATCGCGCGTTCAGAAACTGTTTCATTTTCGCGGTAGATTCCAGATTGCTTTAAAAGCTCGTCTACTAATGTCGTTTTCCCGTGGTCAACGTGAGCAATAATAGCAATATTTCTAAGGTCATTTCTTAATTTCATATTTCCACTCCTGAATATTGGATTTCTTTATACTATTAAAGATAATATATTTCAGTTCAACTAGACCATTATATCACAGCATATAGAAAAGCCCTAATAAATATTTCATAAAGCCTTTTCTCCCCCCCTAAAAGTTTCCATAATAACTTCAATCACAACGAGTTACCTCTTTGTCTACTCTACCCATTGCACATTATCGAATTGATAGGTAAACTTTAATTGGAAGAGCTATTATGGTTTTAATCTAATGAGGAAAATGATTTTTTTCATTTTATTTGGAGGTTTTTTCTTGGGGAATATTAAATGGATTTTTGTATTATTTTCTATATTAGCGGCTGTTTCTCTAATGGGAATCGCAATTTCAATCAGTTTACAAAGCATCCTGCTTGCTATTGTCAGCTTCATTTTTCTATTTATAGTGATGGGATTCGGTTTCAAGACAAAGAAGAAATATCGTGATGAAGGACGATTGTAGATTAAAAAGGGGAGACGAAGCAATGAAATTGCCCGTCTCCCTTCTTTATTTCTTTCGTTCAAGATAATCAGTCAAGATGGTTTGGTGCAGTCCGGGCTTTCCTACAAACAGCGAACTTTTATTCAACGGATTCAGGGGATCCCCATTAAGATCAGTTACAATTCCCCCAACCTCTTCAATCATAATTTTCCCGGCTGCAAAATCCCATGGAGCCAGGCGCATTGTTAAGTAAGCATCCAATCTACCTGAAGCGACATAAGCCAATTCAATGGCTGCCGATCCATAGGACCGTGTTCCCCTTACATCCTTCACGAGTGGTTCAAGAATTGTTCGGTCAATCCGTTTATTCTCAGTCACCCACAGTGCATTTAAAGCTACAATGGCATCTTGAACCGGAACTGGAACAAGCTCCGGCAGCTTCACATCATTCATATAAGCTCCGTGTCCTTTATTTGCAAAATACAGCTCATCATGGACGACATCATATATGTATCCCAATTTACCTTCTTCTCCATCATAGATGCCGATAGAGATGGCAAAATTTCGTTGTTGATGAACAAAATTCATCGTTCCATCGATTGGGTCGATTATCCACGTGATACCTGATAACTCCTTAAAGTCATCGCCATATCCTTCTTCACCGAGGATTTGATGATCCGGGTACGTATTACGGATATTTTCAGTAAAGAAATGTTCTGTCGCTTCATCCATATCGGTTACCAAATCGTTTCGATTCGACTTCGTCTTAATATTCAACTCTGTCTTGAATGATTGACGAATTCTTTCTCCGGCTTCCCGTATCCACGATCTAACATTGTGATCTAATTCCGTCCAATTTGTCATTGATCATTAGCCTCCAATTTATGTAACGAAAATCTTATTACTAATATGGTCGTTTTCATTAAATACGACTCATAATCATCCTTTAAACAAGAGCCATAATTTACTACTACTCCCTTAGCTAAATAGCTTAATGGAAATGAAAGGCTGTTTCAAGTTATTCACCTTGTACTGCAGTATTAGACTGATCCTAATCACAGGTCTTTATTAATACCCACAAAAAAGCGAACTCTCTATGCCTATGAGCTCGCCGTTCAACAGTTGAATTTTGACAATATACTTTATACCCACTAGAAAGGATTAAAGCTTTATAAGGCCTTCATTTTCATTAATTCTTCCCGAATACTCATGAGTTTCTGTTTGGACTTGGTCTGGGTTTCTTTATTCTTCATTTGAATTGCTTCGAACAATACAGCTAATTCATAATCCATTTCAAGTCTTAATACATTCATTCTTTGCTGCTGGACATCACGTTTTTTAGAAGTGTTCATTACTTGTTTCATGGCCATACACCCCTTCCGAGTTTTCAATTTATCTGATTGTTCTGATAATATTTACTACATGTTATGAAGTATCATCCAATCTTGTAACTAAAATGTGCAGTCACCCATAGATAAATCGATTCACTACAAGCTTGTACCTCATTATGTTAAGATATTGGTGGTTATAAGGAGGATACAACATGAAATTTAATGGTTTCACACAAGAAGATTTCCAAGTTTTCACGATTAATGGGTTAGAAGATCGAATGACTGCCATCCAAGAACAGATCAGACCCAAACTTGATTATTTAGGCGATCATTTCGCACCCACTTTAAGCGCATTAACAGGAACGGAGATGTTTTACCATGTGGCTAAACATGCACGTCGATCGGTAAACCCTCCTGATGATACCTGGGTTGCGTTCGCGAACAATAAACGGGGTTATAAAAAACATCCACATTTTCAGATAGGTTTATGGGAAACCCATGTTTTTATCTGGTTCGCTATGATCTATGAAGCCCCAAATAAAGTTGAATTCGGTAAAAAAGTTGAAGAAAATGCAGATAAGATAAGATCAATGATTCCTGGTCACTTTGTTTGGTCCGGAGATCATACAAAGCCGGATGCCACTCCTTTTTCTTCCATGTCACAAGATGAATTCATCGCTTTAAGTGAAAGAGTACAGAATGTTAAAAAAGCTGAACTTCTATGCGGACTTCATCTCGACCGGGATACAGCTGTCAAGCTGAATGGTGATGAATTCATCCAAGAAGTTAACAGTGCCTTTGAAACACTTTTACCCCTTTATAAAATGAACTAAACCATATCACGGTTGGGAAAAATGCAGAAAGAACGACTGCCAAAAATGGCAGTCGTTCTATTCGTTTAGTTCATTGAAATTTTGTCAGACTCCTGAAGCTCCTTCATCTTCTTTACTACACGATAGGAGGAATAGCCACTGGATTCTTCAAATTCATTGCATATTCTCTTTTCATCTGCTTTACCGGGAACGATTTCTTTAAAACGCTTATACCGATTCATAAGGTCATCTCTAGAGACACCTTTTTCATAAGCTTTCTCGATTGCTTCGAAAAAGGCAATAACGTCGATGACTTCTTCTGTTGACCAGTCTATATCAAAAGGATATTGATATTCCATTGTTTACAACAACTCCTTGAATGATGATGTGTTAATTCCATTTCTTCCGGATGCCCTCTGCTTGAGAGATCATTCGTTGAATGAGATCTTTAACCGATGGGACGTCATTGATCAACCCCATCACTTGTCCTGCCCACGCAAACCCTGCGTCTACTTCCCCATCGTAAATGTATCGTTTATTGGCTTCACCGCTTATGTATGCTTTTAATCCTTCATAGCCAGCGTTCGATGTTTCAGCAGCCAGTATCTGTTTGGTCCAAGAGTTTGAAATGGCCCTTGCCGGTGCCCCTAAAGATCGTTTGATGACTACTGTACCATTCTCGTCCCCTTCAATCAAGGTACGCTTATAAACTTCAGAAGCATGTACACATTCCTTTGTAGCAATAAATCTCGTACCCATCTCAACTCCCTCTGCACCAAAGCTGAGACCAGCCATCAATCCCCTTCCGTCCCCAACGCCTCCGGAAGCAATGACCGGAATGGAAACGGCATCCACCACTCCGGGAATCAAGACGAATGTACCAATATCATCTTTCCCCAGGTGACCTCCTCCTTCTTGACCAACAACCATCACTGCATCCGCACCCAGCTCTTCCGCTTTGATTGCCTGCCTTTTCGAGGCGACCAATACAAGCTTAACTATGTCCATTCCCTGGAGTTGCTGAAACAGGGGAGTCGGGTTCCCTCCAGTAACGGATACGACCGGCACCTTCTCTTCAATGGCAACGTCAACAAACTCGTTAAAAGGGCGTCCATGTTGACCTATGGCAAAATTCACCCCAAAAGGCTTATCTGTTAATGACCTTACCATTAGAATTTCTTCTCGTAACTGTTCAGGATTGTCTAAAGACATGGCAGTGATCTGGCCAAGTCCACCCGCATTCGACACCGCCGCTGCCAGCTCTGCATACGCCAGATGTGCAAGCCCTCCTTGTATAATTGGATATTGAATGTTTAATAACTCTGTTACCCTCGTATTCCAATTCAATTGAATCCCTCCATTCACTGAACTATTCTCGGTAAAGGGGGGAAAATCCTTTTCTTATTGGGAGTATTACAAAAAGAGAGGCTATAAAGCAGCATGATCTATGGCGGTAAAATAACAATGGATGGTCATATGCCACTATGCAAAGATTTTCTTAAGTGCTATAATTCATTTGTTTGTTGAAAATATAGTGAGAAAAGTTATGAAATCATGAGCAAGATCCTATATAATAATAACTTTAGCGTGGCTATTAAATTTGCTATTAAGAATTTAAAGAGGTGTTGAATGAATTGTCTCAGAATGAAACGCCGTTATTTTCCGGCTTAATTGATCATAGTAAAAAAAATCCCGTCCAATTTCACATTCCCGGTCATAAAAAAGGTGCAGGTATGGATCCTGAGTTTAAGGATTTTATTGGAGAAAATGCCCTTTCCATCGATTTGATTAACATTGGTCCTTTAGATGATTTACATCAGCCTAAGGGGATGATAAAAGAAGCTCAGGACCTTGCAGCCGAAGCGTTTGGTGCCGATCATACCTTCTTCTCTGTACAAGGAACGAGTGGTGCCATCATGACCATGGTCATGAGTGTATGTGGCCCTGGAGATAAGATCATTGTTCCCAGGAACGTCCATAAATCCGTCATGTCTGCCATTGTATTCTCAGGAGCCACTCCGATCTTTATCCACCCGGATATTGATGAAGACCTGGGTATCTCTCACGGAATCACAACAGATGCCGTAGCAAAAGCATTGGAACAAAACCCGGATGCCAAAGGTGTTCTGGTCATCAATCCTACTTATTTCGGAATTTCGGCAGATCTCAAAAAGATTGTAGAAATTGCTCACTCGTATAATGTTCCAGTACTTGTGGATGAAGCTCATGGCGTTCATATACATTTCCATGACGAGCTCCCCCTTTCAGCAATGCAGGCAGGTGCAGATTTAGCGGCTACCAGCGTACACAAACTTGGCGGCTCTATGACTCAGAGCTCTGTCCTTAATATGAAAGAAGGGCTTGTTTCATCGAAACGGGTACAAACGATTTTAAGTATGTTGACGACCACTTCGACTTCCTACTTATTACTGGCTTCCCTCGATGTTGCCAGAAAACGTCTGGCCACCGAAGGTCGTGAGCTCATCACCAAGACGATTGAACTGTCACAGGATATGAGAAGACAGATCAACGAAATTGACGGTTTATACTGTGTAGGAAAAGAGATCCTCGGAACGAAAGCCACCTATGCCTATGATCCGACAAAGTTGATTGTGTCAGTGAAAGATTTAGGGATCAGTGGATTTGATGCTGAGAAGTGGCTGCGGGAAGCTCATAACATTGAGGTTGAGATGTCTGATCTTTATAACATCCTTTGCATCATCACTCCTGGTGACACCGAGGTTGAGGGAAATCAGTTGGTCATGGCTTTAAAAGAGCTTGTCACGAGTCTCAAGAAACAGGGAGAAATGATACCTGTTAAAGTCATGCTCCCTGATATACCTGTTCTCTCCATTACTCCCCGGGATGCTTTTTACGCAGATACCGAGGTCATTCCGATTGATGAATCCGTCGGGAGGACAATCGCTGAATTCATTATGGTTTATCCTCCGGGAATTCCGATTTTCATTCCTGGTGAAATCATCACACAGGAAAACATCAACTATATTAAAACCAATATAGAAGCAGGTCTTCCTGTACAGGGACCTGAAGATTATGATTTACGTCACTTGAGAGTCATTAAAGAGCATAGAGCGATCAGGTAACAAAAAAAGGATGAAGAAGGCCCCACCCTTCTTCATCCTTTTATTTATAAGAACCCCTTTAAGACAATTACACTCCCTGCTCCCCTTGGCAGGTATCAGTCGTCTAATTCTTTATCGTCGTTGCAATCACAGCAGTTAGAGAATAAAACAGAAACCTTCTCATCCTCATAGTGATCGATAGTGATAAGGCATGATTGACATACAATTGTTCCCATCTTTTTTCCTCTCCTTCACGTTGTTTTTTGTAAACGCTTTATCTTATCTGTTTCTATAATAATATAACACATTTAAAATATCAAGCCTAATTTGTATAACATATTTAACTTTTTATCCTCTCAATCAATCATACTATTAAACATTAAACTATATGTAAGTGTTTTCATTATCATACCTGATTTTTAAGTGATTTTTTTGCTCAACTGCCTTTGGACGGGGAAGAAAAACAAATAAAAAAAGATGCGCGAAAGAAGGGCTTCTTTCACGCATCTCATTAGCATTATTCAACGGTCTTTATTCTATTTGGATCCAAGGTTTCATACCCCTTATCCCGCAGGCCCTTTACAATATCGGATAAACCCTCGCTCGTCCACGTGCGATCATGCATGAGCAGGTTTGCCCCATCATTCAGGTAAGGGCTATTAACCATAATATCGATGATTGCTTCTTTGTTCTGATATTGCTTTTCCCAATCATATCCGTATGTCCAGTTCATTAGTGACATCTTTTCTTCTGCTGCTACTTGTCGGCTATAGTCAGTATTCTGACCAAATGGAGCCCTGAAGAATTTAGGTCGTTCCCCAATGATGGATTCAATAAGATCATTCAGCGACACAATTTCTTCTTTTTGTTTTTCAGGAGAGATTTCTTTCAGACTGCTGTGACTAAATGTGTGATTACCAATCGCAAATCCCATATCATGAATCTTTTTTAAAGTCTCTTTTTCTTCTGGTGTATCAAGAAAATGACCATTAACAAAGAAGATAGCCGGAGCATTCAGTGCTTTGAGATCATTTGCCATCTGTAAGGCATGTTGATCCGGTGCATCATCGATCGTAAGGAGGACCACTTTTGGATTTGCATCACCTATAGGATTAATGCTCCAATTGTTTTCATTGATCGTATAATCCTTTGATTGAACTGCCTCTTCTGAGGGCTCAGATGTTTCTTCTTGCTCAGTATCATTTTTTGGTGAAGCGCTACCCTCACTTGTCTTCTTGTTCTCTTTATCCACTTCAGACTGTTCAGGCTTCTTGGCTTCTTCATTGGTGGTTGTTGATTCACTCGAGCATGCTGTTAATAGTAGTAGGGTTAATCCAGTTGCTAAAATCTTTTTCATGTCAATCACCTTTCCGTATTCACTTTGAATATTTTAACATATTTTTAAGCGAATCTGGGAAAGAATTAAAATATTTCCAGTATATTTTCAAATACAACTTTAAAGGCAAAAAAGCATGTTAAACTGAACGACGTAATAAACAAGGTCAACTTTCTTGACTGAACGATTTTCTTCGCAGCAATAAACGCCAAGTAAAAAAATATAACAAACATGATCCACTTATATCCTAAATGATCCTTATCGGACATCCATTCAGCTATATAAAAAACACTCCATAAAATCATTTGTACCAAAAAAGCAATATACGATTTCATGTTCATTACATCCTTTAAATGATTTATTTTAAACTTCCTTCTTTTTATTTACCCCGATTCATGGATTAAAACCTAAAGATTATTAGATAAAGGCAAGGAGCAGCCTTCGATCATCGTATTATTATAGTATATTCTTTTAAGATTACTTTCATTATGTATGTCTTTTCAATTATGTAACATTTCAATGACTTGACCCTTTAATGATTTTCCTTATGATAAAATGTGACGTAAGAACGGTTCAAAAGTCATTTATTTACAAATCCAAAGTTCATAGCATCGTTTAAGAAAAGAGGATGTTGTATGAAACATATACTCGCTTTAGCAATACTAATCATTTCCACGATGTTGTTTTTGACTTCATGTGATTATATTTCTTCCAACAAAGTTGTTTTAGCAGAAGATCAGTTTATAGAAAAACAGGTTATCTTTTTTACCGATGAACGAAACGTTTCTAAAGAAATACCCTACTACGATGCAATCATTGAACTGAAAAAACAGTACCCTGATAGCCTTAAACGTTTAAAGGTAGTGAGCCTTAATAACGAAGCACCCAATAAAATAGCAGAATCTCCCCCGACTTCACCAGCAATCGTTGTGGTAGAAAACAATCAGATCATATGTAAAGTGGAAGGCAATATTACTAAAGAAGACATTATAAAACCCGTTTCAAGTGCAATTGAAAGTTGGGATCAATAATTTTCGAAATAAAAAAGGGATTGAAGCAAAAAAACGCTTCAATCCCTTTTTTATTGTTCCCGATAGTAAAAGGAGTATCCCGGTTTGCCGGGATACTCCTTGATTAACTTATATTATTTTACGATGTGAATCGGGCTTCCCATAGCAACTTCTGCTGCTTCCATGGAAATCTCACCTAGTGTTGGGTGAGCATGAATAGTCATTGCAACGTCTTCAGCTGTCATACCGGATTCAATAGCAAGTCCAAGTTCAGCAATCATGTCTGATGCTCCTGCACCAACAATTTGTGCACCGATAATTAAACCGTCTTCTTTACGAGTTACAAGCTTCATGAAACCATCTGTAGCATTAAGTGCCAATGCACGACCATTAGCCGCGAATGGGAATTTAGCAGCGATTACTTCGATGCCTTCTTCTTTCGCTTGAGCTTCAGAATAACCTACTGTAGCTAATTCCGGATCTGTGAAGCACACAGCTGGAATACCAAGGTAGTCGATTTCCGCTGGTTCACCAGAGATGACTTCAGCAGCAATTTTACCTTCGTAAGAAGCTTTGTGAGCAAGTGGTGGTCCATCTACGATGTCACCGATCGCGAAGATGTTCGGGATGTTCGTGCGGCATTGCTTATCAATTTTTACAACTCCGCGGTCAGTCATCTCGATTCCTACTTCTTCAAGACCGATTTCATCCGTATTCGGGCGACGACCTACCGTTACTAGAACGTAATCAGCTTCAACAGATTTCTCTTCGCCTTTTACTTCATATTTAACGACAACGCCGCTGTCACTTTCTTCAACGCCTTTAGCCATGGCCTTGGTAACAACCTCTACGCCTTTTTTCTTAAGATCTTTTTTCACAATTGCTGTCATTTGCTTTTCGAATCCGCTAAGAATATCGTCAGCACCTTCTAGGATTGTTACTTCTGATCCAAGATTTGCGTAAGCAGTTCCAAGCTCGGTTCCGATGTAACCTCCACCGATTACAACAAGCTTGCTTGGGATCTCTTCTAATGCAAGAGCACCTGTAGAATCAAGTACGCGTTTTGAGAACTTGAAGCTAGGGATTTCAATTGGGCGTGAACCTGTTGCAAGGATCAAGTTGTTGAACTTGTATGTTTGGGCAGAGTTATCATCCATCACGCGAAGTGTATTAGCATCTACAAGATAAGCTTCACCACGTACGATTTCTGCTTTGTTTCCTTTTAGAAGACCTTCAACACCGCCAGTTAATTTCTTAACAACGCCAGCTTTCCACTCTTGAACCTTATCAAAGTTCACTTTTACGTTTTCAGCAACGATACCCATGTCATCAGAATGTTGAGCATTGTGAAAACGGTGACCAGCTGTGATCAAAGCTTTAGATGGGATACAACCAACGTTTAAGCATACTCCACCTAAATTTTCTTTTTCAATGATTGTTACTTTTTGTCCCAGTTGTGCTGCACGGATTGCAGCTACATATCCTCCAGGACCTGAACCGACTACTATCGTATCTGTTTCAATTGGGAAATCTCCTACTACCATTGTATTACGCCTCCATTAATAATAATTCTGGATCGTTCAACAAACGCTTGATATGGTTAAGTGCATGTTGAGCAGTAGCTCCGTCGATCATACGGTGATCGAAGCTCAATGATAATGCTAACACAGGTGCTGCTACAATTTCACCATTTTTAACTACAGGTTTTTCTGCAATACGTCCAACTCCAAGAATTGCAACCTCTGGGTGGTTGATGACCGGAGTAAACCATTGTCCACCGGCTGAACCAATATTAGTGATTGTGCATGAAGCACCTTTCATTTCATCACCAGAAAGTTTACCATCACGAGCTTTTCCAGCTAGTTCGTTAATTTCATTAGAAATTGAGAACATAGATTTACGATCAGCATTCTTCACAACAGGTACTAATAGACCTTTGTCAGTATCTGCAGCGATACCAATGTTGTAATAATGTTTTTGAACGATTTCGCTCGTTGAATCATCAATGGATGTGTTTAGTGCAGGGTATTCACGTAAGGCACTTGTTAATGCTTTAACGATGTAAGGTAAGAACGTTAATTTCACACCTTTTTCAGCTGCAACTTCTTTGAACTTCTTACGGTGAGCCCAAAGTTTCGTTACATCGATTTCGTCCATTAATGTTACGTGAGGAGCTGTATGTTTAGAATTTACCATTGCTTTGGCAATTGCTTTACGCATACCACTCATTTTCTCACGAGTTTCAGGATATTCACCCTCTGGAGCTTTTGGTGCAGCCGCTTTAGAATCAGCTTCTGGTGCTTTTTCTTCTGTTTTCGCTTCTTCAGCAGTTTCAGCCGGCTTAGAATCTCCGCTTAAGAAAGCATCGATATCTTCTTTAACGACACGTCCGTTTTTACCGGAACCGGATACTTGGCGAATTTCCACACCGTTTTCTCTCGCATATTTACGAACGGAAGGCATAGCGATGACACGCTTATTAGGATCAACTTCTGCGTCAGCATTTTGCTTTACACCTTCAGATTTCTCTTCGGCAGCTTCTGGTGACGCTTCTTTCTTAACATCCCCGCCCTGTTCTGCGGTACCTTGAACTTGACCTTCTGTTTTCTCTTCAGCTTTAGGAGCTTCTTTCTTCTCTCCATCGTCTCCTTTGAACTGAAGATCTTCGTAACCGGGAGCATCGAACTTAATCAGTGTATCACCTACAACTGCTACAGTACCTTCGTCAACAAGAAGTTCTTCAACTGTTCCTGCTACCGGAGATGGAATTTCTACTACTGCTTTATCATTTTGGACTTCACATAGTACATCGTCTTCTTCAACTTTATCGCCAGGCTTAACAAACCATTTTACGATTTCACCTTCATGAATACCTTCACCAATGTCTGGTAATTTGAATTCGAATGACATGGATTCTACCTCCTGTATTGAATAATGATTAAAAATAGATGAATGTAAGCATTATCTCTGTCTAATTTTCTTATATCTATAATTGGAAAAGAGAAGGGTGGAATACCCTTCTGTTTTCATTTGAATATTAAGGAGGAGCTTAAATACTCCTTACCCATTAAAAGTTAAGTACTTTTTTCGCCGTTTCAAGAACATCTTTGTGGTTTGGTAACCAGATTGGCTCCGCTTGGGAGAAAGAGTACACTGTATCAGGCGCCGCTACACGAAGTACCGGGGCTTCGAGGCTAAGAATTGCACGGTCATTGATCTCAGCAACAACGTTCGCTGCAATACCGGCTTGTTTTTGAGCCTCTTGAACAACAATGGCACGGTTCGTTTTTTCAACAGATGCCATGATTGTATCGATATCCAGTGGGCTGACTGTACGTAAATCGATTACTTCAACTGAATGACCTTCTTTTTCAAGCTCTTCAGCCGCTTTTAATGATTCGTGTACCATAGCTCCGTAAGTGATGATGGAAAGGTCTGTACCTTCACGCTTCACCTCGGCTTTACCAAGTTCGATCGTGTACTCCTCTTCTGGAACCTCTTGACGGAATGAACGGTATAATTTCATATGTTCCAAGAAAATGACAGGGTCATTATCTCGAATGGATGAAATTAATAAACCTTTAGCGTCGTAAGGTGTTGATGGAATAACAACTTTCAGACCAGGTTGCTGGGCCATCAATCCTTCCAAGCTGTCCGCATGAAGTTCTGGAGTATGTACTCCACCACCGAATGGGGAACGGATTGTGATTGGAGAAGTATACGTTCCACCTGAACGGTAACGCATACGCGCCATCTGTCCACTTACTGAATCCATTACTTCATATACGAAACCGAAGAATTGGATTTCCGGTACTGGACGGTACCCTTCTAATGCTAAACCGATTGCTAAACCACCGATTCCTGATTCTGCTAGTGGAGTATCGAATACACGGTCTTCACCGAATTCTTTCTGAAGTCCTTCCGTTGCACGGAATACACCACCGTTTAGACCTACGTCCTCACCAAAAACTAAAACGTCTTCGTTGTTGCGTAGCTCTGTGCGCAGTGCATCAGTGATCGCTTGAATCATTGTCATTTGCGCCATGGCTTATTTCGACTCCTTTTCTTTGTAGATTTCTAATTGTTCTTTCAAGTTGTAAGGAAGCTCTTCATACATATTGTTAATGAAATCAGTAACTTTTTGTTTAGGAGTTCCATCTGCTTCTTTAATAGCTTGTTTGATATCTTCTTTCGCTTCTTCGATCACTTCGTTTTCTTTCTCTTCACTCCATAATCCTTTACCTTCCAGGAATTTACGGAAACGCACCAATGGATCTTTCTTTTCCCAGTCTGTATCCATTTCTGAAGTACGGTAACGAGTTGGATCATCACCAGCCATTGTATGTGGTCCATAACGGTAGCAAAGTGTTTCGATCAATGAAGGACCTTCACCATTCACAGCACGATTACGAGCCTCTAATGTAGCTGAATACACGGCTAATGGATCCATTCCATCCACTAATATACCAGGGATACCAGCTGCAACTGCTTTTTGAGCAATGGTACGGCCTGCTGTTTGTTTATCACGAGGTGTTGAGATTGCGAACTGGTTGTTTTGAACAACGAAGATCGCTGGAGCTGCGTACGCACCTGCAAAGTTGATTCCTTCGTAGAAATCACCTTGTGAAGATCCACCATCACCTGTATATGTAACGGCAACAGCTTTCTTACCACGTTTCTTAAGACCCAATGCCACCCCGGCAGTTTGGATGTATTGAGCACCGATGATGATTTGAGGTGATAATACATTCACTCCTTCTGGAGGCTGATTCCCTTTAAAGTGTCCACGTGAGAATAAGAATGCTTGAGCTAACGGAAGACCGTGCCAAACGATTTGTGGAACATCACGATATCCAGGCAGGATCCAATCTTCCTTCTCCAATGCAAAGTGAGAAGCAATTTGTGATGCCTCCTGTCCAGCTGTTGGTGCGTAGAAACCTAAACGTCCTTGACGGTTCAGGGAGATTGATCTTTGATCAAGAATACGAGTATAAACCATACGACGCATTAATTCCTGCAGATCCTCATCAGAGATCTCCGGCATTGCGTCTTCGTTTACTACTTCGCCTTCTTCGTTCAAAATTTGGAACATTTCAAACTTGTCTTCAATTTGTTCGAGCGTCTTAACTGCATCGAATTGAGCCTTCTTTGATTTAGAAGCCATCGAAGTCACCTATCCTTTCTTTATACATTTATTTTGGTTTTTTACATACAAAGTTTAGATTACCCAAATTCAGTATGACCTACTACAATACTTGTGGATACACACTATTACTAGTTTTCCACAAATACCAAGAAAGAAAACCCGAAATTACATTCGAGCTTATCTGTATCAGTCATAATTTCACAATGACTAATACAATCCATGAATACCTTTACTAGTTTACAATATAGAAATTCAGGAAGTCAACGACAAAGTATTATAAATTCCTGTTTCCGATTGACCCCGGAATTTTTTCCTGCCAATTCTTTTCAAAACTGTATCAATACTCATTCAAACTCTGTTATATATAAACACCTGAGACAACTTCATCTGTTATAGAGTAAGGATGCTCCTGATCTCCTATATTACATGATGATCTTGTGAACTATTAGGAATGAAGATCAATATGGTAGGTCAAAAGACAAAAAAAGTGATGGACGAGGAAAACTTCCTCGTCCATCACTTTTTATCATCCTTTATTCTGAATCTTTCACATCAAGCCCGGCGCTTGAATAAAATTTTTGTTTAAGATTATTGAATTCTTCTGTCTTTTTATTATATTCCTCATTATAATTCACTATTTTTTCATATTGGTCATTAATAGAGGAAATTTGTTTCTCAAGCTCTTCCATTGTAAGTTCTTTCTTTTTGAACATATTATAAAGTTCTTTATCCAGAGACAGCACCTCCAGATAAGAAGATGTTAGCTTTTCATGAAGCTGATAACGCTCTTCCATCGTTTTTTTCAGCTTTTCTGCTTCCTTTTTAAGCTCTTGGCTTTCTAACTTATCAACATATTCGTCTGCTTTCGCAAACTCTTCCTCTGCTTCACTCATGGACGTACGTTCTTGATCGATGAATTCTTTTCTTTTTTTGATGTTGTCCAGAGCTTCATCGGAAAGCTTTACAATTTGGTCAAACTCTTTCATCCCAAGATCCATAATCTTAGTATAAATCTCTTTTTCTTTTTCTTCTAATTCTTGAAGAGGTTTTTGAACTTCAACATACTGACCTTCTTTAGATACTGTTTCTTCAAGAACATTATACATCTTTTCTTCGGGTGAAGAACCACCGACACAGCCCATTAGTACAAAGATAGCGGCTCCTAAAATGAAAGCAAAACGAAATTTCGACACAACTAGATCCCCCTTAACTATTTACCACCTTCTACTATATCTATGTCTACAACATTTGACAATAGGGATTTACAACTGTGGAAAAAAATGTCGATTAGACTATTCTTCCTATAAAAATGAATATGTCATTTACCCGGTGAGTATTCCACCTTATAATAAATCTCATTCATTAACTTTTCCGGAGTAAAATGATAGACTATTATCATACATAATAGATAATTTTAATGAATAAAGTAGAGGAGTGATTGATCATCCGGCCCTGTCTGTAAGTATTCTTTAAAGACAAGTTACGCCTTTTGATTCATATCTCTGCCGTACCCGAGGAGGAAAAACAATGATTACGATGAATGACATCATCCGTGAAGGTCACCCTACATTAACAATGGTGGCAAAGGAAGTGGCTATCCCACCATCACAAGAAGATCAGGAAACATTAAGAAGCTTGTTAGAGTATGTAGTAAACAGCCAAAATCCTGAAACGGCAAATAAGTATGGGCTTAGACCCGGGATTGGTCTTGCTGCACCTCAAATCAATATTTCTAAGCGGATGTTAGCTGTGAATGTGACAGACAATCAAGGTAAACTATACAGCTATGCTTTATTTAACCCGAAGATTATCAGTCACTCAATCGAGAAAGCTTATTTAACATCAGGTGAAGGATGCTTGTCGGTAGACAGAAATGTCCCCGGATTTGTTCCCCGTTATGCCAGAGTGACGGTTAGAGGGTGGGATGTTGATGGAAACGAAGTGAAGCTGCGTTTAAAGGGACTCCCTTCCATCGTGTTCCAACACGAAATCGATCATTTGAATGGGATCATGTTCTACGACCATATCAATCCGAATAATCCTTTCGAGCCGATCCCGGATGCGATTGCCATAGAAAGATAATATAAAAAGACTTCTTCCCGTAATCAGAAGAAGTCTTTTTTGTTGTTCATTATATTAATTCAAGTTCCTTCAAACCATGATATATCCCATCGTCATCGACGTGTTTCGTAATCAAATTTGCATGTTTTTGTACTTCTTGCACAGCATTCCCCATAGCAACACCGGTACCGACGGATTGAATCATTTCAATATCATTTAATCCGTCTCCAAACGCATATACATCTTCCATTTCAAAACCGAGCTTCGCGATCATCTTTTTGATGCCTTCCGCTTTCGAACCACCTTTTGGCAGGATATCCATGGAAAATTGATGCCAGCGTATGAACGTGAAGTCATTGTATTTCTCCCGGTAAAAGCTCTCATCTTCCTTTGTACAAAATAACAATGATTGATAAATATCTCTATCCTTATAAAAATCCGGAGCATAATCGGGATGGGGAAATTTCAAACTTCCCATACTCTCTTCTATATATTTATGATGTTTCAGGTTTGACTTCATCGTTTGATGATTTAAGTGAACCACCGGATGCTCATTTGTATACGCATCCTTTAGTAACTCTTCTAACTTTTCGATTTTTAAAGGGTTTGTGTAGATTACCTCATTTTCAAAAACCACATACTGCCCATTAAAGGAAACAAAGGACTCGATTCCTAATTCTTCTCTCAGGCTCTCGTACATGAATGGAGCCCTGCCAGTTGCAATGGCTACATAAGTACCGTTGGATTG
The DNA here is from genome assembly GCF_003315075.1 of Rossellomorea aquimaris. GTDB lineage: Bacteria > Bacillota > Bacilli > Bacillales > Bacillaceae_B > Rossellomorea > Rossellomorea aquimaris_C. Next base: position 375,658 of record NZ_QNRJ01000002.1, read on the forward strand.
TAAGGTTTGGATGGCTTCTTTCGTTGCTTGAGGCAGCTTCTTATCGTGGTCAAGCAGTGTACCATCTATATCGAAGAAAACTATTTTAGACATATCTGATCTCCTTTTCATACGTAATCGATCATCTGTTTTACCCGTTGTTTAAGGTAATCCTTTGTGGCATAAATGTCAATGAATGAGCATAGACGCTTCCTTTTACCAAACTTAACCATGTAAGAGATTCAATAAATTCCGTACAATATAAGTAAGACAACAGAGACTTCGGTATTATCTTTCCTTTACTTCAAAGGAAAATCTCGGTAAACTATTGATAAGGAGTGATCCACCATGTTAAAAAAGCTCAGAAAGAAGCTTTTAAAACAGTGGAAAGAATTGCTTAGAAAAAAAACGATTGCATAGTATTTCATGCTGCCGGACGAACGTAAGCAGTCACACTACTAAAATACATGCAATTCGGCTATACTTTCATACGTTTACACAATTAATAAGGGACTGATGCCACTAGTGAGCTTTTTCGTCTCCATTGGTTCAGTCCCTCTTCTCTATTTTTGTAATGTTTTAATGAAGGATTCTCGCAAAAACTTTATTTACACGAGAGAATCCTTTATAATTTATAGCATACATAAACAAGTTGATTCATCCCTACTTAAATGATAGGGTCATTTAAAAGAGTTAGAGTGAGGACCGTAGGCTATGGTGAACTCTCGTGAAGGATACATTCCACTCGCCTTTCATTCATATCGAAAGGTCGCCCTGTGTTAAGGAAATGATTCATGGATCAATCGTTTTTTTACCACAGGGCGTAAAAGAGCCATATATGAACATAGTAACTGTTCAGACCATAATGGTATATCCATACCTATTAGCAGGGAAGCTAGCCCTCTAATGTCCAGCTCCAGCGTCAAGCCCTATTCGTCATGCCATATCCCTCTAGCGGAGACTGGTATTATGCCTAGAGGTGCCTAGACGCCGCTTATGTTAGTTGATAACTTTTTTATCATAGATGAAAGTTAGATTTTTTGAAAACGGATAAGGAGAGAGAAAAGACATGATTTTTAAAGTATTTTATCAAGAAAGTAAAGCAGAAGTGCCTGTTCGCGAATGCACTCAATCTCTTTACATGGAAGCAGATTCAGAACGTGAAGTACGTCTGAATTTAAAAGACAAACCGTATAACATTGAATTCGTACAAAAGCTAGAGGGCGCTTTTTTAGAGTATGAAGAAAACCATCATTCTTTCGAGTTGGAGCAATAATCCATGAAATTTGTCAAGAATGACCAAACCGCAGTATTTGCCCTTGGCGGTTTAGGTGAAATCGGTAAGAACACATACGGCGTACAATTTCAAGACGAAATCATCCTGATCGATGCGGGAATCAAGTTCCCTGAAGATGAACTTCTCGGTATCGATTACGTAATCCCGGACTATACGTATCTGGTGAAGAATGCGGATAAAATCAAAGGCCTTTTCGTGACACACGGACACGAAGACCATATTGGTGGAATCCCGTATTTACTGCGCGAATTAAACATCCCGATATACGGCGGGAAGCTCGCACTGGGACTTATTAAAAACAAGCTTGAAGAGCACGGTCTATTAAGAAATGCGAAACTAAATGTCATTCAAGAAGATGACATCATTAAATTCCGCAAGACGTCCGTAACCTTCTTCAGAACGACTCACAGTATTCCGGATTCATACGGAATTGTTGTGAAAACACCACCTGGTAATGTTGTACACACAGGTGACTTTAAATTTGATTTCACGCCGGTTGGTGAGCCCGCGAACTTAACCAAAATGGCTGAAATCGGAAAAGAAGGCGTACTTTGTCTTCTATCTGATAGTACGAACGCTGAAGTTCCAAACTTCACAATGTCGGAACGTAAAGTCGGAGAAAGCATCAATGACATCTTCCGCAAAGTGGACGGCCGTGTAATATTCGCTACATTCGCTTCTAATATTCACCGCCTTCAACAAGTGGTGGAAGCAGCTGTCTTTCATAATAGAAAAGTCGCTGTTTTCGGAAGAAGCATGGAAGCGGCCATTACGATCGGTCAAGAATTAGGGTACATTAACGCCCCTAAAGATACATTCATTGAACATAACCAAATAAATCGATTACCTGCGAATGAAGTCGCGATATTATGTACAGGTTCCCAAGGTGAACCAATGGCTGCATTATCAAGAATCGCAAACGGTACTCACCGTCAGATTCAGATCCAGCCCGGGGACACCGTTGTATTCTCTTCTTCACCGATTCCTGGAAATACGATCAGTGTAAACCGCACAATCAACCTGTTATATCGTGCTGGAGCAGAAGTCATTCATGGACCATTAAGTGATATCCATACATCTGGTCATGGTGGACAACAAGAAATGAAGTTAATGCTCCGCCTGATGAATCCAACCTTCTTTATGCCGATTCATGGTGAATTCCGCATGCAGAAGATGCACGCTCAGCTTGGTGTAGATTGTGGAGTACAGTCTGAAAACTGCTTCATAATGGACAATGGTGAAGTTCTTGCATTAAGCAATGACTCCGCACAAGTAGCTGGGAAAATCCCTTCTGGAAACGTCTATATCGACGGAAGCGGTATAGGTGATATCGGTAATATCGTACTTCGCGATCGCCGTATCCTTTCAGAAGAAGGCTTAGTCATCGTTGTTGTAAGCATCGACATGAAAGATTTCAAGATTGCTTCCGGCCCGGATCTGATTTCAAGAGGATTTGTGTACATGCGTGAATCAGGTGACCTTATCAATGAAGCCCAAACGCTTATTTCTAAACATCTGAACAAAGTTCTTGAGAGAAGAACTTCTCAATGGTCAGAAATCAAAAATGAAATCACAGATACACTGGCTCCATTCTTATATGAAAAAACAAAACGACGTCCTATGATTTTACCAATCATCATGGAAGTCTGATCTATCAAAAAAGAGGCTGACCTTAATATTAAGGTCAGCCTCTTCTTTATGATTATAAAACCTTCTTTTCAAAACGGTTAATATCCGTATCTGCACCGATTACAATCAGGATATCCCCTTCACGAATTTGTTCATCGGCTTGTGGAGACACAATAATATCCTTTTGTCTCTTTATCGCCACGATATTGATTCCGAATTGAGCACGGATATCCAAATCAATTAATGAATTCCCACTCAAATGTTCATTCGCCACAATCTCTACGATGGAGTGTTCATCCGACAGTTCCAGGTAATCCAATACATTATTCGAAACGATGTTATGAGCAATCCTTCTTCCCATATCGCGTTCCGGATGAACGACTTGGTTCGCACCTATTTTCCGCAATACTTTTTCATGATAATCATTTTGAGCCTTGACGGTAATTTTTTTCACACCGATTTCCTTCATCATCAAGGTGGTTAGGATACTGGATTGGATATCGTCTCCAATAGCCACGATGACGTGATCAAAATTTCTGATTCCCAGGCTTTTTAAGACGGATTCATCCGTTGCATCTGCCACTACCGCATGAGAAGCAATGGAAGAGAATTCATTTACTTTATCTTCATCCTGATCAATCGCCATAACCTCCATGCCTTGATCTGATAATGAACGGACAATACTGCCTCCAAATCGTCCTAAACCAACAACCACAAACTCTTTTTTCACCATACATCCCCCCGCACTCTCTATATCCTTTATTTTAGCATAAAAAAAAGGAGAAAATGAAAATTCTCCCTATTGTACTCCGTATTAAATTTAGATGGCATTTGTAGATCGATCACTTCTTGCCTTTAATATAATCTGCATCAAATAAAAACAGCCTCATTAACAGATATAGAGAAGGAATCAATAATAGCAACCCTGCTACGAAGACGATGACCAGGGCCATTCCCATCGTTGGATTCGTCACACTTGTTTCTATCGTAATAAACGGTTTAAGAATATAAGGTAAATGCGATGCACCATAGCCAAAGAAGGCAAAGAAGAATTGCAGCATAACCAATATAAATGCCGTTCCAAATTTCTTACGCATGTATATCATTAGCGATGCACCAAAGAAGCAAAGAAGTGACAACCCAAACATCCACCAAATATCAATCGCCTTCGCAAAATGCTCTGCATTATGCTCTCTCAACGATACAAATACTAATAAACTTGCGAGAATCGTAGGTGCACTCCAAAACAGGGAAAACGTTCTTAATTCCTCCCTGGAATCCATATCTCCAGCACGGTTTGCATAATAGGTTAGAAATGTCGCACTGATAAATAACACCGACACAATGGAGAGGGTCACTACACTCCATGAATAGGGACTGGTAAAGAGCTCCTTGGCGAGGAAGATCACCTTATCCCCCTGCTCTTCCAGAAATCCACCTTCTGAAATGGTTAAAGCCGTTGATAAGGAAGCAGGAATTAATAATCCCGTCGCCCCATATAAAAACAGATACACGATATTGTCCTTTGACCCGTAATTTCCGAAAGCATAGAAGCTCCCTCTTATGGCTAATAATATGATGGCGATACTCCCCGGAAGTAATAATGCCGTTCCATAATAATAGGCTGTGTCAGGAAAGAATCCGACAAGACCCACAAAGAAGAAGACAAAAAAGACGTTGGTAACTTCCCATACCGGAGAAAGGTATCTGCTAATCAACACGTTCAATGTATGCTCCTTGCCTTTCAATCTTCCATAAAAGGCGAAGAAGCCGGCTCCAAAATCAATTGAAGCCACTATCAGGTAACCATAAAGGAAAATCCACAATACGGTAATCCCCACAACTTCCAAACTCATACCCATTCCTCCCTTAAAGCTTGAAGCCCCTTCTTCTCAGGCACCTGAAAAGAAGGAGTACTTTTATATCTGCTTAACTCGCTTTCTTAGGAAAACGTTGTTCTAATTCAGCTTCTGCAGGCTTGTCTTTAAACATTTTAATCAATACAACCACACATAGCACACCCAGAAGGATATAGAGGCCAACAAACAATGCAAACGTCAAGCCTACTCCATCGGCTTTCGTTGCCGCATCCGCCACTTTCATATATCCTCTCATAATCCACGGCTGTCGACCCACCTCGGCATAAATCCATCCGAATTCAATCGCGAGCATCGCCAGTGGTCCACTCGCTACAATTCCCCATAGTAACGGTTTATTCCATTCATTCCGCTTCTTCCACTTCCAGAATAAAACAAATGCTGCAGAAATAAAGATACTGTAGAACCCAATTGATACCATCAGGTCAAACATATAGTGAACCCATAAAGGCGGCCGCTCATCTTCAGGAAATTCATTCAAACCTATAACCTCTGTCTCAAAGGAACTCCCGGCCAGGAAACTTAAGAATCCAGGTAAGCGGATCTCATTATGGACTTCATTATTTTCATCCAGCGTTCCGAATATGATCAGGTCAGCATTCTCTTCCGTTTCAAAATGCCATTCCGCTGCTGCAAGCTTTTCGGGCTGATACTCGGCAAGAAATTTAGCCGATAAGTCCCCTGCCAGGGCAGTGGCAAAAGCGAAAATCAAAGCAGAAACCATCGTTAAACGCAGGGCTTTCTTATGATATTCCCCGCCTTTTTTACGAAGAATCGCGAATGCCGTAATCGCCGCCAACACTAAAGCCGACGTCAAATAGGCAGTCGTCAACACGTGAAACACTTTCGTAGGTGTCGCAGGATTCAGCATCGCTGCAATCGGGTCGATATTAATCGCTTTTCCATCCTCTAACTCAAATCCTCGAGGAGTGTTCATAAACGCATTCACCGTTGTAATAAACAGCGCTGAAGCCGAAGAACCAATCATAACCGGAATCGTCAACAGCCAGTGAATCCACTTATTCTTAAAGCGGTCCCAAGTATAAAGATAGATTCCTAAAAAGATAGCCTCAAAGAAAAACGCAAAAGTTTCCATAAATAATGGCAGGGCAATTACCTGTCCGGCCACCTGCATAAACGAAGGCCACAACAAGGACAGCTGCAACCCTATGGCTGTACCTGTTACAACCCCCACGGCAACCGTAATCGTAAAACCTCTTGCCCATCTTCTGGCAAGCAAAAGGTAATGAGGATCATTTCGTTTGATTCCCATGAACTCCGCAATGGAAATCATAATCGGCACCCCTACCCCAATCGTCGCAAAAATAATATGGAATGCAAGGGTTGTCGACGTGAGCATTCTGCTCAAAATCACACCATCTAAAACCATTCTATACTCCCCCTACTGATCTACTTACTATCGTAAACAGCTCTTTTCTACTGTTTATCACTTATTGTTCATTATAAAACCTGAAAATGAGTTTGTGATGTGTTGAACATGAATATTTTGTGACATTTTTCACAAACATCGATTTGTCTTTTATTTTAGAGGTTTTTGGGGTGGGTGGCAATGATGTTGCTTGGGGGAGAGGGGCTTGTTTTTCAAGATGGTATGGGTACAACGCCTATTCCACCACCACTCCCTTCCATAAAACAAAAAAAGAACCCCCCACACACCAGTGCAGGGGGCCTCCTAACTCACATCGCATCCAACATTCTGAACTGTGATTTAACCAGCTCATAATAATCACCCAGTTGCTCCATCAGCTCATCGTGGTTACCGGATTCTTTGATTCTTCCATTCTCCAGAACAAAGATATTGTCCGATTCACGGATCGTAGATAAGCGGTGGGCGATGATGATCGCGGTCCGGCCATTCAACAGTTGTTTCAATGCGTTTTGAATTTTGACTTCTGTTTCTGTATCGATTGATGCTGTCGCTTCATCCAATATGATGATACGGGGGTTCGCCAAGAGTGCTCGAGCGAATGACAGTAATTGTCTTTCACCGACGGATAAAACGTTGCCTCGTTCTTCCACTTCGGTTTCGTAACCATTTGAGAGTTTTTCGATAAATTCATTAGCTCCGATCGCTTCGGCGGCTTTCTTTACTTCTTCGTCCGTAGCATCAGGGCGTCCGAATCGGATGTTATCCATGATCGTACCCGAGAAGATGAAGGTATCCTGCAGGACGATGCTGATTTGGCTCCGTAAGCTTGAAACCGATGCATCCCTCAGGTTCACCCCATCAATCTTCACTTCACCCTTCGTTGGATCGTAAAAGCGGCTGATCAGGTTGGCGATCGTGGTTTTACCAGATCCGGTATGACCGACTAAGGCGACGGTCTGGCCGGCTTTCATTTCAAGGTTGATGTTCTGGAGTGCTTTTCGTTTGTCATCATAGGAGAATTCTACATTCTCAAACTGTATTCTTCCTTTGATGTCAGTCAGGTTCAGCGCATTTGTTTTTTCATTTACAATTGGCTGTTCATCAAGGAATTCGAAGATACGCTCTGATGAAGCCATTCCGATCAGTAGTTGATTGTATACTTGACCGAGCCTTGAAATGGGTTCCCAGAACATCCCCAGATAGAAGGCGAATGAAACGAATTCTCCCAGTTCCAGTGAGCCGCCTTGGATCAGATGGGCACCGTACCATATGAGGACCGCTGTCCCGATGGCGTTTGTCAGTTCTACCAGTGGGCGGAACATGGCATTTTTCTTTGTGGCCGTTCTCCAGCTATCGAAGTTCTCGGTGTTTACCCCGTCAAAAAAGGCCATATTTTCTTTTTCTTGAGTGAATGATTGAGTAACCCGGATCCCCTGGATGCTTTCATTCAGGTGGGAGTTCAATTTCGATTGCTTGAGACGCACCATTTGCCAGGATCTGCGGATGTTCTTTCGTAAGCTTGTGGAGATAAAGAACATGATTGGCAGAATGACCATGACGGCAAGTGTCAACTCAGGGCTTAACGTAAAGAGAATGACGATGATTCCAATGAGTAGAATGATATCCATCAATAGATTAATAACTCCGTTTGTGAAGAGCTCTTGTAGGGAGTTTATGTCATTCATGATTCGAACCAGGATAGAACCGGCTGATCTCTGATCAAAGAAGCGATGGGATAGCCATTGAACATGGCTGAATAAGTGCTTTCTTAAATCATAAATAACCCCTTGCCCCAGCTGATTCATCCACCTGATCCTGAGCACATTTGCAACGTAATTCAATACATAGAGTCCTCCGATAATTCCAACGAGTGTAAAAAGTAAATTGGAATCCTTCTGCCTGATTGCTTTGTCTAATGTGTATACCCCAATCAGGATAGGTACGATCAACCTTACTGCTGTTGTGATTAGAACGGTAATGATCGATAAGGGCAGAAGTTTTTTAGAATAAGGCTTTAAATACGTTAATAACCGGTAGAGTTGTTCCCAGTTAAACGGTTTATCGATCACTTGATCTGTAGAGTAATGGAATCTGCTTAATACACTTTTGTTCACTTTGTTTTTCTTACTCAAACCCTCTCACCTACCCTTCCTGAGTTTGTAATATTTTTTTCTGATCTTTGTATTGGATGTCATAGATTCGTTGATACGGTCCATTATTTTTCAGTAGGAAGTCATGAACTCCCCTCTCTACGATTTTCCCATTTTCCAGTACAAGGATTTCATCTGCATGCTTGAGGGATGAAATACGATGGGCAATAATAAAGGTCGTTCGATCCGACATGACTTCTTTTAGCGCTCTTTGAATCCTGAATTCAGTTTCCATGTCTACGGCGCTTGTTGCGTCATCAAGAATCAGGATCGATGGATCTGTACAAATCGCACGGGCAATGGCAATCCGCTGCTTTTGGCCACCTGAAAGACCTAAGCCTCTTTCCCCGAGCCTTGTGTCGTAGCCATCGGGTAATTCTGAAATGAAATCATGGGCTTGTGCCCGTTTTGCTGCTTCCATGATTTCTTCCATGGTTGCTTCCGGTCGTCCATACGATATATTGGCTTTGATGGTGGAGGAGAATAAGAAAGATTCCTGAAGTACGAAACCGATATTTTTTCGAAGTGATTTTAAAGAGTAGTCCTTCAGATCCCGTCCATCGATGAGAATTTCTCCCTCTTCAGGTTCATAGAAACGAGTGATAAGCTGGGTAATACTCGTTTTACCAGAGCCGGTACCTCCGATCAGACCGATGACTTTTCCAGGTTCAGCCTTAAAGGTAATATCCTCGAGGGCAGCTTCATCATGAACGGTGTAATTCAGTGACACGTGCTTGAACTCTACTTCACCATTCATCCGATCGACGTGAAGAACCCCTTGATGATCTTTTATCTCTTCGTCCACTTCAAGGATTTCGAGCAAGCGTTCCCCTGATGCTTTCGATTGGGAAAAAAGGTTAATCGTAAATCCAAGATTCATGATCGGCCAGATAATGTACCACACTAAACTGTAAAACGCGACGAGCTCTCCTGGTTGAAGATTACCATTCATCACCAGATAACCACCGTATGCGAGAAGTGTCACCACACTTACATTTCCCAAAAACTCCATTAACGGAAAGTACTTTGCCCATATGTCCGAGGTGAAAAGGTATTTATCTTTGTAATCCCCGTTTGATTGGTTGAATTTGTTGATTTGATGATTTTCTCTCGATAATGATTTTACTGTATTGATTCCTGAAATATTTTCTTGAACATTGGTATTCAGTTTTCCGAATGATTTACGGATTCCCCTGAAAGCAGGGTGTACCGCTTTATCAAATTTGTATACGGATATTGCCAGAAATGGTAACGATACTAGGGTAACGAATGTCAACTGAGGTGAATAATAGAACATAACACCAAAGCTTACCGTTACTAAAAGGAAAAAGCGAAGCAGTTCGGAAAAACCAAATGATAAGAAGAAACGGAATGCTTCTACATCTGCCGTCAACCGGGACATCAGATCCCCCGTTTTGGCGTTATCATAGTAACTGAATGGAAGGAATTGAAGCTTTTCATACAGTTCATTTCTCATTCGATAAACAGAGGTTATCCCGAATAGATCCCCATGGTATTGTTGAATAAATGTGGCAACGCCTTTCACGATCATAATGCCGATAAATCCAAAAGCTAAGTATGGGATCCACTGATAGTTCCCTTGCAGAATCACATCATCTATCGTGATTTGCAAGATCATTGGATAGACTACAGTGATTAGTGTAACAAAAATCAAGAAAATCATTGAAATGATAAAATGCCTTTTATATGGCCAATAAAAGGCTTTCAATTTTTTAAAAGTATCCATATTTTCTCCCCCTTCAACGTTGCATAAAAAAAGAACGTACTAATAAATATATCGGCTTTCGAAATATTTATCTACCCTTTTTTAGAATTTTTTACTTTTTTATGAATTATCCTTCTAGTCTTATTATTCATATTAATTGTAAAAATGAATCCAAAAAAATAGATCGGTCTTTTGACCGATCTATTCCCACATATTTCGTTTGAACTTATTCGCTTTTTTCCATTTCATCAAGCACACGATTGACGCGCTTTTCAAGCATTTTCATTCCGCTTCCGCCCGCTTGGAAGTGACGAAGATTCCCGTCTTTATCAAATACATAGTAAGCTGGCACATACTGATTTTCGAATGCATCTGTCAGTTTATGCTCACTGTCTACGAAGATTGGCTGAGTGATATCGTGCTCAGCTGCTACCTTCTTTATTTCATCCAGGTTCAGATCATCCTCGGACCGTGGCATATGGACAGCCATAACATTCAGTTTATCGCTGTATTGATCGCGAAATTCATTTACTTGTGGCATGGCTTCTTTGCACATGTGACATGAGATGGACCAGAAGTGAATAAGTGTCGGCTTTTCTCCTACCAGCTCTCCCTTTTTCACTTCTCCATTTAACCATTCTGTAGCACCGTTTAATTCCGGCATCGGTTCACGAAGCTTCATTATTATACACTCCCTTAATTTGTATCGATCCTAATTCTATTGTTCGCAGGATGGATTTGTACTACTCCTGAAAAAATCAACATGATAAGAAAAAGGCCTAACAAACGGTTAGGCCATTATTCATTTGAAAATTATAAAGTTTTTTGACCTGGCTTCCAGTTTGCCGGGCAAAGTCCACCGGTTTGAAGTGCTTGAAGAACACGTAAAGTTTCTTCAACGTCACGGCCGATATTGTTGTGGAATACTACTTGATATTGAAGTTCCCCTTCTGGGTTGATGATGTATAGTCCGCGAAGAGCAATACCTTCATCTTCAATTAGGACTCCGTATTCGCTGGATACGCTGTGGTTTGTATCTGCAGCTAATGGGTATCTTAACTCACCAAGACCATTTTCTTTACGGTCAGTGTTGATCCAAGCTAAGTGTGTATGAATAGTGTCTGTAGAAACACCGATAACTTCTGCATCTAAATCTTCGAACTCATCGTAACGGTCTGACATTGCTGTAATTTCAGTTGGACAAACGAAAGTGAAGTCCATTGGGTAGAAGAACAATACTGTCCACTTACCGTTTTTCATATTTTCTTCGAGTGACACTTTACCGAATTCTTTGTTTGGCAATACAGCGTCCATTTCAAAACGTGGAGCTTGTTTGCCTACCATGCGTTCTGCCATGAGTGAATCCCTCCAATGAGTTTTAATGAAATATTTCACCTGAGAAAGGAAGACGTGACAGCCTGTCCTTTCAAAATCACAATTTTCATTATAAAGGATTAGTTTTTTTAAGTCAATGTTAAATTATAATCAATTTAATATTAAAATGATTATAATTTAATGACTGCATCCCTTACTTGGTTTTCCCTATTATATAGAAGTTTACTCACTTTTCTCCTCGAATAAACATCTACATAAAGTTTACCATTTCTCAACTGGGGAATAAAACAATATGCTTTTTGATATACTCTTTGACATGTCCTATGGTGAATTGTGTATACTAGAATGGTCATTATTTAAAAGGAAGGATGTTTTGGATTGAATTACATACTTGGTCTAAGTGCTTTAAGTGACCGACTTTCCAATTTTAATTGGGGCGGTCTATTGGTGACGATCGGAATTGGCGCATTACAGATAGTAGCGATTTGGATCGCTTTCATTATCGTGAAAGGTGCGGCTAACAAAGTGATTGAGAGAGTCTTTGATAAGTACCGAAAGAGAAATGAAGTTTCTGAAGGTCGCGCCCAAACATTACAAAGTCTTTCAAAAAATATAATCGGATACATCCTGATTTTTGTTTTCTTTGTCACGATTTTACAAATCTTCGGTATCCAGGTGACGGCGATTCTTGCAGGAGCAGGAATTATTGGACTTGCAGTCGGCTTTGGTGCTCAAGGATTAGTAAGTGATGTGGTGACAGGATTCTTTATTCTATTGGAAAAACAAGTGGATGTAGGAGATTACGTCTCCACTGGAAATTTCTCAGGGATTGTAGAAGAGGTCGGTTTACGAACGACTCATATTCGTGGGTTCGATGGCACTCTTCATTTTGTACCAAATAGAGAAATTACGAGTGTCAGCAATCATTCCCGCGGAAATATGAGAGCACTTGTGGATATCGGGATCTCGTATGACGATGACATTGATAAAGCGATGGTAGTACTTCAGCAGGTTTGTGATACGATCGCTCAAGAAGATGACAATATTGTAGATGGACCAAATGTGCTAGGTGTTCAGACACTTGGCGCTTCCGATGTAGTACTGAGAGTGTTGTGCAAAACGAAAAATATGGAGCAATGGGGAGTGGAACGGAAGCTTCGTAAAGCTCTAAAAGAAGCTCTTGATCAAAATGGAATTGAAATCCCTTACCCTCATCAGGTTTACATTGAGAAAAAGGAAGGCTGATGAAAGAGTAAAGAGAAGGCGCCAGCCTTCTCTTTTTTATTTGTCTCTCCTCCTTTTTGCTTCAAGTAGACGCTGAAGGCGATCATCATCCCTGGTTTCTTGAGGCTCCTCTTTAACCTTGGGTTTATTTACCGGCACCTTTTTCTCTGAAACTTCAGGAATAGGCTGCTTGTTGTTTATAGGTTTATCCCACTCATTCGGCTTGCGGTTATGTTTCACTTTTCTGCCAAGTTGTTCTAAGCTTGTTTGTTCTTTAGGAACGGAAGCGGGTATTCTTCTTTTAAGCTTATTAACAACTCCCAATATCGGGCCTAATCCAAACCTTCTAATGGCAATTTCAGCAAAGAAGAGTAGAATGCCTATCATAATAAAGAGAGATTGAGTCGATTGTTCTCTGAATGGTTTGGTTTCAAACTTTCTAAAGACTTCTTTAGTTGAGGAATACCTCTTTCCCCCTGTTTCTTCTACTATCTCGTCAAGTGTCCGGGTCCCCCCTTTGTAGGAGTACTCTTTCGAATATGGAACCGAAAAGCCTGTTTGGAATGAGCTTCCACCCTCTTCACCTGTCTTGGAGATATTCATATGATATAGTCCAGGAGATAACCGGCTCTCAAATTCGACTTCATAGTCTCCCGGAGCCTTGATTCTTGTCGTTGCAGGAATCTTTTTTCCACTTTCATCAAGTGCCGTTACCTCAAGTTGTGGGACATCCCCCGCAGATGACGAAAGCTTTAGCTGAGTATGTCCCGGATCGTCCTTCACATCAATGGTGTACGGGTTGGATTGAATATCAGGAAACGATCGTGTAACAAGCTGATTAACGAACGTCGGCCATCCTTTCCACCTGATGAAATCCCCTGTCCATTTTCCAGTTGTATCAGAAGTAAATGCAAATGTCCTCCCAAGACCATATCTCCAAGTGGCCAAGATTGGATCATTCTTTTCACTCTTCATTTCAACTAGAGCAGTACCTTTAGGACTTGTGGCAATATAGGCATTCATTTGCGGAATGCCCTCGGTGAATAAAGATTCCCATTTAGACGAAGAAATCACTGGATAAAATGGATTGTCTTCAATATAGGTCCTTGTAGTAATGACAGTCTCCCTTGTTAAGATACTCGGTATCACACTGGCGTCGACCACATCATAAAATCGACCTTTTCCCCATTGGGACAAATCATTTAACAGACCTCTATCTGCTCCTTCACCAATTGAGACGGTGGATAGCGTGATTTGTTTACCGTGACCATCTTCTACAAGTGACTGGTAACTACCTGTCGTCGCAGACTGCCCATCCGTTAAAAGAATAATATGTTTTCTTTTTAAAGGTAGATCTTCTAAACTTTTATACGCTTGCTGTAAGGAGGAAAAGATTTCTGTTCCCCCACCAGGAGAAATGGAACGTATTTGCTTTTCTGCTTTTTTACGATCAGAAAGTGGTTTCGTCTCGACGATTTCCCATGGTCGATCGTCAAATGCAATGACTCCCAACGTATCTTTATCTCTTAGAAGAGAGACGGTTCTCGCCGCTGCTTCTTTTGCAAGGGCAATCTTGTGACCATTCATACTGCCTGATCGATCGAGAACAATGACAAGCCCAAGCGATGGAAGCTCCTTTTTCCCTTTCACATCCATATCGACGGGCAGCAATCGTTCGATCGGTGTTTTAAAATATCCTCCAAGGGCAAAACTGTCGCTTCCACCAAACATGATAAACCCTCGTCCAAATTCTTTGACGCTTTTTTCCATGAGGAGCATTTTTTCCTCAGGGATGCTTGTGGCAGATACATTATCAAATAGAATCGTCTGATATTGCAGATAGGAAGTCAGCTTTCCCGGTAACTGCTCAGGTTTGTATGAATCGACGCTAAACCCAGCTGATTTCAGTAGGGGCGTTAATGGACTTTCTCCAGAAGGGTTTTCCACCAGGAGAACTTTGGCTGGACCTTCTGAACGGGCGAGATTGTATAAGGTATTATTTTCTTTGCTTCCATCCCCTGCAGTAAACACTTCAGCCTTATATTCCAATAAACCCGATTCACCTACGACGTGATTGAACTGAAATTCATTGTTGCCTTCTTGCACTTGTACAATCTCCTTAATGATTGATCGATCATTTAAGGAAATCCGGATCTCTATCTCTTTTTTTGTTGTGCTGTACACATTAACGTTTATGGTTGTTTCTTCTCCCTCATATTGGATGGAGGGCGTCGCAACATTCGTTACAGCGACGTCTTCTTTTGTATCCGATGAAAGGGGAATCCAGTCCACTTCAATCCCTTTTTCCTTTAATAAAGGTATGACATTCCCCCCAGAACCCGTCGTTTCCCTCCCGTCAGTGATGGCGACGATCCTTCCTCCACGGGTAAGGAGATTCGATGCGTATTCCAGTCCTTCTTCGAGGTTTGTTTGCCCCTCTTTGATCTCACCTGCAAACTGATCGATGTGATTTCTTTCTGGTGAAATGGTTCGTTCAATTTCCGGGTTTTCTCCAAAGGCAACGATTCCGTATCCATCATGCTCCCTCGTGGTACTGGTTGCTTGATTGATCAGATTCAGGATGTGATTCTCTTGTTCCGCCACAGATGCAGATCGGTCAGCTAGAATGATTACCGACCTCCCTTTATCCGGCAACATTATAAACGGGTTAGCAAGGGCTATGATCAATAGACCCATCCCACATCCCCTTAGTAGGAGGACGAACTGTTCTTCCTTCCTCTTCAATCCCTGTTTGGCAAATAGGAAGAGTACAAACCCCAGGGGAATCATTAGCCATAACCAAAGGACTTCTTTAAATTCGATTCCCACGTCTGTACACCTCCCATTCGATGAATAATAATAGAATCGCCAAGATTAGAAACCAGACAGAAAGGGTTTGGGGAATGCTCTTTGGTTCCTCATTTTTCATTTCTTTAGTGGGTGCAAGTGAAAAAGAGGACCCTTCTGATAATTGTTTTTCACGATCGTCAAGTACAACACTGAAATATTTCGTTTCACTACCCCGTATAGCCTGATATACTCCCGGTGCTTCAGGTGCCTTGAACACTCCCTCCCCATTCCATTCTTTTACAAACTCACCTTCAGTGGAGTATATATCCCATTTATCACTAGAAAGAGGTAATGTCCTCTCTTCTCCCGGTTGATAATAGCCTAGAAAACCGTGATTTTCTGATAAGAACTGATAAGAATTATAAAGAAAAATCGGAAAACCCGGATGTAATGGGAAGTCTGATTCGTTAAGGTGCAGATTTAACAGGACAAGCTTCTGACCATTCACTTCTCCCTTCTGTATGAGAGGAATGGAAGCACCTGTGGCAACTGTTTGGAGATTCTTAATTTGGATGGAATTCACTTTTTCCACATACACTTTTTCCAGGTCAACATGTTTTAAAAGGGGATCTTCATTCGATGCTTGAATCCCTTGTTTCAAAGGCGTGGACTCTTTTGACCGAGTCGGAACGATCATGGCAGGGCTCTCGACGGATAATTGCTGCCACTTCTCCTTTGTGGTCAGGATGATTTCATCCCCGGACTTCTTTTGATCCTCTTCAATGGTTTTCACGTCAACTCCGATCGATTGGAATCCTTTTAATAAGAAAGGGTTAATTTCCCCTACGACGTGAATGGCTGGTTTTGAAGCGGCCTGGATACTTGAAAGACTATTATCTTCCATGTAATCGTCATTAAAATCGATGACCGCCTTATAAATCGGGCTATGGGAAAGATCAGATAATGGAACAACGGTTTCCTTACCTGAATCCAATATCACTTCCACTGAGAAGATTTCTTTCTTTTCATCGTAAATGGAGAGGTGTCCCCTTCGTGATACATCACTTTGATTTTCGATCACAGCGACTCCTTTATAAGAAGATCCCTGACGTTCAACCCCGAAACTTGTAAGGGAAACATTCATAGGATTAGTCAAAAGATTATGTACCTGAATAGGACTGGTAGGTTCTTCTGTAAAATCCTCTTTTTCCATTGAATCCGAGAAGATATGTATGATTGATTCCGACCCAATGGCCAATGCCTCTCCAAGGTGAATCGCTTTTTTCATATCTTCGTTGTCATTAGATAATGGAAGGTTCTTTAAACCATTGAGAACAACCCGGTCGTTTGTTTCTTCTGAGACAATGGTGGTTACAGATTTCCCCACTCCTAATAGGGTTACTTTTCCATCTGATCCTTCAATCAATGATTCAATGTCTTCTTTTGCTTCTTCAAAGTGAGATCGATTGTTCACCACTGCGTTCATAGAGGCAGAGGTGTCGAGTAAAATAATGAGATGATCCTTTTGGGCCATTTCGTTAAATGTGTAAGGCTTAACCAGGGCAATCATTAAGCAGAAAAGGATCAGAACTTGTAAAAGAAGTAAGAGATTTTTCTGTAATCTATGAAACCATGGAGAAACTTGCCATTCCTTCATAACCTCTTCCCATAGTAGATTAGAAGGAACAACTTGATCTCTGTATTGTTTTCGAAAGAAATACATTAAAATAACAGCGGCTATAAAAAAAGAAAATAAAAAAAAGATTGGATTCCCTATTCCCATCATATCACCTCAGCGGATCCATCCATTTTCTTTGAAATCCTTAAAGAATACTTCGTTTAAGGGTGGCAGGCAACTTGTTTGGATATAGCCAACCCCCCATTTTTTGCATAATGCTTCAATCTCTTTGTTGTGGTTCAGTAATCGCTCCTGATAGAGCTCTACCATCCTGGGACTTAATGAAACATTCGTTTCCCGGTGTTTTTCACTATCTAATAATTTGACATCACCTTGATAGGATGGCTTTAGCTCTTCTTCATCGAGGAGTTGAATAAAATAAACCATTTCTCTTTTAATCGAAAGTTTTCTGAGTGCTTCCTCTATCACTGAGAGTGATTCGAGTCCATCTGAAAGAATAAAGGAAACAGAGCTTTTTTTTCGTACCCCTTTTCCTACTTCCTCAAAAAAGGAGACTCCATTTTCCCCTGAAGAGTCAAGGGAAAGCTCTTGAATGTCATGGAGAATCGCACTTGCGTCCCGTGCCCCTTTTTTCCTAAAGCACTTTTGGTGATGAACTCCCATGCAATGCAATGAAAGCCGATCATCATTTGAAAGAGCTAAAAATGAAAGTGCTCCAGCTAATTCTTTTGCTCGCTTCCATTTTCTATCTTCTATTAACATGGAGTTCGAGCAATCAAGGTAAATATGAACCTTTATTTCTCTTTCATCCAGATACCTTTTGATATATACCTTTTCCGTTCTGGCATACACATTCCAGTCGATTTGCCTTACATCGTCCCCAAGTTCATACATTTGATAATCGGAAAATTCCAGGGAACTCCCATGATTGGTCGCGAGACGGGAGCCTTTATGATGACCGCTCTTTAATCGTTTACCGGTGATCCTGTGCCTTTTCAATTGAGCTAGAAACTGGCTGTGCCAAAGTGTTTTCACCGACTATCACCTTTTTGAACGTAATCGATCATTTCAAGGATGAGTTCATCCGTTCCAACACTCATTGCTTCTCCTTCAAAGTTCAGGATCATACGATGCCGCAATACGAGAGGAGCCACCTTTTTCAGGTCCCCCATGGAAACATGGTACCTGCCTTGTGTCAATGCTCTCGCTTTGGCCATAAGGATGACATGTTGAAGCCCTCTTGGTCCACTTCCAAATTCAACATATTGTTTGATCCTATCCGTTGTTCTTTCACTATTCGAGTGTGTTGCATCAATAAGATCAATGGCAAAGTCAATCATTTCATCTGTAACCATAATTTCTTTCACCAGACCCTGAATATTTAATAATTCAGCTTTATTCAGCTTTTTCTCAAGAACGATGTCATCGGTTCCTGTTGTACGCTGGATAATTTGTTTCAACTCAGATTTAGTAGGATAGGAAACTAAGATTTTACACATGAACCGATCAACTTGTGCTTCAGGTAAAGGATACGTTCCTTCAAGATCAATGGGATTCTGTGTGGCCAAGACAAAGAAGGGCTTGTCCACTATCATCGTTTCGCCTACCACCGTGACCGTGTTCTCAGCCATTGCCTCAAGCAGGGCACTTTGCGTCTTGGGAGTCGAGCGGTTGATTTCATCCGCTAACACCAAGTGATGAAACAAAGGACCTTGATGGAAAATAAATGGATGTTGATCGTCCCGACTTTGTTTCATGACCATTGTTCCCGTGATGTCTGTAGGCATCAGATCCGGGGTGAACTGAATTCGTGAAAAGCTAAGGTCCATAACATCCGAAAGGGTGCGCACCAACATCGTTTTCCCTAATCCGGGTAAGCCTTCCAACAGAGTATGCCCCCCTGCAAGGATGGACCAAAGCACACCCTCAACAATTTCCTCCTGCCCTACGATAAAGCGCTGAACTTCTTCCTTCACTTCTGTTATCTTCAACGCAGCTCTCTTAAATGGCTGTTCCTTATCTTCTATGTTCACTCTACCAACTCCCCTGGATCAATTTCACTAAAATAGGATTGTACGATATTCTCTAAATCTTTAGGAATCGTGGATCGATCTGACGATTTCCGGTAAGAAGAGTAATAGTCTTGATACACTTCTTCATATGGACGAAGGGTTCCCTTTTGTACCGGTCCATTGCTCTCAAATCGCTCTCCACGTTCACCCTCACCTAATTTGCCCGTATCACGTTCAATATGGTTCTGTCCTTCGATTTTTTCCGGGACCGAAAGCATCTCTCTTGATCCTTGCCCCTTGCCGGCTCCGTTTCCTGCTCCAGGGGAAGAACCGTTTCCAGTTCCGGCACCATTTCCGGCACTATTTCCATTCCCTCCCTGACCAGGTGAATTTGAAGCACTGTTGCCTGATTGATTTCCATTTGCAGATGAAGAAGGATCAGTATTTGCCTGTGACTTATTGTTTCCCTGATTAGATGGTGCTTTTCCGGAATTCTGTGCCAAAGAATCTGAGCCTGTTGTATCACTCTGTCCGATTGCATTCTTTAAGAGATCGGCTTCATTTTGTAGTTCATCATGAAGTTTAGCAAGTTGATCTAATTGTTCTTCTACGCTATCGGGTTCTTTCATTAATCCTGATAATTCTTCCAAGGAGGCAATATCCTGTGATTTCAAAGCCGTTAAAAGCTGGTCTTTTTGTTCTTTTGTCATTTCATTAAAAGCTCGCTGAAGTTTATCGCTATTTTTTTCTTGAAGTGCTTTTTTTACGTTTTCCACATTAATGTTTGCTATCTTTTTCTTCACTTCCTGCAGCTTTTTATTCTGTTTTTCTATTGATTTCTTCTGAAACTCGATCTCTTTCACTTTTTTGATTATTTCATCATATCGTTTGGTCGCTTCCTTTACTTCCCTCAGCTCTTCATTTTTTTTCAACAACTTTTCTTTTATAGAAGCATTCTCTTTCTTTTTCGCCTGTTCTGCTATTCTCTTATTTGAGTCTGCAATGATCTCCTTTTCTTTCTCAATCCGTTTCGCTTCTTTAAAAGAGTCATCCCATTGAGTGAAAATCAGTGAGGATATAAGGATAAGAATTCCGCTTGATAACAGGAATGAAGGCCTGATTCTCTTCTTTCCATATTTCAATACTTCCGGATGAACCCTTTTCATCTTCTTCAATGCATCATGCACAACCAAGGAGGATAGGGCATGGCCACTGTGAAGGCTACTGTAAGCGACAGTTACACGATTGTCGTCCACGAACCTATCATAGATTAAGGCACTGTCCTTCAAGGTGGCTCTTCTTCGATAAAACAATAACGCAACACCAATGAAAACAGAGGCGCAGCCTACCAGTAGGATTCTTTCCCAATATGGGATTACAACTACGGCTGCCGTCAAAACGATGCATAGAGCAAAGACTCCTGCATAAAGAAGCAGGAGCTGACTGTAATACCATAATTGATTGACCCAGAGCTTTTTTCTAATCTGCCGAAGCAATTGAAGAAATTGTTGAGTATGTTCCATCTTCTCACCCTTTATTTAGCGCTCTTCACCTTCATGCTTGGTCTTAGCTTCATGATACTGAGGGACAAGGAAATCACTGCAAGAACAGTGTATATGATCAGGAATGAAATCCATAGAGGAAACGTAATTCCGCTTCGGGTGTATATTTCTTCAATCGCCATGGGTTCAAAATGCCCCATCATGACGATCCCGGGATTAAACATGGCGATTAGATACGGTGCAGGATTGGTCTGATTCTGGTAAGGACCGTTTCCGATTGCCATTGATAGCATAAAGAGGAATAACGTCCCCCCTGCAAGAAACAGAACCGTTGCATAGGTTGTGACCATCGACACGATCGTCTTTCGAATAATGGTTGAATATAAAACTCCGACAGAACCAAATGCAAAAACCAGGAACAAACTGTATACGAACACAAAAAGTAAATCCGTTGGGGAAACTCCCCCGAACAAGAACACAAAGCTGTATAGAGGCAAACTTGAGACAACGAGTAATAACAAATAAGAAACGGACGATACCAGCTTACTCAGGATAATACTCATTGAGCTTTGCTCCGTCGTCAACAACATGCTTAATGTTTGCTTCTCTCTTTCCCCGCTGATGACACCGCCTGTTAACCCGGGTGTAATAAATAACACGAGAGCAAGCTGTAAGAATGAGAGAATCATAAACATCACCCGGCTTTCTTCAGGGCGAAAGTAACCAGTATTAGAAAACCTCGTCTGCATATAGATGAAGCCGATCACGACAATTCCTACGGCGATTAAGTAGCATAACATCCCGATAAATGCTTTAAAGGAACGAAAGCGAAGTTTAAATTCTTTATTTAACATGGGATTGATGAGTAACTGCTTCATGAAAGTGTCACTCCTTTCGTGATTTCCATAAAGACATCTTCCAAATTCGTTTCAGTCTCTTTGAAACTCACAATCTGGATGTCGTTTAAAACAGCTTTTTTCAATAGCTCTATTTGCTCCGTTTCTTCTCCTTTATAAAGGAATTGAAATGTTCTATTCTCCTCGTCTACTTCGACCTTTGAAACAAAGGGGTCGTCTTCAAAGAATGCCACAGCACTCTCCACCATCCCCCTTACCCTCACGACAATCAGTTTATCTGCCTGCAGTTGAAATTGTATATCCTGAACAGAGCCATGAGCTACGAGTTTCCCATTATCAATCACGCCAATTTCATCACACATTTCCGCAAGCTCCGGCAGGATATGAGAGGAAATTAAAATCGTTTTTCCCATTTTCTTTAATTCTTTAAGAATTTCCCTCATTTCGATCCTGGCCCTCGGATCAAGCCCTGATGCCGGTTCATCGAGAATCAGCACTTCCGGATCATGTATGAGGCACCTTGCTAAACAAAGACGCTGCTTCATCCCTCTGGATAAAAGGTCGACATAGGAATCTTTTTTATGAGATAGATTCACCAGTTCCAACAGCTGGGGAATGAGCTTCTTTCTTTGCTCTGCGGGAATTTTATAGCTTGCACCATAAAAGTCCAGATACTCGTCAGCTTTTAATTGATCATACACTCCAAAGAAATCAGGCATATAGCCGATTTGCCTTCTGACCAATTTTGGATCTTTACTTATATTGAATCCGTTCACGGTAGCCGTTCCTGCAGTAGGAGCTAAGAGAGTAGCCAAAATGGAAAAAGTCGTAGATTTCCCTGCTCCATTTTGACCAACAATACCGAATACGGTCCCCTTTTCAATGGATAAGTTCAGATCATCGAGGGCCAGGAACGACCCATAGCGTTTAGATAAGTTTTGAATCTCGATCATGGTTGAACCTCTCCTTTCAACACAATGTTAGGAAGACGAACAAACGGATCCCCTTGAGATCGTTTTTCAAACTCGAACACGATTTCCCCATTGTCATTCATATATTTGTTCAAATTATCTTTTACTTCGATTGAGTTCGTGGATGATTCAGAAAGCACCAGCCGTTCATCTGTTTGTGGATCGACCAGAGAAAACTGAAGCACCCCTCCTGTATGAAGAGTCATATTTAATGAGTGAAGAGTAACCTTCGATAAATCCATTTGATTAGGGAGGTGAATGGATAGCTTATATGTCCCGTCTTCGAGTCCCATCTCATCTGCACCATTATGTGAGTAATGCTCTATCACCTGTCCCTTAACAGGCAACACATCCAGATCAAGTTGTTCATTTCTAAGTGTAAAAGCACCCTTATAGTTTCCCAGGGAAGGAAAGTGTTGATAGAGTAATGAGAAATTTTCAGACTTGGATTCTTTGTTTTTAATCTTCATATTGAATATCTCCGCATCTGTATACCCAAAAATGACCGGGGAGTTATTTTCTTTATCCGCAGAAATCATTTGAGATGCGAAACTTTCCAAACGTTCTTTCTTTTGCTGCTTAATATTTTGCTGATTCTGTAATGGCGATGACATTTTGGGGGTCACACCAATAGGAGAAGATAAATAATTCGTTGAAAGCTTTTTATCAACTTTGAGAGTATCCCCGGCTTTCATATCCCCCAAACGATACATTCTGGAACCCGACCAAATATATACATCTGTAAAATCATATGGAAAATCATTTTGAATCGTACCGGATAAGGTTTGGTCCTCTAACACTAATTCCGGTATAAACCTTCCTACTTCTTCCTTTTCGCTTGAACCGAGTAAAGTCCTCGTGGACCAGTATTCTACATCCCGAAATGTAATGGATCGATTATCCTTTGTCATCTCTTCAACTGCAAACTTATACTGATTTACTCCCCCCGCACTATTCCTGACTCTTGCAGGTGTGATATCTAAATGATGCTTATTTGAAACAAAAGCATAGTCTCCGCCTGAGTTTGATAATGCGCTAAAAGCTGAAATTCCATGTACGCTCTTATCTTCCTCGACTTTTAAGATACTCATTTGATTCAAATGAGGCTTCGAGATTCTATCTTTAGCTCCGGTGATAAAGATCCCTGAGGAAACGAGGACCGAGATGGCAGGAATGATCCACCATGCTTGTTCACGCTTATCCACTTTTCTTAATAAGAAATAAAGCAGAGGTACAAGGACAATCAAGTAAATGATGAGAATGATGACGAGTGTACTTACTTTAAAATTGGTAGTCGGAAAGAGCTCATTACTGTCAGCTACTTCATAATAAATTCTCTCCAGGAAACTTTGATCTCCGTTGGACTGTCCAAGCAGGAAGTATGGCTCTGTTTTAGAAAGGACATTCGAAAACCATTCGTCATAGCTATCCCATGCATTCAATGCAGGGTCACCCAGTGAGAATGCCGTCTGCCATACTTCTCCTAAGCCTTCAGAACTTTTCACAACCAACGGGATCCCGTCTTGCTCAACCAGAACATCCGATTCTGGTTTAACGGTACCTTTAAAGATTGGTAATGAGTTAAAGGAAGCCTTAATATTCTTCTTCACATTAAAGGTGGAAGTGTCGGAGAGTGTCGATTCTCCCTTGAAAGTAAGAGGAGGCATATTTGCTACAGACCCAAGAGTATCCTCTAAATGAGGAGCTCCCCCTATAAATAAAACCCCACCTGTTTCAACCCAGCTTTTCAACGCCCTTTGTTGATCCTTGCTAAGTTCTGAGATGTTAAATTGGTCAATGATAAGATAATCAAGCATTTGAAATCCGCTCTTCTCTTCAGGCAAATTTTCCTTTGTGAGCGTTAGAGCCTCTACCCGATTCCCTCCCATGTTTGTCCCTTTAATCCCCTTCAAACGGTCAGGGTTTTCACTCAATAAACCGATGGTCGTATAATTGCTATAGATGAAATTCGGAGTTAATCGTTTATCTCCTTTGAATTTTATCTCTTTCCCTTTCTCCCATGATCCTTGGAACAAATGAATGGTTTCCTGATTGGAGTTATGCCTGATTTCATCATTGAATCCCGGGATGGATAAAGTGTATGTACGTTTTGAATTTGCTGGCACATCAATGGATAACGCTCTTGCCCCTCCAGTCTGATAGGAAGGAGCATAGTCAAACAATAGATCTCCCTTGAAATCAGAACCTGTATTTTCAACGGTTACCTTAAGGGGGAAGCCTCTTCCCTCCTTCACTTTCCCATCGATTCCTTCTTCCACTGAAATTTTAATTTGCGCTTGTGCGAGTGATGTATCTTCCATGAAAATAAACATCAAGAACCCTAATGTCATCGCAAATATTGCTTTCCTCCATCTTTTCACATGCATTCCCCTCTTTCTTTCTCTCTACAAGATAGACGAAATTATTATGGGAAAAGTTTCTATTATTTTTATCTTTTTCCTCATTCTCCATCTACCTTAAGTGTAATTTTACACCATTCTCAACTCTTAGCAAGACCATTTTAGAAATTTATGTTAATTTCTTTTTAAATAGCTCTTTTCGTAAACATAGTTACTATGAGTGGTAATGTGAAACACGGTCCGTTCCTTTCCGCTCCAGGCACTTCCTTTCCGCGGGGAGGAAGTCGAGCCTCCTCGGGCTTTGCCCTGCGGGGTCTCGACTTTTCCTCTATCTCCCGCAGGAGTCAAGTGCCTTCCGCTACAATCCACTCTGTGCTATTACTTTTTTACTGCCTGTAAGTATCGAAAAACAAACTATCTAAAAAGGAGGAAATGAAAGTTCTATAGAAACTCATAATGCTCACACGATAAAAAACCTCTTGTAAAGTGAGAAGTAATCCGTATGTTACTTGAGATTGTTTGCTAAAATTCTTGTTTTAATTGTTTTCCTTTAAGGATTCAAGCTTAGAAAGTTGATTGGAGCGGAAGGATGCTCGACTCCTGCGGGAATAGCTGGACAGGTGAGACCCCGGAGGCGCAGCCGAGGAGGCTCACCGCCAGCCCCGCGGAAAGCGAGCATCCTGGAGCGGAAATCAACTATTACTGTCTCCTCTACAATAGCAGCAAACTTTACGAATAGAGCCTTGCGAAAAGAGACTTTTAAATGAACAAAAAAATCACGGAACGATATGTGTAGATATCGTTCCGTGATTTTTACTCATTATTTTAATCCGCCAATATATTCTGAGAGAAGGGAGATGGCAAAGTCTATCGCTTTCTCATCAGGGTTTAATTTAGAATGGTGCAGTCCAAATGGAGAATTCACCCCAAGCCAAAACATAAAGCCTGGTATTTCCTCAAGCATATAACCAAAGTCTTCACCCGTCATAGCTTCTTTACAGATTACGAGGTTCCGATTCGTTTTTTGGAGGAAAGAAATGAAATCATTTGTCCATTCCGGATCATTGTAGACCTGACGATACATGCTGCCATAATCCACTTCAATATCACAATCATAACTGATTTTCATACCTTCGATTAACGCTTCCAACCGTTTTTTTACATTTTCCATCGACTCGGATGAAAGGGTACGGATGGTACCTTCCAATCTTGCTGTTTCAGCGATGATATTCTGCACCGTCCCACTTTCCATTTTGCCGACAGTGATGACCGCACTGTCTAATGGATCGACATTCCTTGAGACGATCGACTGCATTTGTGTAACAAAAGAAGATGCCACGACAATCATATCCTTCGTATGGTGAGGATAAGCAGCATGGCCTCCTTTTCCTTTAAAGTCAATAAATAACTCAGACGTATTGGCAAAAAGCAGCCCCTCTTTAACAGCAACCGTACCTACTTCATATTCCGGTGCAATGTGAAGTGCGAAGATCACGTCGGGCATCCATTCCTTCATGATCTCACTTTCAAGCATGGGCTTCGCTCCACCAGGTCCCTCCTCTGCCGGTTGAAAGATGAACAGAAGATCATCTTCTATCGGGTGGTGAACGAAATGGGTTAATACACCGAGCTCAATTGCCATATGAAAATCATGGCCGCAGGCATGCATCCTCCCTTCATGTGATGAAGGAAAATCCAATCCCGTTTCTTCCGTGATCGGCAGGCCATCAATGTCCCCGCGGTAGCCGATCATCCTTGTTGGATCCGTGCCATGAACCTTAACGAAGAGCCCTGTTCTCCAAGGCTTAATCTCTAATCGGTCAGCAGGCAGGCTTGAAACATAATTCAATAGGTATTGGTGTGTTTTAAACTCTTGAAACCCAAGTTCAGGGATTTGATGGAGATCTCTCCTAATCGACTTAAAGTCTACTGTAGACATGGGTACCCTCCTTACATGAATAATAGATGGATAGATAGTGAAAATGAGACATTACAAGAAAAGAACAGACGCCAGCCGTCCGTTCTCTCCTTGATGATGCTATTGTTGAAATGATTACAGTTGACGTAATTCTTGTTTTATTTCAGTCTTTGATTTTGTCTTTTCATCAATGTCTTTTAATTTCTTCGCGGGTGTACCGGCCACAACCGTGTATGGAGCTACATCATCCACGACAATGGCTCCAGCTGCAACGACAGCTCCTTTTCCGACTGTTACACCTTCAAGGACAACGGCATTGGCACCGATGACTACATCGTCTTGGATGACGACGGGTTTTGCCGATGGTGGTTCAATGACCCCGGCAAGAACTGCACCCGCTCCGATATGACAATTCTTCCCTACTGTAGCACGGCCACCAAGAACGACATTCATATCAATCATCGTTCCCGCACCTACTACAGAACCGATATTGATCATTGCACCCATCATAATCACCGCATTGTCACCGATTTCTACTTGATCGCGAATGATGGCACCAGGCTCAATACGCGCTTTAACCCCTTTTAGGTCAAGAAGAGGAATCGCAGAATTTCGGCGATCATTTTCTAATACGTAGTCTTCGATTTTATCTTTATTTTCTTCAAGAATAGTAGAAAGCTCGCTCCACTCCCCGAATACGACACCGGAATTCCCTTGAAGGAAGGTTTGGGAAGATGAACCAAAGTCGATTGCCTCTATGTCACCTTTCACATAGACCTTCACAGGGGTTGATTTGGTACTATTTTGAATAAAAGAAATAATTTCGTTTGCGTCCATCATTTTCATAAGAATACCCTCCGTAATTATGTATAAATTCAGAATTCGTTTCTTGAATTACTTTATCAAATTAAAGAGTGGAAGACAAGCCAAAAACGCGAATCCTATGAGTTTTCATGAATGAATTCGTTTACAACTTCAACAAATGCTTCCACTTGTCTTAATTGGAATGCGGATTCATACCCTAGTAACCATGTGTCCCTGTGTATCAACGAATCATGTTCATCGATTAAAGGTACTTTATAAATGTCTTCTTCCATCCCGTCTAACGTGATTGCGGGTAAAATGGCGTAGCCGATTCCGTTTAATGTCATCTGCTTACATGTTTCAATTTGATCAACAACGATCGTTCGCTTTGGGGTTGTCTGAAATTGCCGATGCCACCAGTCCTGAATTTCCTGGTAATAATTGGAGTCACTTTTAAATTGGATAAACGGTCGATCCGTTTTCATGACTTCTTCAATCGATTGAATTTCTCTATCGACTAAGTACAGTGTATCTTGAAAGAGATGGTGTTTGGGGCCCTTCCAATCGGGAGTACCCCGAATGATCCCGATATGCACTTCATTTTCATAAATCGCTTTAAGAATTTCACTGCTCCACCCTGTCATTAACGAGATCTTGGCATGCGGATAGGTTTCCACGAACCTTTTAAGTACTTTAGGAAGCCAATTCTGACCTACAATCGAGGCACACGCGATCTTCAAGGTTCCATGAACCTCGAACTCCAATGCTTGGATTCTTTCCTTCACACTTTCTTCCTTCAGCAGCATTTCTTCAGCCAACTTCACCACAAGTTCTCCGGCCGGGGTTAAGGCCAGACCTTTTTGAGAGCGAAGGAATAATCTGGTACCCCAATCCTTTTCAATCGTCTGGAGTCTTTGTGACAGTGCCGGCTGTGATACAAACAGCCGCTCTGCTGCTTTACGCATGTTCATTTCCTGAGCCAGTACGTGCAGTAATTGATATTCTGAGAACGCCATCATTTTCACCTTCATAAGTTTTTCTTATATTATATCTTAATTAATATAAAATTTCATTATTATCAAGAATGGAATAGACTGATAGTAGAAACAAAGGGAGGTGCCTGAAAATGGAAGTGATTCTCTTTTTCACTGGATTGGTGGTAGCACTCATTGGAACGTTGGCAGGAAGCGGGGGATTGATTGGTATGCCGGTGATGCTTTTACTTGGTTTACCGATTCATACAGCCATTGCCACGGCCAAATTCTCAAATATCATGAGTTCTTTTTCAAGCTTTGTTTATTTAATAAAGGATCGAAAAGTTACGTGGAAAGAATGTTTACCTATTCTTCCTATTGCCCTTGCAGGCGGGTTGACAGGGGCATTTTTCTCGGATAGAATTTCTCCTGCTTTACTCGAATGGATGGCCTTTTTCTTTCTTTTATTCGCCCTTTTACTAAGTATCATAAAAGGATTCAAGCCAAAGAAGGTGAACCGGAAGCCATTTCGGGTTTATGGATTTTTGTACTTAATCAGTACATATGACGGATTGTTCGGGCCAGGGCAGGCAACCATGCTCATGTACACTCATCTGTTACGTGGGCTTTCATATTTAAAATCGGTAGCCCTCACCCGCTTTCAGACTTTTGTAAGCTGCTTGGGAGCATTTACAGTCTATTTTCACAATGGCCACGTAGAATGGGGAGCTGCCATCCCTTTTGCACTCGGTGCACTAATCGGGGCTCAAGTGGCAGTAAGGGTAGCAGCTAAGCTTTCTACGAAACATGTACAAATTTTATTAAACGTACTCACGCTCATTCTAATATTACAGCTGGGGAAGAATCTATTTCTTTAGAAATTGGTCCCTGGGTAGAAATAAGATGCCGATAAAGCTAAACAGGGCGAAAAGTAAAACGACTAGATATACAGATTGCAAGGAACCTGTAAGTGCATTTTGTAACAACTCGAGTATATCGGAAGACAATTGCTCCCTCTCTTGTTCATTCAAGAGCATATTCACATCATTGATGGAATAATCATTACCGCTCTCTTCTAAGTGTCTCTGCAGGCGGCTGTTCAAGATTCCTCCCAATAACGCAGCCCCTATCGTCGTACCTAAATTCCTCATGAACATATTGGTGGCTGTCGCAATCCCTCTGACCTGCCACTCGACAGAAGACTGAATGGAAACGATAAAGGATGTAGAGCTAAGTCCCATCCCTACCCCTACAAAGAACGATCCGATCGCTGCCCATAATGGACCGTATGAGGGATCCATCAAGACAAAGATAGTTCCACCTGCAATAAGGGATATTCCCCCCATCAAGGAGGTTTTAAAGTATCCGATCTTTAATAATAAGCGGCCGGCGATTGTAGCCGATATCGGCCAGCCTATAGACATGGCCGTCAATGTAAACCCGGCGACCGTTGCACTCCGCTCCATGACACCTTGTACAAAGGCAGGGAGGAAACTCGAGATGCCGATTAACATAACCCCTGTTGTTAGTGATACGATATTGGCGACCAAAATCGAGCGAATCTTCCATAGATCAAAAGGCATCATTGGTTGAGCCGTTCGTCGTTCGTGGTAAATAAACGCAGCAAACCCCAAGATAATCAGGTTGATCAGAAACATCGCCTGCCATGAGTCCCAAGGCAGGCTTACCCCTCCTTCCACCAGTAAATACATTAAAGACGAGAGGGTTACGACTAATAGAAATGCACCACCATAGTCGATAACCGGTTTTTTCTTTTCAATATTCTCGTGTAAGTACAGCCATAGAACCACAATCGATAGTAAGCCCAGAGGGATGTTGACCCAAAACACGTACCTCCAACTCGCATATTCAACCAACAAGCCTCCGACGAGAGGTCCGCTAATGGCGGAAATTCCCCATACACTTGATAAATATCCCTGTATTTTGGCACGTTCTTCCTTTGAATAAATATCTCCCACAATAGTAGTGGCCATAGGTAATACCGCTCCCGCACCAAGCCCCTGGATGAATCGGAATAAAATCAATTGCTCCATTGTTTGGGCAAATCCGCATAAAGCGGACCCAATGAGAAAAATCACGATCCCGATTGTGATAATCGGCTTCCTGCCAAATAGATCAGATAGTTTTCCGTAGATAAGGACGGTGATGGCATTCATTAATAGATAAGCGGAAAATACCCAACTATACAGAGAGAAGCCACCAAGATCACCAACGATGGCAGGCATGGCGGTGGAGACGATTGTTGCTTCAATGGCCCCCATGAACATAGCCAGCATCACAGCTATCAATACAAGCGGTTTTTTCGTCCTTTTGATTGAACCCAATTCTAAACTGTTCATCTTGTTCTCCTTTGAATCGTCTTCAATAAACAAAATAAAGAGGATGACAAATTTGCCATCCTATATGATCTTACCGTTATGTAACTGTCATGTGGGGTTCAATCCCTTTTAAACAGTTGTCGTTGAAGTTGCTTTAATACAACTCTCCTTGTCATGATCCCTTCAAAGTATCCATCATCAGAAACCACACATAAGAATGGATGGTCCACTAAAAGCTCAAGTGCTTTCTTAAAATCAGATTCTAAGGAGACGCTGGGAAATTCAGTTGTCATGACTTCCTCTACCTTCTTTGCTTCAAGTTGTTCAAACTCAAAGCGTTCAAGACCAAGAATGGAATCTGTGATTAAACTGGAACTGATTAAGCCCTGAAATCGAAATGTCGGATCAAGCACAGGGATGGCTGAGTAACCACTCTTAGTGAGTAATAGTAACGCATGCTCCAAGGAATTCCCCACTTGAACATGAGCCACCTTCTCAGAAGGAATAATGAAATCTTTAATATTCGTTTCTAATAACTCCTTGCTACTCAATGAAATCATGTATAACCCCTCATTTTTAATAAATAAGAATTTGCGTGCCAATCTTAAACAAAATAAGCAGACACTATCCATCTTAACATATTGGAAGAAAAATGTATGTTTTGACGATTGGTTTAAAGACTAAAAAAGATAACCGAATGGTTACCTTTTTTGTACATTAATCTTGTTGAGCTTCTTGTAGAAGTTCAAAAATTTCAATCGCTGTAATGTCTATGTTATCAAAAGGAAAACTGTTTCCTTTTTCATTCATGACTTCAATTTCGAATGTATCTTGTTTTGGTAAATACTTTACCTCACAAATTTTCTTTCCATTGTATTCGAAGAATCGTTGTTGAGTTTCCCCTTGTTCACCTTGTTCTTGTAATGATTTTAATCTTTGTATAATTCCAAGAAGCTGAGACATAACTGGTCTCTCCTTTCCTGTTCTAATTCTTGGTCATAGCTTTTGCATTGTACCAGATTCTATCCTGTAAAATCTAATGTTTTGTCCTTTTTCTACTTAAATTCCTTTATAATGAAAGGGTAGAAATATATTCTCCCCGAAAGGATGGATCTGATGAGTATTTACCGTATAGATTCGCGAATATCGTTAGTCGATCTAATGGATTTATCACTACAGGAACGTACAGGAAGTTATATTATAAACGAAGAGTCCCTTACCATAATCGAAACATCTGCCAGTCCTTCTATACCTCATCTAAAAAAAGGTCTCTCTAAGTTAAACATTAATCTTAAAGATATTCAATACATAATTTTAACTCATATACATCTTGATCATGCAGGGGGTGCCGGTCTTCTCCTGAAGGAATGCCCCAATGCAAAGGTCATCGTTCACCGGAAAGGACGTCGTCACCTTTCAGACCCCACACGCTTGATCCGAGGAGCAAGGGCGGTATATGGAGAGAAATTCGATGATCTTTTCCACCCGATCGTACCAATTCCGGATGACCGGATGATTGTGATGGAGCATGAAGAAAAACTGACTCTGAGCGAAAACTGTACATTAACGTTTTACCACACCCCTGGTCATGCGAATCACCATTTAAGTATCTTTGATCCTGTATCAAAGGGGATGTTCACCGGGGACACATGCGGAATCCAGTATACGGTGGGGTCAAAGCACTTCTATATCCCTTCTACTTCTCCCAATCAATTCAGCCCTGAAAACATGAAGGATTCCATACGCATGTATAGGGATCTAGAGCTCGATCGCTTGTATTTTGGGCACTACGGTGTCACTGAAGAAGTATCATTTGCATTAGGGGAAGTTGAAAGATGGCTAGATCTTTTCATGGAAAAAAGTGAGGAACAGTTCTCTTCCGAAAGTACAGTGGAAGAGAACGTAAAATCGATATCCGCTGTACTTTTTGAACTCACAAAGAGTAAAATGGTCCAAAAGGGCGTTGATCCTGACGACCCGATTTTCAAATTATTAACTCTGGATACGAACGTTTCTGCAATGGGAATCGTAGATTATTTCCTAAGGCAAAGCAAAGGAGAAAAACCATCATGAAAAAAGTCACCTTATACACTCAACCAGAATGCCCACCCTGTGAAGTGGTCAAAATGTATTTGAAGGAACACAATGTTGAATACAAAGAAATCAATATCAAAGAAGATGAACAAGCAAGAGATTACCTGGTAAAAGAGCTGAAGTCATATTCCACTCCGACAATCACAGTGGACTCTGTAGTGATTTCAGGCTTCAACCTAGAAGCCCTAACGGAAGCATTAAACAAATAAACAGTAAGTTATTCAACAAAAAAAGTTGGCCGATTTCCTTTTCACGGCCAACTTTTCTTGTATTATTCGGATTGAATATCCTCTGGTAACTCGTAAGTAATGGATGAAATCTTCCAAGTACCTTCTTCTTCACTTAATACGACAGCTTCTATACCTGAAACCTGGGACACAGGGCCTTCTTCGTCAGCTGTTCGTTCTTCCCATACGTACCAATTCCCATCTATGTATTGTACGTTAGTAGACTCATCATACTTAAAGAATGGAACATAGTGTGGTGCGAAGTCCGATCCAAATGTTATATAACCGCCTTCAACTTCATATACATTTTCCTTTATGAAACTGGCTGTTAGATCCTTTGTGAAATACTGTGACAGCTTGTCATTAATCTGTTTCTTCGATTGTGGTTTTTCACTTAGTGATACTTGGGTACGAAAGGCATCTTCCACAAGAGACAATGCGTTGTCTTCAGTAAATTCTGATGCCTGGGTTTGACTGACCTGTCCGCATGCCGCAGTAACGAGCCCTACAATAAGTAATAATAGCCATAATTTTTTCATTTCCATTTGCTTTCCCTCCCTTAATAAACTTGTTGAAATTATTGTAGCAATGGAAAATTGTCGATTGGTTATCATTTGTTCGTTAAATCCTAACAAAGACTGACATATATTTTGGTTTGGTTGTAAATTTCCCCCTATTGGTGACAGTCAAACACAAAAATAAATGGTACTTTTAACCAAAAAAAGAGGTGCCGCATGGTTTCATGCGGCACCCTTTTGATTAAGATAAATAGCGAACGGACCAATATATAATAAACAGTGTAATGAGAATGGTGGCAATTAAGATAGACAAGAAAATAGGATTTCGAATATAAGGATGCTCCTTCACAACATCCGGTATATCTGTGTCATATTCACCCTTCAGCCGCTTTTCCTGTCCAGCCAGTTTAAAGGTATACACCAACGAATAACCTGCTATCCCTATAACAAGCAGGGCAAGCACGATCATATATATACTCATCATAGCCCCTCCTTACAAAATGTCCTTAAGAATAATTTGTCCCAATAGGAAAAGGCTATACAAGAAAAGCGGAAGGGCTTTGGTCAGAGGCGACAAGCATAAGATGAGCATACCGGAAAGGCGCTCTTTGCCTTTTTGGTATGCTCATCTTATGACCTCGAGCCTCTAAGCCCTGTAGCTGGACATCAAGAAAAGCGGAAGGGCTTTGACCAGAGGCGACAAGCATAAGATGAGCATACCGGAAAGGCGCTCTTTGCCTTTTTGGTATGCTCATCTTATGACCTCGAGCCTCTAAGCCCTGTAGCTGGACATCAAGAAAAGCGGAAGGGCTTTGGTC
>NZ_QNRJ01000002.1:410093-468016 GCF_003315075.1 Rossellomorea aquimaris
CCGGAAAGGCGCTCTTTGCCTTTTTGGTATGCTCATCTTATGACCTCGAGCCTCTAAGCCCTGTAGCTGGACATCAAGAAAAGCGGAAGGGCTTTGGTCAGAGGCGACAAGGATTTAAAAGATCAAACCATCCTCCTCAAATAAAAATTCATACGAAAGATCCATAAATAAATACAAGCCGTTGCCAAATGGGAAGGAATATGTCCGGATGGATTCTCCTGAATCAATATCGCTATAGATGTCCGATAATAGACCTTTCTTATTGATCCTCATACGAATGATATTTTCCAGAAAGTACGGGCGCCAGCTCCAGTTCTTTCCTTTGTACCCTGGTTCTATCAGCCACTTCTGATCAGCTTTTACTACGTTACTAGTCACTTGGAAGCCATTTTCATCACAAATGTATAGCCGGAAGCATTTGTCTGTAAAATACTTCCCCAAGTCAAAGAGTATGTCATCGAACTCGGTGCTTTGTTTTTTTATCATCATCAGCTTTTGACTGATTTCTTTATGTAGGACGTCTGCGAATTCATACCCTGCTTCAAGATGCTTTTTCTCATATCGAATATAGTCCTGACATTTTTCCTTCAATTTTTCTTTAAGGATATCCGGCTCCAAAAATGAGTCTGACGGGTGCTGCAGATAATATCCTTGATAATAACGACCACCGTTCAACCAGGCAAACTGCAGTTGAAAGTTGATTTCGATATTCTCAAATAAGAGGGACGCCCCAATCTTTCTCGCAAGCATTGACAAACTGTACAATATATCTTTATAGACCTTATTCCCGGCATCATTTCTCAGTTGGTATAAATCCACCTTCAATATATCAGGTGAGAATTGAGATAGCCGATCTAACTGACCGCTGTTTCCGCCCACGTTATCAATGGCAATCTTAATTCCATATGTTTTGTAATACAGAAGCAAATGAACCAGCTGATCAAAGTCCCCAATAAACGTCTTTTCAGACAGCTCAATGACCGTGCGGTTCAAATTCAAACCCTTTTTTTCGTACTCTTGAAGGAGCTCCAGAAAAGATTCACCGTGGTCAAGCATCAATAGCCTTGCATCACGGTTTAAGAAGATATATCCCTCTTGTTCCTCATCTAAAAACTTACTTAAAGCCAGTCTGGTTATTCGTTCGTCCACTTCCACTTTATATTCATCCGGTATCTCTTCATCTCCAAAAAATGGACCAAGACTCTCGATCGTTCCTTCATCCACCCCTA
This sequence comes from Rossellomorea aquimaris, assembly GCF_003315075.1. Classification (GTDB taxonomy): domain Bacteria; phylum Bacillota; class Bacilli; order Bacillales; family Bacillaceae_B; genus Rossellomorea; species Rossellomorea aquimaris_C. The sequence goes on from NZ_QNRJ01000002.1 coordinate 411,323, forward strand.
TTCTCCCTAATACCTCGTAGCCGATGATTTTATGTTCATCCGCACTGAAAATCGGTTGAAAGTACGGAATCACTTTTTCTATATTGGTTAACACCTCTAATGCGTCCATGCGCACTCCCCCACCATTACTCATGTTTTTTTGCATAATTATAACACAACTATAAAGTGGAATCGAAAAGACATAAACAAAAAAGCTTTCCCCTGCCCTGTCGTCCAGACAAAGGGGGGAAAGCTTTTAATCCTTAGTTCACCCTTATATTAGAACGGAAATTGATTCAGCCATTGGCCCCCGTCCATTGTGATGCATTCTCCGTTTATATACGCCGCCTGATCTGACGCAATAAAGTAAGCAAGGCCCGCGATCTCTTCCGGTGTTCCTAATCGTTTTAACGGGACGCTATCAATCGTCCTTTTCGCCGCCTCTTCAGAAATCCAAAGCTTCTCGGCCCCGCCGGTTCTTTCAATCGGTCCTGGTGCAATGGCATTTGTACGAATACCATACTTATGGCCCCACTCGACGGCTAGAGTGCGGGTTAACGATAGGACTCCAGCTTTGGCAGCCGCTGAATGAGCCACCCCTGCACCTGCATTCCAAGCATAAGTGGCAACCATATTAATGATGGACCCCTTTTGATTGTTCTCGATCCAATAATTCCCTACGGCATGTGAGCACAGGAACGTTCCATTCAGAACGATATCAATAACAGATTTCCAGCCATTAGGTGTAAGCTTTTCAGCAGGACAAATAAAATTACCGGCTGCATTGTTAATGAGTACATCTATTTTGCCGAACTTCTCAGCCGTAAATTCAACCATGGCCTTTACGTGTTCCTGTTCCCTGACATCCATCTGGAATACTTCAATCTTTCCATCAAGAGACGAAAACTCATCTTTCACCGATTGTAGTCGCTCTTCATTTCTCCCTGTTACGACGACGCTTGCGCCAGACTCTACAAAGTGCTTCGCCATATATTTCCCCATTCCATTCGAACCGCCTGTTACAATTACAACTTGTTGCTCTCCCATATGTAACTCCCCCTTATTTATGAATGAATGTTCACTCACAATTTTATCATATAGTGATGTGTTGCAACCAATTTAAATATAAAAAAGACTGATTTTTAAGAAAATATCTTCTTCTTAAAAATCAGTCTAAAAAATCAGCTATCCGGATTGTTAACAATGGTATTGTGTAATTGTGCCAACGCCTTAATAATGGTTTTGTTTCTTCTATATCCTTTTGCCTCAACAGAAACATCATTATATGAAACGACTACCCGACCTAAAGATCGAGGAGTTTTAAAGCCATAAATATATGCTTTAATCGTTCCTCTTTCGGTAGGGAGAAATAGGATTTCCATACGTTTTGTCTTTTTCATAATCCCTCTCCTTTATAAAGCATTCGGAACTCTGATTCACACAGATTTCGATCCTTTTATGCCTGTCTATGAATCTTTTACTCTCCTCACTTTAAAATAAGTCATAGGAACTACTCTGTCAAACATTTCATCGCTATTGCCAGTCGTATGGGAAAAAGAATGAAAATAAAACGTATCATCATGGCTGCCTCAATTAGTGGGGCAAGAACGTTACATTAGAACAAATTGCTGCTGCTCGATCTCCTTCGGGCAGATCGGTTTACTAAAGAAATAGCCTTGAGCTTTTTGGCAGTTCGCCTGTTTAAGAAAGTCAACTTGTCCCTCTCTTTCCACACCTTCAGCAATCACTTCAAGACCCAGGCTATGTGCAAGATGGATGATGGTAGTCGTTATGGCAGAATCCTTCTGATTCAAACCAATCTCTTTCACAAACGATTGATCGATTTTCAGTATGTCAATGGGGAATCGTTTCAGATAATGAAGAGAGGAATATCCTGTTCCAAAATCATCCACAGAAATGTACACACCAAGCTCTTTAAGCTTTCTCAGCATTTTTAATGTTTGTTGCGTATCTTGCATGGCTCCCTCCGTAATTTCAATTTCTATGCAAGAAGCGGGAAGATTATACGTTGATAAATAGAAATCAATGGTATCTACTAATTGCTCCTGAAGAAATTGTTTGGGAGATATATTGATGGCCACACGCACCGTCTTATATCCTTTGTTTCGCCACTTTTGAAGCTGTATACACACCTGCTCCAGTACCCATTCGCCAATTTGATGAATCAAGCCTGTTTCTTCTGCCAACGGAATGAACTGTGCAGGGGATACAAACCCGAATTTACGGTTGTTCCAGCGGACTAACGCTTCGAAGCTATCAATGGTACCTGTCGCTAAGTTCACCTGTGGCTGATAGTGGACGTATAGCTCGCCCTTCTCTATGGCTCTTCTCAGATGAGCTTCCATGATGATATAATTCGGAAAACTTGATTTCATATGCGTTTGGTAAAATCGATAATGGGCTCTTCCTTTTTCTTTTACTTCAAAGAGTGCCTGAGCCGCTTTTTGAATGAGTGAGTTAGAATCATATCCATCTGCAGGATAACGGCTGATTCCAACCGAAGGAGAGATGTAAAATTCCTGCTCATCTATAGTGAAAGGGTCTATGAAAAGGGCCAAGATTTCCTTCGCTTTCGTCTTGGTATCTTCAAAACCGCTATTCTTCAACAGAAAAATAAATTCATCCCCTCCTTGTCTGTATAATAAACATTCTTCATTCGTAAGGGTTACCAAACGCTCTGTGATTTTTTTGAGGAACCGGTCCCCTCCCTTTAAACCAAGGGTATCATTTACAAATTTAAACCGATCTAGATCCAGGTATAAAAGGGAGAGTTCTATCCCTCTTTCTTCCATATTATGAATGATTATAGGGACATGATCATCCAGTGCTTTCCTGTTCCATAGACCCGTTAATTGATCATGCAGAGCCATGTAATGGATCATCTCATTCTGTTCATGATGCTTGGTTATATCCTTCACGATAATATAACAGCCGTCACACTTTTCTTTTACGACGATGGGAACCAATTTCAGTTGAGTTATTTTCTCCTCTCCGGCTTCGTTAAGAAGAAGACTATAATCAATCGTTGAAGGAGTTCCCATTAGTGTTTGCATTAGTGATTCTGTCAAGAGTTTCTCATTTTGAGAGTGAAATAAATCATAGATATTCATATTTACCAAGTTTTCTTTTGAATAACCTGTTAATGAGCAGCCTGCTCCGTTAGATTCCTTGATGATACCTTGACCGTCCAGAATGAATATGGCATCCAGATTATGCTCGATGATGGATTTGTATCGTTCTTTCGCTTTCATTAATTTCTTCTTCTCCAGAATGGATGAAGTTACATCTCTCGTAATGGAAACAACGTACTCTACCCTTCCATATCCATCCTTGATGGGTGTCAGTATCGATTCGTTCACAACCTGACTTCCATTCGTATGAAAAAAAGTATCCTGATAGGTAACGCTCTCACCATTTTGAACAAGTTGGGTGTATTTCTCCTGTAAGTCCGTGGCCATCTCGAATGAAACCACTTCTTCCAAAAGGCGCCCCATATCCCCATGCTGAATGGATGTGTATCTTTTGGCTGATTCATTTATGTATAGGTACCTGAAAGAAGGTCCCTCTTCAACCTTCATAATGAAAATCATATCATGTATATGATCCAAAATAAGTTCTTTCAATACAGTGTCAAGGACCCGTTGATCTTGACCGTTGGTGTCTATAATAGTAGTCCATTTCATGGCTTCGTCATCCTTTTAGCCTTCTGTCATTTTCTATATAATGCATCCTAATTACATTTTACTAGTTAATCCAGGAATTTCCTACATTCTTATAAGAATATTCGTTATTTTCTTTCACTTACATTACTTTATACCTACATTCTACTCCATTCGTCTGCCCATTATAGGTGAGACAGGCGCGCAGCTAGGATATGAACCATACACTAATGTGAATAGAGAGAGGAGGTTTATTGTATATGTATCAACACGCATATTACCCATATCACCGTTATCCACAGTATAGAGGAGGAGATCAGCGCTTCTTCCCTTTCTTTGGATTACCGTTTTTAGTAGGAGGATTAGCCGGGTTGGCCATTAGCCCGTTCCTTTTCAACAGACCTTGCTACGGTCCTGCATGCTATCCACCTTATCCGCCTTACGGGGGGTATCCTTACCCTCCTTACCAGCAACCCTACGGAGGTAATAATTTCCAATCTTCACCGTACAACTTTACAGAGAATATTAATATATACCCCCAAAGATAAACATAAGGCTCACCTGAAAATGTATGTGTTACATTCTTTAGGTAGAGCCTTTATGATATTTACCCTCTACAGCATTCACTTCAAGGTCTGGGTAACCGTCTTATCGTCTTAAGGTAACGCTATAATTCCTCCAATTATAGAAATGGACCTGTCAAAATATTACTAACTTTCAACAAGAAACTCCCCACCGTACCTTTCCAATCCCTTAAAAAGGAGGTATAATGAAGATTAATACAATGGAAAGGAGCCAATAACTTGAGGAATACTAGTAAATCTACCCCTTCTTCCACATCCGTAATCACCCTCTCTCAAGCTATTTTCACTGTAAATCGTCATGCGAAAACAGCAGGTAACCCAAAATACTTATATTCATTAAAAAAACGAGCCCTAATGAAAATGATCCGCGAAGGTAAGGCGAAGAAAGTTGGACTTCACTTCTCCAACAACCCAAAGAATAGTCAACAACAATCTGACGTATTGATTGATTGCGGAGAGTATACCTTTCATATCCCTCCAACAAAGAAAGATTTCAAGGAACTGCCTCACCTGGGTTCACTTGATCAATCGTTAAGGAATCCTAAATGTAAAATGGGACTTCAGCAGGCTAAAGGGATTTTAGAACATTATACAGGGATGTCTGATCGTAATGAACAGCCACCTAAGCACGGGAAGAGTAGTTATCAAAAACCTGTTTTTAAAAAGTTGGGCGATAGCTTCTTTTAATACTCAAAGATTTTAGCAGATTAACGCATATATGTCATAAAGGGTTCAGACAAATGTCTGAACCCTTTATGATTATCTTCAATCTCAATTGACTCTACAATATATGTTGATCAATTTTTAAAATCAGATCTGCAATCTCGGGTTTACTGATTTGATCTTCTGCTCCGACCATTTCACCTTTATGTTTTAAATCATTTGTAATCAGTGAAGAAAAAATGATGACTGGGAGTTTATTGAGCTTTGAATGACTTTTGATTCTTTTGGTCAAATGATGTCCGTCCATTTGCGGCATTTCAATATCTGTAATGACAAGCTGAACTGACTGTTGAATGTCATGATTTCCCTCAACAAGTGATTCCAGATAGTTGAATGCATCGGATCCATTTTCAAAAAACTCAACTTCATCATATCCTGCTTCACTCAACGTATCATTCAAAAGCTTGCGGAGTAAAGGGGAATCCTCAGCAGCGACAATCTTCTTATTCCTTCTCTCCCTTGGTCCTAACTTCTTCACTTGTTCCACCCGGATCCCTGTATCAGGATTGATTTTCAGCATGATACTCTCAAAATCCAGTAACAATATCATTGATTCGTTTCGCTTGATGACCCCTATTATTCCGGAATGCACACCAGAATACATTTCTGAAGGCTTCTCTATTTGATTCCAGGAAATGCGATGAATCTGAGTAACGTTATGTACATGAAAAATGACTTTCTGTTGATTAAACTCTGCGACAATGTATTTCGAATTGGATGTTTCCACCTCTTCCACTCCCAGTACCCTTGCCATATCAATTACTGGAAGTACCTCTCCCCTCAATTGAATGAGTCCTTTCACATGAGGATGAGAATGGGGAATAGGGATGACAGGAGTTGGTTGAATGATCTCCTTCACTTTAATTACATTGATACCAAATGTATTGTGATGAACTTCAAATTCAACAATCTCAAGTTCATTGGTCCCGCTTTCAAGAAGAATACTGTTTGATTGATTCAATTAATTTCGTCCTTCCATACAAACATGAGTATTTGCCTTACTCTTCTTATATCGAACAATCGAGGAACATGTTTACAGGTAATCATGAAAAAAGTCGCAAGACCCGTCCGGGACAGAGACGTTTTTCAACCCTCACTTTCCATACCTTGAACTAAGTGGTAATAGAAAATGAATCCCTATGCATACTAAGGGGAGGAGGTGTATATATGACCGATTGAAGGGACTTAGAGAACCGGAACCTGCCTGATTTTGATGAAATTAGTGACCACATCCTTCCCTCACAAAACAATCTTCCCATTATTGCTTTTGGGAAGAATGCTGATGGAAAAGATGAACCAGATGAACTTTCTTATTTCGAAGGACAAAGGAGAATTCATCAAGAGCACCGTGAAAACCCTCAAAAATAAAAAAAAAAAAAAAAGCGATTGAAGACCTTCCTTCAATCGCTTTCCAATCACACTCCGCGCTTGTTTCCCCATACCAAAGTATGCAGCTGCGGGAGCACCCGCACATGATTTAATTCTTCCTTCTCACAAACCTTTTCAATGAGAGCTTCATAATCCAATAATAGATTTGACACAAGCTTTGGTGTATCTCCTTCGGAAACAGAAGGGTTACCTGTCTGAATATAAAATGGAACGTCAGGATAGAGTTTATGAATCTTTGTGGCATATTCCAGATCTTCATCATCAAACACCACAACTTTTAAGCTGAATTGTGAGCCGTTTTCAATTAAACGCTGAACAATGAAATCCAGCTTCTCAAAATCAGTCTCCATGTTCGAACTAGGAGGCTTTGGGGAAAGTGTCAGGTCATCTATATCATAGAACCAATCCTGCCAGCGGCTTCCTTGCGTCTCTAAGGCGGAAGCTATGCCATTCTCCTTTAGAAGGTCGATAAGCTCCTTCAAATGAGCCAACAGAGCAGGATTACCACCGGAAATGGTTACATGAGAGAACTTGTTTCCACCGACTTCTTTCAGCCTGTTCCACACTTCTTCAGCCGTCATAAGCTGAATGTCTTCTTTCGCAGATCCATCCCACGTAAAGGCTGAATCACACCAGGAACAACTATAATCACATCCAGCAGTTCGAACAAACATCGTCTTTTGACCTATTACCATACCTTCCCCCTGAATGGTTGGACCAAATACTTCTAAAACAGGGATTTTCTTCATGATTGTCTCACCTTTGGTCTGTAAATGACGTAACTTGTCGGTGTTTCTCTCAAAAATACTTGAAGGCATTCAGGTTGGTGAGGCAGTGTATCTAAATGAGCCTGAATGATTTCCCACATCACTTTCGCTACAACTTCAGTGGTCGGGAACACATTGCTGTTCTCTGCAGAAAACAATTCATCTTCGTTCATGACCTTATGATCAAAGCGCTTATGAATCAGCTTTTTAATGTGTTGGAAATTAATAAGGAACCCGGAATCATCAAGCTGATCCCCGCCAATCGTAATATTGGCAAAGTACGTATGACCATGGATCTCCTGACAGCTTCCTGCATCCACATGTGGAATATAATGGGCTGCTGCAAAATGCATATCTTTATTTAATTCAAATTCATAAGTGTGGTCAGGAGTCGGGTAGATTTGTTGTATCATTTTCCCTCTCCCCCTTTTTTGTCCTTTTATATTCTTCCAGCCCTTTTTGTCTAAGCTCACATGCAGGGCACTCACCGCAACCGCTGCCTTTAATCCCATTATAGCAAGTGAGTGTATTTTCCTGCACATAACGGAAAGCACCTAAATCATCTGCCATTTCCCACGTTTGTGCCTTATTGATCCACATAAGTGGAGTATGAATCACAAACTGATCATCCATGGATAGATTGAGGGAAACATTCAAGGATTTCACAAAAATATCCCGGCAATCAGGATAGCCGCTGAAATCCGTTTCACATACACCTGTTACAATATGCCGCGCTCCAATTTGCTTCGCTAGTATGCCCGCAAATGACAGGAATAATAGATTTCTCCCGGGAACGAATGTAGACGGTAATTCACCATCCTGGTGAGTAATTTCTGCATCTGCCCGTGTTAAAGCACTTGGTGCCAATTGATTTAATAAACTCATATCTAATACATGGTGAGGGACTTCCAGATCCTCTGCAATCTCTTTTGCACAGTCCAGCTCTGCAACGTGCCTCTGACCATAGTTAAAAGTCACCGCTTCTACTTCTTTAAATGATTTCTTTGCCCAAAATAAACACGTTGTACTATCTTGACCTCCGCTGAATACGACTAACGCTTTCTCTGTGTTCATAAAAGGTTCTCCTTTCTTTTCTACAGCCTCTTTTGCCATGAAAAGAAGAAAGAGATTCTGTGATACCCTATAACATTGGCTTTAAAGCCGTCATTAACAAAAAATAACGACACCTAAGGATGCCGTTTTCCTTAGTTTTTTATAGAGGGTTGTGCTAGAACCTCTCGAGACTTATCTATAATCCCAGTTATTCTTCTTTTGTCATCAACCAATATAACGTTTTTTCTCAAAAAAATCTACCGTTTACGGGAATTTCATCGTAAAATTATCTCCATCGTGGCCAGGACTCCATCTAACCGGCCGTCGTGCTTTTTAGCCTGCTTATTTTAATCGAAGGAGTCTTCTTCGTTTTCTCCGTTTTTTCGTGCTGAACCTGAGCCAGCCGATTTTCATAAAGAAACCAAACATGATCAGTGCGATGATACCCATAACCCCGAGAACGATAAAGTATCCGCTTCGCTCATCGAGTTCAGGCATATAGACAAAGTTCATCCCATACAGGCCCGCAATGAACGTAAGAGGCATAAAAATCGTCGTAATGACGGTTAAGGTCATCATGATATTATTCATTTTATCCGAGTTAATGGATAAATAATTATCCCGGATATCAGATGAAAATTCACGATACGATTCAAGCATCTCGACAAGCTTAATTAAATGATCGTACACATCATTAAAATAGAGCTGCTCTTCTTTGAATGCATTCAATCTGCCTGAATTGCTGATTCGATATAATAAATCCCTCATGGGAACGAGGGTTCTTCTTAACTTTGACATATCATGACGAATATCGAATAATTCATCCATCAAATCACTATCAGCATCTTCATTCGTGTTATCTTCAATTTTATTGAGGCGATCTTCAATCCCATACACAAGGGGAAAATAATCGTCCACTAACCGGTCAACAATTCCATGCATGACCTTAAAAGGACTGAGCTGATCCCCTTCCTGCTGAACTTTTTCCCATACACTATTTAATTCCCTTACAGGCTGTTTATGGAAGGTAACGATAAAACTTGAGTTCACAAACATATTCACTTCGTGTGAATCCAGGGTTTTCTGATTAATGGCATGCAAAAGGACAAATATGTACTGATCATAAAAATCGAGCTTGGCCCGCTGACTGAAATCGTCCAGGCAATCCTCTATTGCAAGGGGATGGAATCGAAAATACAGCTTAAGTAACCGAATATCCTTGCTGGTCGGCTCTGAAAAATCCACCCAATACCATTTAACCCCCTTTTCTTTGATTCTGGATAGGGGAACATTCTGTTCAATTTCCCCATTTTCCATAATAATACTCGTTCGAATCATATGGCTCTCCCTAACTGACATTTATTTATTTTTTATCCATTCCCTTTTTCCTCACCATTCAAACAAAATCACTACGTAAAAGCTGGAATTAATGATAAAATATGAATCAAATTATTAAAGTAGGTGTACGCATTGGAACAGTATATTAACCCTCGGGTCAAGGACATCCAGATATCGGGTATACGAAAGTTTTTTAATATGGTGGCAGACATAGACGACATCATTTCCCTGACAATCGGTCAGCCGGATTTTCCTACCCCACAACATGTTAAGGACGCGGGCAAGGCTGCCATTGATGATGACTTCACTACCTATACCCATAATGCAGGATTCCGCGAATTACGAGAAGCTGCGGCTTCATTTGTAAAAGAAAAATATAATGTACATTATAACCCTGTGAATGAGGTCATAGTCACAAACGGCGCTTCTCAGGGGATCGATGTGACCCTTCGCACGCTATTATGCGAAGGAGATGACTGCCTTATCCCAGGACCCGTGTATCCAGGCTATGAACCGATCATTAAACTTTGCGGTGCTAATCCCGTACATATTGATATCACACAAAATGATTTCAAGTTGGATGCCTCTCTTATTGAAGGTAGCTTAACTCCTTCTACAAAATGTATTATTTTACCTTATCCATCCAATCCAACAGGGGTAAGCCTGTCAAAAGCAGAATTAAAAGAGATTGCCGCCTTGCTAAAGAATAGAAATATCTTTGTGTTGGCTGATGAAATTTATAGCGAGCTTACCTTTGATGATTCGCATTATTCCATTGCCGAATATTTAAGAGAACAAACCATCGTCGTCAATGGTTTATCTAAATCACATAGTATGACCGGTTGGAGGATCGGACTGGTATTCGCTCCAGAATCGATTGCTAAGCATCTCCTAAAGGTTCACCAGTACAATGTCTCCTGTGCTTCTTCCGTCTCCCAGAAAGCTGCCTATGAAGCTCTTACAGCCGGAAAAGATGATGCTGTAGATATGAAGGAAGAATATAAAAAACGAAGGGACTATGTATACAACCGATTAGTTGGGATGGGATTTGAAGGAATCGTCAAACCTGACGGAGCCTTCTACTTTTTCGTCAAAATACCTGATCGGATTCTTTTGAGTTCATTTGATTTCTCGTTGGCACTTGCCCAAGAGAAAAAGGTGGCTGTCGTACCCGGGGATGCCTTTTCAGAGCTCGGAGAAGGTTACTTCCGACTCTCCTATGCCTGCTCCATGGAACAGCTGAAAGAAGGACTCGACCGTATCCACTCCTTCATCCAAACCTGACAAGAGGGACGGACCTTGCGTAGCAAGGTCCGTCCCTCTTCATGTTACCCTTTATATTCACCGTTATTTTTAGATGCTTTTTCTTTTTTGGCTTTGTCTTTGTGTATTTTGTTTGTTGCCGCACTTCCGATTTCATGGGCAAATTCCGCATTGACCTTGGATGAATCGAACCCTTTTTTGTTCTTCTGTTGTGGATCATTCTTTTTTGTACGTTTCGCCATTGTTTTTACACCCCTTTTATTCATTATGCTGATCCTTCAATGGAATTTATTCATCATGCTGATCCTTCAATGGAATCAGCATAAGATTATTATTCGCTTTCTTCTTTTTCACTATACGAATCAACTCCCGGTATAAAAATAACAAAAAAAAAGAACCAACCCAGTTAACTGAGTTGATTCAAAAAAAGGAAAAGGGGGTGTTAGTGAGAAATTAATCTCCAATTTCATGCTTAATTATAGAATACCCGCTTTCCAGAATGATAAACCGACCTTCTGAAAAAAATTCAAATTTTTTTTGAAGAAAAGTTATTTCAGTAAAACACTTTAAAAAAGCGCTTTCATAACGTATAATAAACAAGTAAATTCTGAGAAGAGAGGTTCTGACATGTATATGAAAGAACAGTATGTTTTCAGAAACGATCAAATTTATAAAGCCGTTATCAGAAATTATGGCAAACATGATTTCGACGACTTGATTTCCGTTCAAAAAAGAGCATTCCCACCTCCCTTCCCATCAGAATTATGGTGGAATAAAGACCAGCTCGCCCATCATTTGTCTCATTTCCCTCTTGGGGCGATGTGTGTGGAAGTGGACGGGAAATTAGTGGGGAGTATGACAAGCCTAATTGTCGACTTTGATCCGTTAGAGCCGCATCATACGTGGGAAGACATAACTGATGATGGATATATCCGGACTCACAAGGAGAATGGCAATACATTGTATGTGGTGGACCTATGTATCGACCCTGATTACAGAGGATTTAAGCTTGGAAAAGTCTTGATGAATGCCATGTTCGAAATTGTGGTGCATTTACAGTTGGATCGCTTACTCGGTGGCGGTCGGATTCCTTCCTATCATAAAGTGGCCGATGATTTTTCGATTGAGCAATATATTCAGAAATTAACGAGTGGAGAATCCAAGGATCCCGTCATTACGTTTCTTCTGCAAACAGGACGCACTCCATTAAAAGCGGTTAAAGGGTACCTGAAAGATGAAGAATCATGTGACTATGGGGTTTTAATGGAATGGAAAAACCCTTTTAAAAGTTCAAGGTTCTAGCACGTTTACAAAATGATGGACTCCCTGAAATAGAAAAAGGGATTGAAGGAACAATATGTTCCTTCAATCCACAAGAAAGGGGGAAATGAGAATGAAAAGGCCCAAAGGGTGTGTGCCTTATTCTTCACAGATATATTACCCTCATTTCAACCTTTTAAACCAAAATTCACTCCATTGATGTCGCTTTTTTCACTGCAGAAATAACCGCATCATTGGTGTCTAATTGTAGTGCTTCCTCTGCCAGTTCTTTCATTTCAGCACGGTTCAACTGACGGATCTGAGAACGTGCCTTCAAAATGGACGTCGCACTCATTGAGAACTCATCCAAACCTAATCCAAGTAAGATCGGTACAGCAATCTCATCTCCGGCCATTTCACCACACATACCTGCCCACTTGCCTTCTTTATGAGCCGCATCAATCACCATTTTGACTAGACGTAAAATGGCAGGGTTATACGGTTGGTATAAGTAGGAAACCCGCTCATTCATGCGGTCGGCAGCCATTGTGTACTGAATCAGGTCATTGGTTCCGATAGAGAAGAAATCTACTTCCTTGGCAAAAACATCCGCCATTACGGCTGTGGATGGAATTTCCACCATGATTCCCACTTCAATATGATCAGCTACATTTGTACCATTCGTAAGAAGAGCTTCTTTCTCTTCTTCAAGGATGGCTTTCGCTTCTCTGAACTCTTGAAGATTTGAAATCATCGGGAACATGATTTTCAGATTTCCAAATGGACTGGCCTTTAATAACGCTCTAAGCTGAGTACGGAAGATGTCCTGTTCGTCCAGACAAAGTCGGATCGCACGATACCCCAGGAATGGGTTCATTTCTTTCGGAAGATTTAAGTAAGGAAGCTCTTTATCTCCACCGATGTCAAGGGTACGAACCACTACAGGTTTTCCTTCCATACCTTCTAATACAGCCTTATAAGCTTCGTATTGCTCGTCTTCTGACGGTAATTCATCACGACCCATGTATAAGAATTCTGTACGATACAGACCTACACCTTCTCCGCCGTGATTCTTCACCCCTTCAAGATCCTTAGGTGTCCCAATGTTGGCAGCAAGTTCAACATGCTCCCCATCCTTGGATACCGTTGGTTCATTGACAAGCTTCGCCCATTCAGCTTTTTGTTCTTCATAGCGGGCATGCTCTTTCTTATACTCTTCGATCACTTCCGGAGTCGGATTAATATGTACTTGTCCATTTAATCCGTCAACGATGATCATGTCACCATTTTCAACAGAGGAAGTAATGGATTTCGTTCCCACTACAGCCGGGATCTCCATTGAACGGGCCATAATGGCCGAGTGGGATGTTCTTCCACCGATATCTGTTGTAAATCCTTTAACAAATTCACGGTTTAATTGTGCCGTATCAGATGGTGTCAGATCCTCTGCGATCACAATCACTTCTTCTGTCACCATGCTTGGGTTCGCAATCTGCACGCCTAAGAGGTGTGAAAGGACACGTTTCGTCACGTCACGGATATCCGCGGCGCGTTCTTTCATGTATTCATTGTCCATGGATTCAAACATGGATACAAACATATCCGCTGTTTCTTTAAGGGCGAATTCAGCGTTTACATTTTCGGATTTAACTTTGTCTTCGATTGGTGTCAGTAGTTCTGGATCGCTTAGGACAAGAAGATGCGCTTCAAAGATTTGAGCTTTGTCTTCCCCTAAATCAACTCTTGCTTTATCTCGGATCGCTTCAAGCTCTGACTTTGACGTCGCAATGGCTTCCTGGAAGCGTGATACTTCCTGTTCAGCATTGTCTACGTTTTTCTTTTCAAAGCTTAGGTCGGGTTCAACTAAGCGATACGCTTTCGCTATGGCGATACCATTTGATGCCGCAATTCCTTTTAAGAGACTGGACATTACTCAGCTAAACCTTCTTTGTTCAACGTTTCCTGTAAGCTGTTTAACGCTTCATCTTCGTCGCTACCTTCAGTAATGATTGTGATTTCTGCACCTTTACCAACACCTAAAGACATAACACCCATGATTGATTTCAAGTTTACTTTCTTTTCTTTGTATTCTAGATGTACATCGCTGTCGAATTTGCTTGCCGTTTGAACCAATAGAGTTGCCGGACGAGCGTGAATTCCTGTTTCAGCTGTAACTGTAAATGTTTTTTGTGCCATGTAAATCGACTCCTTAATTTATCTTGTTTTTGGTTGCTTCATTAAAGTAATGGATTATGTAGAATACGTCAACTATTTCTAGTAAATAATCCATTCCTACTATAAAGCTGTTCAATAAAAAAGAATAGCATGCAATGAAGAGATACACAATTGTAAAGCTTGATTTTTTTAGTATTTCATAAATTTCCCACTGTTATGAACCTATTTATGTAAAATTTCATGTACCTTTATCAAAAAAAAATCCCCCTCAGCAATGTGGGAGGGAATCTTTAGTATGAGTCATTTTATTCAAAATAATACTATTCTCTTTCCACCGGTTCTGATTTAGTCTTCATGATATTGTAGCCGATTTTTGCTTTTATGATGGTCCCCTTCAGTGTCATTTCATGATCTTCAGAGGTGTTTGTATATACGTTTACTAAGTCACATATGCAGCGAGAGAATAATTCTGAGAGTTGTTTTAATTCCTGTACCTCATGCCTGCCATCCTCTTTCATTAGTTCTTCTATGACATCCATGGCTAAACTCTTCACTCTTAGCGCCTGTTCAGTTGGGTAATCCATATAGCACTATCCCCTTTCCTTCCATTCTTTCTCTATCATATGCAGGAAGAAACTAGATTAGAACAGGAGTGCTATATGGTATTTATACATTTAATTGGGCATCTCTCGTAAATAATTGCTTATAACCCATTAATATAAAGCTGATGACTGTTAAGGCTACACTCCCCACTATGCCTAAAAGTATGGCAATCTGATACTCGATGGCCACTAATGGACTTATCCCCGAAAGAATCTGCCCTGTCATCATTCCAGGTAAAAAGATGATGCCCATCCCTAACATATTATTGAGAGTGGGAAGAATCGCTGCATCAAAGGCATTATCTACATATTTCTTGGAGGCTGCTTTAGGGGTCGCTCCGAGCATGAGGGCCCCTTCTACCTTTTCTCTTTGATCCTTTAATCCCCCTAATAGAGTATTGATCCCCAGTGTAATGCCCGTCATGGAATTCCCGACAATCATTCCCGCTATGGGTATGAAATATCTCGGTTCGTACCAAGGGGAGAAATGGATCACCACCATATTAAAGTAGAATAAGCTAATGAGTGTTCCAATCAGTAAAGATAGGGCCGCAATCCCTTTCAGTTTCTTATCCATCTCGTATTTAACCTGTTTAAATATATTCCTGACGGCGAAGGCTTCCATAATTACAATGATACCTATCGTAAGCCACGGACTTGGATGATCAAAAATATAAGTTAGTATGTAACCTGCCATGATTAACTGAATGGTCATTCTAAAAGAAGC
This sequence comes from Rossellomorea aquimaris, assembly GCF_003315075.1. Taxonomy (GTDB): domain Bacteria; phylum Bacillota; class Bacilli; order Bacillales; family Bacillaceae_B; genus Rossellomorea; species Rossellomorea aquimaris_C. The sequence continues at coordinate 426,863 of NZ_QNRJ01000002.1, forward strand.
CAGGATGATCTGCTTCTCCCTGGAAATCCCTCTCCACTTCACAATGAACAACAATAGAAGAACGAATACGTATGCTGCTATAAATCTCCACAGCTCAATATCAATAATGCCTTTATCCAAAATACTCTCTCCTTCTTTATTTTGATATGGTAATGATCTCTTCACCATATTGCTCGGCAACGTTGGTCGAATGAGTGACCATGATGATGGTTCCTCCATGACCTTTGGCAGTTTCGATAAAGCTTCTCATCACTTCAATTTCCGTTTCCTCATCTAGAGCAGACGTTGGCTCGTCCAATAAATAGACAGGTGGCTTCATCAATAGTACCCGGCCAAGGGACAGGCGCTGTCTTTCCCCTCCGGATAACCGTTCAGCAAGTCCATCCAAAGGTTTATCCAGCTTTACGATTTCCAATGTCCTCATGAGTTCCTCACGACTTGCAGGGGGCTTCTCCGAAAAAATAAGACCCTTCTGCAAATCCTCTTCTACCGTTTCCCCGAACAATAAGGGGGTTTGTGAAATCATCACTACTTCTCTTCGAAGTTTTACAGAGTCCATTTCTTGTAAGGGAGTCTCATTATAATAAATCGTTCCTTCATCTGGTAGATTCATTTTATTCAGCAATTTTAGAAGAGTAGATTTTCCCGCACCGCTTTCACCGATGAGGCAGGTTGTTCGGTTTGCGGATATCTCCATATGATCGATGCTTACTATATTTTTATATATTACGTTTTCTATTTGAAACAGCATTAGCTCCACCTCTCCTAAATTTACATTTATCATACCCTAAAGAAGCATGAAATAAAGAAGCTGGTGCTCGAATTCGAGCACCAGCTTCATTCATGTCTTGTATTCAAGGATTCGATATGTTCACGGATTCGCTTTGTGAATAAATCCACTTCATCCTGTTCCGGAACTCCACGTCCATATCTCACGCGTTCGTATATAGTGAAAAATTGGGCATTTTCCTCAAGATCAATTCTAGCGAACCAAGCTTGGACATTTTCATTCGGAAGCCTGCCCACTTCATTTTTGTATGCTTCTTTTTCTAACATTTCCATCGATTTTCTGATTGCGTCCCTTGCTTTAGAATATTCTATCTGCTCTTTTTGATTATGCGTATCAGCCTCTCCTCCTGCCCGGGTCATCATGACAGGTGTTGTCCCCTCATTCAAGGATAAATGTAAGGTCGTTTTTCTTTTCTTGAACAAATATATGATGGCAAAGAAAACCAATAGGGCCAGCAATGCCTCGTCTACCCATGAAAACGAAAGTCCGTCACCAAGGGTTCCGAGCTGGGATTCATCATACGTTTGTTGTTCAATCTTATTTCCGTCGCCCTTTTCCGGGTTACTTTCAAAAAACTTCATGATCGAATCCCTTAATTCAATCAATATACTAAAGATCGGGTTAACCAAAAAGGAGAATAGCCAAAACACCTTTTCAAGGAGCCAATAGACTCCTTGGCTGACCACTGAACTAGCAGCTGCAAGTATCCCACCGCTTACAAACACGATGAGCAGGAGGGCAAAAGGCTTGTATATACTCTTCTTTACTCCTGTACTATCGCTTGCCAACATCCTTTGAAACGAAGTGAAGGTCCCAATGAACGCGAATAAGAGAAATAGCAGACTGTAAACCAGATATGTGTTTTCCAACTGTCTGATGGATCCCGAGAATAAAGAAGCTGCAGAGATAAATAGAAAAATCAATACGTTCCCACTGCTGACTTCAATTGACGGGTCCTTGATCTGTAGATAGGAGCTGATTCTCCAGTGCAAAAAGATCGCAGCGGGAATCAAAACCCACCAGGACGCCGAGAATAATAAGATCCCCATTCCAACCCCCAGGGCAAACATCGCAAATAACAGGAGGGGATTGAAGCTCTGCACTTTGAAGGATATGGCCGTGTAAGTCAGTATCAAGATCAACAACACTGCAAAAGCGGGCACGTATTGGTTCAACACGAGGTTTCCAGTAAATAGAAACGTCATGGCCAGCAGGACAAACAAAAGATCAATTCCTGCATACAGCCCCATTTTGATAAAAAGCATTTTTTTATGTTTCGCTAGGAAGGAATTTTCAATGAACGATTCCATAATGTGACGACTCCTTGTTCTTCTTCTAAGCTCAGCTTAAAGATATGTGGATGGCCTTTGCCGATATTCTGCAATAAGTCCTCTTCCCTTGACCCAAGAGAACCGGCGACAATAAAGACGGACGGTACCAGTCGACGTAGATATAAATGCTGGAGGACGATGTGAAAGGGCATGGTGAATTCATCGGTCGATAAGGTAGCTAAAAGCTCCAGCCCTCTCTGCCGGTGCTTCCTTCCTGTCCCTGGCGGCAAATAATAATAAGGTGTAAGTCCCGGTGTTCTCACATTTAAGACCAGGGAATAAGAGATATTTTGCTCCACTGCAAGTTGCATAAGATAAGCTGCATGCTTGATGATTGCCTCCAACTTGCTTGTAATGGCAAAACGATCAGAGATATTGATGGCAATCATCCACTCATTTTGAGTGGCTGGCGCGAAGATTTTCGTTTGCAGCTCGCCGGTTCGCGCAGAAGCCTTCCAATGGACGTCCTGAAATCGGTCTCCCTGTACGTACCCCCTTGTGCCTACGGGGTGGAACACATCATGAAACAAAGAATGGGGGGTAGATACGTCCCCTTGCCTTAATGTAAGCTGTTGTTCCACCATTTTTACAGGTGATGAAGAAGGGAACACCATAATGGTGGTTGGAACTGAATCGAGCAGATTCAGGAGAACCTTACCACTTCCGAAGAGATGTGGGATCTCAAGTTGCATATTGGTAATACGGCATAATCCTCTTCTCTTGCCTTTGACCGGCAGCGAAATCTGCCCCTCTTCATTTTTTCGAATGGAGAATGGGATGGATACCTCGATCTCATTCGCAATGCCCAATGAATATGGATGCTTTGTTGGCTCTACAATATCTTTAAATGTCATCTTCAATGTTGCTCCCCAAATGGGAAGTCCTTTGTTTTCAAGTTTAAACACCCAATTATCTTCCTCATCACAATGAAGCTTTAATCTGCGTTGGGATCTTTCAATCATGACTCCCTCTCCAACTTTTAGCAAATACCATTGATGAACGCGAAAATAGAGGATGATCAACAGGAAAATCCCCAATCCAACATACGATTGTACATAGAAGCTTGCTGTCCCGACAATGACAAGGAGCACTAAACTTATGGATATATAAGGGTCTTCTACTACTTCGCGCTTCCAGTTCACTGCGCCTGCCTCGCTTCAACAGGCAGCGTGGCCATCTCTATTATTCTGTCAATCAATTCTTCAGGTGTCCTAGTAAGGGAGGCCTCAATGGTTAATTGAACTCTATGCTGAAGGACAAATGGTGCTACCGCTACGACATCCTGGGGTCTGACGAAGTCCCTCCCCTCTATGAATGCCTGGGCCTGGGATGCTTTTAAAAGAGCTAAACTTGCACGTGGACTCGCCCCTACTTCAACCCATTCATGCTCCCTTGTCTCCCTTGTGATCTGAAGGATATAAGATTCGATATCCTCAGAGATATGTACCTCTTTAACGAGACTTGAAAGAGATTGAATTTCACCCAGGCTCATCACCTTTTCTACTGTATGTAAAGGCTGTGAAGATTTAAATCGATTAAGAATACTGCGCTCCTCTTCGAAACTTGGATAGGCAAATGGAATCTTCAACAGAAAACGATCCAGCTGGGCTGCTGGTAGAGGAAATGTCCCCTGCTGTGATTCAATCGGGTTTTGCGTCGCTACTACTATGAACGGAGGCTGTAATGATACCGTTTCTCCATCGATGGTGATCTGTTTCTCTTCCATCACTTCAAGTAAACTTGCCTGGGTTCTGGGAGTAGCTCTATTAATTTCATCTGCTAATAACACATTAGTGACGACTGGTCCGGTTCTCAATTCGAATTCCTGGGTTTTTGGATTAAAAAACTGAATGCCTGTGACATCACTCGGCAATACATCCGGTGTGAATTGTATTCGCTTAAAATCTCCTTCAATACAATGTGAAAATGTCTTAGCCAATAATGTTTTACCGGTCCCCGGTACACTCTCCAGCAAGACGTGACCTTCCTGAAGTAAGGCGATCAATAGAAGATCCACTTCTTTCTCCCTTCCAATCAGGACTTTGCTCATTTCTTTTTTTATGTTTTGTATAGTAGACACCTTTGCTCCCCCTCTATTTATCTATTAATCTTTAAAACAGTAGTGAATATTTTTCGAATATTCTTAAAATACAACCATTCTCATTATACCATAGTATGTTGTTAAAATATCCCTTTTTCCGAACGAAAAAATGCCGGTCACCATCCCTGTCTTGGGTTCGTAACCGGTAGGTCTTCTATGTTCATACACATTTTTATTAATACTTATCCTATCCCCAGAACCGTGTTAATGCTCATAGATCATCTTCCTTGTCATTCCACCATCCACCACTAAGTTTTCCCCAGTAATGAAATCATTATCAGGATGAGCAAGAAATAAGCATGCCCTTGCTATGTCTTCGGGTTTTCCGACTCTGCCAGAAGGATGCTGGTCATGGTCCTTGTCCCGTAATGATTCATAATCTTCGGTTTGAATCCAGCCGGGACTAATTGAATTCACCCGGATTCCAAACTCACTCAGTGTAATGGCCATTGAACGAGTCAAACTCACAATGCCCCCTTTTGTTGCAGAGTAGGCTTCCGTATCCGGTTCTGACATTGAAGCTCTGGTAGAGGCCATATTAATGATGCAACCTCCTCGGTTCTTCATTAACGCGGCCCCCTCTCTACTGCAATAGAAGACACTGCTTAAGTTTGACGAAAGAATGCTGTCCCAGTCCTCGGGATCCATCTCCCAAAAGGACATGAACTTCGAAACACCTGCATTGTTAATAAGTACGTCCACCACGCCATGATCTTCTTTTATCTTTGAAAAGACATTTTTCACTTGTTGATAGACTCCTACATTCACCTTATGAAACCGTGTTGAATAACCTTTAGAATTAAGCTGCAGCGACAATTCCTCCCCGTTATCCCCATCCATGTCCATAAATTCAACAGCTGCGCCTCGCTTCGCAAATTCTTCAACCAGCGTTTTACCGATCCCATTCGCTCCACCTGTTATGCAGACAATTTTATCATTCAACCTTGTCATCTCCCTCTATCTTCAATTATTTTCATTTACGATTCACCCATCATTCTTCCTAACAAGCATACCCTTTCCCCATGGCCCTCAACCCTCTCTCAGACATATAGAAAAGGATTAACCTGTGAAAATGCCGGGGCATTACAAGGTTAATCCTTTTATTTATTGTACTATCTTATTTTTTGTAGGTTTATTACGATCATTACGCTGATGAATATTGATTAAGGCATCCAGCTCTTTGCTAAGTTGAATGGTGGCTGGACTGTTAAGCCCAAAACGTACGCCTGATTGTATCATCTTCCATCTTACCGTTTCAATTCGAGCCACAATGGTCCCATTCATCAACATCACCTCTTTTTCTTTCCTCTATTTTACTATTAATTCCACGTAGAGAAAAGAAAAAAGTATCCGAACGCTATTTTGATATTGAGTGAAATCCTGCGTAATGATTATTTTGCGAAGCGGTGTTTTCCAATGGTTAGCAATGTGTCTCTATTGGTAATCCAATCGCTTGTAGATGTTACTGGATTATAGAAGAAGAGAGAACCTTGTCCCTGGCCTCTGAAAGCCAAAGCCTCTTGAACAGCGTCTCTCGCTTCCTGAGAAGGCGCTTTGTTGATTTCCCCGTTTTGAACAGGTGAAAAGGCATAATGACCGTTTGCTACCTGGTAGATTACTTCTTTAATAGAGTTAGGGAATTCAGTGGAATCCACTCGGTTTAAAACAACGGTTGCAACAGCCACTTTACCTGCATATGGTTCTCCTTTAGCTTCTGCATGAACCAGTTTTGCCAGTAACTCGCGATCTTCAACCGTTACTTCATTTTCCGGTATCGCTAACGTTTGACCTGGATGAATTTCATTCGCTTTCAAGTCGTTCTCTTTTTTGAGTTGAAGGACAGATACAGATTTCTCCTTACCTATATCCCAAAGTGACTCACCATTTTCTACAGTGTGTACTCCTTTAGCTGCAATAGTTTGAGTAGAGAATGAAACAATCGAAAGTGCTGCAATCCCTACTAGTAAGCTTTTCTTAATCATATTTCTACCTCCTAATTAGCGCTCCCCACTAAGATAACAACGAATAAACAGGATTTCATCAGGTAATGGTTACCACCTTCCGTTTTTTGTAGCCCGGCAAGGCATTCTAAAAAACCATAGTGCTTCATATATTGGAAATGAACAAAAAAAAAAAAACGGAGGATCTAAATCCCCGCTTCTTCTAACTTCTTGGTGTATCTAAATAGTGATAAAGAATATTACCGCCATGCTGAGCCACTCCACGGAACTGTTTAAAATCCTCTTGTTTAACGAGTACAGATCGAAAGGGAAGAAAGTCTTCTTTCATCACTCTTATTTCTTCAATCTCTTTTGTGCGCAATAAATTTAATTGTTCAAGAATTTCTGTTTCACTCATAACCAAACCTCCATCCTGAATGTCTCTATTGTAGGTTTAAAAGGGTGTAAAACTCAAGAATAATTTTTTTGATGAAATTTTTAGAAAACTCTTTACCTTTCCTGGAGTTTACGTCAGAATATTAGTAATCGTTTGTAGAATTTTGGCAAAAAGGGGCGACCTCTCATGAAAAAAGCAGAAATTGGAAATGTGATTGAATTTAGAAAAGGTTTAAAAGGTATTGTAGAGAAAGTAAATGAAAACTCGGTTATCGTTGATCTGACGTACATGAAAAATTATCGGGACCTTGAACTGGAAGAAAAAACAGTTGTTAATCATAAAAACTATAAAATAGTTGAAGCATAGTACAATCATCTAAAAGGTGGAGAATAAAACTCCACCTTTTTAAATTGAGCTCTTAAACAAGAGAAAGGTTTACGGAAATGTCTTTAAGGATACTCTTATAGCATACTGTTTCGTAAGGTGGACCCCCGTCATGAATTTAAATATTCACATTGTTAACAAAGCCAGGAAAAGCTTTTGGTTTGTACCCTTTTTATTTTCACTCATCTCATTAGCACTTGCTCTCATCACCTTCTATTTTGATTGGTGGTTGAGTCAGCATGAGTATCCTTTGTTCCCTAAGGTACTGTTTTCCAATTTTGATTTATCCATGACTATCATCAGTACGATTGCGTCTTCGATCATGACCATGACGACGATTACCTTTTCAACGATTATGGTCGTATTAACCACTTTCTTGTCCCAATATTCACCCAGGACCCTGCAGAACTTCATTAATGACCGTCCCACACAACGGGTTCTAGCCATTTTTGTTTCGGGTGTGGTCTACTGCATCACGTTGTTGATTCTCCTTCAGGACGAGTCCGGACAAAAATTATATATTTCTTCTGCCTTTGCCGGTATAGTGGCGATTATTTGTTTATTTGTTTTCGTCTACTTTGTTCATCATGTTTCCAATTGGGTGAAGGTAAGTAATTTAATACATAATATAACAATCAAAACCAATCAAAAAATCGATAATAGTTATTTATATAGAAAGAATGCCATCAATGAACAGCCTTCAACCTTTAATGAGGCGCTCTTTGACGAGACGGAGCCCATTTTGGTGTATAGTGAGCAATCGGGTTACTTACAACAGATCAATATTGAAGGGATGATCAATAAAGCTGCCAAGGATGAAGCAGTCATCCGCATGGTGAAAACACCCGGTGAATACTTACTTGAAGGAACCCCCGTCATGACCGCCTGGACGACGAATAAAGAGATTGATGTAGAAGACTACTTGGAATTTCTCGTACTCGGGCCTGATAAAGAGCCCATGGAAGACATTGAACTTGGGATAAGAAAGCTGGTTGAAATAGCCCTGAGAGCCATTTCTCCCGCCATCAATGATCCGAATACGGCCAAAAACTGTATAGAAGAGATCGGGATCATTCTATCGAAGCTGGCTAAACACAAGCTTCCAAGCTCTTATTTATCGGATGAAGAAAACAATGTGCGAATCATATTGGAGCAGCCGACCTTTGGCGATTTTCTATACAAGAGTTTTTACCAGTTAAGGCATTACGGCAAGCAGGACATATCCATTATTGCAGAAATCCTCTCTTCACTGAGAATGATAGGGGAAAACAATAGCGAAGAAACGAAGCGCATGGTCTGGAGGTTTAAAGACTATATTCTCGAAGGAATCGACTATGACAGCCTTCAAAACCTCGACATGCAGTATATTATGAGACATCTGGATGAATTAGCTGCAGCTTGCAGACAAACGAATTGGGATAAGGATGAAGTTCGGAATAAATATTTCCCCGAACAATATAAGACAGGCGACTCTTACCATCATCAGAAAGAAGAGTAATTGGAGCCAAGAAAAAACGGATGCCCGAGACATCCGTTTTTTCTTATTCTTTTCCTTTTTTTCCTTCTGAAAGCTCCTTGAAGGATGATACTTTGCCATGGGGGTGCTGTTCCTGTTTTCTTACATTCCACTGTCTTTCTTTTTCGTGTTTTGATTGCGTCATGTTCACCACTCCTTTTTCATTAGTCTCTATTAACATGAGCAGCAGACCCGCATTTTACTCTCTCCTCCATGATTATTTATTGGGTTTCATCCAAAGAAGAATGATGAATAATAAGCTCATATAACCAAAAAGCGGGTACAGATAGGACAGAAGTTCACTGTATTCAAAAAAGCTTAACGAATAGATCACGAGGAAGATACCCGTAAAGGTCATTAGGGAAGAACCCTTCCAATAATTCGTTAATTGTTTCTCCAGACCAAATACCCCCCCGATCACTGAAGTGAAGATTTCCCCATAAATGATGATGATATAAATCATATAAAAGCCGGCAACAAAGGATTTCATCACCACGGCCATGGGAATTTGGTATTGTGTCACATTCGGGATCATGACTAAGGTAATATGACTGGAAATGAGAATCAGTGTAAGGAAGAAACCGCCAAGATATCCTCCGTACTTAATGGTATCCCGGTCCTTCACTTCTCCGGCAACGGGAACCAGAACAGCCTGAGCCATGGCCAGATTAAAGGCCACGTATGAAAATGGAGCTACCACAGATTTCCATCCATCCTCCGCATGCGGTATCATAAGAAATGCGTCTAAAAATGCTGCGTTTCGAACTGAATAAACCATCAAAAAGAGATTAAAGACAATCATAAGAGGAACAACGAACGTATTGACTGCAAAAAGCCCTTTGATTCCGACCATCATTGTGATGAAGCCGAGTCCGATCGTCAACAGTATCCCTACTTGCTTAGGTAACAAGAGCTGCTCTTGAAAAACAGCCCCGGCTCCTGAAAGCATAACCGCAGAAACCCCGATCAGCATGATCATCATGACGATATTCATGATCTTAGAAAACCATTTTCCAAAAAGATATTCGTTAAACTCTTCAAAGGACTTCGCTTTAATATCATGGGACTTCAACATAATCTTCGTTCCCATTGTAATAAATAAGTAACCGCTCAATAAAATCGCAATAAACCCGACAAAGCCAAATCGGGTGAAAAACTCTACAATTTCCCTGCCGGTGGCAAACCCGGCTCCTATCACAGTACCTACATAAACAGCAGCTATTTGAAACGAACCAGCTAATTTTTTCATCCCATCACCTCTGACGACCTTCTACTTCACCTTATGTACAAGCAGGGAAAATCAGAAGCAAAAAACATAATTCTTCCGGAATCCAATGAATTCTGTATGTAGGAGAGTACCTGCTAAAAAGGGCAGACGCAACGTATGCGACTGCCCTTTTTTAGTTTATAGTGATTGATCATCTATTCCATTCAGCCATTGTCTGATCGGTTCAATGACTTTTTCAACTGTCCCTTCCTGGAATGGAGAATCCAGTTTGGCTGCTTCTACAAGCCCGGTGAATGAAAAGCTCCCTCCCAGTTTACAAAGGGCAACATAGTCACCCCACGCTTCCTCACGATTAAGATTCATCTTCTTCCAGAATTGGAATGCACAAATTTGAGCCAATGTGTAATCGATATAATAGAATGGAGAATTATAAATATGGGATTGGCGCTGCCAGAATCCCCCATTTTCCAAGTACGAAATATGGTCGTAGTCCTTATGGGGAAGGTATTCCTTTTCAATTTTTCTCCAGGCGGAATTCCGTTCAGACGGGGAAGCTTCAGGGTTCTCATACACAAAATGCTGGAACTCATCAACTGCCACCCCGTAAGGAAGGAATTCTAGTGCTTCACTTAAATGTGAAAATTGATACTTGTCTGTATCCTCTTCGAAGAAATAATTCATCCATGGCCACGTGAAGAACTCCATGCTCATGGAATGAATTTCACACGCTTCATACGTGGGCCAAATATATTCAGGGATTTCGAATCCTCTGCTGGAGTAAACCTGGAACGCATGACCTGCTTCATGAGTCAATACATCAATATCCCCTGAGGTCCCATTGAAATTCGAAAAGATGTAAGGAGACTCATGGTTTGCAATATACGTGCAGTAGCCGCCTCCAGCCTTTCCTTTCTTCGCTTCCAGATCCATGAGATCATGCTCAATCATGAAATCAAAGAATTCCTTTGTTTCCTGTGAAAGCTCTTCGTACATCTTTTTGCCATTATCTATGATCCACTGAGGACTTCCCTTAGGAACCGCGTTTCCGGAAGTAAACTTAAAGCCTTCGTCATAAAATTTCATGGATTCTATCCCAATGCGCTTTCCTTGTCTCTCTTTAAGCTCTGTAGCCAGAGGAACGATATGCTTCTTCACTTGATCGCGGAAAACCTTTACCATATCAGGCGTATAATCCGTCCTTGTCATGCGATAGTATCCTAGTTCAACAAAGTTCTTATACCCTAATGTAGTAGCAATCTTGTGACGCAGCTTGACTAACTCATCAAACAGACGATCCAATTCTTCTTGATTCTCTTCAAAGAAAGCAACGGTTGCTTGAGCGGCCTCTCTTCTTGTATCCCGATTTACAGATTGTGTGAAAGGGCCCATCTGAGCCAATGTCCTTTCTTCCCCCTCAAAGGGAATCTTTGCAGACGCCATCAGCTTTGTATATTGGGAAGATAACTTATTTTCCTTCTGCAGTAGAGTCACGATGTCAGGCGAAAAAGTCTTCATTTCACTTTCTGCCAGAGCGAATAACTGCTTTCCCCACTTTTCTTCTAATTCTTTACGATAGGGAGAGTTTACGAGTTCCTGGTAATATTCCGTCACCATTCCGTGAACCTCAGGCATCATTTCATCTATATAATCTTGCTCTTTTTTGTAAAACTCATCATTGGTATCGATAGAATGCCGGATATAGCATATATTTTGCATCGTATCGATGTTCAGACGTATATCATTCAGTTCCTTCATGACATCCACCTGCTCCTGTACATTGGACGCAGACTTGAATTTCCCAAGTAATTGTTGGAAAACAGGTTTAACCTCTTCTAAATTAGGCCTTTCATATGTAAACTGCTCAAACTTCATTCCATTACCTCCTCATAAAGTAATCCCGACTATAGTTATTCGACTTTTGATAGAAATTCTCCTGTTTATTGTCATATCGAATTTCAAGAAATAGAAATATTGGAACCGACGTGAAAGGGACGTGCCTTTAAGACAAAATAAAAGCCCCCTCTAAAGAGAGAGGGGGCACAGGAAGTTCGACTCAATAAGACAAGTCTTTAATCGATAATCCTAATTTCTTCAACATTTCTATCGCTTCTTTTTTCTCATCAGGAGATAGAGCTGACATCAGTTCATGAATTCGATTTTCGTGATTGGGGAATATCTCATCAATTAACTTTCTGCCGCTTTCTGTTATTCGGGCATAGGTAACCCGACGGTCCTTTGGACAAGCATTCCGCTTTAGGTAGCCTTTTTGTTCAAGTTTATCCACTACATACGTAATGCTGCCGGAGGCTAATAGAATCTTTCCGCCAATTTGTTGCAAAGGCTGATCTCCCTTATGATAAAGAAGCTCTAGAACGGCAAATTCAGTAGGGTTTAAACCGTTCTCCTGGATGTTTTTATTTATCTCTTCATTTAAGGCTTTGAAAGCTCTTGACAGGACAATGAAAAGTTTTAATGATTGTTTTGTGTCTGGAGTTTCGTTCATTCCATTCATTCCTTTTAAATAAATATCTCAGTTTCAAAATATTATACAGATAATCCCTATCATTGTCAAACAGGAATCACTGCTCAAAAGTTAATAAACGAAGGGCGTTACGCATATAGCGAACCGCCCTTCGTTTACTGAGATAACGACAAATTAAATTGATTGTCTTGGTTTAAATGTGGATATTGTTGGAGATTGTCTCTTGTAAACCTTGAATGGTGAGGGAAAACCTTGGTGAGTAGTCTCAAGAAGCAGTTCGTTTTAATAAGCCCTTAATGTATTGCCCAAATTCGTTTGATGTTTCTTGGAGGGTTATTGACACTACTTTATTTGTACACTTTTCATAGTCGTTCAAAAGCTGATCTAATTGCTGACTGCATTTGATCGTCTCCGCTGCACATAATCCTAAACTCTCCCCCAACCCAATCATTTCTGAACGTTTCTGATTAATTCTCATTAATAACCACTTCTGTTTTAGTAGACGACCCATTTCTTATAAACTCCTTTTTGCTCCTAGTCTTTATTAAGTAAAATCGTTACTTGAGAATTATCGCAAGTATTATCAGAAAAGTAAATAGATTCGCAAAACAAGACAAAATATCTAGAAATGTATCTTAATTAGACATTTTCCGCCAAATATCTCTTCTACTAAAAACAAAAGGATAGACAATGGTTTCCACCTTTCGCCTACCCAAAAGTTATATTAATAGATTGGTACCCAGCCTTCCTGTGTGACGAAAATACGGACGGCAACTACTTGCTTGTCTTCACTCAATGTAAAATAATGGCGGATGTTTTCAGGGACTGAAATTAAGTCACCCGGGTTTAGATGCACTTCAAAGAAATCACCATCGCTTCCTTGAATAACAAATACACCATGTCCGTTTACAATAAAACGGACTTCATCATCTGTGTGATGATGCTCCTGTTGGAAATTCCTTAAAAGCTCTTCAAGATTAGGTGTTCGCTCGGAAAGGGAAATCACATCCCAGGCCTGATATCCTCTTCGCTCTGAAATATCTTCTATTTCCTCTTTAAAAACAGAGAGAATTTCCACTTTATCATCTTCGGCTAAATCGTATCGGTCCCTTAGTCCTTCGTCCAGCTTTTCGATATTCCAATGCTCATAAATGACTCCTTGTTCACTTAAATACTTCACTACCTCTTCCTGATTATCAATGACCTGATTTTTCCCCTGAATTTTGATTGTCGTCATAATCTTACTCCCCCTTTAGTAATGGATCCCGCGTTCGTTATAGATAAAAGAGTGAGTTGATATTGAAACATAAACTCACAAGCTTCTAATAGTTTCTTCGCTTCAAAACCGGTTCTTCCCCATACTGTAATCCCGTGGTTGCGAATGAGCACTGCCCCTTTGTCTGCTTTAATAAAGGACCGAAACTCATCGGCAAGCGACGGGATATGCGCATGATTACGGATGATTGGAATGGACAAAGAATCGTCTTCCTCCCATTTATCCCACGCTTTAATTAATTCTTGGTTTCTGAATGTGACGACACCTTCATCCCCATACAGTTCACTGATCACATTATTCGCCACGGTATGGACATGTAAGCTGCATCCTGCTGAGCTTTCTGTAAAAACATGACTGTGCAGCAATGTTTCTGCTGATGGTCGTGCAGGAGTATCCTGGATGGCCTCACCACGTGCATTTACGAGCAGGAAATCTTCTTCGGTTTGCTTCCTTTTATCCTTTCCACTTGCCGTAACCAGGAAAGTGGCAGGGGAAGAACTCACTCGGATCGCAAGGTTCCCGCTCGTTCCCATAAACCAATCCCTCGCTGCCAATTCCCTTTTAATATCAGCGAGTTCTTCCCATTGAGATTGATAGGAATTCATATTTTCACTCCTTTTTCAATGACGTCCATACAATCGTGGAAGGATTCAAACGGATGATAGGGTATTCCTTTTTCTTCACATGTATGTGCCAAATAGTCTCTGGCGATCACAGTGTCTCCAAGCTTCGCCATTTCGATATCTGTAACAGAATCCCCTATCACAATGACCTCTGTACCTTTTGTTAAAGACAGCATCCTCAAGATGGAAGGCTTGCAGCATCCACATCCTTTACTTTCACAGTGATCATCGCAAGGATGTGGCCAATGAATCTCTATGGTTGAGTCGTTAAATTTTGCTTCATTACAATAAATCCCATTAAAGGGCCCATAATCTTTTAGTAAAGGATGAACAAAGAAGTCGATTCCACCGCTCACGATATACAAAGGGATTTCATGTTCTTTTGTATACTCTACAAACTCCTTAAACCCTTTACGTATGATTGCTGTGTCTAATAGATACTGAATCATTTCCTCTTTCTGTGATGAAGGAATAAGTGAAAATAGCTTGCTTACCCCTTCTTTAATGGACAACGTCTGATTTAAGATGTCGTCTTTGATAGGTTCCCATTCTGGAGGGGCAAAGGATTTCATCAACGAGATGATATTGTCGGTTTCTGTAATCGTTCCATCAAAATCACAAAAAATGATCGGACTCGTCACTATACCTTTACCTCCTCTCCCCATAGAGATAGTGCTTTACGAAGCTCACCATGTGAATCTGCAGCATCTGTGAGAGTCTCTCCCCTTAAAACTGCCTCAATTGCTTGAACGAATGCCTTTCCCCCTCCAATTGCCCCATCTGGATGTCCATGGATGCCACCCCCTGCATTAATGACACAGTCTACACCAAAATCCTTCACCAAATGCGGTACAAGGGCAGGATGAATGCCTGCTGACGGTACCGGCAATGCTCTTCTTAGATGATCATCATCCTTCGTTAACTCATGGCTGAGGGACAGGACTTGGTTCTTATCTAATGCGACACTTCCATATGGAGATGGAAATAAAGAGAAATCAGCTCCGGCCATGCGTAGGAATTTCCCTAACCATAAAGAATAGCTCACACCATATGCAGGAGATGAAGCAACAGCACCTGCAAATGCAGGGTGGGCCATAATCGGCAACCTGATCTCAGGGTCCTCCCTCAATTCCTGGAGAACATCCAGGCCGTAAGAAAACACATTGAATAAAAGGGCTTGGGCTCCAAGCTCACGTGCTTTTCTTGCTTTATCACGTAATTCTGAAGTCCTTCCTGTCAGGTTTACAGCATACAATGTATTCTTACCTGTCTCTTCATACAGCTCGTGTAACACTTTTTTCCCTATACTGATCCTCTCAGTGAAAGGTGTCAGTGAATTATCAAAGAGAATCTCATCGTCTTTTACTAGGTCAACTCCCCCAAGAGCCTGTGCCCTTAATTGAGTTTCAAGGTAGGTAAGATCCCTGCCGATTACGCCTTTAAAGATGCTCATTAACAGGGGTCTATCTTGTACTCCCGTCAGCTCCCTTATTCCCTCAATTCCAAACCGTGGTCCAGGATAGGCTTTTTTCAATTCACTGGAAAACTCTATATCTACTAATTTCACTTCACCATCCAGGGAAAGCTTGCCGAATACCGTCGTAAGGATGGCCGGAATATCATTGGAATAATTATGACCAGGATAGCCAATCTGCACTTCACCCCGGGAGCCACCTTCCTCTTCCCACTCCTTCACGGAAACGACTCTCCCCTTGTACTTCCGCAATTGATCCTGTTCCAGGAGAGGTAAGTCCGTCCATGAACCGACCGTCAATCCCAGGGCGATCCCTTCTGCCTTTTTCTCGAATGAACCACTATTTCCCTTTAGTTCATATGTAGCTATCACTTCACTCATTATTGCCCTGCCTCCTTTTAAAAATGCTATTTTTTGCCGCAAGTTGATTTCATAAGCCCGGGCAAACAAAAAAACCTCTTCCAAATAAGAAGAGGTTTGATAAAGTCACTCTTTCTTATCTGTCAGCATTATTGCTGCAAGAATTAGCACCGTGCTTGAATAAGTCGGTTGCCGGGCTTCATTGGGCTGGTCCCTCCGCCTGCTCTTGATAAGAATTTCATTATTCATTATTTCAGTTGGATTATTGCACCAATTTCAACTTCTGTCAATCCCTTTTATGGAATAATTCTAAATTTTCTATACGCGAAATCGCTTCTTTTATCCGTTCGTTTGTGGTTAATAGTCCTACACGTACATACCCTTCTCCGAATTCTCCAAAGCCTACACCCGGGGCTACAGCGACTTTGATTTTTTCAAGTAAATAAGTAGAGAACTCTACAGAGCTGAATCCATCAGGTACTTTTAACCAGGCGAAGAAGGAACCTTGTGGAGCTTTTACATCCCACCCTATATCCTGAAGTCCAGAGATTAATAGTTTTCTCCTTTCTTCGTATGTTGAAACCAGTGCATCTACACATTCCTGGGAACTTAAAAGGGCAGTGGTAGCCGCTTCTTGAATAGCACCGAACAGACTTACATATAAGTGATCTTGCAGAAGGTTGATCGCTTCTATGACACTTTTATTCCCTACTGCAAACCCCACTCTCCAGCCAGCCATATTATACGTTTTCGATAAGGTATAAATCTCAATCCCCACATCCTTTGCTCCATCCGTTTCCAAGAAGCTTATGGGCTTATTTCCATCAAACCCGATAGCTCCATAGGCAAAATCATGTACGACACATATATCATGCTGATTGGCAAGAGTGACTGTTTCTTCAAAGAATGATTGTGTGGCGATCGCTCCAGTAGGGTTATTAGGGTAGTTCAGAAACATTAGCTTCGCATGTTCCAGCTCATTACGGGAGTGTTCACGATAATCCGGCAGGAATCCATTCTCCTCTCGTAGTGGCATTTTAATCATACGGGCTTCTGCCAATGCCACCCCTGATAAATAATCGGGATAACCGGGATCGGGCACCAATACCCCATCACCAGGATTCAATAAACATTGAGGGATTTCAACTAACCCGGCTTTTCCTCCGAACAGAACGGCTACCTCTGTTTCCGGGTCTAATTCCACACCATATTCACGCAGGTAGAAAGCCGCAATCGCCTCCTTAAAGGACGATAACCCTCGAAATGGAGGATACTTATGATTGGACGGGGAAGCTGCCGCTTCTGTCAGTTTCTCCACAATATGTGGAGGAGTCGGTTGATCCGGATTTCCCTGGCCCAAATTAATGACATCATGTCCCTCTTGGACCGCAGCATTCACTGTTTTTGCGAGGGATGCGAAAAATTGTTCAGGTAATAAATCTAATCGTTTTGCCTTACCAAAGGTTTTCATACACTCACCCACTACATTTTTTTGAAAATTAATTACTTTCAAATTCTAGTCACAAATGATATAACGGGAAATAAAGAATGTAAAGGAATAAATTCCAAAAAGTCATTAATGAGGTGAAAGAAATGATTCAAAAGATAGGTCTTGCTCAGATGGATATTGTGTTCGGACACCCAGAAGAAAACAAGAAAAAAGTAGAGAAATGGGTGAAAAAAGCAAGTGATGACGGCTGTGATACGGTTGTGCTCCCTGAGCTGTGGACGACTGGATATGACCTTACAAGAATGGATGAAATCGCTGATGAAGGAGCAAAGGATTCAGCCTCCTTCCTGTCTGCCCTGTCAAAGAAATATTCCATTCACATTGTAGGGGGTTCTGTTGCACAGAAAACGCAGGATGGGGTGTCCAACACCCTTTTAGTTACGAATTCAAAAGGCGAGTTGGTGAAAAAGTATTCGAAACTTCACTTGTTTAAGCTGATGGATGAACATCATTATTTATTTCCTGGGCATGAAGATGGCATCTTCACCCTTCAAGACACAGAGATGGCGGGATTGATTTGTTACGACATCCGTTTCCCCGAATGGTTCAGAAAACAAGTTCTGCTAGGTGCCAAGGTTGTTTATGTCGTAGCAGAGTGGCCGGCAGCACGAATTGATCACTGGCAGACCCTCTTAAGGGCAAGAGCGATTGAAAATCAATGCTTCGTGATCGCCTGCAACCGGGTGGGAAGCGACCCGAACAATGAATTCGGGGGTTGCTCCCTCATTATCGATCCCTGGGGAGAAATTCTTTCAAAGGGATCACAAATGGAAGAATTGGTTTCAGCTGAAATCAATTTACAGGAAGTAGATCGAGTCCGAAAACAGATTCCGATATTCCAGGATCGAAGACCGGATTTTTATTAGAAAGGTTATTTTTTCAAAAAAACGTTGACAGGGAAAATACTTCGATGGTACTATTCAAATCAAATGAAACATTCTGAAAGTTTAATTAAATAGTTTACGCAACTCTTATCAAGAGCTGGCTGAGGGATTTGGCCCTATGAAGCCCAGCAACCGACCATAATTCCGTTGTAAAACGGGGCGCAGCATGCGCCGGATTGATTGATCCAGTAAGGCACGGTGCTAATTCCAACAGAAAGATAGTCTTTCTGAGAGATAAGAGGCGACGAAGATACCTTCTTCAAGCCTCTTTCGAACATGGAAAGAGGCTTTTCTTATGCCACGGAAAAGCCTCCACAACACAGTCTCAATGTGACTGTACTATAAGGAGGAACGACAATGGCGATTACGAAACTCAATACATATCAACCACTTACTGAACAGTCGGCAACTGCGCTGGCGATTGGCTTAAGGATTTTTGAAGATGGCACTCTCTTAACGTGTGAAGAAATTGGAGACGGGAATTTAAATCTGGTCTTTCGTGTATTAGAACGGGAAACAGGTAAAGGAATCATCATCAAACAAGCCCTTCCATATGCGAAGGTTGTAGGCGAAAGCTGGCCGTTGACAATCGAACGGGCAAGAATAGAAGCGAGTGCCCTTAAGCTTCAGCGATCAATTGTAGGGGATCTCGTTCCTGAGGTGTACTATTCTGATCCGACACTTGCGATTACAGTCATGGAAGATTTGAGCGCACTGACCATTGCCCGGGCCGGCCTTATCAAAGGGGAAAAGTATCCCCGGCTCTCCCATGACATTGGAACATTTTTAGCTAATACCTTATATTTCACCTCTGATTATGCCCTTCATCCTTTTAAGAAAAAGGAATACGTGAAAGAATTTTCAAATCCTGAGCTGTGCAAAATCACGGAGGACCTTGTATTCACGGATCCATTCTTCAATAGTGAAACCAATGAATTTGAAGAAGAGCTTTCCCGGGACGTCCAACATTTATGGGATGATTTCACCTTGAAACTCGAGGTGGCCAAATTGAAAAAGAGCTTTCTTACTGAAGGAGAGGCCCTTCTTCATGGAGACCTTCATACGGGAAGCATCTTTGTAGATCAGAATCAAACGAAAGTGATTGATCCCGAGTTTGCCTTTTATGGACCGATCGGCTTTGATATCGGGCAGTTCATTGCCAACCTTATTTTCCAGGCCGTTTCAAAATCTGATGAGGAGGAAACGATTCTCTATCACATCGAGAATACGTGGAACGTCTTCTCCACTGCGTTCTCCCGCCATTGGAAAGAAAGTGGAGACGCCTACACGAAAGTGAATGGCTACCTTGAATATGTATTGGAGAAGAGCTTCCAGGACAGCATCGGCTTTGCAGGATGTGAATGCATCAGAAGGACGATAGGCCTCGCTCATGTTGAAGATCTGGATGCTATCCCGGATAAAGAACGAAGATTACAGGCAAAACGGAACTGCTTGACACTCGGTAAGGAACTGATTATAAAACGAAAACAGATCCATTCGATCGAAGAGCTCCTATCCGTAATAAAGTCCCATTCTGAATAACCAAAAGGAGACTATCATGACACAAACATTGACCATTCCAACTTCACTAGAGTGGCATGAAGATTATTTACTGATTCTTAATCAACAAAAATTGCCTAACATAGTGGAATACATTAAACTGACGACCATTGAAGAGTATTATGATGCGATTATCACACTAAAAGTGAGAGGTGCACCTGCCATTGGCCTCACTGCTGCTTACGGTTTAGCCCAATCTGCATGTCAGTATGAAGTGAAAACGTTAGAGGAATTCATCGACCTGTTTCAACGTGAGAAAAAATATCTCGCCGCTTCACGCCCTACAGCAGTCAACCTGGTTTGGGCTTTGAACCGGTTGGAAAAGGTATTAGAGAAAGTTTCTTCTGTTAATGAAGCGAAAACCAATCTACTCCATGCTGCCATCCAGCTTCATGCAGAAGACGAGGAAGTGTGCCGTCTTATAGGGGAAAATGGATTGAGTGTATTGAAGGATAAACAAATCGTAATGACCATCTGTAATGCCGGGTCCATTGCAACGAGTAAATACGGTACTGCCTTGGCCCCTTTTCATTTAGGAAGAGAAAAAGGAAAAGCGTTTCAGGTATATGCATGTGAGACACGTCCCGTTCTGCAGGGAGCCCGCCTGACCGCTTGGGAGTTACAGCAATCAGGGGTAGATGTCACCCTCATCACAGATAGCATGGCTGCCCATACAATGAAGGAAAAAGGTGTAGAGGCCGTCATTGTCGGGGCTGACCGGATTTCTGCCAACGGGGATACGGCAAATAAAATAGGAACGTCCATGCTTGCCATTGTGTGTAAACATTTCAATATACCCTTTTATGTCGCTGCTCCTTCTTCTACTTTCGATCTATCCAGCTTAGACGGAAACGATATTCCCATAGAAGAGCGTAACCGGGAAGAGATCACAACGATCGCCGGGACGTTGATCGCTCCAGAGAACGTTCATGTTTATAATCCTGCATTCGATGTGACACCTCATGAACTGATTACCGGCATCATCACGGAAAAAGGTGTCCTGTATCCTCACTTCGAGGAAAGTATCCAACAAACCATAGGTATTGAACAATAGCGAAAAGAAGAGCAAGAGATTCCTCCTGCTCTTCTTTTGACTTTCAAATTATTACCCCTATAACTTTGCCGACGCCCACATTTCCCTCGGATTCACTTCATAAATGCTATTTTCCCGATACATAAACTGATGAATGATAAATTCTCTTCTTAAGGTTGCAAAGTCTTCATGAAATTGCTGAATATATTCATTCAAATCTTTTTCCTTATATTTTTCTCCCACTTTTAATCCTTCCACCATATGCTCGAGGATGTATAATTTCTTTTTTTGTTGAGAAGGAATATTTTTGATTCGCCCATTTTTCTCCAGGAAATTATTCATCACCTTCTGCTTTTCTTTCATTCGTTTTTCTTCCATCTTACTGTCCCCTTTCTCATCATGAGCGAACTGATGAAGAACACTCCCATGATGACTCAGTACCTTTTTATTCAAATAGTAGTAAACCGTGTTCTTCTCTCTTCGTGAATAAACAAGATTGCACTCTTTGAGTTTCGTTAGATGATGGGATATTGTCGGGGCGGTGAGTCCAAGTTTTCCCGCAATCGCTCCTACGTGCAGTCTTTCTGATGCCAGTAAATAGACAATCTTGATCCGGGTCGGGTCCCCCATCGTTTTATGAAAAGCTACCTGCTTACTTAATTGCAACAGGTCCCCCCCTTTCTATTTAGATTAGTATCTAATTAGATACTAATCTAAATAGTGAAAAAAATCAATCACTAATAAAAAAAACAGGCCTTCTCCTTATGGAAAATGCCTGTAACTGAGTCTATTTTTCTAACAACAGTAAGATTTGTTTCTTATCCACCTGCTTACCGGCATAGCCTGTAAGTGTGTTATTCTTTCCGATGACACGGTGACATGGGATGATGATGGGAAATCGATTGGCTTTATTCGCTTGTCCCACTGCCCTTACAGCTTTGGGTCTTTGAATCGCTAAGGCTACATCCTGGTAAGACCAGGTTTCACCAAATGGAATCTCCTGCAGGATTTTCCATACTTCTTTCTGAAAAGCTGTTCCTTCTATCTTTAAAGGAAGATCAAATTCTCTTCTCTCTCCTTTAAAGAATTGGCTGATTTGTTCTTGTGCAACCTTTAATATCGGATGATCCGTGTCAGAATCCGCTTTCCCTTCATCTTCCACAAACTGTACCGAAATAAGATGGCTCTGATCTGCTTGAAGCTCTAATTTCCCAATCGGGCTCTCCATCACAATAGCATGAAATGACATGTTGCAGGACTCCTTTAAGATTTAGGTAGATAAATGTGGAAAATCGTTCCTTCCCCTACGATACTCTCAACCTGAACGATTCCTTTATGCTCTTTAATAATTTTAAAGCTTACCATCAGTCCAAGTCCAGTTCCCCGTTCCTTCGTTGTGTAAAAAGGTTCACCAAGCTTTTTAATCTTATCCTTTGATATCCCGCCACCCTGGTCTTTAATGCGAATGTGAATCATTTCATCATCCGTCTCTTGGATCCGGATGGAAATGAACCCACCGTCCGTCATGACTTCAATCGCATTCTTGATGACATTAATGAATACCTGCTTTAACTGATTGGGCTCTGCGATGATGGTCGGGAGGTCCGCTTGGTAGCTCTCCTCGTACTGAACGTTATGCATGACTGCCTGAGCACTTAATAGTTCAACGGTATCTTTCATGATCCTGATTAAATTCGTTTCTTGATATTGAATTGCCTGTGGCTTTGCTAATACCAGAAACTCAGTTATGATGGATTCAATTCTCTGAAACTCAGAAGTAATCACATTAAAGTACATCTCATGATCTTGACCCACACTATTTTCCAACAATTGAATAAAGCCTTTAAGGGCGGTCATCGGATTTCTGATTTCATGGGCAATCCCTGCAGCAAGCTCTCCAACCACACTCAATGTATCTGACTTTCTCAATTGCTCTTGCATTTCAATTTGTTCTGTAATGTCACGAATGATCGTTAAATTTAAATTAGAGAGCAGATTGTACTTGGATGACAGCTCAATGTATTGAACCTTATCCCTATGAGAAGTCAATGTTTTTAAAAATGTCGCCTGTCCGTCTTCTTTCAATTGTTGTAAGTATTCATCATATGATTCTTCATCGGGTTCTATATTCAATATTTCACGTACATCTTTACCAATTAAGTGATCTTTCTCGATATCAATGATCTTACTCACTTCAGGATTTGCGTCTACGACAACATAATTGTGATTGGTAAGAATCAGGCCGTCCAATGAACCTTCGAAGATCTTCCTGAACCTCTCCTCGCTTTCCCGTAATTCCTTCTCCATTTGATAACGCTCACTGACATTTCGGAAGATCGTCATATTATACCCATCAACGGAATGAAGCTTAGAAGTGAATTCCAAATGCTTCAACTGATTGTTAGGCATTAGAAACAATACTTCATCCCTTACAGCACCGCTCCTGTTTAACTGTTCCATGACCAAATCAAACTTTTGGCTTTCCAGCGGATAAACAAAGTCACGGATCCTTTTTGAAAGAAGCTCTGAAAGGGAGCATTCAAAGATCTTCAGGGCAGAAGTGTTCGCTTTAAGTACTCTGCCATCCTGATCCCATAACACAATCGCATCAATCGCTTCTTCGAATAAACCTTTAAACAACTCTTCGTTTCTTTTTAATTGAATCTCCATCTGCCTCTTCTCGGTTACATCCCTAAGGATGGCCATATGAAGCTTGTGATGCACATACGGACTTGTCGTAAATTCCACAATTGAAATGCTGTGTGATTTCTTTATAGGAATTTCCCCACGGGCTTTTTTGTTTTGAGCAATCAGTTCTTTTATCTTTTCAACCTTATAATGGGCATTTTCAGGGATAAATGAGCTTATGTTCCTGTTTGTGATTTCATCCTTTTCCAATCCGACCTGTGAACTGAACGCCTGATTCACGTCGTTAATATTTCCTTCAATATCAAAGAGAACAATTCCTTCTGATGCATTTTGAAAGATATTCGATAACAAATGGACATTCATATGATCTTTCCGCTCTTTTTCCTTTAGTGCCGTTACATCCTTGAAATACAGATAGGCATTAGGGGAAATGGTCGATTTTTTAAGCAATAGTTCAATATGGATGATTTTCTTATCACTAATATTCATCAAGGTTTCATCTTCAAGGTTCGTTCCTGTTTCCATTACTTCCTGATAATGAGCCACAATCGGGGCCGGAACTGAAGAAAAAAAGTTGCTGAACAGTGTGCCTGCAATCCTTTCCTTCGAGGTCTCGAGCGTTTCACATGCTCCTTCATTGGCAAAGACAATTTTCAACTCTTTATTGATCACGAACATCGGCATGGGTGATGCTAAGCAAATTTCCCTATCGACGGGATGACATTCTTCCTTATTCAGCTCTTTCTGTAATTCACTACTATTAGTCATTTCTTCATCCCCTTACTATTTTAAAAGACGACTATTGGCTCAGGTCATTATAGAGTTCGCATAGCTTCCCATACTTTTGGTGATAATTAACAGTGAAATTCATGTTTTACTCATTGTATCCTAGGGTAAGAATGAATTAGGATAAATCTTTTCTAAGAGATGGTGAAGATATGAAACAACGTGACTATTACTTCGACAATGCCAAATTCATTTTGATCTTCCTGGTTGTATTTGGACATTTGATCCGGTCCTATATAGAAAGCGATCCCTTTATCCTTTCTCTGTACAAAACGCTTTACACCTTCCACATGCCAGCCTTCATTCTTGTGGCAGGGTTATTCGCAAAAGGATTTTATAAAAAGGGATATATTCAAAAACTGGCGAAAAGGTTAATACTTCCTTACATTGCGTTTCAATTGATCTACACGGTGTATTACTACTTTCTTTATCAGAAATCAACATTTGAAGTGGATCCACTGAATCCGCACTGGTCATTATGGTTTCTCATCAGTTTATTCTGTTGGAACGCATTATTGTATGTTTTCATCAAGTGGTTTAAGTTCAAGCCCGCCGTCGGTTTGACAATCGCTTTTTCCATCGGCCTGCTTGTAGGATTTGCTGATGTCATTTCAAACTATCTAAGTCTGTCCAGAACATTTGTTTTCTTTCCGATTTTCCTGATGGGCTATTACTTGGATAAGGAGCACTTCGAATATTTTAAAACGAGTAAAGCTCGTATAGTGGCAGGTACATTATTTGTTCTTGTATTTTTAGGAATGTATTTCATCCCTGAATTCTCCGATAAATGGTTACTCGGCTCTAAGCCGTATGGAGACTTCGAAGGGAACAACACCATCAGTTTAGCGGTTAGGGCATTTGTTTACCTGCTGAACGTTGTGATGGTCTTTAGCTTCTTTACCTTTGTCCCTACGAAAAGAAGGTTCTTCACTAAATGGGGCAAAAATACGCTATATGTATACTTGCTCCACGGCTTTCTTATCCGATTATTCCGGGAAAGCCAGCTGAAGGATACCATTGATCCCACTACGAGTTTATTAGTCTTACTCGGTGTATCATTGGTTATGACCATGATTTTCTCGACAAAGTTATTCACAAGCCTAACGCAACCGATAGTGGAATTTAAATCAACCAAACTCCAGAAACTTCTTTCAAAGAGAGAAATGAAAACAAGATAAACCTCACTAGAAAGGGCTGACCCAATAGCAGACACGGGTCAGTCCCTTTTCATGAGTATCTATTCTCTTAAGGTATGCATCGATCATCCTTCTACACAATTTTCAAAAAAACTAACTATTTTATTATACTATTCGTAACTTTTCCTTAAATTCCTTCTAATACTTACAATAAATTTAAATTCATTCCAGACAAACATTGAGCTTTTTCTCTTCCTTAGATAAAATGATAATCAGTACGGTTAATATTAGATGTACGAACATCTCGTATATGTTGGAAAATATGGTTTACAATGGTTCACATGGCTCATCCATGTGAGGTTAGTATAAAAGGAGCTTATTTATGAAGAAAGTCGTTTTAAGTACGTTAAATGCTAAATATATTCACACCAATCTGGCCATTCGTTGTCTGAAGGCCTTTGCAGAGCCAGAACATGAGATAGAATTGGCTGAATACACCATTAAGGATCCCACCCTTAACATCGCTAGTGACTTGTTCTCGAAAAAACCTGATATTATTGGATTCAGCTGTTACATTTGGAATATCGAAGAGACAATCAAAGTGATCAAGATCCTTCGCAAAATCCTGCCTGAGGTAACCATTGTCCTGGGAGGTCCGGAAGTCACATATGATGTTCCCTACTGGTTGGAGCGGCTGGAAGACGTTGACTTTATCGTGATCGGTGAAGGGGAAGAATCCTTTAAGCAGTTATTGGATGAACTGAATGGCGACAGGGACTTTTCAAAGGTCCATGGAGTGGCTTACTTAGCAGATGGAAAGCCGGTCATCAAGCCACAGCAGAATAAAATTGATCTAAGGGAAGTACCTTCACCGTTTCGCTTTCAAGAAGATCTGCCTCAATTGGGTAAAAGGGTGACGTATATCGAGACAAGCAGGGGTTGTCCATTTCGATGTCAATTCTGTCTCTCTTCGATCGAAGTAGGTGTACGTTACTTTGACAGAGAAAAGGTAAAAGATGACATTCGATTCTTAATGAAAAATGGCGCAAAAACCATTAAATTTGTGGACCGTACGTTCAATATCAGCCGTAGCTATGCCATGGAAATGTTTCAATTTCTAATCGACGAACACTTACCTGGAACCGTCTTTCAATTTGAAATCACAGCCGATATCATGAGACCCGAAGTCATTGAATTCCTGAACGAAAATGCCCCAGCAGGGTTATTTCGCTTTGAAATTGGAATCCAATCAACAAATGACGAAACGAATGATCTTGTGATGAGAAAACAAAATTACTCGAAACTGACAAGAACCGTTACGATGGTCAAGGATGGAGGAAAGATCGATCAGCATCTGGATTTGATTGCCGGTCTGCCTGAAGAGGATTACAATTCATTCCGGAAAACGTTCAATGATGTATTTGAACTGCGTCCAGAGGAACTTCAATTAGGATTCCTGAAGATGCTTCGCGGTACAGGCTTAAGGATTCGTGCCAACGATCATCAATATACGTACATGGACCATTCACCTTATGAGATCCTCGGGAACAATGTATTATCCTTTGATGATATCGTTAGAATCAAACAGGTTGAAGATGTATTAGAAAAGTATTGGAACGATCATCGTATGGACCGGACGATCGAATATCTGGTGACCGAATGCTTTGAGACACCATTCGATTTCTTCCAACTATTCGGCTCCTACTGGGAAAATCGTGGTTGGTCAAGAATCGGACATCAACTCGAGGATTTGTTTAAAAGACTGCATGAGTTCTTATTTACAGAGACAAGCTACAACATTTCGATTATTGAAGGTCTAATGAAACTGGATTATTTGGAGAATCAGAAGTACAAACCAAGAAAGCCTTGGTGGACACATGAACTGACCAAAGAAGAAAGGTCTGCGATATATCAAACCTTGCTGTCACAACCATCTATCGCAGGTGAATCTTTCGCTAGGCTAAACTTAAATGAAAAAGAATTGTATAAGCATACACTCCTTGAAACGATTCAGTCGAAGGATGGACAAGATCAGTTTGTATTAGCTTACTTTGAGCCAGCCTCGGGTCAATCTACCGTATTTGAGTTTGACCGACAATCTGTTTCACTATAAACAAGAAAAAATGTTAAGCGAACTGCTTAACATTTTTTCTTGTTTTCTTTTGCTTTTGGCTGTTTTTGTGTCACTTCCAGAATCTTAGCCGCATTAACATCTCCAAATTCCTGACCAAATTCTTCACGGAAAGATTGTTTTTTATCCTTCATCAGCTTCTGCCCTTCATCCCTTTAGAAGAGTTTCTATTCTTTCCCTTCGCAGGATCTTCTGCTTGTGAGAATTCAGCGGAGAATTCTGCCTCTTGCTTATTCTTTAAAGGTGTTTGATTATTCTTTTCAGCAGCATTATACTGAGCTTTACGTTTCATCATTAACTCATCTCCTTTGTATCCTTACTTTCCCCACCCGATACTCTTTCCATTCCGAAAGAGTCCGCGAAAGGTATTCCATTACTAGAAGAAAAAGTCTGAATAAATGAAGCATATAACCAAAAACTATGCAAAAATGCTAAATGAGGATATAACATGATACTTGTCTTCTTATTTTGTTACGCTCTACTTGGATGGAAATTCGGGAATTGGAAAGATTTCTACAGCTATTATCCAACATTGTTGTTTTTTATTATTGGAGACCTACTTTCACAGTTTCTTTTGTATGACTACTCTATGTGGAAATTCCATGCGATTACAGCATTCGGCGATCACATCAGCCTGAATCATACGATCATTTCCCTGTGTAAAATGCTTGTTCAATACACCTCAACCATTTCCATCTTTATCGGCAGGCTCCCCTCGACATACCGGGGGAAAATAGCCTGGATACTATTGTGGACGGGTATTTATGGTGTGACGGAAGGCTTATCCCATTTACTTGGAATGATGACCTATCACAACGGCTGGCATTTGGGATGGGATATCCTATTTAATATCATGATGTTCACCGTACTCATTGTTCATCATAAAAACCCGTTGGTAGGATGGATTATATCCTTCCCCATCATTCTCTTCCTTTGGCTTTACTTTGATGTTCCCTATTCTGTGCTCAAATAAAAAAACGATGCGGCATGCATCGTTTTTCTATCCAATAATGACCCTTTCCTTTGGATAATGATATTTGGTTGTTTTTTCTTTTCCACCTATCATAAACAAGAAGGAAAGTATGCCGACACGTCCTATAAACATGAGGCCTATAATCACGCTCTTTCCAATTGTTGAAAGGTCAGATGTGATTCCCAATGATAAACCTGTGGTTCCAAAGGCTGAAGCTACTTCAAATATTATTTCAATCAGACTGTGGTCTTCTGTAATCGTTAGGATTACCACCGCTACAAAGCACATAAGGACGGCCACCATCGTAACGACTAGGGACTTAATGATGTCCTGTTCGTGCACTTCTCTCCTAAAGACCTTGATCGTTTTATTGCCCCTGGCGAAGTGGAATAAGAACAAAATATTCAGGGCAAAGGTCGTTGTCCTAATTCCCCCACCCACTGAGCTTGGAGAGGCCCCGATGAACATTAGCGCACTCATCACCATTAAAGTCGGAGTTGAAAATTCAGCGACATTCATGGTGGCTAGTCCTCCACTCCTAGTGGATGCAGACTGAAATAATGAATAAAAGAATGATTCATGCCAGGTCATTCCTGCAAAAAATTGATCATATTCGAATAACCAAATAATTAAAGTCCCAAATACCAACAATAGCCCAAAAGTAATGGTTGTAATTTTAGTAAACAAGGAAAAATGATGTTTATTTCGGTGCTTATTCAATAGATAGTCTTTTGTTTCAATCAATACGGGAAATCCTATTGCACCTAATGTAATTAAAATAATGGTAATAAATTGAACAAAATAGTCATTTTTATATGGAATAAGTGACTGACCAGTGATATCAAAGCCAGCGTTAGTTGTTGCACTTACTGAGGCGAAGAGTCCATGTATGAAAGCTTCCTGCCAACTTGGATAATAGCTTAAAAAATATACCCCTAATATGAATGCACCTACTAGTTCAATAATAATGATGATGAGGAGTATTTGTTTTAATAGATGAACAAGACCCGACAAGTTGGATTGATTTTGATCCATCATAATCAACCGTCGTTCTTTCAAACCAATTTTCTTTCCTACTAAAAGCCAGAAAAACGTTCCAAGGGTCATGATTCCAATTCCACCGAACTGTAAAACAAATATCAATAAGAAAATCCCTACTGTGTTAAACGTATCCGCAGTACTAACAACCGTCAAGCCTGTTACGCTGACGGCACTGACAGAAGTGAAAATAGCATCAATAAAACTCCACTCTGCCCCGGGTTTATGGGCAAATGGTAAGCTCAAAAGAATCGTCGCCACAGTCACAGCGATAAGGTAAAAGGTCACAATGACTTGAGCTGGAGTCAATTTATTCAAATTTAATCTAAGTTTATACCACATATCTGTTTTTCCCTTTCAAGGTTATTTCCTTTTCTATCTTAATGAATATGTACGAAGAATGAAAGGAAAAATGGGTAATTTCCTATATGTTTATTCTTTCTTTAAGGAAAGCAGCTTAAACCATCAAGTATCCGTGATTCATTTCCTCCCATACAAACTATACAATTTCGGCGAAATATTACCATTCATGTTCGAAGAAATAAGACAAATAATAGTACTACAGAAACATCATTGTTTCAAGTCTACTACTAAGGAGGAAACAACCATGGCAAGAAGCAGTAATAAATTACTCGTTCCTGGTGTTGAACAATACCTTGATCAAGTGAAATATGAAATCGCTCAAGAGTTTGGTGTGACACTCGGATCAGATACAGTAGCTCGCTCTAACGGATCCGTTGGAGGAGAAATTACAAAACGACTGGTTAAACAAGCTCAATCTCAACTTTCCGGACAACAAACTAAATAATATTGGCTTGGGGTAGCTGGATTCACCAGCTACCCCTTTTAAATGAGAACGACCCATTTAATAAATGGGTCGCTGTTTATTAGTCTTTATCTTTTTTACTCTCTTTTTTTTCTTGATGATCATTTTTCTTTACTTCGTTATTCTTTTCGTGATTATCACGGTTTTCTTTGCCTCTGGTTTGATCTTTATCTCCCTGTTTAGAAGAACCATTGTGTTTCCCATTGGACTCATTCCATTTGTGGTGGTCAGATGAATTGCTTTTGCCCTGGGATTGTGCAGGTTTTTCTTGAGGCTTATTTTCATTTGAAAGAGGTTTATTATTTTTTGGATGGTTCTCAGGTTTCGATGGTTTCTGCTTCTTCTCTTCAGATGGTAACTCCACATTTTGACTCTCGACCTTTGAATTCTCCTCTTTCTTCATTCCCTCTTTAAGCACATCTTGCTCTTTACTATCCTCTATAGGATCACTTGCCGGTTTCGGTGCTTCAACTTTTTCAGTTTCCCGTAATAAAGACCCCGCAGTCATTCCTTTATCAGAAGCTTCTTCTCTCATTTCCTGCGATGTTTCTTTCACCGTAATGTTCATGTTGTGATCTGTGCTGTATTCTTGAACAAACTTATTTATTTCAGCAACCAAATCATCTTCACTCTGACCATTTGAATCCTCAATAAATGAAGAGGTGATGAGAACATTTTGATTCTCTTTTAAATATCCCAATTCCTCGCATAACAGGAAGATTTCCTCTGTCACTTCACTTACATCCATGTTATCCCAGTCAACTAACTCTTTTAGAAGCAATTTGGCATCTTCATTGTAAGGGGTAATCTTGATCACCTGTTGTTTTTCATTCAGTGTCAATTCCATACTTGGATTGATATCGACAGACACATAGGCATATGCCTGGTTATCCTGTAAGAAATCACTTGAAAACAGGGTGAGGATGATGATGATAGTTGTTAATAATGCAGTCGATACTTTCCAATTCCATTTAATAGATGGTTTGGCGATAGCAGTTTCATGATGCAAAGGAAAGAAAGGAATTTCATCTCCAATTGTATAATTTTGATTGGGCTGCCTTCTTCCCGTCAGAAATTCCCCTTCTGACGTCATCATAACGAGGATATCACGTCTAATTTCCATAATAATCCCATTTTTCATATCTCTAACCGCCCTTTTAAGTAATCCCGTAAATACACATAATCTCCAATAAGAATAAGAGTAATGGCAATAATATATTTTCTATTTCTCTCAATTGTTTTTCTACTAACGTTTACCTGTTTCTCTAATTTTTTTATGGGTAATCGTTTCTTTTCAAGGAGGTACTCCAATAATTCCTTGGAATTCACCACCGTTTTAGCAATGTCAATGGCATTCAGTCTGGCATCTTCATGCTTAGGTGATTGTTCGACCAGCTCATGGAAGGATAATTTGAAGTGAGAAAGATGTTCTTGGAAAGAGATGATCTCTTCACGCCTCTTCGTTCCTTCCTGCTGCTTCCCATATTCTTCAACTGAGACAATTTGCTCGATTGTTAAATTAGGGTTCTCTTCATCATCCTCAACCAGACTCATGTCGATGCTCACATCCTGATACCTTCCGTTTTTTCTGATATAATCTATTACTTTCCGTTTGATGATTACTTCAGAAAAACTAATGATGGATGACCCTCGCTGATGATTATATTTTAAGATAGCGTCATGAAAGGCAATAAGACCGATGCTGAATTCATCATCACTTTCATAGATATACCGCTTGCAGACTGAAGATACCGTCTTTTTTATAAATGGCTTATAGTCTTCCAGAACTATGTTCAGTAATTGTTCATCACCATTTTGTATTCGTATCGCCATGTCTTCGAGCGTTTGTTTCTTCTTTTGTTTGGCTAGTAAAATCAGTATTACATTTAGCATCAGTCTCACTCCATCCTGCACACTATTATACTCATATGAAGTTGATATTAAAAGGATAATAGAGAGGAAGGGGTACTGCTTAAGTAATCTTTACAGATGCAATCAACTCAGTAATTGAAGTCTCACTTTAAGTTCAGCATCCCCTTCGAGACTGACGAATCATTAGTTTCAGCCTATCCTGAAGCTATTGCTTTATACTTAGTCTTTATTGTGACCCTTGCCGTTTTCTTTTCCGCTTTTACTGTTCTGACCCTGGTGTTCCTTCTGTTTTGAAGCTGGCTGATGCTGTTTCTTTTCTACTTTAACATCATGACGAGCTTGTTTTTCCTCGTTTTTCATTTGTTTACGAACTTCTTTTGCTTCTTTTTTCTCTTGCTTTTGTTGTTGCTTTAATTCTTTTTTCTCTTCTTCTTCTACATGTTTAACTTTTACTGGGGCAGTCTTTGCTGCTTGAGGAGATTCCTGAATTGTATTTTCAGCTGTATCCTCATCATTTGTTGTATCGGTTGGTGCTGATTCCTCAACTGTTGTTTCAGGGTCTTCCACTACCAATTCATCGGATTCTGTTTCTTCTTGAGCATTTGCTTTTTTCGCCCATTTCTCTTCAAGTTTTGCAAGCTTTTCGGCTAATTTCATATAGCTCTTCTCAATATTTTTTTGAAGGGCGGCTTTCGCTTTAGGGTTCTTCACTTTCTCCAGATTAGCTTGAAGTGCGATGATATTTTGTGACATTAATTCTTCCATTTCCGTCATTTCATCCGATTTTTCTTCGGAATCTGATTCTTCTACAGTTTCTTCATCATTACTTTCTTTGATTTCTTCCGTTTCAATGTTTTCCTCTTCAGTATTCGATTCAACTGTGGTTTCGTCCGCTGACTCTCCCATTGATTCATCGCTAGAAGCTTCTTCGTTCTCACCGTGTGATGATTCGTCTCCAGAACGTTGAATCATTTCAATGGCATGATTGATTGCTTCGATGGCTTCCTCTTCTTTTCCTTCTTCAAATAAAGCTTCTACTTCAGCAAGCCTTTCTGCTGCATACTCTGCAAGTAATTTTGCTTCTTTCGCATCATCCATCGTAAAGGCAAGCTTCACTTTCTCTAAAGCAAGCTTAGCAAAATAGAAGAAATCACCAGGAAGTAATGATGGGGTTTCCGTCTTTTCCAGTTCTTCAATTTCTTTTTTAGCAGAATCAATCATGGCTTCGTCATTCACTGCAACGCCTGTACTGCCCTTTTGCTCAATTGTAACCGTGTCGAACGTTTTTTCATCGTTATTCGCATAAGCCAATGAACCTGAAAAGCTAATAGATCCTGCCACTAATACAGCTAAAGATGATTTCATTAATTTGGAATATTTTGTCATATGTACACCTCGGAAGTTAAGTTTTATTGGTCGATCGATCGCCTTATTAAAGGAGTTACGTTAAGAGAATTTTTTTTGAGGGGGTTTATACAAATAAAAATTGAAAAAGTTCTCATAAAGGAGAGGGATGGTAGACATATGCTTCCTCATAGCAAAAAAGCTAACGTGAATTTTTCTCACGTTAGCTTTCGATTTTTCTTTATTCGGCTTTGGCTTCTTTGGCTTCTTCTTTGGCTTCTTCCTGTTTTGCTTTCTTTCGTGATAATAAATATCCTCCAACTGATAAAAGGATTAAAACGGTCCAGAAGACGAGCTTCCAAGGCTTCGATTCAGGAAAATGGTGATCCAGAATCGCTACATCAGGATGAGCAAGCGTAAAGACAGCCAGCTTCACCCCAACCCAACCAACAATTAAAAACGCCGCTGATTCCAATGTAGGATATTTCTCCAATAGCTTCACAAACCATGTTGCAGCAAATCGCATGATCACCAAGCCGATGATTCCACCAAGGAACATGACGATAAACTGACCTCCATCAATTCCACCGACATCAAACCATCCGGTTGGCTGCAAAGTAACCGCTAAAGCTACGGCAGCTAACATGGAGTCAACTGCAAAGGCGATGTCTGCAAGCTCTACCTTCAATACCGTCGTCCAGAAACCTGAGCCCTTGTTAGACTCTGACTCGACAACTCCCGTATCTTTCCTCTTTTTAACGAAATGATGAATCGACACATAGAATAAATAAATGGCCCCGATGGCTTGAACCTGCCATACATTCACTAAGAACGAAATGAGGAATAGTGCAGCAAATCTAAAGACAAAAGCTCCCAGCAGACCATAAAAGAGTGCTTTCTTTCTTTGTTCTACCGGCAGATGTTTAACCATGACTGCCATAACAACTGCATTATCGGCAGCCAGAATTCCTTCAAGACCAACAAGGA
Source organism: Rossellomorea aquimaris (assembly GCF_003315075.1). Classification (GTDB taxonomy): domain Bacteria; phylum Bacillota; class Bacilli; order Bacillales; family Bacillaceae_B; genus Rossellomorea; species Rossellomorea aquimaris_C. The sequence continues at coordinate 461,494 of NZ_QNRJ01000002.1, forward strand.
TGAGCAGCACCCAACCATATTCCAATAACATTGAAGCATCCATTAATGTAAGTCCCTCCTATTTACACAATTAGTTTTCCAATAGGCAAGGATTTTTATAAAATAAAAAGACCCTTGCCTAAAAAAGGCAAAGGTCTTGCTGAGCATAATCATTATGCCAACAAAGCCGATGGAATAATCCATGAACTGACGACTTTGTTTAGGTATGAAACCTATAGCTACTCCCCTTTGACAGGTAGAAAACGTTTAAGTTGTATAGCCATATCTTACCTCATGAATGACGTTTCGTAAAGAGATAATACTTAATGGATCCGGAGGAGGATTGATCGAATGATTAGTCCAAGCACCACTCCGGGAATCACGAACAACATCGGCAAAAAGACAGGTCCGATAAATTCACCAAATAAATATACCTTCGGAGAGTACATCAAGCCAACGGTCACCATATAAGCAGACAAGACAAAGGGTAAAAATATATAAGGTTCTTCCTTGGTTTGAGCAAGCTTATAAGCATCCCACATGGCAAACATATAAAGACATGGATAAAACATCAACCATTGATAATCAATGACAGAAGCTGCTTTATGGGTTTCCCCTAAAAAACTATACATAATCCCTTGATTGAAGTTACTTTGGACATTGATAATAATCTCAAGAAGCACAAATAACGTTCCCTTAAACCAAAGTCCAACCAGTAATTGCGGAAAACCAGGGAGAGCGATGCTCCATAGAATTCCTTCTAATTTTGTAATAGAAGTTTTCATGGGCATCCCGGCAATTGGCGTTGAAGTGAATGAATGATAGGATGTATGTACCGGATCGGATCTTGCGTAAGGGAAAATGACATCTCGAGAATCCTCCTATTGATGCTTCTCCCATTATTTTTACCATTTCCCTCCCAATTATTACGAGGATTAAGACACTATCTGACAATCTTCATGAATTCTTCCTCAATTAATCTTCACATGTAATTTTTCGTTAGAAGAATGTTCAAGATAAAATTCAACCATTTTTTCAATTTGACTTGAGAGGGTTGGGCATTGAATGTGAGATCCTCTTAAGTCTTCTTGAGCATATTGACAATTAAACCTTCCTTCAAGTGTAAAATAATCAAGCGCTTCACGTTCTACCTTCAAGTATCTGCGTACAAACCGAAAGCCCAGTGCCCAATTGGAAAGAGATAAGGGAACTTTCCCCCGAGGCTGTTTCTTGTACATATGCCATAGAATCTGTTCATACACTTCCTTTACCGTCACTGGTTGTGGATCGGTAAGGTGATAGGTTTTTCCTGTTCCGATCCCTTCATGGCCGAGGTATATCGAAGCCCGGACGACATATTCGACGGGAACGATATTGATGAGGGCATTTCCTTCTCCGAGAAAGGGTATCCAGGGTAAAAAGGATAATCGCTTAAACATATTCATAATAAAATACGGACCATCAAACTTAACTGTCTCACCCGTCTTTGAACTTCCTTTAACGATACCGGGACGGATGATCGTAATCGGCAGGATTCCCTTCAGTTCCGAAACGCATACCTCTGCTTCATACTTTGTCTGTTCGTAGAAATTATTAAAGCGGTCAGGACACAGAAGCTCCTTCTCATAAATCTCTCCTTTACGTGTACCGGCCACAAACGCAGTAGAGAAATAAACATATCTCTTTAATCGGTGAAGAGTTTCACAGAAAGAATTAACGTGCCGTGTTCCCTCGACGTTTACTTTATATGCAAGATTTTCAGGCACGGCAAGATCATAGATGGCAGCCAAGTGCCAGACATACTCCACTGTTTCACGTATTTCAGCTATGTTCCCTTCTGACATTCCAAGATCAGGTTGTGTAATGTCCCCCTGGACTAAAATGAGGTCGGTTTCCTTATTTCCTGCAAGCTTACCGGCTAATTCCTCTGCTTCTTCAGTCATAGTGGCTAAATGAAGCAAGTAGATCGATGACGCCTTTTCTTGACTAATTAATTCTTCCACAATATTAAGACTCAAAAACCCTGGAAACCCCGTGATTAAATAGTTCCCTTTCTTCATATCGATTCCCCCCCCCGCCAAGGACTTCTTTCAAAATGGGTAATAAAAAAAGCTAACCTGCAGTCTAAGGTACCTGCTCGATTTGAGGAGATGACTACTTAGCTGTCAGGTTGGCTCGTTTGACTTTGACTATTCTTTATTACCGTATGCTTCACGATTTCTCTTCATTCTTCTCGTTTCTTTATCAAAGAAACTGTATACGATGGGAATGACATAAATCGTTAACAGTGTGCTGCTTATTAATCCACCAATGACGGCTATCCCCATCGGCTGATTGATCTCAGTACCTTCCCCGAGTCCCAGGGCAAGAGGTAACAAGCCAAGTATAGTCGTCAATGCGGTCATTAATATCGGCCGTGCCCGGTCTTGAACCGCTTCAACAATACTATCAAAGCTATTGATTCCTGATTCTTTACGCTGGTTGATGTAATCAACAATCACAATCGCATTGTTTACAACAATGCCTGCCAGGACAATGACACCAATGATCGCTGAAATGCTTATAGGTGTTTGTGTTACAGCCAGCGCTATTGCGACCCCGATGACCATGAGCGGCACTGTAAACATAATGACGAATGGATATTTAAAGGATTCAAACTGTGCAGCCATGACCATATACACAAGAATAATTGCCAGTCCAAGTGCAAGTGCCATATCGTCAATGGAATCTTCCAGTAACTCCCTGTCACCACTGAATGAAACCAATGTCTCATTCGGAAGTTCCAAAGATTCTATCTTCTCATCCACAGCTTTCGAGATTGCCCCGAGATTGGTGGACGAAGAATACTTCAAAGTGAATTGAACGGCGTGCTGCTGATCGATTCTCTGTATACTGACAGGACCATCTTCTATCGAAAAATCCACTACAGAATTTAATTGAATATACTTCCCTTGTCCGTTAGGGATAAGTAGTTTCTTCAGGGAGTCAAGATTCTCCGTAATATTACGGTCATATTGTACAAGGACGTTTATGACATCAGACGTTTCTGTAACCATTTGAGTCGCCAATACACCTCGTGTTACATCCTGTACAAGTGTGCCTATTTGAGCTGGTGCCAACCCTTGTTCGAGAGCTTTGTCACGGTTCACTTTCATTTGGACTTCTTTGACCGTTTCCATTTGATCCGTCGTTACTTCTGAGACGTTTTCCATACCCTTCAAAGAATGGAATAATGTATCGACAGATTGATCCAATCGATTTGGATCTGTATCCCTTAAATTGAACGTCAGGGTTTGAGGGCTGGAACCTGATGTTGACTGAAGGTTAAAAGAAATTTCCGATGAATCATTTACCTTCTTTGCAGCTTTTTCTATCTCAGGTTTTACTTCATCTGCAAAAGTGAATATGGATCTCCCACGATCTTCTAAAGGCTTCATTTTCACGTACACTTCAGCAATATTCCCTTTTGAACTTCCTCTAAAGGACTCTTCCTGAGTTGTACCGACCAGGCTTACAAAAACATCGACATCTTTTTCCTTTTCCAGCCTATCTTCAATTGCATTTACAACTTTGTTTGTCTCTTCCACGGATGCTCCATTATCTAATTCGACCCTCATATTGAAAAACCCTTCATCCGTTGGAGGTAAAAACTGTGTTCCTACTGTCGTCAAGCCGAAACCGCCTGCGACCAGAGTGAGAGCCGTAATAAACAGGACGATGAATCGGTGACGAAGGGCCCACTTGATAGATCTCGCAAATGTTTTTCTGCTTTTTGAGCGCCTACGCTTCGCTTCGAGATTTCCTTTAGGCTTCTTCAATAATCTGCTTGCTAACATCGGGATGACCGTTAAGGCTACAACGAGGGATGCTAATAAGCTAAAAGAAATGGTCAGGGCAAATTCGGTAAATAATTCACCAAGCAAACCTGAAATAAAGACAACAGGTAAAAACACTGCAACTGTTGTTAAAGTAGATGCCGTAATGGCTCCACCCACTTCTTTGGCTCCGATACTCGCAGCCTCTCTCGGTGTTTTCCCAAGGGAAAGGTGCCGATAAATATTTTCAATGACAACAATGGCATTATCCACAAGCATTCCAATTCCAAGGGCAAGTGCTCCGAGAGTCATGATATTCAAAGCAAAATCAGCAAAGAACATTAAGACAAATGTAACGATGACAGAGTATGGAATCGCCACACCAATGATTAACGGACTCTTTACATTCTTCAGGAATAGAAATAGAACAAGCATGGCAAAAGCCCCGCCAATGATAAGGGAATTTGCAATATTTCCTATCGCTTGGGTAATGTAGTCCCCCTGATCAAAGAGAATGTCTGCTTTGATTGATTTGTATTGGTCTTGTTGAAGTAGACGATCCAGCTCATCTTGAAAGGCTTTTGAAACAGAAGCTGTGTTTGCGTCCGATTGTTGTAACACGCTAAAAAGGATGGCAGAGTCCTGATTGGCACGAGTGATCGTATTCGTGTCCTGCTGCTTCTTCTCAACAGCCGCCACTTCCCCAAGGGTGATCTTCTTACCATTTTGAGGATTCACTTGAAGCACCAATTTTTCCAGCTCATCAACGGACTGTAATTCACTCATGACACGGGTGGTTAAGGTTTGTCCATCAGTTTCTATGGTATCCCCAGGTGATGTTATATTATTTGCTCTAATCGTGTTAATAACGTCAGATTGACTTAAACGATTATCTTTCAGCGCTTGTTGATTTAATTCAATGACCACTTCATCCTGGAGTGAACCAGAAACGTTTACATTGGCCACTCCTTCAACCCGGGTTAATTCCAACTTCAAATTCTCGGATAGCGTTTTTAAATTACTTTCCTTACCCTCTTCACGCAAAGAGAATTGAATGATAGGAAATTGGGCCGGATCGAACTTAAGAAACCTGGGGTTATCCGCCCCATCCGGAAGTGGGTTTTGATCTATTCTTTGAAGTACATCATTTTCTATCTCATCAATGGAGGTTGTCCATGAAAATTCAAGGAGAATGAAGTTTGAGCCTTCACTGGAAGTAGATTGGATGTTTTTCATTCCTGGTAAAGTGGACAAGCTCTCTTCCAGTGGTTTCGTCAACTTTTCCACCACTTCTTCAGGACTTGCGCCAGGATAATTAGTCACGACGACCCCAACTGGAGGATTTAGATCAGGAATGAGCTTTAATGGGATTCGGAGGAGGGAAACTCCTCCAAGAATAAGAATGAGTAGCATGGTGACAATGGTGAATACAGGACGGCGTATGGAAAAATCACTAATTTTCAAACGGGTGCTCCCCTTTCTATATCTATATCGTTCACTACGGTTTGGAAGCAGTTAATGTTAACTATAGTCTCTTCAGGAAAATCCTTCAATATTAAAGCGGCTACAATAGAAAATGTTCACAAATAATTCACCTCGATAAATAAATACACCCAATCTGTAAACACTATTTTTATACTGAAACGTTAGGAGCAATAGCATGGCGAATTGGGTTCCATTTGTATCCCTTAGTCTTATCAGCATTATCCTGTTAGTCATAATTGTCGTTAAGAACCGTCATATGTCTGCTCGGATTTTATTATTTTGGCTTTTCATTTCCGGCTTAGCTTATGTATTCGAATATATCATCTTTGTTTTATTTAACAGCTATACGTATCATCCCCATATAATATCGAATAATTACAATGACAGTGTGTTAGGATCGATTAGTTCTCAAGCCTTTTCTGTGCCGATCGCCCTCACGTATATTGTTGTCTATCATTTAAGAGCGACACGGATTGCCTTGATCATTGGTTTATTCTTTCTCATTGAAACATGGTTCACCTATTCAAATTTGTATGAACACCATTGGTGGCAATCGTATTACACATCATTTTTCTTACTCATTTCTGTCATCCTGTCTAAAGTGTGGTGGAAGCTGCTTGAAGATGATCCTAATCACTATGTACTATTCATTACCTTGTTTTTTGCTCTGTCGACCGTCTCTCTTTCATTTGCCTGGATTCTATCATCCCTTTTGGAACTATATATCATCCCATTGAATCATTTCTCTAATCCTACGCGGGACTTGATTGCGGGAAATGCGATATACATTTGGTTTACCACCTACTTTTATGCACTGGTTATCTTTTTTAGAAATAAGGATAAGCAATATGCACTGTTGACCATCCTTTTCCTGTTAACCATAGAAGTATTCATGGTCCAAGAAGGTGTATTGCTATTAAAAAGCCCGATCATGATAATGATACTTCCCCTTTTTCATTTTTCTGTGATTGCAATTGGCGGATACTATTACAATCATCATTTCCCTAATTATGTTGAAATCACACGAAAAGGACTGCCCTCTCGATAATTCATCTTTATAATAAATGAGATGAATAACCAGGACAGTCCTTTTTAGTGGCTATTTTGTTTAAGATTTGCATTTAAGATGAGTGTAGAAAGAATCATGGTCCGTTCCTTTCCGCTCCAGGCACTTGCTTTCCGCGGGGAGGAAGTCGAGCCTCCTCGACGTTCCGTCTGTGGGGTCTCGACCTTTCCTCTATTTC